>JBHJGV010000058.1:0-72628 GCA_050331455.1 Alphaproteobacteria bacterium
CTCTGCTGGTAGGGCGAGCCTTGGCCCGCCGACGAAACCGTCCGCACGCCCCGTCATCCGTTGCGGGATAGAACGGCGGGCCAAGGCCCGCCCTACCGTTCACCTGCATTCCAATCCATGGACGGATCGCCATGGCAGGGGCTTGGTACAATGCTGCGCGACACATCCCGGTGATAGGAACTGTACGGCCAATCGGCCACGCTTCCACAGTGACCGTGCTTCACCGGGTTGAGATGGCAGTAGTGAATATGCCGCTCGAGACTCTCATCGTCCCGGATCATGTGTTCCCAAAACCGGTTCTGCCATAGATCCCGCTCGCGGCGCCGAACCTGTGACGCGCTGCGCGTTTCGGCACCTTGAACATGCCTTGAAAAGTGCGACTTGATCCAGCGCCAGCGGAGCGAATAGTCCGCATCTCCCTCGGGAAGCCGCCAGACGGTATGGAGGTGATCGGGCAGGACGACGATCGAGAGAATGTCGAAGGGGTGCCGGGTTTTCACGGTTCGAAAGGCGGCGCGCAGAAGGCCGATATTATCCGTCAGTATGCTGTCGTTTCGATCTGCCGCATTCACCGTGAAGAAGTATGTTCCACCAGGAACAAACAGCCGCCGATAATTGGGCATGGCAAACGCCTCGGCTCAGTTGTGCACAAGGGGTACACTCTGCTGGTAGGGCGAGCCTTGGCCCGCCGACGAAACCGTCCGCACGCCCCGTCATCCGTTGCGGGATCGAACGGCGGGCCAAGGCCCGCCCTACGGATTGCATCCATTTGTTGCGCGTTAAACAAACGGAACATAGCCGCCTCTCAGGTACAAGATCTTTGCACGGATCTCAACCTCCGATGGAACCACCCATTGGGGCCGCCGTCCGTTGCGGGATCGAACGGCGGGCCAAGGCCCGCCCTACGGCGTTAGTTCCGTCACGATGGGGAACTCGACTTTGATGGCTTCGGGTGTCAGGGGCATGCGGATATATTGGCCGTCCTGCCACAGGGGGACCTGGTCGGCGAAGGTGGAGGAGTTGAGCCAGCCGTCCTGGCCGCCGGCCAGAAGGAAATAATTCGCATCCGGATCGGCAAGATCGGAGACATGGCGAGCCTGGGAACCATAGCCGGCCAGGTGCCGTTCATCCGTGGGCGCATGGGAGGTTTTTAGCAGCGTCTCAGAACTGCCGCCCGTGGGCACGTCGATGACCGGAAAGCGCGAGCCCACCACTGGCACAAGGGCCAGGGGATGCTGAAGCGCGAGGCGGTGCATGGCGCCCCAGGTGGGAAAGTCCTCCGCCGCCTCAACGGCTGCCCCCAGGGCCGGCCGGGCGGCCGCCAGCAGGGCGACGTCATCGGCGGCGGTGATGGCCGTTTCCAGACGCTTTTTATACCGGTTGGTATCGCTCGTTACCCGGTCCGACAGGTCCTGCGCATCGGGAAGAAGGCCCTCGCCCAACGTCACGAGGAACGCCTCGAACAGCACCGGCGCCTGCGCGTCCCGCTCATACCGTCCGTCCCAGTCCTTGAGTGCCCGCCACGCCCGGGCCCGTTCGCCCTCAAGCCCGGACAGCATCGGATCGAGCCGCACGACAAGCCGATCCCGCAGGCGCAGCGCCGCGGCAGACGTCACGTCCCGCTGGACGGCCATCAAATCCCGGATCGTCATGTCCTCTGCGGCACCCAGAAGCTGGCGCGCCCGCAAGAAGCGGTCCGGCTGCCCGTAAAAGAAGCCGACGGGCACATCGGAGCGGGTGGGGCGGTTGTTGGACGAGGCCAGAAAACCGGTGCCGGGATCCTGCGCGTAAGGCAACGCCGTGGCGTCGAGGAGGCGGGCCCAGTCCCGGTCCGCCTGCGCCGGCGCGATGACGAGATCGCCGGGACGCTCATTGCGCCGGGCGGGCACCCGGGCCGCCAGGATATGGCCGATCCCGCCCCGGGCATCCGCATACAGCATGTTCTGGCCGGGCAGGGCGAAGCCGCCGAAGGCCGCGCGGAAGGCCTCGAAGTCCCGGGCCTTGAGGATCTTCAGCAGGCTGGTGATTTCGTCACTGGGCAGATGGCCGGTCCAACGCAGGGCCCAGACCGCATCGTCGTCCTTTTCGAGGCCCAGGCCCTCGCGGACGACCTCCACATCGGTGATCACGGGGCCATAGGGGGTCAAGCGGTTTTCCGCCGTCCGGCCCTTCCAGGCGCGCACGCCGATCTCGTGGCGCTCTGTGGTGAGTTGCGCCGGATCGAGGCCGGAGACATCCACGAGATCGCTGCTCGCCGCATGCAGATTGGTGCCGCCCCAGGCGATGTCGGGCGTGCGCCCCAGGGCGAAAATGGGCAGGCCAGGCCCCATCAATCCGACAACGGAAAGATCGGGCGTCTTGAGGCCGGCCATCAGCCAGATATTGGGCAGGACAAAGCCCAAATGGGGGTCCGAGGCGATCATGGCGGCCCCGCCCGCGGCTTTCCCGCCGCCCACGACCATGCTGTTGCTGCCGCGCTGTTTCAGGGCCTCGAGCCAACCGGCAAGGCGCCGTCCCGCGGGCGTCAGTGCGCCTTCGTCTTTGGGGCGGTCGAGCCGCGCCTCGACGGCCTCGCCGCCGAAACTCACGGGATCCTCGAAGGCCGGCGCGAGGGCGGCAGCGAGGATCTCGGGCCAGGTCTCCTCGGTCCGGGACGGCAGGAGGCGCAGCCAGTCGAACCAGCTCACATCGATGGAGCCGAGCCGGCCGATGGCCACAACGTCTTCGGGCACCCAAGGGGTGTCGGTCTCGTCCAGCAGCAGGGCACGGACCTCATAGGGCTGGGTTTCGATCAGACCCTTGTAATCGTTGATACCGGCCACGAAACGATCCACCCAGGTCCGGGTTTCGGGCGGCATGGCCGCCACGGAGGCCCCGGCGGCCCGATAGAAGCCCACGGCCCGGATCGCCGCATCGAACTCCGCCGCGGGCGGGCCGGCCATCTCGGCAATCCGCCCCTGGACGATCCGGCGCAGCATTTCGAGTTGACCCAGGCGCAGATGGGCGTGGACCAGTCCCAGGGCATAAGCCCCGTCACGGTCCGAGGCGGCCAAGATATAGGGCACCTGGTGACGGTTCCAGCGGATCGTGACGGGGGCCTCCAGATCGAGGCCCTGGCGGGGCATCATGGCAAGGCGATCTTCGAGATCGGTGGCCTCGGGCAAGGGGCCCAGCAGGCGGCATCCGCCGAGTGCCAGCGTCGCGGTGAGGGCCAGGGCAGCCATCCAGGGTCCGGTTTTCACGTCGTTGCCTCCTGTGGTTTCGGAAGGGTTTTCAGAGGATTTACGGACCAGACGGACAGGCGGTTGGGCCGATCGCCCCCGCCATCGCGGGCCGTTGCGGTGCGACAGGGGGCTTGTTAGGGTCCGCCGTCGAATTCAGGCCCGGTGCGGCGCCCCTCACGGCGGCCCCGGACGTCTCACATCAAGGATCCGTGATGAAAATAAACGGCAACGAAATCCGGCCCGGCAACGTCGTCCAGCACAAGGGTGGCCTTTGGGTCGCCGTGAAAACCATGTCCGTGAAGCCGGGCAAAGGCGGCGCGTTCAATCAGGTGGAACTGAAGAACCTCATCGACGGCACGAAGCTGAACGAACGCTTCCGGTCCTCAGAGACGGTGGAACGCGTGCGCCTTGAACAGAAAGACCACCAGTTCTTGTTCGAGAACAGCGACATGCTGACGTTCATGGACATGGAATCCTACGAGCAGATCGAACTGCAAAAGGACTTTGTGGGCGACCGGGCCGCCTTCCTCCAGGAGGGCATGAAGGTCACGCTGGAGTTCCACGAGGAGCGGCCGCTGGGCATCAATCTTCCCGACCAGGTGACCCTCGAGATCACCATGACCGAGCCCACGGTGAAGGGCCAGACCGCCACGGCGTCCTACAAACCGGCAGAACTGGAAAACGGCCTGCGCGTGATGGTGCCGCCCTTTATCGAGACCGGCGAAAAAATCGTCGTGGACACGAACGAAGTGACCTATATCCGCCGCGCCGATTGATCACCCGCCACGGCCTTTCGACCGCAGGGCGGGCTTCGGCCCGCCGACGGCGCGTTCCACAGGGCACGGAACGAGCGGATGGTTTTGCCGGCGGCGTGCACCCCCTCCTCCCGGGCAATCCGCGTGTCGCCTTTTGGGTCATGGCCCCGACGTCATAAGGTTTTGAGTGATGAGCGCCTCCCCGGTGATGAATGTCATGGTGAAGGCGGCCCGCCGGGCCGGTCGGGCGCTGGTGCGTGATTTCGGTGAAGTCGAGCAGCTTCAGATCTCCAAGAAAGGGCCGGCGGATTTCGTCACCGCCGCCGATCTGAAAGCGGAAAAAACGCTCAAGGAAGATCTGTCCAAGGCGCGGCCCGGCTACGGGTTCCTCATGGAGGAAGGCGGCGAAGAGGTGGGCACGGACAAAAGCCACCGCTGGATCGTCGACCCTATCGACGGAACGACGAATTTCGTCCACGGACTGGCGCAATTTGCCATCTCCATCGCGCTGGAGCGGGACGGCCAGCTTGTTGCCGGCGTCGTCTACAATCCCATCACGGATGAAATGTTCACGGCCGAGAAGGGCAAGGGCGCCTATCTCAACGACCAGCGCCGCCTGCGGGTCTCCGCCCGCACAAGTCTCGAGGAAAGTCTCATCGCCACTGGTATTCCGTTCAAGGGCAAGCCGGGCTTCGACCAGTTCGCCCGCGAACTCGACGCGATGATGCCCCTGGTGGCGGGCATCCGGCGCTTCGGCTCGGCCGCCCTGGACCTCGCCTTTGTGGCCGCAGGCCGGTTCGACGGCTTCTGGGAGCGCGATCTCAAGCCCTGGGATATGGCGGCCGGGATCGTCCTGGTGCGCGAAGCCGGCGGCATCGTGCAGGACCTCGACGGCCAGTCCGAAATGCTCACCAAGGGAACGATCCTTGCCGCCGCGGGCGGCCTGACCCGCCCCCTCGGCGCGGTGCTCTCCGGACTGTCCAAGGAATAGCAGGCTGCCAAGTAACGGCCTCGATCCGTTCAGGTCCCATTCATAGTTTTTTGACGGTTGACATGATCAACTGCTTGGGGCGAAACAGTGTTCCGTAAACACTGTTTTCGGGGATCGGCTGTCTCATTTTGAACCAATCTGTATGGCACATGGTTCACTTTGAATGGACCGCGGGACAGTTACGGGCCGTATGGGTATGGGCCTTGTGGGCATGAACCGTCAGGGCATGAGTAGTGTGGGCGCACCAGGCGGACAATCAGAAAACCGCGGGTATACGGATGGCGTGCATGGGGATGGTTCGAGATCGCAGCCCCATGATCCGCATCGTGACCGGTACGGCAAACACGAAAGACCACATGAAGAAAAGTGGCCAAATGAAAAAAACCGGCCTTATGAACAGCGCCGAATGATCGAACGAATGCGCCCGGACCATCCGGGTGCGGGCCAAGGGGGGCTTGAAAAGGACCGGAGCATGGCGCGTATCGCCCAAGGTCACGCCACAATGCGGCCCCCGGAGTACCGCCGGACCATGCCCAGACCCGTGCCCCGGAAGAAGGCTCCCGCGCCCCGGCGCGGGTCCATCCGCAGACCGACGGCCCTTCTCGTGCTGGTCAGTCTGGGCGGCGCCATGTTGGGGCTCGGTCCCCAGATCTGGGCGCCGGTCTGGGCCGCCGCCGGGCGCCTGTCGGCGGACGCCCCTTCCGGCACGGCAGCGCCGAGTGCCCCGGACACTCAGAATGCCGGCCCGTTCCAGACATCAGGCCAGACGTCAGGCCAGACGTCAGGTCAGGAGCCTGGACTGCCTCCGGTCATTGCCCGCAGAACGCAGGCGGATGTTCGCGCCTGGATCCGGTCCCGGACGGCTGCGCCGACCACGGTCGCAGCCCTGGTCGCTGTGCCGCCCGCGCGAGCGGCCGCTCCATCCCCTCTTGCGCCAAACGCCGCCCCATCCGGGCCGTTGGCACCCGTGCCGGGCCTTGCCCCGTTGGATCTCGATCCGGTCCGGCTCATGCCCGCTCGCCCCCTGGTTCTCGATCACCGCTCGGTCGCCTTTATCTCCATCGGACCCTTGTCGGCACCGGATGGTTCGATCCGCACGGCCTGGAGCGGGCGCACCGAACTCGATTGGATGGCGCCCCAGCCGGCATCCCGAAAGCGCGTGGCACGCAGTGCCGCCGTTCCCACCATGCGCCGGCCGGCCCCGCGCCTTTGGCAACGGTTGACTTCGGAAGTGCCGCGCAATTCCCTCGACTTTCTCGACCGCATGGAGTCCGGGCGCATCTGGCGGGCGGTCGTGCCGTCCCAGAACGCCGCTTCCCTCCGGAACAATACCGGCGGCGGCGGATCGGGCCCGGTCCGGCGCGCGGGGCCGGCACCCCACAAGACCCTGTATGTGGCGGCCGACGGGGTGTCGCTGACGGCGGCGTCCTGCCGGACCCTGGATCGCATCGCGGCCCGCTTGCGAGACCAGACGGGCTCCCTGATCATCCGTCCCCATACGGCGCAGTGGGAGACCCCGGCCCAGGCCCGTCTCAGGGCCCTCGGCGTTCGGGCCTATCTGGCCCGCCGCGGTGTCGCCGTCGACACGGTGCGCCTCGCGGCACCCCTCATGCGCTCACCAGCCCGGGCTGCGGGAATTGCGTCCACGCAGTGGCTCGGTTCGGGCCAAGCGGCAGCATTGCCCAGTGTGCCGGCCGGCGCTGGCGTTGACGTGCACGTCGGCGCCCAGGGCGATGACCCGTCCGAAGGCCGGCTCGTATCCCGTAGGGTCGACCTGATTTATTCTTCCGGCTAGCTTTTGTGCCAGCTGCCCGGTATGGCACGGGGTATGCTTCATTGGGGCACGCCATTTGCGTCATCGGAGTGGCCGGCCCGTCTGTGCCATGCTCATGGTCGGGTGACGGGAGATGATCATCGGCGACCGGGGCCTTTTGGCGGGGCACCGCGGGACCCGATTTTGCGGGCACGGACGCGAGCGAGGAATTTTTCCTGACCATTGCCCCATCCTGGCCACGGCCCTGTGCGAGCCAAGCATGGGAGAGCGGGGGCAGGACCAAGGCGACATGGGCTGGGGAGCGGGGAGAGAACGGGGCGGAAATGAACACAACGGATGAAATGACCGCCGACTTGCACGCGGCTATGACAGCACCGGGGCGGTATCTGTTCCGCATGGTGCTGTTCCTGATCATTGTCGGGATCGTCGCCTATCTGGTCCGCACCCCGGTCATCGACGCCTTTCTTGGCAATCCGGTGATCAACACCTTGATCCTTCTGGTGATGATCCTGGGTGTCATTTACTGCATCACGCGGGTGCTGGCGCTGGGTCCGGAGGTTCAGTGGGTTAACGCCTTCCGCCGCGGTGATCCGGAACTCACCATGCCGCGCCGCACGTCGCTGCTCTCTCCGATGGCGAGCATGCTGCGGGACCAGCAGGGATCGGTGGCCCTTTCAGCCACCTCGAACCGGGTGATCCTGGACTCCATCGGTGCGCGCCTGGACGAATCCCGGGAAATCACGCGCTACACTGCCAATTTGTTGATCTTTCTCGGCATTCTCGGGACGTTTTGGGGGCTTCTGCAGTCCACGGGCGCCATCCAGGGCACGCTTGAAGCCATCAGCGTGGGCGGTGGGTCGCCCGAAGCGGCCTTTGAAGACCTTCAACAAGGCCTGACCGGTCCCTTGGCGGGCATGGATACGGCCTTTTCCTCTTCCCTGTTCGGCATTTCCGGGTCCTTGATTCTAGGGTTTTTGGGGCTGCAGGCCGCGCAGGCGCAAAACCGCTTCTACAACGACTTCGAGGAATGGCTCAGCACCATCACCCATATCGGCGGAACCGGCCTGGGCGAGGGTCCGGCGGGAGCGACGGCGACACCGGACATGATGGGCATGCTGGATGCCAATATGCGCCATATTGACGCACTCCGACAGACCATTGCCCAAGCCGAGGAGCGCCGCGCCGCCACGGAACAGTGGATCGTCCAGACCACCCAGAACCTGTCGGCCATGGATGAGGTCATCCGGTCCCAGCGGGACTTGATCGGCGGCCTTGCGGCCCTCTCCAAGGATCAGGCCGTCCAGGCCGAAGAGCGCCATCGCCAGCATATGGAAATGCTCCAGGCAATCGCCGTTGCGACCCGCCAGTCCGCCGAGCACGGCGGCGGCGGTGCCCTCGCCCCGGCGGCCGGCGGCGGTGGCGGCGTCAATCTCAGCGGCATCGGACAGGCCCTCACGCAACTCGCGGCGGCGACCCAGCAGTCCGATGAAAAGCTGGGCAAGACGCTGATGTCGCTGCGGGAGATCGCGGCCCGGCTGCTCCAGCACGCGGAACGGGGCACCGGCGATCAGACCGTCCAGGCGCTCAAGGATCTGAACGGATCCATTCTGCATCTCGTGTCCGTGACCCAGGGCCAGGGCGCCCCTGTTGTGCCCGTCGATGGGGACGGGGCATCCGCCCCCGCGCCGGTCATGCCCATGGACCCGTCCCTCCTGCGCGAACTCAATGCCCGTCTCGACCGGCTGGTGGCTCGCGCGGACGAGCAGCACGATGCCGGGGTCGACAAGGCCAGCCTCGAGACCCTGCGCAGCCTCGACAAGACCGCAAGTCGCATCCTGCAAAGCGCCGAGGCCCTGGCGGATCACGGTCAGTCCGGCGAAGGCGGCGGCAATGGCCTGGGCGGCAACGGCAACGGGCGCCAGGATCTGCAGCCCTATCTCCAGGAACTCGTGACCCATGCCCGGGGCTCCCATGAGCGGGAGATCCTGGAAGCCCTGCGCAGCATCAACACCATCGCCCATTCCTTGCGGGAACTCGCCGAGGAAAGCCGCTCCGATCTTCTGAAGGAACTGCGTTCTGAAATGAAGATCCTGACCAAGACCATCGCGGCCCTGATCATCGAGGGCCGGCGCGGCGGTGACGGTGGCGGCGCGGCCTCCACCCGTCCGGACAGGGGGTAACGGCCATGGCCGGACGCTATGGCCGAACCCGCGACACGTCCGGAGATTACTGGCCGGGCTTCGTGGACGCGCTCGCCACGCTGGTCCTGGTCATCACCCTGCTGATGACCTTGTTCGTCCTTGCGAAATATGTGCAGGACCAATTCGCCTCGCGCCTCGACACCGCCAATCAGCGGCTCCAGGAGCAGATCGCACAACTCAGCAATCTGCTAAGCCTGGAGCAGCAGGAAAAGGACAGCCTGAGCGCCGAAATCGCGGAACTGCGCGCGACCCTCGCGGCACGCACCAACGAAGCGGAGGCCTTGTCGGCGCAACTCGCGGGCCTGGAGGAGCCCGAGGCCGACCCGGTGTTTGGCCCCTCCCTCGCCACGCCATTGGCCGAGCCGGACCCCGAACCCGACGCAGTGGCGGATCTTGAAAGCCGCATGACGACCCTGCGCACCCAGCTTGATGAGGAGCGCCAGGCCAAGTCGGCCGCGGAGGCCCAACTTGCCCTTCTCAATCGCCAAATGAGTGCCCTGCGCACCCAGATCGCCAGCCTTCAGGCCGCGCTCGATGCTGCAGAAGAACGGGACCGGGAGAACAAGGCGACCATTGCCGATCTCGGCAAGCGCCTGAACACCGCCCTGGCCCAGAAGGTCCAGGAACTGGCGAAATACCGGTCGGAGTTTTTCGGCCGCCTGCGCGATGTCATGGCGGACCGGGACAATATCCGCGTCGAAGGCGACCGCTTCGTGTTCCAGTCCGAGGTCCTGTTCGGTTCCGGCACGGCGGAAATCAATGCCGAGGGCAAGCGCCAGTTGCGCAAGCTTGCGGCCGCCCTGCGCCAGCTCGAAAGCGACATTCCCGAAGAACTGGCCTGGGTGCTGCGGATCGATGGCCACACCGACGATCGGCCGATCCGCACGACTCAGTATCCCAGCAACTGGCATTTGTCCGCCGCCCGCGCCATTTCGGTGGTCGAGTTCTTGCGCAATCAGGGCATCGACGGCGAGCATCTGATCGCGGCGGGTCTCGGCTCCTTCCACCCGCTGGATCGCGGCACGTCGGAAGACGCCTACCGGCGCAATCGTCGGATCGAGTTGAAGCTCACTCAACGCTGAAACCCACGCAGGGTTGATCCCGGCCGGCATTCGGGCCGGCTGGATCGGGCTGGCGGCGCATCACGCCATGCCGGCCAGCCGCATCACTGCATAACCCAGGATCACAAAGCCCGCGCCGTAAAGAACGCGGCGCAAAGTGCGGCTCGGCCCCAGCCGGCGATTGGCGATCATCAGCACCGCCCAGATGGCCGTCGCGAGGCCCAGCACGACCGCGCCGTCATCGAAGACGCCCATGGCACCCTCCCTTTTTGTCCGCGCGGACCGTCACGCGCTGCGATCCTTTGGATCGAAGGCATCGCGCAGACCGTCCCCGATATAGTTGAAACAGAACAGCGTCACCGCCATGAAGCCGGCAGGAAACACAAGCGTCCACCAGGCCGTGTCCATTTGCGGGGCGCCTTCGGAGATGAGCCGCCCCCAGCTCGTCATGGGCTCCTGCACGCCGAGACCGAGATAGCTCAGAAAGCTCTCCACCAGGATCACCGTAGGCACCGTCAGGGTGGCGTAGATCATCACCACACCGATGACATTGGGCAGAATGTGGCGGCGCAGGATCGTCACTGTATCGACGCCGGTGGCCCGGGCCGCCTCGATGAATTCCTTCTGGCGGATCGACAGGGTCTGGCCGCGCACAATGCGCGCCATGGTCAGCCATTCAATGGCGCCGATGGCGACGAACAGCAGGATGAAATTGCGCCCGAACACCGTGATCAGGATGATGACGAAAAACACAAAGGGCAGTGAATAGAGAATGTCCACAAAGCGCATCATCAGTGTATCGACGCGCCCGCCCAGATATCCGGCCGTTGCTCCGTACAACACGCCGATCACCAGGCTGACGGCCGTGGCGACGATACCGATGGCGAGCGATACCCGCGCCCCCCACAGGGTGCGCACGAAAATATCCCGCCCCGTGCCGTCCGTCCCAAAAATATGACCGTTGCTGAAGGAGGGCGCCCGGCTGATGGCGCCCCAATCGGTCCCCTCCAGGGTGTAGGGGCTGAGCCAGGGCCCGACAATGGCCAGCAGCGCGATGACGCCGAGGACGCCGAGGCTGACCATGGCCGCACGGTTGCGCCGGAGGCGGGCCAGGGCATCGTCCCACAGGCTGCGCCCCTCGACCGGCGCTCGCTCCTCCGGCTCGCCCTGCACCAGGACCGGCGCGGGGCCCTCGGGCTCCGTGGACAGGGATGTGGAGGTCATGGCGTGCTTGGCTCCCTTTTTGCGGGTCGCGTGGGGCCGGCAATCCCCCTGGCCCGTCCGTGCTGTTCGCCCGTCAGTCCTCTTGGCCCATCAATCGATGCGCACCCGGGGATCGAGGGCGGCCAGCAGCAGATCGGCCAGCATGTTCAGTATGATGATGAGGCTCGCATAGAACACCACAACACCCATCACCAGCGTGTAGTCCCGCTGGATGGCCCCCACGACGAAATAGCGCCCGATGCCCGGAAGCTGGAAGATCTGTTCGATGATCAAGGATCCCGTGACCAGGGCCGCTGCCGCCGGGCCCAGATAGGCCACCAGGGGCAGAAGACCGCCCCGCAGGGCATGGCGCAAAATCACCTGATGTTCCGGCAATCCCTTGGCCCGGGCGGTCCGCACGAAATTAGAGCGCAGCACCTCGATCATGCCGCCGCGGGTCAAGCGAGCGATGATGGCGATCTGGGGCAGGGCGAGCGCCGTGACGGGCAAAATCATATGATCGAGAGCACCGCCGCCCCACCCCCCGGTCGGTAGGACTCGGAGGCCGATGCCGAAAACCAGGGTGAGCAGCGGCCCTATCACGTAATTGGGCACCGTGATGCCGACCATGGCCGTGCCCATGACCGCATAGTCCACCGGCGAGTTCTGTCGCATGGCGGCCACGGTTCCCAGGAGGGTCCCGATCATCAGGGCGACGGCCAAGGCGGTGAAGCCGAGCCGCGCGCTGACCGGCGCGCCGCGCAGGATCAATTCACCGACCGTGAAGTCCTTATAGGTGAAGGACGGGCCGAAATCGCCCCGGGAAAGGCGGCTGAGATAGATGGCGAACTGGACCGGCAGGGGCTTGTCCAGGTCATAGGCGGCCTTGACATTGGCCTCGATTTCCGACGGGAGCTGGCGCTCCTTGTCGAAGGGGCCACCCGGTGCCAGCCGCATCATGAAGAATGCGAGTGCGATGATGATCAGCAATGTCGGAATGGCGAAAAGAAACCGCCGCAGGATCAAGACGCCCATTCGGGTTTGCGTTCCCTCGTCAATCGGTCCATATCGCGCCATCCGGTCATCGAATGCGGCGGTACCATAAACCGTCCCATCTTCATGGCCGTCCGTCAAAAGCCCTATACTCATGGGGACAAGGCGTCGCCCGATGGGCCCGGACGCGGGACGGGCCGAACGGGTGCAAGGCGGATCGGCTCGAAACCCGCGAACCCGCGCTCCGAAATGCGGGCGCCTTTTTGACAGACCGTGAGCGCCTGGTCACGAAGGATCAGGCGCTGAAGAGGTCCGGTGCCGAAACCAGCGTGTTTTACACGCGGTGTCTTACAAAACGTGTTTCTGGCTGTTCCGTTTCACCTTGAGGGGAGTTCCCATGCAACGATCGACCGTGCACGAGACCTGGTCATCCCGATTTACCTTTGTGATGGCTGCCGTCGGTTCGGCCGTCGGCCTCGGCAATTTCTGGCGTTTCCCCTATGAGGCGGGCCAGAACGGGGGCGCGGCCTTCGTGATCGTCTATCTGGTGGCGGTCTTTTTCATCGCCTTGCCCGTGTTGATGTCCGAATATGTCATCGGCCGGCGCACGGGGCTGTCCTCCATCGGCGCCTATGAAGCCCTGGCCAAGGAAGCCGGCTATTCCCCCCTTTGGAAGGTCGCCGGATGGGTCGGCATGATCGCCGCCTTCTTGATCGTGACCTTCTATAGCATGATCGCCGGCTGGGTGATGGCCTATGTGCCGATCTTCTTCTCCGGCGACATCGACGGCATTTCCTACGCCCAGGCGGAGGCCAAGTTCGGCGAACTGGTCAGCAACCCCTCCTGGGTGCTGGGCTGGCACACGGCGTTCATGGGTCTGACGGCCTTCGTGGTGGCCCGGGGCCTGCGCGGCGGCATCGAGGTTGCGGCCAATGTCCTGATGCCGGCTTTCTTCATCATGCTGCTCGGCATGGTCCTCTACGCGGCTATCGTGGGCAATCTCGGCGCGGCGATCCAATTCCTCTTCACGCCGGATTTCTCCAAGCTCTCGGTGCAGATGTTCATTGAAGCCATCGGCCAGGCCTTTTTCTCCGTGGGCGTCGGCTCCGCCATCATGATCACCTATGGCGCCTATCTGACCCGCGAGGAGAAGATCGCCAGTTCCGCAATCACCGTGGTCGGCGCGGATACCTGCGTGGCGCTGCTCGCGGGCCTTGCGATTTTCCCCCTCGTATTCGCGGTGCCGAGCCTCGAGGCCAATGGCGGGCCGGGCCTGTTGTTCCAGACCCTTCCGGCCGCCATCGGGCAATTGCCGGGTGGGTCCTATGTGGGTGGCATCTTCTTTACCCTGGCCTTTTTCGCGGCTCTGACCTCCGCTATTTCCCTGTTCGAGCCCGTCGTGGCCTGGTCCGAGGACAAGCTGGGTCTCCACCGGCCCGAAGCGTCCCTGCGCTGGGGGATCGTGGCCTGGGGCGTGGGGATCGGCTCGGTCCTGTCCACCAGCGTGTGGTCGGATTTCTACCCACTGAATTTCGGCCCGTTCACCGAGAAGACGTTCTTCGATGTGCTCGACATCCTCACCTCGAATTTCCTGCTGCCCATCAGCGGAATCGTGGTGTCGGTTTTCACCGGCTGGGTCATCTCGGAAAAGGTCATGCGCGACGAGCTGGAACTGTCCGAACCCCTGTTCCGGGCCTGGCAGGTCATGGTGCGCTATGTGATCCCCCTGGTGATCGGCACACTTCTGATCCTCCTGAACTTTTGATCCCGCGACACAACACCGTGAGGCCCCGCCGCAGCACATCCTGCAGCGGGGCTTTTTTCCGGTCGCGCCCGGTTAAAGAGCCAGAAATCTCGGGGAACGAAGACCCTTGGGATTAAAGACCCTGGGGATCCAAGACCCTGGGGATCCAAGACCCTGGGGCGGATCAAGGCGCGCCTGTGCAAAGACGCACCGCAATGGGTGCGCCCTTCTCGATTATGAATGCGTTTTTGAAACCAGAGGTGTCAGTCGACGGACGGGGGCGGCATGTGAACACGGCCATGATCGGACAGGTCCGGGCGGTGGGAGGGTGCACCCGCCGGGGTCAAAAGGCCGCTGACGATGGCCATGGCCGCCGCCTCCGTGCGGTTGCGCACTTTCAGACTGCGCAGGATTGCGTTGACGTGCAGCTTCACCGTGGCGAGGGCAATGCCCAGTTCGCCGGCGATTTCCTGATTGGACTGGCCCAGGGCGAGCAGTTGGAGCACATCCCGCTGACGCGGCGTCAGATGGGAGATGTCCGAATCCGATCCGCCGTCCGAGTCCGCCGATCCGTTGGACGATCCAGTGCTATGGCCATTGTCAAGCGCTGATTCGACAGGCAGATCCTCGGGAATGTAGCGACCGCCCGCGAGAATTTTTTCCACGGCCCGGGCAAAGGTTCCCGCGGAAATGTTCCGGGCCACGATGCCTTGCGCGCCCGCGCGCATCACTTCGCGCAGCATGCGGACATCGAGCATGGAGACGAGGGCAAGCACCGGCACATTGGGCGCTTCGGCGATGAAGTCGCGGATGGCCCGCGGCACGCCGCAAACCGGCCGCTCGACACAGATGATCGCCAGATCGAGCGCCGGGGTTTCGCTCACCACATCCAAGGCCTGTTCGATGCTCGACGCGTTATGGAGTTCGCCGGGCCCATGGTAGTGACGCAGTACGGAAGCCACGCCGTCCGCAAAAAGTGGCTGATGATCCACGACAAGCGCGCGCATGGCCTTCCTTTCCCGAATGCCCCATTTGCCAGTCGTCGTTTTGGGACATCTCGACGTATTCCGGGACCTCCCGCAAGCCGACGTCCGGTCCAGGGAGCCCGTGAGGGGCTGGACTCCCCGTCTGCAGGCGCGTTGTCGGTCGAATTGCCAGTTCAGCCTGCATAAACGACACCCTAGACCTGCGGCTGGGATAGGACGTTGATATGGATCAAGGGCAAAAATGTCGCAGCGGTATCGGTCGCGATCTCGCCCTTGCCGGGCCCCGTGACGTTCCGGGGTTTTGCCGCTAGATCAGGGCGGTCAATCCAATCGCCGCCATCGGAAAAAGTTTTTCCGCAGCGCCTCGAACCGGGAAGGATCGTCGTGGACAGCCAGGGATTTGCCCTTATCGCCTTTACGATTCTGGCCTTCGCCCTCGTCTCGGGCCGGGCGGACCGCTTTGCGATCACCCCGCCCATGGTCTTCGCTCTGTTCGGGCTTGCAGCGGGCGCGCAAGGCTTGGGGCTGATCGACCTTTCAGTCGATCACGCGGCCATTCATCTGCTTGCGGAAATCACACTGATCATCGTTCTGTTCACGGATGCGGCGCGCATCGATTTCCGGAAACTCAGGTCCGACTACAAAATCCCCATGCGTATGCTGATCATTGGTATGCCGCTGACCATCCTTGCCGGACTGCTGATGGCCCTGCCCTTGTTCCCGGGCTTCAGCCTTTGGGAAGCGGCCTTGCTGGCGGCGATTCTGACACCGACGGATGCCGCCCTCGGCCAGTCCGTGGTGACCAGTCCGGCCGTGCCGGCGCGCATTCGCCAGGCGCTCAATGTGGAAAGCGGCCTGAATGACGGCATTGCGCTGCCGGTGATCATTCTGTTTCTTTGCCTTGCCGTCATGGGCCAGCACGATGCACCGGAGGTGCCCTTTCTGGTCTTCGGCCTGATGCAGATCACCCTCGGTCCCCTGGTCGGCGCAGGCGTCGGGTTTGCCGGGGGCTGGCTGCTGGAGCGTTCCATCGACCGGGCCCTGATGGCGGAGGCGTTCCAGGGCGTTGCCGCCATCGCGCTGGCGCTCCTCGCCTATGGCGCGGCCGAACTTGCCGGCGGCAACGGCTTCATTGCCGCCTTTGTGGCGGGCCTTACTCTTGGCAACACGACACATCACTGTCCGAAATTTGTGCTGGAATTCGCCGAAGCCGAGGGGCAGCTTCTGGCGCTGTTCGTCTTCATGATCTTCGGAGCGGTGCTGGTGCCGGACCTGATGGGCGCGCTGACCTGGCCCGCAGTGCTCTACGCCGTGCTTGCGTTGACGATCATGCGCATGGTTCCTGTGGCCTTCAGCCTCATCGGCACCCGCCTGTGGGCGCCGACGGTCCTGTTCCTGGGCTGGTTCGGCCCGCGGGGCCTCGCCTCCATTTTGTTCGCACTTGTGGTTCTCGACGAGGGCATGGGCGCGCAGATGACGGGCCCCATGGGAGAAATGGGCGTAAGCGCCGCCCGGGAGATCATCGTCGTAACCATCCTGACAGTGGCCCTGTCTATTTTGGCCCACGGCTTGACGGCAGCCCCCTTCTCGGCGCTTTACGGCCGGAGTGTCTCGGCCCGGAAGGATGGCGCGGTTTCAACCGAGATGCAGCCGAGCAGCGACCTGCCGACCCGATACGGAAGGCGGCAAGGCTAACGGGCGGAACCGTCTTGCGGCCGCCGGACCATTGAGGATTGGGTGTGATGGACGGACTGGGGTTCAGTTGGGATTTCCTACTCACGGCGACGGTGACGCTGTTCGTGGTCGTCGACCCCCTGGGCGTGATCCCGATTTTCGCGTCGCTGACTGCGGGCACGTCCTTTCGCCACCGGATCTCCATGGCGGTGCGGGCAGTTTTCATTGCGACCGTCGTGATGGCCCTGTTCGCCCTGTTCGGGGAAGTGCTCATCACCCGGATCGGCATTGGCATGCCTGCTTTTCGCACGGCCGGCGGGATCCTTCTGTTTTTGATCGGTCTCGAGATGGTCTTTGAACGCCGCACGCGCCGGCGCACCATCGCCGCGGAAAAAAGCCTCGCTGAACACGAACTGGACAGTCTGTACGATCAGCGGCCGGAGGACATCTCCGTGTTCCCCCTCGCCCTGCCATTGCTGGCCGGTCCGGGGGCCATGGCGTCGATCCTTCTCCTGATGAGCGAGAACCAGGGTATGCTCGGCGCCCAGGCCACGGTGCTGGCCGGTCTCGTCATTGTGATGATGGTGACCCTCGTGCTCCTGATTTCCGCCGGACCGCTGCTTGATTATGCGGGGGAGACCGCATCGATCGTGATCACGCGGGTGATGGGCATGATCCTGGCGGCCCTATCCGTGCAATATGTCTTTGACGGACTTCAATCGGGATTGGGGCTCGGCGCCGCGCCGGGCACATAGGGTGAATATAGAGTGACGAGGCAGGAGCATGGCCCGAACCAGGCCCCGTTGAACCCGCGGCGAGGCGCGCCAGCGAGCCATGAATTGGCGGACTGCGTGTGCTTCAACCTGCGCAAGGCCAGTCGCGCCGTCACCCAGCTCTACGATTCCGTCCTCGCCGGTCACAATCTGCGGATTACCCAGTTTTCGATCCTCGGCGTGCTCCTGGCCTATGGCCGGCCGCGCCGGATGAGCGACCTCGCCCGGGACCTCGTCATGGACCGCACGACCCTGACCCGCAATCTGCGGCCCCTCGAACGCTCCGGCTATTTGCGCGTTCTCGCCGGAACCGACAAGCGAGAACGCCTCGCGGAACTTACGCCGGAAGGGCGCGCCTTGATCGAGGCGCTCCTGCCCTTGTGGCGCGAAGCCCAGGCCAAAGCCCGGGCCCTGCTTGGCGAAGAGCGGTGGCCGGACATTCGATCCGACCTCACCGATTTCGTCTATCGCAGCCAGGCGGCGGCTGCAGCCCAAAGAAATGACAGCGATACCGGCCGTTGACACGCCCATGCCGGGTGGATGGATCATCCGCCTCGAAGACCTGACCGCCCATGGCACAAGCCCCGCCCATGAGCACGGCCCGCTGTGACGGGAGCGGCCTCGCGCGGCGGGCTCATGAGCCAAAAAAAACAGCGCGCCGAGAAGGCACGCTGTTTGTTCTCGCAAGAGCCGCTCGCGCGGCGGAATGCAGCCCGGCTTAACGCTGAAGCAGGACGTTGAAGCCGATCTGGTGCTGGGAGAACGTCTCGTTCGGCTGGTTCGATTCCCGTGAGTTGTAGACATAACCCAATTGGGCCCGTGCACTCCGGTTGATCAGGAAATTGCCCGAAACACCACCGGTGAACACTTCGTCTTCCCGGTTCGTGCCTTCGAAATTGCTGTCCCGATAGGCCGCATCGCCGGAAATGATAATGTTCCGTGCCGCTTCGTAATCGACCCCGACCCCGACATTGGAGTCGAAACGGCCGGACGTGTTGGCGAATGCGCCACCGCCCAGAGGCACCTGAACAATGGTATCGACCACCTGCCGGTCAGCCGTCACACGGGCCGTCAAGAGAGGTGAAGGGTACCATTCCAGTTCCGCGCCATAGACCACGCCATCGACATCCGCCAAGTTTGCCGCGTCGTAGCGCTGTTCCAGATATCCGCCGAAGACCTCACCGACCAGCACATTGGTCAGCTCCAGGCGGGCACCCGCGACGACCTGATAGCCGTCGGAGTCACGATTGCTGCCCGTCCGGTCCACCGCCTCTTCGAAGCTGCGGGTGTTGTACTCACCACGGACGAACGCCACGTAACCTGGCGAGAAATCGTAACCGATTTCACCGCTGACCCGAACGATGGTCTGGTTCCGGTCGTCGTTGTTCAGGACGCCGTCATTGGCGACGCCGCCGAAATTCACGTCCTGACCGTCCGCGGCCGATCCGACGGGCACTTCGGATTCTTCGAAGCGGAGCACGTCGACCTCGGCCCCGATGCCGTAGCGGATGCGATTGAGCTGGGAGTCCCACCGGGCGCCGGCGCTGTAGGTATCGAACTGGATCCGCTCGGCGGCAGCGATCAGCGCTTCGGGTTCACCCCGACCTTCATGCTGGGTGCGCGCGCCGGCGAAAAACCGGAAGGCCGAGGAGCCGGGGCGATTATTCTGCGGACCGACATCAAGTCGGCCCTGAATGGAAATGTCCGGGTCGGTCGTGTTTTCCGACGCTTCTTCGAAAAGGAAGCGGCTGCGCGCGCCAGCCGTCGCTACCACCTGGTGGCGAGACCAGTTGGAGACCAGGGTCACGCGTGGCGCGATGCCGTAGAAAAAATCGCTTTCTTCGTCATTCGCCTGAAACACGTTGCTGTCGAAACCGATGCCGGCTTCGACGGACGGAAAGAGCGTGAAAGAGCCGAGGCGCAGGCCCAGCGCATCATATTCCGGGCGGGACCGGCGGGCGACGGATTGGTTACTCAGGGGTTCGCGAAGGAAGGTGCTGCCCGCGCCGGAGGGGTTACCGCCTCCAGTGCCCTGGGCGTAGGCGGTGCCCATGAAGTCACCCGCAATCAGACACATGCCCGTGGAGAGTGCCGCCACGGCCACGGCACGATTCAAAACTCTGGACATCTCCACTCCGTACTCCTCACGGTTCCGATCAACACCTCTTTTGCGGGGCTCGCTCGCATGCCGATCGCGTAAACACATTCAATAGACGCTCTATTCTCAGTCAACTGACCTGTGGCAACCGCCACTCGGCAACCGATGTTGGCTGCCCGACATTTGGTGTCACGAGATCGGCAAACAGCATGCGCACGGGGCTCTTGGCCGATCTAACACCTTTTTTTAACCCGGTTTTCGACAGATCGGCCACCGGTTTTCGGAGGGATCTGCCAAATTGACGGCCTGTCTGCACCAATCAATGCAGTAAATCCGGCGCATCCACGTCGGCGACGCGGACCCAGCCGTGACCATCTGGACTGCACCGGCGCCGCCGAAGGTTGTGGGCCGCTGCGACAGCTCCTCTCGCCGCAGGGTTTTATCGAACTCTTAAGCGAATCGCAATCCTGATGCGGCCCCGGCGCGACTTGTAATAAACGGGACCGGGGGTTGGCCCTGTGGCCTTAAAGACACGGCATGCCGGCTGTCTCAAAGAAACACACTGAAACGTCTCAAAATAAAGCAAATCCCGGACGGAGACCGTCCGGGACTGCGAGATCATCTATAGAAGGAGAACCCGCGGAGCGGACACGTCAGAACAGACGCTCTGGAATACGCAGGACATCGCCGGGCATCACTTTGAGGTCCGAATTGGCGGGCACTTCGATTTCTTCGGCGTGCACTTCCGGGCGCAGCACGAACACCTTTCGGCGATTGGCGCGGTAGGTGTAGCCGCCCGCGGTCGAAACCGCCTTGAGGATGGTCATGTTGGGCTCGAAGGGATACTGGCCCGCCTCGTTCACTTCACCATTGATGAAAAACGGGCGGTAATTCGTGACTTCGATGCTGACCTTCGGATTGATCAGGTAGCCATCCGCGTAGCGTGCCTCGACGGCACTCTCAAACTCCCGCAGCGACAGGTTGCCGGCGAGCACTTCCCCGATCAGGGGCAACGCAACGAAACCCGTGCTGTCCACCTGATATTCACCGGAGAGATCGTCTTCTCCAAAGACCGTCACCCGCACCCGGTCATTCGGGCCGAGCTCATACTCGGCAAGAGAGGACATCTCAAGGGCTGCAATAATATCGTCCTGGGCCCATGCCGCCCGGGACCCCATCATTCCGACGAGGACCAGGACCATGGCGAGGGGCGCCCACATACCCAACCGTCCGATTTTCATGCCTGCACTCTCCATTTTCGTCACAGACCCAATTCCAAGGGATTTATCCGTCCAGCCCGCGCTTTTCGGCGCGCCTGCCGTGTTGCCTGACGTCAGCCCACCGCGATCCGCACCGGCACGTCCATGGCGATCCGGCGCCGAAGCGGATGTCGCGATCCCGTTCCGCGCCCTGCCAAATCGAGGGCGATCACGTCCCGCATGGGCACGTCCCACATCTGCGAGATCCCGCTCCGGTCGCGTTCAGCATGCCCACCGCGCTGCGAACCAAGGTACTGCAGAACCGCTCGCCGAAAAGCGCGGGCAAGTCAACGGCGCAGCATGACCAAGGGCCCGTGAACGGGACTGCACCGGCACAGCCGCATCGACAGGGATGGGACATCCGCCCTCCCCCCTTTTACGACCGCCTCGCACCGATTATGCCAATCCCGTGAGATGCAGTGCGGCCACAATAGGGGAGCGGTTTGCATCGCACCGCTTGTCATCATGCCCGAACGGATGGCGTTTCTTTGGCAAGAGGGTTCTTTCATTAAGGCAGGCCCATGAAACCCGGCCGGCACGTGGAGAAGTGACTTGGAGGCAAAACGCATCGCGGCATTGATGTCCCGCCCCGCGTCCTGGGAGGAGGGGGAGGCTGCCCGGGCGTTACAGGCCGGGCTGGCCGAGCGCGGGCATGACGTCACCTTCGTCGTGATGCGCACCGGCGACGAGGATGTGGAGTTCTTCCCGGACTCCACGGTCATCGCCCTCGACGGCGCCGGCGGCCAGCCCCGCCGAAGCCTGGGGCAGGCCCTGCGCCAGATCGATCCCGACGTGGTGATCACCCTGGATGCCGCCGCCCATGTTCCGGGCCAGTGGGGAGCGTGGCGCGCCGGTATCGGCCGGCGCATTGCAGCCCATCTTCTCTCGGGCCCCTCCGCCTCGCCGGTTCACCGGATCGGAGATCTCTTGGCCGGATCCTTTGGCCTCTACACAACGGTCGTGACCCCGAGCCACGCCCAGTTCGACGCCTTCGGCAACCACCCGCGCAGCTACCGCAAGCGGATCCATGTCATCGCGCCGGGGCTGACCGTGCGGGTGGATGAGCGCACCCGGAAGGACGCCCGCCGGGACCTGGACCTGCCCGCCGGCGGGCGCATCACCATGGCCTGCGGGCCCTTCACGGCCGAACGAAGCCTCGCCATACCCATTGCCGCTCTTGAGGCATGCCCCAAAGTGCTGCTCATCCTGGCGGGGGACGGGCCGGACCGGGCGCAACTCGAAGCCCAGATCCGTGCGGCCCGGCTCGCCAGCCGGGTGCGCCTTGTGCCCATGGGCGATGAAAGACGGCTCCGGGCTCTCATGCGCGCCAGTGACCTCTATCTCGACGCCGGCGCCGCCGACGCCACCAGCGTCGCCCGCATGACCACCGCCATGGCCACGGGGCTGCCCATCATCGCCAGCGATACGCCGGCCCATGTGGAACTGCTCAGCGATGCCGCGGGACACCGCGCGGGCCTCCTGGTGCCGACCGGTCAACGCGCCGATGCGCCGGCCCTGTGGGCCCGGGCCATGGGCGAACTGCTGGGGGAGGTCCATCTGCGCCACCGGCTCGGCCGAGCGGCCGTTCAGCGGGCGGCGGAGTTTTCGGCCGGGCGCATGGCCGAACGCTATGAGCGCCTTTTTGCAAGCGCCCCCCACAAGGCCGCTGCGCCACCCGCAAAGATCGACGAAAGCCCGTGATGCGGCACGCGGCAGACGGCCCCGTCACCTGGCAATAGCGACATTGTGTTCGGTGGATCCGTCGGGTAGACAACCACGCCAGGACAAAGGCGCCCCATCGGGGCTTGAACGCTGCCGGCGGCGGCGCGCATGAGGGGAGATGTGGACTATGGGTGTCGCACCGATCAGGAAAGTCGTTCTGCCCGTCGCGGGCCTTGGCACGCGCGTGTTGCCGGCGACCAAAAGCATCCCCAAGGAAATGCTGACAGTGGTCGACCGTCCCCTGATCGATTACGCCATCGAGGAAGCCCGCGAGGCCGGCATCGAGGAATTCATTTTCGTCACGGGCCGGGCCAAGGAAGCCATCGAAAATTATTTCGACCACATGTACGAGCTTGAGGACACGCTTGAGCGTAAGAAGAAGACCAAGCAGATCGATGCCCTGGCCAAGACCGTGCCGCTCGCCGGCAATGCCGTCTTCACCCGTCAGCAAAAGCCCCTCGGCCTCGGCCATGCCATCTGGTGCGCCCGTCATATCGTGGGCAACGAACCCTTCGCCATCAGCCTGCCGGACATGCTGGTGGATGCCCAGCCCTCCGGCCTCGCCCAACTTGTGAAGGCCTACAACGACTCCGACGGCGCCAATATCATCGCGGTGGAGGAAGTGCCCCAGGAGCATACAGACCGATACGGCATCATCGATACCGGCGAGACACGGGATGGGCTCATCGAGATCAAGGGCCTCGTTGAAAAGCCGGCGCCCGACAAGGCCCCCTCGAACCTCGCCATCCTGGGCCGCTACATCCTCCGCCCGGAAATCTTCTCGTTCCTGGAAGACCAGAAGCCCGGTGCCGGAAATGAAATTCAGCTCACCGACGCCATGGCCCGGATGATCGGCAACAGCCCCTTCTATGGCGCCCATTACGAGGGCACGACCTATGACTGCGGCGACAAATTCGGCTATCTGGAAGCCAATATCGGCGTGGGTCTGAAGCACGCGGACCTGGGCGACAAGGTAAAGGACCTCGTAAAGCGTCTGGCCCAATAATCGGGCTCATGTCATCGGCGGGGTCGGTGGGCCGACACGCTCGCGCCTCGACGCGATCATATTTGGATGCGATCCATCCGGACCAAAGCCCCGCACACCGTGCGGGGCTTTGGTTTGGGCTTCACGTGTTTGTTTCAAGCGTTGGGCCGCGGGTCACAGGCTGGCGATAAAGGCCACCGCCGCGACGAAGATGACCATGGCAACCGCGGTGCCAACCCAGTCGAACGGCTCGCTCACGTTGAAATCCGTGACTGGCTCGCGCAGGGGCTGGCGGGTCTTGACGCCCCTGGCCTTGACGAAAACCTCCGTCAGGTGCCACTGCATTTTCTGTAAACGGAAATAAGCGTCCCGGGGCTCGCCCTTCTTGACCAGGGAAAACCGCCCATGGGTGATGGTCTTGCGGCGGAGCTTTCCAGGCTTGTCGGGGCGATGGCCTTCGAAGGACAGGCGGACGAATTTCGGGGTTTCGTCCAGATTTTCCACCCGGACCTCAAGGCTGGCCCGGACTTCGGAACTCTCCGAGTCGCCGAAATCGCGTTTGCCCCGGCTGGTGCTCACGGCAAGGCCGAGTGGCGGATCCAGTTGGATGACAGCCATGGCATACCCTCCTGTCCACCCTGGCCGTGGGATGGTAAATCCGCCGGGTCACGGGATCACGTTACCGATCCCGAAGATGCGGGGCGCGCGCCCGACACGCCCATGGCCGTCGCGCCGGCGCCCCGATTGCCGTGCTTGCCTCCGAACGCCGTGTCGGCCTCGTCGAGGTCGATGCTGTCGCCGAAATCCCCTCTTTCCTCCACGCCGGAGATGGACGGACAGGTTAACAATCGCGTCACATCCGGGCGCAGCGGAGTCCGCCGCGTCCTCCCGTTAGATCACCGCGTCGATCAGTACAGGCCCTTTGGTGGCGAGACCGGTTTTGAAGGCCTGGATGAAGTCTTCCGTGGTCTCGGCGCGCAGGGCCGTGACGCCCATGCCCTCCGCCAGCTTCACCCAGTTGAGGTCCGGGCGGCCGATATCGAGCATGGAGAGGGCCTTTGGGCCCGGATTTTCCGCCCCCACCCGGGCCAGCTCGATATTCAGGATCGCATAGGAGCGATTGTCGAAAATCACCGTCAGGACGTCCAGGTTTTCCCGGGCCATGGTCCACAGGGCCTGCACCGTGTACATGGCGCCGCCGTCCCCATGCAGACAAATCACCTTGCGGTCCGGGCAGGCGACCGCCGCACCGGTCGCCGTGGGCAGGCCCCAGCCAATGGCCCCGCCCGTAAGGCTCAACCAGTCATGGGGCGGACAGCCCAGGGTGTGGATGAAGGAGGCGAGACCGGCCGTGACCCCTTCGTCCACCATGATGGCATTGTCCGGCATCAGGGCCCCGATCACCCGGCCTACACCATCGGCCGTGAGAGCGCCGGCCTCGGGCAGATCCGGACGCACCGGAGCCTGACGGTTCCGGGCCCTCGGTGCAGCGCCCAACGTATCGGCCAGGGCTTCCGCCGCGATCTCGGCGTCCTCTTCCGGGCCGGCCAGCGTCTCGACGGCGCAGCCCTCAGGGACCAGAAGGCTCGGCTTGCCGGGATAGGCGAAAAAGGCCACAGGCACTTTGGTTCCCACAAAGACCATCAGGTCATGGGCGCTCAAGGCATCCATGGCCGTCTCGCCGAAATAAGGAATGGGCCCGGCCTTCACCCGGCCGGCACCCCGCGCCACGCGCTTGTTGAAGGTGTCGCAATAAAGGGCGGCGCCGCTCGCTTCGGCGATCCGGCCGGCCGCCTCAAGACCGCGCTCCAGGGTCGCCCGGCTGCCCAGGACCAGGGCCGGGGATTTCGCGTCGCGCAGGGCTTTGGCGACGGCCTCGATCCGGTCCGCTGGCACGCTCGCCGCGCCGGACACGGTGACCGGGGCGGCGACGGCTGCGCCCTCGTTCCAGGCCGTGTCCGCGGGCACGGCAAGGGTCGCGATGCGCCCCGGATAGGCGCGGGACGCGGCCACGGCCTCGGCGCCAAGGCCCGGCAGGCTGTCCGCAGTGAGGGCCGTGCGGTACCAGGCCGAGACCGGCCCGGCGATCCCGGCGAGATCAGAGGTGAGCGGCGCATCGTGGTGCAGGTGATAGGTGGCGTGGTCTCCCACAATGTTGACGATGGGCGAGCGGCCGCGCCGGGCATTGTGCAGATTGGCAATGCCGTTGCCGAGGCCCGGACCCAGATGGAGAAGGGTCGCGGCGGGCTTGTCGGCCATGCGTCCGTACCCGTCGGCCGCGCCGGTCACCACGCCTTCGAACAGGCCGAGCACGGCGCGCATGCCCTCCACCCGGTCGATGGCGGCCACCAGATGCATTTCCGATGTACCGGGATTGGTGAAGACGACCTCGACACCGCTCGCCACCAGGGTGCGCACCAGCGCTTCGGCTCCGTTCATGGGCTCTCTCCTCCATTCGGGGCGCCGTGACAGGCTCGCCCCCTTTTCTGTTCGTACCGGCACCGTTCCGGCCCAGCTGCCGGCCGAGATCACCGCAGGGCGAGATCACCGCAGGGCATCGACCACCCGCTCGATCAGCACGCCGAAGCCGAGTGCGGTGATTATGCCCCCGGAAATGCGATTTAGCCATTTCAGCCGGGAATAGGTCATGCGGCTCTGGAGCCGGCCCATGAGGCCGGTCAGCGTGCCCCACCACACCAGGGAGCCGAGGATGACCGAGCCCACCGTGACCCCCGCCGTCGCATAGCTGGGATTGTCCATCAGCCCCCGGCCCAGCCAGGAGGAAAACAGCGCCCCGAAGCCGATCAGCGTCGCCGGATTGGTGATGGTGAGCACAAAGGTGGTCGCGATGGTGGGCCCGAGGGCGATGGCGCTGTTGGGATCGGGCAGGGAGACATCGGGCCGGTTGGTGAAGGGCCGGGGATTGGCCATGATGGTATGCACGCCCATGATCACGAGGATCACGCCGCCCACGGATTTAATTGTGTCGGAATAGGCCTCAATGCCGGCGGAAATCGCCGTCAGGCCGAAGGCGACCACCACCGCGAACAGACCATCGCCCAGCGCGGCCCCGGTGCCGGACAGGAAGCCATTCAGCCGTCCGAACGCCAAAGTGCGCCGGATACAGATGAGATTGACCGGCCCGACGGGCGCCGCGACGATCACACCGATGATGACGCCGCTGAAAATCAGGATCACCCAGTCCATGGGCCGTTGTTCTCCCCTGTGGACGGAACCGGCACCGCCATGGTCCGTCCCGCCCCCGCCGCCCTGTTTCAGCCGGCGATCCGCACCACAGTACGCCCACGCACCTGCCCTTCCAGGATGCGCTCCGCCAGGGCCGGACAGTCTTCCAGCGGGACGACCTGGGTGATGGCCGCCAGAAGCGACGGATCGAGATCCGCGGCCATGCGAGCCCATGCCTCCTGCCGCCGCGTCCGCGGAGCATAGACACTGTCGACGCCGAGCAGATTGACCCCGCGCAAGATGAAGGGCGCCACGGAACCCGGCAGGTCCATCCCCTGGGCAAGGCCGCAGGCGGCAACCGAACCGCCATAGCGGGTTTGGGACAGCGCATTGGCGAGGGTGTTCGAGCCCACCGAGTCCACGACGCCCGCCCAGCGCTCCTTGCCGAGCGCCCGAGGCTTGGCCGACAGCTCCGCCCGGTCGATGATCGCGCTGGCTCCGAGCCCGCGCAGATAAATCTCCTCGGATGCCCGCCCCGTGGAGGCCACAACCTCATGGCCCAGCCTGGCAAGGATCGCGATGGCCACGCTGCCCACGCCGCCGGCGGCGCCCGTGACCAGGATGGGCCCATCCCCCGGGGCAATGCCCTGGCGCTCCAGGGCCAGGACGCACAGCATGGCCGTATAGCCGGCCGTACCGATGGCCATGGCCTGTTCCGGCGTGAAGGCATCCGGCAGGGGCACCAGCCAGTCGCCGCTGACCCGGGCCAGTTCCGCATAACCGCCCCAATGGGTCTCCCCGAGGCCCCAGCCATTCAGGACCACGGGGGTACCGACGGGCAGGTCGGTCCGCGCGGACTGTTCGACCACGCCGGCAAAATCGATACCGGGGATCATGGGCCAGCGGCGCACCACCGGCGCCCGGCCGGTCAGCGCCAGGCCGTCCTTGTAGTTCAGGGAAGAATGGGAGACCCGCACCGTCACATCCCCGGGCATGAGGTGATCGACGGGCACCTGGGTGACGGCCACGGTCTGGAGGACCGACGGCTCGCCCGGGCCCCCGCTCGCGGGCTCGGGCTTCGTGATCAGGATCGCGCGGAAGGTCTCGCTCACGCTTCTGGTCCCCTTCGTTTTTTCCGGTCTTTTTATTCCGTCATGACCGCCATCATGGTTGGCTAGCACAGCTGGACCGCGGCGGCCAATCGCGGGACAAGGCCCGCCACGGGGCCAAACCTTGGGCGCAAGCTTTGGAGACACCGACCGTGCATCTCGTCCACGACCCTTCAGCACCGGCGGCCGACGCCACCGATTTCAACACGTTCCTGCGCCTCGATATCCGGGCGGGCACCATCGTCTCGGCGGATCCCTTTCCCGAAGCGCGCAAGCCCGCCTACAAGCTGCGCATCGATTTCGGGGCGGGCATTGGCGTGCGCGCCTCCTCGGCCCAGATCACCGAACTCTACCGCCCGGAAGACCTGGAAGGCATGCGGGTGGCCGCGCTGGTGAACGTCCCGCCCCGCCGGATCGGGCCGTTCCTCTCCGAAGTTCTGACCCTCGGCTTTCCGGATACGCAGGGGCGGATCGTGCTGATGACACCCGGGGACAGCGTTCCCGACGGCGCGCGGTTGAGCTGAAGGGCGGCGGCGGAGCCCATTTTTTAGCACTCGCCACTGGAGGCTGCTAATTTAATTGCTCAAAATGACGCTCTCTCGCATTTATCTTGCGATAAACACTCGACAGAAAGGGTATCCGTTGTTCTCATAGGGACAGGCCGCATACGTATCAGTGGAGTAAGCCCATGTCCGGTCTGAAGGCCCAGCTTGACGGATATCGTCTGACGACGGCGGAAATTCTATACCACATGCCCGACCATCCGGGCCTTCTGCAGACCTATGTCTGGCAGGAACTGGATCTCGCGCCGCGCTTTCCCGTGCTGAAACGGTTCCTGGATTTCTGGGAGGGCCATCTCGACGGCCGGCTCCATTCCGTGCGCGTTGCCGCCACAGGCATCATTTCGCCCGGCGAGTCCCGCCACGCGGATGCCCTTTTGACCCTGCACTGACGGTTAAGGTGGCCTCACCGTGCAGAATGGGGCTTGCCCCCATCTCACTGGAAACATCCGGGCACGGCCCTGTCAGCCCGCCGCGGCGGGCAGGGTTTCCTGGAAGCGCACGGCCCGGCCGCCGGCGGCGCCGGTCAGTTCGCCGTCCCACATGACCGTACGGCCGCGGATGATGGTCCCGACCGGCCAACCCTTCAGGGTGCGCCCGGTAAAGGGGGACCAACCGCATTTGCTGGCCATGTCCTCGTCCCGCACCATGCGTTCCGCGGACAGATCGACCACGGTGAAATCCGCATCATATCCGGCCATCATCCGTCCCTTGCCAGCGATGCCGAAAATGCGCTGGGGTCCGTGGCAGAGCAGATCCACGAGCCGCGTCAGGCTCAAGGTTCCCTCGTTCACATGGGTCAGCATGACCGGCACCAGGGTCTGCACCCCCGGCATGCCCGAGGGCGATTTGGGATAGGCCTGGGCCTTTTCCTCCAGCGTGTGGGGGGCATGGTCCGAGCCGAGAACATCGACCACGCCCGCGTGGAGCCCGGCCCAGATGCCGGCCCGGTGGCGCCCATCCCGAACGGGCGGGTTCATCTGGGCGCGCGTGCCCAAGGTCTCGTAGCAGCCGGGGGCCTCCAGGGTCAGATGCTGGGGTGTCGTCTCCACCGTGGCCACGTCCCGGTACTGGGCCAGGAGATCCATCTCCTCGGCCGTGGAGATATGGAGCACATGGACCCGCGCCCCGGTTTCCCGGGCAATGGCGAGCAGACGCCGGGTGCATTGGATGGCCGCCTCAGCGTCCCGCCACTCAGGATGGGTGAGCACATTGCCCAATTCCGCCAAGGGCCGGCGCTCGCGCAGGCGCATCTCGTCCTCGGCGTGGAAAGCCGCGCGCCGGCGGATGGTCTTCAGCACCCGGCGCACACCGTCGTCATCTTCCAACAAAAGCGAGCCTGTGGAAGACCCCATGAAGACCTTCACGCCGCAACAGCCCGGCAGGCGCTCCAGATCGGCGAGCTGATCCGCGTTTTCCGCCGTCCCGCCGACGAAAAAGGCAAAATCGCACCACATGCGGTCCGTGGCCCGCGCGACCTTGTCAGCCAAAGCCTCGGCCGTCGCCGTCGGCGGCTTGGTGTTGGGCATCTCGAACACCGCCGTCACGCCGCCGAGGGCTGCGGCCCGGCTGCCGGTCTCCAGATCCTCCTTGTGCTCCATGCCCGGCTCACGGAAATGGACCTGAGTGTCGATCACCCCCGGCAGCACATGGAGGCCTTTGACGTCAATCACGTGCTTGGCGCCAGCGGCATCGAGGGAGCCCAGGGCCTCGATCCGGCCGTCCCGCACCCCCACATCCCCTTGAGCCACGCCGTCATGGTTCACGAGGGTGCCGTTTTTCAGGACTAGGTCGAAGGTCATGGATCGCGTCCCCCAAAAATGGCGCGGAAAACGGTATCGCTGGGCCGCGCTCGCCTTACACTCCGTTGCGAAGGATATAACGGGAGTCCGCCATGATTTCACCAGAAAGTGACGTTGCATTAGTTCTGCCCATCACTCAGGTCCCCCTCGAGGATCGCGCCGTGCTGCGCGTCGAAGGCCCCGAGGGCCGCAGCTTTCTCCAGGGTCTGATTTCGAACGATGTCGAGAAGGTCACGCCGGAGCGGGCGATCTACGCGGCGCTGCTGACCCCCCAGGGCAAGTTCCTGTTCGACTTCATCATCGCCCAGCATGGCGACGGCCTGCTGTTCGACACCGAGGCCGCCCGGGCGGACCAGCTTCTCAAACGCCTGACCATGTACAAGCTGCGCGCCAAGGCGACCGTCACGGATGTTTCAAAGGATTGGTGTGTGCACGCCGTGTTTCCGGCCCAGACGGACTTGCTCCCGGGCGCCGCACGCACCGATGGAGACACCCTGTTCGTCGCCGACCCACGCCACGCGGCCCTCGGCCTGCGGATCATCCGTCCCCGGTCCGCCGCCCTGCCGGACCTGTTGGCCGGCGTGTCCCAGGGCACGATGGAGGACTACACCCGCCACCGCATCGCCCTCGGCGTGCCCCAGGGTGGGATCGATATGGTGCCCGACGCGTCCTTCCTGCTGGAGAGCAACGTGGAGGAAATGCACGGTGTCGATTTCCAGAAGGGCTGCTATGTGGGCCAGGAACTCACGGCACGGACCAAACACCGGGGCAGCGTGCGCAAGCGGATCCTGCCCCTCGACCTTGAGGGCGGTGTGCCGGAGACGGGCAGCGCGGTGGAAGCTGGCGGACGGGACATCGGCACCGTGACCAGCGGTGTGGCCCTGGGTCCGGACCGGGCCCGGGTGCTGGCCCTGATGCGTATCGACCGGCTGTCCGAGGCCGAGGCCGCGGGCCATGGCCTGACCATTGCCGGCCGCGAGGCGGTTCTGGAAAAGCCCGACTGGGTCGTGCTTCCCAAAATCGAAGGAGCATGAGGCCATGAGAGCGATTGTCGTTGCCGGCCTTGCCTTTGCTGCCGTCGCGCTGCTGGGTGCGGGCCTCACCGGGCCGGGCCGGCTCGACCGCTGTGTTGGCACACGGATGATCGAGACGACGCTTTACTTCGGCATGTCTTCGCCCGACGGCATGATGTATGAGGAAGATTGGTTGGCCTTCCGGGACAGCCATATCGTCCCCCGCTTCAAGGAAGGCTTCACCCTGCTGCGCGGTGAAGGGCACTGGCAGGATCCGGACACGGGCTTCCACGCCGGCGAGGCCTCCCGTGTGCTGGTCCGTGTGCATGACGGGAGCGACGATGGCGCTTTCGACGATCTGATCGAGGTCTATAAGACTCGGTTCAAGCAAAAATCTGTCCTGCGCACCGATGCCCAGATCTGCGCCCAGTTCTAAGCCCGGTTTCTGGGCCCGGTTTCTGGGCCCCGTTCTGAGCCCCAGGGTCGGCGGCTCTCACCCCAAACAGATCCTTGCGTCACTGCGAGGAGCGAAGCGACGCGGCAGCCCAGGGTAAGGGCACCTCCTCATACGGAAAAATATCCCGCGCCCCTGGATCGCCACGCTGCGCTCGCGATGACGGCGCAAACGGCGCAGAAGCCAGAGCCGAGCAGGACAAGCCGCTCCGTGGACAGACAAGGCACAGATTTTCCCGCGTCGCAGGCATCGGGCATGGCAGGTCTCGCCTTTAACGGTCCGTCTCGTCCCCTAGCGTATGGCCGGCCATACGAATAGTCTGCCTGACTGTTCCCACGGAAACAAAGGCGACGATCCACGGCTTTCACACGGAAAATGTTCTTGTTTTGTTCAAATCTCGCTGCTAGCGTCCGACGCCCGAAGACCGCCTTGCGCCAGGCAATCGGTCTGCTGATGATGGAGCCTAGCATGACGACCACCGTTATCGACCACCTGTCCGTCGGCGTGACGGACGTGGCCCGGTCCCGCGCCTTCTACGAGCCCGTCCTGGGCACCCTCGGCCTGCGTCCGGTGCATATCTTCACCCCGGCCATCGCATTCGGCGACACCCAGCCCGTGTTCTGGATTACCCTGCCCCTCAACCAGGACAAGGCCAGTCCCGGCAACGGGGTTCATGTCTGCTTTCGGGCCATGTCCCAGCCCGCCGTGCGGGCCTTCCATGCCGCGGGCCTTGCCGCCGGGGGGCGGGACGCGGGCGAGCCGGGCCTGCGCGTCCAATATCTGCCGACCTATTTCGCCGCTTATCTGTTCGATCCGGACGGGAACAAGATCGAGGCGGTCTGCTACTCCCGATGGTAGCCCCGACCGTCAGACGAGGAACGAACACCATGACACCCATCGACCATGGGGAGGGGCGTTGCCCCTGGCCCGGCAAGGACCCCTTCTACATCGCCTATCACGACGAAGAATGGGGCGTGCCCGAATGGGATGACAGGGCCCTGTTCGAAAAGCTGATCCTGGACGGTTTCCAGGCCGGGCTGTCGTGGATCACGATCCTGCGCAAGCGGGAGAACTTCCGGACGGCCTTCGATGGCTTCGATCCGGAGCGCATCGCCCGTTATGACGACGCCAAGATCGAGACCCTTGTCCAGGATGCGGGCATCATCCGCCACAGGGGCAAGATCGAGGCGAGCGTCGCAGGCGCCCGGGCCTGGATCGCCATCATGGAGCGCACGGGCGGCTTTTCCGGCTTTGTCTGGGACTTCGTGGACGGAACGCCGGTGCAGAACGCGTGGACACGGAGCGACGACGTTCCGGCTCAGACATCCATGAGCAAGGCCCTTTCCAAGGCCCTGAAGACCGAGGGCTTCCGCTTCTGCGGCCCCACGATCGTCTATGCCTTTGCCCAGGCGGTTGGCATGGTGAACGACCATCTGACGACCTGCCCGCGCCACAGGGCCTGCGCAGACCTCGCGCGCCGGTGAAAACGCCGGACATCCCATGGGTGTCCGTGATTTGCACAGGCTCCGCCGCGCGTCCTATAAGGGGACAAACAAGCAAAGACCTCCAGAAAAAAGGAAGACGCCCCGTGACCGGAGTTCTCCTGAGCGCCACCGGCCTGTTCACGCCTCGCCAGTCCATCGCCAACGAAGATCTCGTCGCCGCTTTCAACACCTATGTGGAGCGCTACAACGCCAAACACGCCGAGGCCATCGCCGCCGGCACGGTGACGGCGCTCCAGCCGTCGAGTTCGGAGTTCATCGTCAAGGCGTCCGGCATCAAGAGCCGCTATGTGATGGACCGCGAGGGCGTTCTGGACCCGGACATTATGGCGCCCCGGATCCCGGAGCGGCCCAATGACGAGCTGTCCGTTCTCGCCGAAATCGGCGTGGCGGCCGCAAAGGAAGCCATGGAGCGGGCCGGCAAGGGGCCGGGTGACATCGACGCGGTGCTGTGCGCGTGCTCCAACATGCAGCGCGCCTATCCCGCCATGGCCATCGAGATCCAGTCCGCCCTGGGCATCGGCGGGTTCGGCTTCGACATGAATGTCGCCTGCTCTTCAGCAACCTTCGGCATACAGACGGCTGTCGACATGGTTCGCTCGGGCAGCGTGCGCACGGTCCTGATGGTCAATCCGGAAATCTGCTCCGGCCACCTCAATTTCCGGGACCGGGACAGCCATTTCATTTTCGGCGACGTCGCCACGGCCGTGATCATTGAGGACGAGCGACTGCATGGGGCCGGCCCGGCCTTCGAGGTAATCGGCACCCGGCTCGCCACGCAGTTCTCGAACAATATCCGGAACAATTTCGGCTTCCTCAACCGGACGGCACCAGAAGGCGTGGACGAACCCGACAAGCTGTTCGTCCAGGAGGGGCGCAAGGTGTTCCGCGATGTGGTGCCCTGGGTGTCGGACCTGATCCTCGCCCATCTCGCCGACCATGACATCAACCCCGCCCGCCTACGCCGGCTCTGGCTACACCAGGCCAATATCAACATGAACGACTTCGTCGCTCGCCGCGTGCTGGGTCGGGATCCATCACCGGAGGAAGCGCCGGTAATCCTTGACGAATACGCCAACACGTCGTCGGCGGGGTCGGTGATCGCCTTTCACAAATACAGCAGTGATCTCACAGCGGGCGATATCGGCCTGCTCTGCTCCTTCGGCGCCGGCTACTCTGCCGGGTCCGTCATCCTGCGGAAGGTGTGAGCCCTCCCCCTGGACCGATGAACTGAAGGAAGGCGGGTCTAAACCCGCCCTGCCCGGCCGCGCGCGGGGGTGATGCGGGACGGTCAGGCGGAGGCGGACAGGGGCGGGCGAGCCGTTTGGGAATCCGCACGCCCCTGGACGGCGCCTTCGGGCCGCGCCAGGTAGAACCACTCTTCCCCCGTCTTGGCGTGGGCCTTGGGCAGAATGACCACCCCGTCGAAGGGCGCGAGCAGGGGAGCCATGCCCGGCCGGCGCGCCAGGGGCTCGCCCTTCGCGACCGGCGTAAAATTGCGCAGCGGTTTGACGAATTCCGCATCGTCGCCGGGCTTGCGCTCCAGCCGGTCCATCCGAAAAACACGCGAACAAGCGCCCTTGTCGGCACCCCCCCCGTCCCCGGTCCCCCGCTCGAGCCTCGCAAGGCCCAGAGTTTCGAGGGCTTGACAGATTGCGCGTTCTGCCACCGCAGGCCCCCGGCGGTCCCCATGCTGGCCGGTTTCGAGAACGAGACCGATGGCACCGCGCTCACGCACCAGAACCATAGTGTCTTGATCGTCCGTACGGCCATCGTAAACGTCCGCCCACCCCGTCACCAGATTGGGCACACCGAGACCGGCGGCAAAACTGCGCGTCGCCTCGTCCTCCACATCGACGAAGATGAAGGGCTCGGTCTCGCTGGCGGTGGAGTGGATGTCGAGCACATGGGTCGCCCGGTCGATCAATGGGGCCAGTTCATGGACGAGACGATGTTCATAGGCCGTGGGCGGATCGACAAGACGGAAGTTCCGGTTCAGGTCCACATCCACGAAACGCCGGTCCAGGACGGCCGCCTGCGGATTGCAGATCGGCACAAACAGGACCGCCCCCGCCGCGATTCCCAATCGGCCGCTGCGAATGCGCTCGATGACGGCCTCCTGGGCGATGGTGCCGGAGGGCTCATTGCCATGGATCCGGCCCAGGACCAGAAGACAGGGCCCCGGTGCCGCACCATCAAAGACAACGGGTGTGATCAAGGGGTGGGGCGCAATCAAGGGACGGGGCGTGGTCATAGGGTGTTCCCATCCTCCGCAAGCAGGCTGCCCAGGACTTCACCGCAATTGAGGGCACGCTGATAGACGATGGCCCCGCCCGGAGCCATGGAAGACCCCAGAAAGCCCTTGTAGAGCAGGGCTTCCTGGAAGGCGAGATCATCCCTGTCGTCGCAGGTCACGCATTCGAAATCGTCCCGGAAGCGGGGCCGCTGAAGGGGCGTATAGAGATAATAAAGCGGTGTGTTGTCGGTCCGGTCGAACCGGATGGCGATCATTTTGAAATTGGCCTCGAAATAGCCTTTGAGGCTGGGCGTGTTGGCGATGGCGATCTCGGTGAGCAGATGCTGGCGGTCCCGGATCAGGGCGGCGCTGATCCGAATATGGATCAGGGCCCGGTGCAGGTGGTGACGCCGATGCGCCGGATGCACATAGGCGCCCTTGAGCACGCCAACCCGGGAGGCCGGACAGGTGACACCGAGCAGGCCGATCTCCGTCTCATCGGCGGCGCGTTGCGGCAAGGCGAGGATGGAGCTTGCAATGAGCGCACCGTGGCTGAACGCGCCGACCATCAGGCCGCGGGCCCGGGCCGGATCATGGGTCAGATAGGACCGCAGCTCCTCAGGCGTCTTGGGCACGACGAATGACTTGTTTTCCGGAGCCAGTTGGGCCAGACAGACCTCCTGCAGGGCAAAGGCCGCCTCGAAATCCTCCAGCGTCAGCATCCGGAAAGAAAGATCCGTGTCATCTACGGATGGGCTGGCCTCGGCCCCGCCCATCAAACCGCCTGTTTCATCGATCACTGTTCGCCTGCCCCTCAATACGTTGCGAGAGTAAGATCATCTTCATCCCAATACAGAATACCCAAAGCCCGCGTCCGGCGACCCCGCCCGGCAGGTCTCCCCCCCCCAATAACGATGCGCATCCATGACCCCAGCGGCCCCGCCGCCCCCAACGGCAGACGGGCCAATCTATTCGGACGGCGCCAGCTCGGGCAATCCCGGCCCCGGTGGATGGGGTGCCATCCTGCGCTACGGCGAACACGAAAAGGAACTGTCCGGCGGCGCGGCCGAGACCACCAACAATCGCATGGAACTGACGGCGGCGATCGAGGCGCTCGAAGCCCTCAAACGCCCCTGCACCGTCCATCTTTACACGGACTCCCAATATGTGAAGGACGGCATTTCCAAATGGATCGCCAACTGGAAGGCGAATGGCTGGAAGACCGCCGCCAAGAAACCCGTCAAGAACGAGGACCTATGGCGCCGCCTCGACGACGCCACAGGGCGACACACGGTGAACTGGCATTGGGTGAAGGGCCATGCGGGCCATCCGGACAATGAACGGGCCGACGAACTCGCCCGCAGCGGCATGGCACCGTTCAAGGCACGCCGGGCCTGACGCCCGGCATGCGATCTCAAGATCGGCCCCTCAGAGCTGACCCAGGACCGTCTGGGCGCTGGAGGCTTCCACGGCGGAGGGATTGCTTTCCACATTCAGCTTTTCCACCACGCCGTCCTTCACGATCATGGAGAAGCGGTTGGCGCGGGTGCCCATGCCGAAACCGGACGCGTCCAGCACCAGATCCAGCGCCTTGACGAAGTCGCCATTGCCGTCGCCCAACATCATGATTTTCTCGCCAACCCCGCTGGATTGACCCCAAGCGCCCATGACGAAGGCATCGTTGACGGACACGCAGGCGATGGCATCCACACCTTTTGCAAGGATATCATCGGCATGCTGGACAAAACCCGGCAGATGCTGTGCCGAGCAGGACGGTGTGAAGGCGCCGGGCACGGCAAACACCACGACGGTCTTGCCCGAGAAAAGCTCATCGGTTTTGACGGGCTTCGGCCCGCCTTCGGTGGCCTGCATCAGCTGGATGCCGGCGGGGATCTTCTCACCAACGGAGATCGGCATGATATTGGTCCTTTCTTGAGGGGCTGGTGGTGCGTGAACGCGAGCACTAAGGCGGCCCGCCACCCTGGAAAAAAGTGCGAACGCCGTTCGCCGCCGATTCCACGCTGCTGTTTCCCGCACGCTGCGGCTTCCGGCGCCGGTGATCATAAACCGTATCGTCATAAACCGTATCGTTTCCGGCGCCTTCACTCATCGTAAGCGCCGAACACCGCTTCGCAGAGTGATCTTAAGCTGCGACGATCGGGGTGATATCGTTTAAGGGATCTCCCGCTTCGCTGGCCATGTCGAGGTCGAAGCGCAATTGCAAATTGAGCCAAAACTCGGGCGTGGTGCGTAGAGCGCGCGCCAGACGCAGCGCAGTATCCGGCGTAACGGCAGCCTGGCCACGGATGAGTCGGGTGACGCGGTTGGTCGGCACGTGAATCGTGCGGGCAAGCTCCGATGCACTTACGCCGAGGGGCTGAAGGAATTCCTTGTCGAGAATCTCCCCAGGATGGATAGGGTCATACGGCGTCGTCATGTCGCGTTCGGGCCTCCTTGCCCAGCTACGCGGGCCTCTTTCAGCCAAAAAAGGCTTGCCCTTCATACGCGATGCCCTTGGAAGGGCTAGTGACAGTCCACAATCTCCACGTCTCGCGGCCCCTCTTGCGTCCAAACAATGGCCCCAGCTTGCATGACGGCGTCGAGGGGCGCATTTTGAGGGCCACTGAACGGTGAGCACCGTACCCAGGAATGTCGCAGGACGCATACGGGATCCGCAACCGCGCGGATCGGTTTTCCGGTGCATGGGCAGCCTTTACGAGGATCCCCGCCCCTCTTTCGCCTGCCTCTGACGCCACCTCTGTCCAGGCAAGCACCCTGGTGGAAAGGAGTAACCGCACCGTGTCCGACCACAGCTCGAGCGACGATGGCCCCGTGTTCGTTTCCGTCCCGTCCGAGGGAGATCGACCCGATGGAGATCAGCACGGCGCGCCTGCGACCGTCAGTTTGCAAGGGCAGGTGCTGATCGCGATGCCGCCGCCGGCCATGGTCGACCAGCGCTTTGAGCGCAGCGTCATTTACGTTTGCAGCCATTCGGCCCATGGCGCCATGGGGCTGGTCATCAACAAGCCGGCCGAGGGCCTCAATTTCACGGATCTGCTGGCCCGGCTCGATATCGATGCGACCGCGCCGGAGGCTGACACGCTGCAGATTCACGCCGGCGGGCCGGTCGAGACCAATCGCGGCTTCGTGCTCCATTCCGCCGACTATCCGGCAACCCAACCGATCTCGAACGGCATCGGCCTCACGGCAACGCTCGATATCCTGCGAGCCATCGCGGAGGGCACCGGCCCCACCCATGCCCTGCTGGCCCTCGGCTATGCGGGGTGGGGTCCGGGACAGCTCGAGGGCGAGATGAAAGCCAATGGCTGGCTCCATGGCCCGGCGGACCAGGACCTCCTGTTCGCCACCCCCTGCGGACACAAATGGGGCAAGGCCATGGATGCCCTCGGCATCAGCCCATCCCTGCTCTCCAATGTGCAGGGCACGGCATAACGAGCCTCGCCCGCCCTACTCCGCCGCTTCCACCCGATTGCCGAAGACATCCTCCGGTACGCTGGCCGGAAGACCTCTCTCAGGGCCAAGCATGCGCGCAAGCAGTGCTTCGGCCCGGTCCGGCATTTGCGGCGTGCCAATGGTCGGACCCAGGGCGTAATCGAGACCCAGATCCCGCATCACCTTCACGTCGTCATCGGTTTCGAGACCCGATGCAATACAGTCCATGCCGAGATCATGGGTCAGGGTCGCAAGGCCCTTGACCAACAGCCGCCCAGCCGGCCGGGTCGTGATCCCGGCCACCAGCCCGTGTCCCAAGGTGACCGCCTCGAAGGCCCCTCCCGTCAGCCGGCCCAGGGACCCCTGGCCGGCACCGAAATCGTCAAGAACGAGACCGACACCGTCCTCCTTCAGGATGCGGAGCGTCGTGCCCGTTGCCTCCGGCTGCGCCCATATGAGGGGCTCGGATACGGCAAAGCGCAGACAATGGGGCGGCAGCGCGGCCCGAGCCACCAATGTGCGCAATTCATCAGCGAAATCGAGGCTGAGCAGCTCGATGCTGGGCACCTCGACAGTCACGAACAAGGGCGGCTCTGTCGGCCAGCGGCGCTGCCAGTCCTGGATCTGGCCAATCGCCATTTCCAGAAGCCTGAGGCCGAGATCGGCCATGACACCGCGATCCTCCGCCTCCCGCACGAGATCCTCCGTGGACAAAAGCCCTTGCGGAGCCGAAGGGACATGGAGCCGCGCAACGAAACCGGCAAGCCGGGACTTCTGCAAGTCCACAATGGGCTGATAGGTCAGCCCTCCCTGGCGTCCCTGAAGGACCGCTTTGAGCGTTGCATCGAGATCGAGCTCCGGCCGGGATGATTGGGGCCGCGAGGCCGGGGCCGCGATCGTGCAGCAAGGGCCCCGCGCCTTGGCCCGAGCAAGAGCCGTCCCCGCCCGGACGAACAGGTCGCGGGCGGTCTCCCGGGGCCCGCCGGCGGCGCGGTCGTTTCGGCCGGGCTCGGCCTCGGGCTCCGACAGGGCAAGGGCAAGACCCACACAGGCCGACAGGGTGACATCCTGGTCGCTCACGGCCAGGGGCGCGCCAATCACGTCGGCGAGCAGGCGGCCCACATCTTCTTCCGTTCCCGGACCAAGACCCTGGGCAAGCAGGATCGAGAATTCGTCGCCCCCCGTGCGCGCGACCGTGTCGGTCTCACCGACCAGTCCTTCGAGCCGGCGGGCCACCGCGATCAGGATCGCATCGGCATCGACGGGTCCCAGAACCTCATTAACCGTACGGAAATCATCGAGATCGATCCGCAGAAGAGCCGGCGCTTCATCCTCGTCCCATGGACCGCGCGCCCGCTGGGCCCGCAACACCCGATCCAGGCGATCAAACAGCAGGTCGCGCCCGGCAAGTCCCGTGAGGCGATCGAACATGGGGCGAAGGGCCCCTGCGTCCAGGGTTTCCTGCTGCGCCGTTTCGTCGGTCACAATGCCCAGAAGACGCCGCGCGCGCCCGTCCCGGCCCGGAACCGCCGTGCCCCGGAGCATGAGCCAGCGATAGGACTGGTCGTCATGGAGCACACGGACCAGAAAGGCGAAGGACCGGTTGCCCTGCACGATGCGGGCCTCGATTCCCTGGCGGAACGTCTCCACATCGTCGGGATGAACTCGCTCCAGCCAGGCGGACAGGCTGGCGCCAAGCCGTTTCGGCCGGGTTCCCAAGAGCGCTGCCACCACAGGGCTGAGCACAAGGCGACCGGACCCGGGATCGAGGTCCCAGACCCCATGCCGGGCCGCTTCAAGGGCGAGGTCGCTCCGGTCGCCGGACGCATCGGGCACGACCCTGGGTCCGGGGGCCACGCCAGTCCCGGGCTCGTGCCGCAGGGGCAGCAGAGTGCCCGGACGCGATGCCCCCGAGGGACCCGCCCCTCGCTCATCCGCACCCGCATCATCGCTGGCCGCGGTCTCGGATGCGGCCGGTACCACCGCGGCGTCGGCCCTCTCGGCCCGGCCCAGCAGCGACGAGACGGCGAGCAATGTGATACCCGCAGCCACTGCGCCGGTCAGCATGATGGACTGAAGATCCGCAAGCGGGCCGGGCACCGTGAGGGACAGCAGCGTCGCCGCCAGCACGCACAGGACGATGAGCGCCAGTCCCGGCATGAGCGCAGAGGCGCGGGCATCCCGGGCGCGGGCCAAGGTCACACCGGCGCCGGCCGTAAACAGGGAAATGGCAAGGGCGACGGGTCCGGCCAGCGCCGCAACGATCCCCCCTGGCAGGGCCAGGACACCGCCGGCCAGCGTGAGCATGGCAATCCGCGAGGCCCAATGGGAAACCCCGGCCCCCAGGCGGGACAGGGACAGGCGATGCTGCACCAGCGCCAGCCCCACACCGGCCAGGACATACAGCGCCGAGGCCCGAAGCCCGCCGGCAAGGCTCCAATCCGCCGGGACAACCGTATACTGAATGCCGAACCCGGTCGCCACGAAATAGAGGCCTGCACAGGCGAAGGCGATCACGGTCAATTCTTCTTGCCCCCCTTGCAGGGCCCAGCGGCCGACCGCAAGGGCGATCAGCATGATCAGCACGCCCACGACCACGCCCTTGGCCCCGGCCACGAGCCGGTCCACCCGCTGGAAACTGTTCGGCTCCCACAGCGCGACCGTGTAGGGCGCCCGGCCTTCGCCGGCCCGCAATGCAAGCGTTGTCGCCTGGCCGGGCGCGAGACGCACCGCGAAGGCCACGGCCCCTGCCCCGCTCTCCAGACGCGCCATGGACCGGGCCGGAGCGCCCTGGGCCCAGTAGAGACCGCCCTCCACGGTCAGCCCGGTCACACCGGCGCCGAACGGGCCCGATCCCGCCAGGGTCGGCGTCTGGATCACCAGGATTCGCGTTTGGACCTCCGCAGACGGATTGACGAGGGAGGCCATGAACCAACGCCCTGAAGCCAGATCCCGATGGGGCACGGGCACCGTCGGGGGCGGCGCGTCTTCTGCGCGCTGCTCCTTGATCGGCGTCGGTGGAATGATGGTGATGTCCTTGAGGACCGCGCGGATATTGACGATGGACGCACCGGGATCCACCACGAGGCTCGCAAGGCCATGCCCCGCCCGCCAGGACGCGGCCGCCAAAGCCTCCGCATGATCCGTTTGTCCAGGGGCCGGGGAGCCCGCCTGCAGGACCCGGGGCGTCGCGTGGCCGCGATCCACGAGGGAGGGCAGCACCATCGTCCCCAGGACCAGGAAGGCCATTGTGACGAGACCGGACAGCATTGCCCATGGGGTTTGAGTGCGAGGGGGGCGCATGCGGAGCGTTCGGGTGCGGGACCTGGTGCGACCTCCCGTCCCCGGTCCCCGTTTCTGGGCCTTGGGGCACAGGGGCGGGCGCCTGCGGACTCCGGAGCCTCCGTTCAACCTATTCTGGCGCGCCACAAGACAACCCTCCCGCCCCACGGACCGGGCCGGTCCGGGCGCCGTGTAAAACCCCTGAAATGGCGGGCGGCTTTTCCCGTCCATGGAAGGACTGCCGGACTCAGCCGTGACCGGCCCCGCCAAAGGCTCGGTCTCCGCCTCAAGAATCGTGCTCCAAGGAAAAAGATCGATCCGGGAGGCCGGTCAAACCGGCTGAATATCCTCGGCAAGCAGCGCAAACAGCAGGTGGTCCTGCCAACGCCCGTTGATCTTCAGATAGCCGCGGGCCAGCCCCTCATGCCGAAAGCCGCATCGCAGCAGAACCCTTTGAGACGATTCGTTTGTAGGGATGCATGCTGCTTCGATTCTATGCAGGCGCAAATCCTGGAATACGAATGCCGCCAGCCGGCGCACGGCGGCACTCATATGGCCGCGGCCGGCAAAGGGCTCGCCGATCCAATAACCAAGGCTGGCGGACTGGCTGACGCCGCGGCGGATATTGGACAGGGTCAGTGCGCCGATAAGAATATCGCCCTGGGCGCAGAACAGGAAAAAGGGATAGGCCACATCGTCCCGGATTTCCTGGTGATAGCGGCGCACCCGCCGGCGAAAGGCGGCCCGGCTGAGATCGTCGGCGGGCCACAGGGGCTCCCAGGGCTCAAGAAAGGCCCGACTGCGCGAGCGCACGCCAGCCCAGGCTTCGAAATCTCCCGCATCCGGATAACGCAGATAGACCGTGCTGGCATGCAGCACCAGGGACGGCTCAAAGCCGGGTCTGGATCCTAATCCGGGCATGGGTCGACTGCTCTGTCCGTTGGCGCCTTTCGGGGAGCGGGGCCACGGACCTCGGCGCCGGGCACCCCTCTTTCGACCCAAGCAGACCTGAAGCTGTAGCCGCGTTCAACCGCACCGCATGCCGGATGGCACCGCAGGATCCGCCATCACGCGGCTTTTGCCCGGTCGAAGGCGTCGAGGAGGCCCTCATAATGGCCGAGCGGCGTCGTGTCGCCGACCGCGGCGAAAGCCGGTCGTCCGCTGCCCAGCACGCGGGCGGCAAAGCTCCGAATGGCATCGGCATCGACGGCGGCGACCCGCTCCACCAGTTCCGTCGGAGGGACAATCCGTCCCTCCTGGAGCAGATCGGTCGCGGCCGCATCGGCCCTGCCGCCGGGGGATTCCAGCGCCATGAGCACGCCGGAGCGGATTTGGGCGCGAGCCCGGTCGAGTTCCTCGGGGCGGACATTTTCCGCCAATTCGCGCATGTTCCGGGCCACGGAAGCTGCCACCTCCGGCAGGGCCTCGGGCGCCGTGCCCGTATAAACTGTCAAGGTCCCGGTATCGGTGTAGCTGCGCGCGCCGGCATGGACCGCGTAGGCGAGGCCCCGCTCCTCCCGAATATCCTGGAACAGGCGGGAGGACATGCCGCCACCCAGGATCTCTCCATAGGCCCAGGAGGCGTAATAGGCCGGGTCGCCCAAGGGGGCGCCTTCGAAGGCCAGGGTCAGATGCACCTGTTCCGTGTCCCCGGTCCCCCGCCGTTCCCCGCCGCGGAACTTTGCCGGTTCCGGCGCCGCCGGCGTGCCGCCGGGTGCCATATCGCCGAAGGCCGCTTCCGCCAAGGCGTGGAGCCGGTCCGGATCGACGGCGCCCGATGCACTGATGACCAATTGGTCGGGTCGGTAGTGGCGGTCCTGGAAAGCGCGCAAATGATCGGTTGTGAAGGAACGCACACTGTCCAGCGTGCCGAGAATGGGTCGTCCGAAAGCCTGTTCCGGATAGGCCGCCTCCTGGAGCAGGTCGAAGACGAGATCGTCGGGGGTGTCATTGGCCCGGGCCAACTCCTGTAGGATGACGGTGCGCTCGCGCTCGAACTCCTCCGTGTCGAAGCGGGGCCTGCGGAGGATATCGGTCAGCAGATCGAGGCCCAGCGCCACATCATCCTTTAGCAGTCGGACGTGATAAGCGGTCTGGCTGCGGCCGGTATAGGCGTTGAAAAAGCCCCCGACGGCTTCGATGGTCTCGGCGATATCCCGGGCGCTGCGGGTGGCGGTGCCCTTGAAGGCCATGTGCTCAAGGAAATGGGCGATACCGTTCTCGGGTGCCGTCTCGTGACGCCCGCCGGCCCCGACCCACACCCCAAGGGCCACGCTTTCCACGCCGGCCATGGGATCGCAGGCCACACGCAGGCCATTGGACAATTCGGTGACGATCACGCCCATGAAATCTCCTTCAATCTGAACGTCCTAAACCTCCGCGCCCGTCACGCGCAAGGCTCAAGCTTATCACTCCAAACCGGAGCCTGTCAGGGACGCGGATCGGTTGGCAGGGCCGGCGTGTCAGGGCGCGCGTCGGCCCCGAAGGGTGCGGGCGCCAGGGCGGACAGGATGAAGAATACGAAGCCCAGCACGAAGCACACGGGCTGGGCCGTCAGAGCGCGGCGGATCCCGGGCGCGTAGACGGTCTCATTGATGTGCACGCTGGCCTCGGCCTCGTCCTCATCCAGGCTCTGCAACTCAAGGGTCGCGATGCGCCGAATGACCCAGGCGCCGGCAATGATGGAGCCGATCCAGCAGGCCCAGGCGCTGACGATGAGCGCGAGCGCAACACCGGAGCGCGCATCGCCGGCCGTAAAAAAGGTCAAGGACAGGGCCAAGACCACCGAAGCGAGATTGATGAAGATCCTGGGATATTCCAGGACCACGCCGAAGCCGGACACGGTCTTGGTCCCGGTGGCGATCGACGTCCCCGCGCTCACAGTTTCAGCCTTTCGCACAGGCGCCGCGCGCAAACATCGCCGAATGTATTGCGGATCTTGCGCACCACGGAAAACCGGAAGACGCGGTCATTGTCCGGCTTGAGAATGTCCTCGACCTCAGCCTCGGCCAGTTGGACCCGCAAGCCGAAATCCTTGGCGTCCTTGGCCGGGCACCCCTCGGTTCCAAGATATTTTTGCAGATTCCGGATCTTCCAGTTCGCGCGCGTCATGGCGTCCTCCGCGGGCCGACCCCTGCGCCCATCCCCAACGGTTGCGTTTTAGCATCGGGATCGCACCGAATTACGACAACAAAACGTGAACAGATGGGCATAACAGCGATGCGAAACCCCAGCAAACCTCAAGAGAAAACCTCAAGAGATGCCGGAATTTCGTATGACAGAATCATACAGCGACGTTTGGTCACCGCCCACGCCAGCCAAGGCGTCCATGGGCGGCGTGGTAGGCGCCGTAGACGCCGATGAGGCACAGCGCGAAGCCGAACCACGTGACCGCATAACCGAGATGGTTGTTGCGCGGCATGGTGACGGACGCTCCGCCCCGGGGCATGCCGCCGGGGGGTGTCGCGCTCTCCCGGGCGTCGACAAAAAGGGGGAGGGCATCCGGCACATTGGCCCAGGCGGCCATGGCCGGCCAATCCCGCCAATACCACTGCGCCGCCGCCGGATCATTGTCCGGCGTAAAAGAGCCCTTGCGCCCGGGAGACCGGATCAGCCCGGTCAAGGTGACCCTGCCGGTGACCTGACCGGCAGCCCGGGTCGCGGGATCGCGGAAAGCCATCGGCACAAAGCCGCGATTGACCAGAACCGGCGGCGCGCCATCCCTTTTGAGGGGCGTGATGATGAAGTAGCCGGGCTGACCGGCCCCCACATGTCCGAAAACCGGCATTTCCGCCCCGTGATCGAATGCGCCGCTGAGGGTCACCGGGCGGTATTCGAGGGAGGCGATGTCGCCGAGCCCGTCGCGTTCCAGAGTGTGCAGGGGAACGGCAGGCAGCGCCGGCCGGGCTTCCAGTTTTTCGATCAGATCGAGCTTCCAGATCCGCCGCTCCAGCTGCCACTGGCCCAAGGACAGCAAAAGCGCAAGGGCAAGCACCGAGAAAACCGTGAGCACGGGGTAGGGACGGAAAACAATAAAGGGCATGGGGTTCCCCGGTGCGCTGGCTGGACCTGACGCTGCGGCGCGACGGGCCTGCCCGGCCGACTCGGCTGAAAGCACGTCAGGAAAGGCGGCCTTCCGCAGCATCGCGGCGATACTGTTCGGAGATCAGCCAAGCCTTCAAAAGTCGGATCGTGACCACACTGAGCGCCGGCACGATTGGCAGCCAGATAACCGCCTGGACCCAATAGGGCGCACGAAACATAACTTCCACTGCGATCAGTCCGACAACCGCCACCGTGCCCACAATGAAAATGGCGAACGCGGCGGGCCCGTCACCCTGGTCGAACCGCTGGAAATCGAGATCGCACACGGTACAAGAGGGTGCGAGCCCGAGCCCAAAGGGTGTGGCGAACAATCCGCCTTCGCCGCAGCGGGGACATCGTCCCCGTAAACAGGCCCTGAGAGGCGACACCGGACGCGGATTAAGCGGTGTCACGCATGCCTCCCCTATCCCGGGTCATCCCTTCACGGAAGGCCTGCGTCAGTGGGCGATGGTTCCCGCACCCCAGACATAAATCATCGCGAAGAGGAACAGCCATACCACATCGACGAAGTGCCAGTACCAGGCGGCCGCTTCAAAGCCGAAGATGTTGCCATCCTTGAAATGGCCCGCATAGCCGCGCATCAGACAGACAACCAAAAACACCGTGCCGATAATCACATGGGCGCCGTGGAAGCCGGTCGCCATGAAGAAGGTGGCGCCGTAGATGTTGCCGGAGAACGAGAATGCTGCATGAGCGTATTCGTACGCCTGCACGCAGGTGAAGCAGAAGCCAAGAATGACCGTCAGCCACAGACCCTGGATATAGCCCTTCCGGTTACCGGTCTCGAGGGCATGGTGGGCCCAGGTGACGGTCGTCCCGGAGGTCAAAAGGATCAAGGTATTGATGAACGGCAGGTGCCAAGGGTCGAAGGTCTCAATGCCTTCCGGCGGCCACTGGGCAAATCCGTGATCCGTGGGGAACAGGGACGTGTTGAAATAGGCCCAGAACCACGCCACGAAAAACATCACTTCCGACGCTATGAAGAGAACCATGGCATAGCGGTGATGGAGCTGAACCACTGGTGTGTGATGGCCACCCACCTCGTGTTCTTTGATCACGTCGCCCCACCAGCCGATCATCACATAGACCACGCCGGCCGCACCGATCACGAACACCCACGGGGTCTGCGGCACGCCGAACAGGCCGTCCGGGCGCATCCACATCACCGCACCGATGGCCATGATGAAGGCACTGATCGAAGCCACCAGGGGCCAAGGGCTGGGATCCACCAGGTGATAGTCGTGATTGGCTGAACCGGCCATGATGTCTTTCTCTCCTCGCTGGGGCGCTGCCGGGCTGTCGGTGCCGCGCGATCCCCTCTCGACAATTCCTTTTTCTTTTACCACGGGATGTGCACCACCGCCCACCGCTTTGCAATGGGCTGCGGGGTCATGGGGCACACCTTTCGGCTAAGGTGCCGAAAATTCCCGCGCGTGCCGTGTTTCCGGCGCTTTCAGCCTCAATCCGCCGCAGGCCCGGACCCGGTTTTCGGGAAAAACGTGTAAGAGAGCGTGATGGTTTTCACGTCGTCCTGAGTCGGGTCCTCATCGAGTGCGGGATCGACGAAATACGAGACGGCCATGCGCAGGGTCTGTCCGGGCTCCAGGGTCTGCTCTTCGAAACAAAAGCAGTCCACCTTGGCGAAATAGAGCCCGGCTTTCTGCGGCGTGACATTGTAGGTTGCTGTGCCCGTCACCGCTTTATCGCTGGTATTGGTCACCTCGTAAAAGGCGAGCATGTTTTCGCCGATCCGGCCCGTGCTGCTGGTCTGGAGCGGCTTGAAGGTCCAGGGCAGACCGCGGGCGGTGTTGGCATCGAACCGAACGGTCATGGTGCGCTTAAGCACGGCCTCGCTGGTGACGGCGGCCACCTGGGTCGTGCCGCCGAACCCGGTCACGCGGCAGAATGCGTCATAGAGCGGGACCGCCGCGTAGGCGACGCCGATCATGGCGCCGGCGGCAAAACCGCAGGCAAGCGCCAGACGGATGTTTTTTCGTCCCTGAGTCACCGGAGAGACATCCTCCATTCCATGGTCAAGGTGAGCCGTTCAGGCCGATCAGAAAGGCCGGGCGACCGCACCCGGGCCAAGCTTGACCAGGGTGACCGCGAACAGCAGGACCGCGAACCCGATCAAGGATACGGCAATCGCGACATTGCGGCCCCGACGGGCCTTCACGAACGTATCCCGGTCGACGCCCGACGGTGCGTAGCGCGCAGCAATATCCATTTCCTGACGGGCCGCGCTGTCGGACAGGCTGGCCGTTTCCAGAACGTCGTTGTGACTTGTCATCCAGGCACTCCCTGTCACCGGTTACGGGCCCGCGCACGCTCCACAGCAGGATCCGGCGCGACGCCCGGTCATTCGCCCCAAGCGTAAGACATTGGCGCGGTCCGATCAGGGGGCAAGGCCCACCATCGGCTCAAAACCCAGAACCAGAAAAATGAGGAACAGATAAAGGATCGAGAACCGGAACAGCCGGCGGGCCACATGGTGGACCCGCGTCCGGGCGACCGCATCATCCCCACTGGTTCTGCCCAGCCACCACAACCATGCCGCAAGGGCTGTGAACCAGCCGCCGAGGATCACGCTGGCCACGGCATACAGGACACCGGCGAAGCCAAGGGCGACCGGCGCCACAGTGACCGCCCAGAGCGCAACGGCGTACAGCAAGATCTGAAGGCGCGTGTCCGCTTCTCCGGCGACGACGGGCATCATGGGCACGCCCGCTTTTTCGTAATCCCCGGCCCGATAAAGGGCCAACGCCCAGAAATGGGGCGGCGTCCACGTGAAAATGATCGCGAACAGGATGATCGGCTCGATCGCGATGCCGCCGGTCACGGCGGCCCAGCCGATCATGGGCGGGAACGCACCGGCAGCGCCGCCGATCACAATATTCTGCGGTGTGCGGCGCTTGAGCCATATGGTGTACACGAACAAATAGAACGCGATGGTCAGGGCCAGCAGGCCGGCAGCCGCCAGATTGACCAGCAATCCCATGGCCGCCACGGAGGCGAATGAAAGAAACGCGCCGAAGGCCAGGGCTTCGTCCTTGCTCACCCGACCAAGTGGAATGGGGCGCCGGCGGGTCCGACCCATGATCCGGTCAATATCGGCGTCATACCACATATTGAGGGCGCCCGAGGCCCCCGCGCCCACGGCCATACAGATCAGCGCGGCCGCGGCAATCACCGGATTGATCGAGCCGGGCGCCATCAGCAGCCCAACCAGCCCCGTGAAGATCACCAGGGACATCACCCGGGGCTTCAACAGCACCACATAGTCACGCCAGGTCGCGAGGCTCACTGCACCGTCGAACGCCCGGTCCCGTTCGCGCCAGGCCGGATTGTCCCAGGCGGCGTCGTCAAAAGGCCCTTCGATGGTGGACGCATTGCTCACGTGTTGCTCTCCCAAACGAAACGATCGGTCCGCCTTCGGAAGACGGCTCCCCGGTCCGGGCGGGGCCCGGGCCGGGGCAGAAGATGTGATCCGTCCGACCGCATGATCAGCGGATGCGGGGCAGCTCGCTGAACTGGTGGAACGGCGGCGGGGACGACAGGGTCCATTCCAGCGTGTTGGCACCCTCGCCCCAGGGGTTCGCCTCGGCCTTCCGCTTCCGGATCGCCGCTTCAGCAATCCCGACCAGGAAGACCACCAGCCCGACCACCGTGATGTAGGATCCGTAGGATGAAATCTCGTTCCAGCCGGAATAGGCCTCCGGATAGTCCACATAGCGGCGCGGCATGCCGGCGAGGCCCAGGAAGTGGTGGGGGAAGAACAGGATGTTCACGCCCACAAAAGTGATCCAGAAATGCAGCTTGCCGAGGAATTCGTTGTACTGGATCCCGAACATCTTGCCGAACCAGTAGTACCAGCCTGCAAAGATCGCAAAGACGGCACCCATGGACAGGACATAGTGAAAGTGCGCCACGACATAATATGTGTCGTGCAAAGACTTATCGACCCCACCATTGGCGAGCACCACACCGGTCACACCGCCGACCGTGAACAGGAAGATGAACCCGACCGCCCAAAGCATTGGCGTTTTGAAATCAATGGACCCGCCCCACATGGTGGCGATCCACGAGAACACCTTGATGCCCGTCGGCACGGCGATGACCAGCGTCGCCATGGTGAAATAGGCCTGCATATTGACGTTGATGCCGGTCGTATACATATGGTGCGCCCACACGATGAAGCCGACAAAACCAATCGCGACCATGGCATAGGCCATGCCCAGATAGCCGAAAATCGGCTTACGGGAGAAGGTCGAAACGATGTGGCTGATCATGCCGAAACCCGGAAGGATGAGGATATACACCTCCGGATGGCCGAAGAACCAGAACAGGTGCTGGTACAGCAGCGGATCCCCGCCACCGGCCGGATCGAAGAAAGTGGTGCCGAAATTCCGGTCCGTCAGCAGCATGGTGATGGCGCCGGCAAGGACGGGCAGCGACAGCAGCAGCAGAAAGCCGGTGATCAGCAAGGACCACGCAAACAGCGGCATCTTGTGGAGCGTCATGCCCGGAGCGCGCATGTTGAAGATCGTCGTGATGAAGTTGATCGCACCGAGGATCGACGACACGCCGGCAATGTGCAGGGACAGGATCAACAGATCCATGGCCGGTCCCGGCTGGCCCGAGGTGGACAAGGGCGCGTAGAGCACCCAGCCGCCGCCGACACCCACATCACCCGGCGGTCCGGGGACAAACATGGACAGCACCAGGAGCAAGAATGAGAACGGCAGCAGCCAAAATGAAATATTGTTCAGCCGGGGGACCGCCATGTCCGGCGCACCGATCATGATCGGCATGAAGTAATTGCCGAAGCCGCCGATCATCGCGGGCATCACCATGAAGAAGATCATGATCAGCCCGTGCATGGTGATCAGCACGTTATAGAAGTGATAGGCGGAGTTCAGATTGCCGTCTTCGACAAACATGGTGAGGAACGTCACGCCCGGATCTTGGAGTTCGATCCGCATCAGGACCGACATGGCGGTGCCGATAATCCCGGCCGTGATGGCAAAGCCGAGATAGAGCAGCCCGATGTCTTTGTGGTTGGTTGAGAAGAGCCAGCGCCGAAGCCCTGTGGGGTGATCGTCGTGGGCATCATGGGTAGCAGCGGCTGAAGTCGCCATTGTCATCCTCACCTGGTTTTCACCACGGCGCGGCTGACCGCCGCGCCCATATCGGTTTCACGCTCTAAGTCGGCACCCTCAACGGGCCGCCGCCAATACGGTGTCGCCATCCACAGGCATGTCGCCTGCAGCAAGCGCCTTTTGCTCCCGCACCCATTTATCGAATTCGGCCTCGTTCACGGCGCGGATCGCAATGGGCATGAAGGCATGCCGCGGACCGCAAATCTCCGAACACTGACCGTAATACATGCCCGGCTCGTCAACACGGAACCAGGTCTCGTTCAAACGCCCGGGAACGGCATCCATCTTGATCCCGAATGACGGCATGGCGAAGTTATGCAGGACATCCGCCGCCGTGACGATCAACCGGACGGTCTTGCCGACGGGCACGACCACATCGTAGTCGACGGACAGGCGATAGACGTTCGGATCGCCGAAATAGTCCGTGGACGTCGTCGCTTCATCTTCCGGGATCATGTTTGAAAAGAACTCGTCCAGCTCCTGGTCGGGGTAGGTATAGCCCCAATACCACTGATAACCCGTGGCTTTGATGGTCATATCCACGTCAGGCATCTGATCCTGAAAATACATCAGCCGCCAGGACGGCAGGGCGATGGTCGCAAGGATCAGCACCGGGACCAAAGTCCAGACGATTTCGACGGTGGTGTTATGGGAGAAGGAGGACGCCTGTGCATTGGCGCGCCGGTTGTAGCGGACCACGACCCAGACCAAGAGGCCCAGCACGAACAGACTGATCGCCGTGATCACCCACAACAGATAGTTATGCAGGCCGTTGACCTGCTCCATGATCGGGGTGGCCGCCTTCTGAAAGCCCAGCTGCCAGGGCTCCGGCTGGCCCGCCATTGCCGCGGTCGTGCCAAGACCGAGCAGGATTGCGGCTGTCAAACCGGCAATCATTGGTTCCTTAAAGATCCGTGTCATCGAAACAATCCCGTGCGTAAGCCCAATGGCCATCCGACAATCCTGACTGTCGTTTGATTATGGATGTGTATCGTCAAGCGGGCCGGTTCTAGCCCATGTTACGCCGCGCCGCACAATCCCGCGGCACGGATCACTGTTCGCAAAGAGCGCGGGGACAACGAACGCCGACCCGTCTCCGCCTGATTCACCCTTCGATCGAAATAAGCCCGGAAAACGTGTATCCATTCTTGGCATCTCGACCCTGTCCCATGGGTCTGCAAGCTAGAACACCCGATGCTTCGGGTCCAGAGTCAGCATCGCCGCATTTTTCGTCGACAAGCACGGATTTTCCGGGGCTTTTTCCCATCGAAAGCGGCCCGGCACACGGCGCCCGTGCCGCACTGCAAAACCCTCGAAACCGGTGCGGGCTAAACCAATCTATGGGGATCTGACAGAATTGTTGCACTGATCCGCACATCGGAGAACGATGCGCGGGCCGATCCGCGATCCCGTTACGCCAGCGAGGCCCCCATGACGACCATGACCGAAGACCTCTTTTTCACCCAGACCGGGCTCGATCGGGGGCGCGTTCAGACCGTCATCGACGACGTCCTGGCCGGCGGCGACGATGGCGAACTGTTTCTCGAATATGTCCAGTCGGAAACGCTGGTCTTCGACGACGGACGGCTGCGCACGGCCCGGTTCGACATCGACCAGGGCTTTGGCCTGCGCGCCGTCGCGGGCGAGGCCACCGGCTATGCCCACGGCGCCGAATTGAGCGAGGCCGCCATCGAGCGGGCGGCGCGATCCGTGGCCGCCGTGAAGACCGGACATACGGGCAGCTTGGCGGCCGGCCCCTCCAGCACGAACCAGGCCCTTTATCCCAGCGTCAACCCCCTCGAAGAACTGGCCTTCGAGGACAAGATCGCCGTGCTGAAAGACATGGACGCCTATTTGCGGGCCAAAGACTCACGGGTGCGCCAGGTGACCTGTTCCATCAGCGGCGAATGGCAGGCCGTGGAGATCCTGCGCGCCGGCGGCGAGGTGATCCGGGACATTCGCCCCCTCGTGCGTGTCGATGTCTCGGTCGTGGCCGGTGACGGCGACCGTCAGGAGACCGGCCATTCGGGCGCCGGCGGCCGGCGCGGCTATGCGCTTTATCTGTCCCCGGACCATTGGCGGTCCCAGGCCGACGACGCGTTGCGCCAGGCCCTGGTCAATCTGGAGTCCGTGCCGGCGCCGGCGGGTGAATTCGATGTGGTGCTGGGGCCGGGCTGGCCCGGCGTCCTTCTCCATGAGGCGGTCGGCCATGGCCTCGAAGGCGATTTCAACCGCAAAAAGACGAGCGCGTTCGCCGGCCTGATGGGCGAGCGAGTGGCCTCGCCCGGGGTCACGGTTGTGGACGACGGGACCCTGGACGGGCGCCGCGGATCCCTGTCGGTTGATGACGAGGGCACGCCGACGGGCCACACGGTGCTTATCGAGGACGGCATCCTGAAGGGTTTCATGCAGGACCGGATGAATGCCCGGCTGATGGGCGTCGCGCCCACGGGCAACGGCCGCCGCGAATCCCACGCTCATATGCCTCTGCCGCGCATGACCAATACGTTCATGCTGGCCGGCGATACGCCCCAGGACGAGATCATCGCCTCGGTCAAGGACGGCATTTACGCCGTGTCCTTCGGCGGCGGCCAGGTGGACATCACCAGCGGCAAATTCGTCTTTGCCTGTACGGAGGCCTATCGAATCACCGACGGCAAAGTCGGCGCGCCTCTGAAAGGCGCCACATTGATCGGCAACGGTCCCGATGCCCTGACCCGGGTCCGCATGATCGGCGACCGGATGGAACTGGACCAGGGCGTCGGTGTCTGCGGCAAACAGGGCCAGGGCGTGCCCGTGGGCGTGGGACAGCCGGCCATGCTGATCGGGGGGCTGACGGTGGGCGGGACCGCGACCTGAACGGGACCGCGATCTGAAAGGGGCCGTGACCTGGCGGGGCCCCATAGCGTAACCGCGGGATCAGGGCGGGACGGGACGTGCAGACCAGACTTCTCAAGACCTCCGACGATCCTGCGGCCGCACCGCCCGTCCACACGGGTCCCGCGCCGCGTCTGAAAGGGGCCTTGCGGCTCTATCCGGCCTTGAGCCACCTGCTCCTGCCGGCGGTGGGCTGGCATTTGCGCCGCCGGGCGGCCAAGGGCAAGGAACACGGCGGGCGTCTGGGCGAGCGGCGCGGCCTCGCCGCGGCACCCCGGCCTGACGGACCCCTCATCTGGGTGCACGCCGCCAGCATTGGCGAGGCCCTCTCCGTCCTTGCCCTGATCGAACGGCTGCTCGCTGAGGCGGCGGGGATGCATGTGCTCGTGACCACCGGCACGGTGACCTCGGCCGATATACTGGCCGAGCGGCTGCCATCCCGGGCGCGCCACCACTTCGTGCCCCTGGATCATCCCCGTTTCGTGGCCCGATTTCTCGATCACTGGCGGCCCGATCTGGCCCTGTGGGTCGAAAGTGAATTCTGGCCCAATCTGTTGCGCGGCACGGCGGCACGGCGCATTCCCACGGTCCTGGTGAATGCGCGCATTTCGGAGCGCTCTTTCCGCGGCTGGTCCCGCTTTCCCCGCAGCATCGAGGGGCTGTTGGGACACTTCACCCGCTGCCTTGCACCGGACGAGGCGACGGCCCAGCGTCTTACCGCCTTAGGCGCACGCCATGTCTCGGTGACGGGTCACCTGAAACTGTGCGCCCCGCCCCTTCCCGCGGATCCGACCCGTCTGCGGGATCTGCGCGCGGCCGTCGACGGCCGGCCGGTCTGGCTTGCCGCAAGCATCCACGGGGAGGACGAGGCCATTCTCACGGCCCATCGCATCGCCGCCGCCTCCCATGCCGACGCCCTGACCATTGCCGTGCCCCGCCAGCCGGACCAGGGCCCGGCCCTCGTGGCCGGTGCCGAACGGCTTGGCATCCGGGCGGCCTTGCGCAGCCGGGACGGTCTGCCCACCGGCGATACGGGCCTCTATGTCGCGGACACGATCGGCGAGCTGGGCCTCTTCTACCGCCTGGCCCGGGCGGCTTTTCTGGGGCGTAGCCTCTCGCCGATGGGCGGGAGCAATCCCCTGGAGCCGGCGCGCCTCGATTGCCCGATCCTGCACGGGCCCCATACGGAGAATTTCGACGCGCTCTACCGGTCCCTGCAAGGTGCCGGGGCCTCCCACCCGGTGGCCGGCGGCGCGGAACTCGGCGAACGCATTGCGCTGCTGCTGTCCTCACCGGATCTTTGTCGCACCATGGCCGAGGCGGCCCGGAACCAGGCCCAGGCCGCCGACGGCATTCTGGACCGGGTCATGGAGGCCCTGGCCCCTTCTCTCCCCGCCGTCGTCTCCGGGGCAAGGGCACCATGAAGGCCCCGGATTTCTGGTACCCGGCACCGCCGGCGCGCACCGGGGTCGCGGCGACGCTGCTCACGCCCCTGGGCTGGCTGTATGACGGCGCCGGACGGTTCAAGGCCCGCGTCACAAAGGCCTTCGATCCGGGCGTGCCCGTCATCTGTGTCGGAAACCTGACCGTCGGCGGCACCGGCAAGACCCCGGTGGCCCTAACCCTTGCCCGTTTTTTACAAGCTGAAGGCGCCCGGCCCTGGTTCCTGACCCGCGGTCACGGCGGACGCGAAGCCGGCCCCCTCCAGGTGGATCCGGCCCGGCACACCGCGATTGATGTGGGCGACGAACCGCTGCTGCTCGCCCGCACGGCCCCGACCGCCGTGTCCCGGAACCGGGCGGAAGGCGCCGGTTTCGCCGCGGCTCGAGGCGCCGATGTGATCGTGATGGATGACGGCTTCCAGAACCCGGGCGTGGCCAAGACCGTCAATCTCGTGGTTGTCGACGGCACCGCCCTGTTCGGCAATGGCCGGGTCGTGCCGGCCGGCCCGTTGCGCGAGGCGGTGGCCCACGGTCTTGCACGGGCCCATGGCGTGATCGTCATGGGGCCGGGCCGCCCGGACGAGGCTCTCGCCCCGTTCGCCGGACCGGTGTTCCGGGGCCGGCTCGAAGCCGAAAGGGACGCCGTCACGGATCTGCAGGCCCATCGCCATGTGGCCTTTGCGGGCATCGGACGGCCGACCAAGTTTTTCGCCACCGCCCGGGCCCTGGGTCTGACGCTGGTCGCGGACATTCCCTTTGCGGACCATCACCCGTATACACCGGAGGATTTCGCCCGGCTACGGGCGGAAGCGGACCGGCTCGGGGCGGGGCTGCTGACCACGGAAAAGGATGCGGCCCGGCTGTCCCCCACCCAGCGCGCCGCCTTGCGCGTTTTGCCCGTGCGCGCCACATTTGACAACGAACCGGCGCTTCGGCGCCTGATTTCTGACCGGCTTGACGCCTATCGAACGCTTCAGGGGGACAGACCGGCGCGATCGGTCGGGTCTTGAGGGTTCCAACAACAATGACCGTTGAGTTTCCACCCAATACCACGGCCCGGACGGCGCGGAGCGAGGCCCGAACCGTGATCGATCCGCAGCCCCGGAGCGGGCTCGTCCGCACCGTTACGCGCGCGATCGGCCATGGCATCGACTACGCGCTGGTGCGCCTGACCATGGCCGCTTTCGGGATGATGAGCCCGGAAGCCGCAGGCGCCCGCTCCGCCCGCCTGATGGGGGCAATCGGGCCGCGCCTGTCCGTGCACAGAAAGGCTTTGAGGAACCTCGCCCGCGCCTTCCCCGACCGGAGCGAGGCCGAGCGCCAGCGGATCATGGCCGGGGTCTGGGACAGTGTCGGGCGCACCTATGGGGAATATGCCCATCTCGGCCGGTTCGACTTTTTCGGCCCCAATCCCCGTGTCGAGATCATCGGCATGGACACGGTGGAGCGGCTCATCGCCTTGAACAAGGGTGGGCTGTTCCTGTCCGGCCATTTTGCAAACTGGGAGTTGATGCCGCGGGCCATGGTGGCCGCGGGCCTGCCCTGCGCCACGATTGTCCGGCCCGTGAACAACGCGCTCGTTCAGGACTATCTCGACGGCATCCGCCGGGCCCATGTCTGCCCGGACATGATCTACAAGCGCTCGGCCATGCCCCGGCTGGTCCGGGCCCTGAGGGCCGGCAAATTCGTCGCCATGCTGGTGGACCAGCGCATGGATGAGGGCATATCGGTGCCGTTTTTCGGCCAGCAAGCCCTGACCAACCATGCTCCGGCCCTGCTCGCCCTGAAACTGGGTTGCCCCCTCATTCCCGCCTGGATCGAGCGGACCGGTCCCGCCCGATATGCTCTCCACGTCTTCGAACCGCTGGAAATCGTTCCGAGCGGGGACGTCCAGGCCGATGTACTGGACATCACCACGCGGATGAACGCGTTCCTCGAAGACCGCATTCGCGCCCGCCCCGAACAGTGGATGTGGCTGCACAATCGTTGGGCCGGGCGGAAGAAAGTGAGCCGGTAGGGGTCCGGTCGCGGGGCGGATGCGCGCGGCAGGCTTGGAAACCTCAAAAAAACCGGCGTCGTCAATACCACACGCCGGTCCAGTGCCAACGGGGGGCGACGCGGACGATCCGGTAGCCGGGCGGGACGGGCGTGCCCATCGTCGCCGTGTCCAGACCAATCGGGATCGATGGGGCCGTGCGCTGGGGCAGGAGATCCATGAGGCGCCGGACCCGTTCCTGGGTGGGCGGATGGGTGCGCAGCAGGGAGGGATCGGGCACCCGGCGTCCCGGCATGAAGAGTCGCTCCCACATGCCGCCCTGGTAGTGCTCCAACTTGGTCAGGGCCGAGGCGAGCCCGCGCGGATTGCCCGTCAGTTCGGCCGCCTTAAGATCCGCATCATATTCGCGGGATCGGGACAGGCCGAGCTGCAACAGCGTCATGACCGTGGGTGCGAAAACGAGCACGAAGGCAAAGGACCAGGAGCCCGGCGCCATGCCGAGCAGGATCAGCGGCAGATTGATGAAAATGATGACGAGCCCGACAAAGGACAGCAGATTGGTCATCCGGCTGAGGGAATCCGCCAAGGTCATCGTCCACAGATCATTGTGGGCGATATGGGCGACCTCATGGGCCATGACGCCCGCGAACTCGTCATAGGTCAGTGTCCGCAGCATTCCGTCCGTCACGGCGATGGCCGCATTGCCCGGCCGGCCCACCGTGAAGGCGTTCAGCATAGGGCTGGGCACGTGGTAGAGCGCCGGGATGGCCGGCAGCGCCGCCCGGGCCGCGAGCTGACGCACCAGGGCATGGCCCTGGGGAAAGGAGTGCTCCGGAATGGTCCGGGCCCGGTAAAGGGCGAGGGTCACCTCGGGCGGCAGGCTCGGAGAGAGGATCACGACGAGGCTGAAACCCACGGCTGCCCAGAAGACCCCCGCCGCGCCGAACACGATGAAGGCGGACAGCATGGCGAGGCCCACCATGCCGATAATGAGCACCACGGATTGCCCGATATTGCGCCACCGGCTGGGCTGAACCATTATACTTTTCCCGCTCAAGAGAAACGGACAGGCTGATGGGGCGCCGGGAGCGATTCCCCCCGGCGCACGCCCCTGTGATCACGTCGGGATGGCGGCCTTGACGGCCTCGGGCCGAATGGGGAGATCCCGCACCCGGGCGCCGACGGCGTTGAACACCGCATTGGCGATGGCCGGCGCCACAACGGACAGTGGCGGCTCGCCCATGCCCACCGGCATTTCCGTGTTCTCGATAAAGGCGATTTCCAGTTCCGGCACCTGGTTCATGCGCAGGGGCGTGTAGCGATCGAGGTTGCGGGCTTCGACCTGTCCGTCCACGAAGCGTGTGCCCTCATGAAGCACGTGGCTGAGGCCCCACAGGGTGGCCCCCTCGGCCTGGGCCAGGGCGCCGTCGGGATGGACAAGCGTGCCGGCATCGACCGCCGACCAGAGCTTTTCAACCGTGACCGCGCCGCTGTCCCGGTCCACCTTCACCTTGGCGCAGCAGGCCGTCCAGGTCGGCATGGTCCGCTCCTGTCCGAAGGAACTGGCGACGCCCATGCCCGTATCGGCGGGCAGATCGGCCGATCCGTAGCCGGACATCTCCATGACCTTGCGCAGCACCGCGGCCTGGCGTGCCGCACCGCCCACACTGTTGGGCGCCGAGCCGGCCTGACGGCCTTCGGCATCGAGCAGCGCGAGGCGGAATGCGGCCGGATCGACGCCGGCGGCATGGGCGGCCTCATCCATAAAGGATTCCACGGCCCAGGTCGTCCAACCCGGCCCGACGGCCCGCCACCAGCCCGGCAGGAAGGTGCGGTTCGCCAGATCATTGGTGATCGCCCGGACCCGATGGGCGTTGACGCTGTACCAGTGATCGGCGCCATTGATCGAGAAGGTATCGACCTGACCTTCCGTACCGTCCGTGGACGGCGCCAGGAAAAAGGAGGCCATGTTGAGGGTCGGCCAGCCCGCGCAGGCATTGTGTTCCATGCCGACCGGCTTGCCCTCGCCGTCGAGCCCCATGCGGAGCGTCTGGACCGAGGGCGAGCGGACGCAGTCGAACCGGGAATCGTCTTCCCGGGTAAAGACCATTTTCACCGGTATGCCGAGGGCCTTCGAGGTCAGGGCCGCCGGCACCATATAGTCTCCGTAGAGACGACGCCCGAAGCCGCCGCCCAAGCTGTAGGTATGAAGAACGATTTTATCCTCGCCCACCTCCAGCGCCTTGGCCAGAACGGGCAGGATGAGGGACTGCCACTGATTGCCCGAATGGACGTGCCAGACGCCCTCTTCGTCCTGGGTGGCGAGGGCATTCACCGGCTCGAGATGGAAATGGAGCATCGTGCCGGTGGTGTAGGTGGCCTCGACCAGGCTCGCGGCATTGGACAGGGCCGCATCCGTATCGCCTTCATCCACCCAAAGCGCGCCTTCGGTGCCCTCGTCGGCCAATTTGCGGCCCACGGCGAGGATGTCCTCCTCGGTCACTTCGGCGGTCTCGCCGGGTGTCCAGTCCACCGTGATCGCGTCGGCGGCCTTGCTGGCGGCGGCGAAACTGTCTGCGATCACAGCGACCCAGCCCTGGCACGTGCCGCTGGGGTCCTTGATCTCGATGGCTTGGCGATAGCCGGGCACGGACTGCGCCCCGGTGTCGTCGATGCCGTTGACCGTCGAGCCGTACCGGGTCGGCGGCAGGAGGGGCCGGGCATAGACCATGCCGGGCAGCTCCGCGTCGATGCCGTAAACGGCCTCGCCCCGGGTCTTGGCGGGAATGTCGAGGGCCTTGGCCGGCTTGCCCAGGAGCCGCCGTTCGGAGGGATCCTTGAGCGGCAGAGCCTCAAGATCCTCCGGCGAGAAGGTCCGGTCGATCGTCCCGCTGGAGATGATCTCGGCATAGGTCACGGATTGGTCGCCCGCCGAAACGACGCCGTTGCGCGCTGTACACTGATCGGGTGCCACGCCCATCATGGCCGCGCCAGCCTCGATGAGCGCGATGCGGCCCGCGGCACCGGCCTGACTGAGCTGCATGAATGTGGTGTGCACGGACCAGCTTCCGCCCGTGACCATCAGACCCCATTTGGGATCGGTGTTCACATGGTCGAGGCGCACCTGCTCCCAGTCCACCTCAAGCTCGTCCGCGACGACGCGGGCAAGCGCGGTGCCCACATGCTGGCCCATCTCGGCCTTGGTGATGTGGACCGTGGTCACACCGTCCGGATCCATCTTGAACCAGATGGTGGGCTCGAAGGCCTGGGCCTCGATCTGGGCGGCGGCGGTCTGCGGAGCGGGCGCGGGGTCGGCCGGCTCGGCGGGCGCCTCGGTTGCGGTCTGGCTGTCGCAGCCGGCGAAAGCCATGACGAGGCCGGCGCTGGTGCTCCCGACCAGAAAGCGCCGGCGCGTGGTGCTTTGCGCGGCGATCATCGTGCTCAGCTTACCCATTGGTCGCACCCTCCGTGCCCATGGCGGTCGCCGCCTTTTTGATGGCGCGCTTGATCCGCAAATAGGCCATGCAGCGGCACAGATTGCCGCTCATGGCCGCCGTGATGTCCTCTTCGGACGGCTCGGGAACATCGGCGAGCAGGCTCGCGGCCTGCATGATCTGGCCGGACTGGCAGTAGCCGCATTGCGGCACCTGTTCCTCGACCCAGGCGGTCTGGAGGGGGTGAGGGCCGTTCTCCGTGAGCCCTTCGATGGTTGTGACCTTGGCCTCGCCCACATCGCCGATCTGGGTGTTGCAGGAGCGCACTGCCACGCCGTCCAGATGGACGGTGCAGGCGCCGCATTGGGCGATACCGCAGCCGAATTTCGTTCCCTTAAGGTCCAATTCGTCCCGGATCACCCACAACAGTGGCGTGTCCGGCGGACTTTTGACGGTGACCTCTTGTCCGTTCACGGTCAGGACAATCATGGTGCGGCGCCTCCTTGACTTATGGGCTCGGATGGAAACCCTCTTGCACGGGGATGACGAGCCGGTTGGCCGGCCGGAAGATCCCGCCGGCCCGGCATGGCGCGGCAGGGGTTAAAACGCGGTCCACATGCTGCCCGCAGAGTGCGCTCTTCCTGGAGGCGAGGCAACCCGCAGCCAGGATCTGCGCGCGGACAAGGACGTCCCATGACGACACAGACCCTGAGACTGGCGCGCGGCGCGGATGACGAGCCGGAAATCTTCCTGTCCGTTCAAGGCGAAGGGGCCCGCATGGGCCATCTGCGCGCCTTCATCCGCCTGTCGGGCTGCAACCTTCATTGCGCCTGGTGCGACACGCCCTATACCTGGAATTGGACCGAAACGGACTTTCCGCATGCCGGAGATCGCCCCGGCGCCCCCAACAAGTTTTCCATGAAAGAGGAGACCCGGGTCCTCGCCGTGCCGGTGGCCGCCGCACGACTGCTGGCCCTCGATGCCCCCGGCCTCGTGATCACCGGCGGCGAGCCCATCATCCAGCAGCGCGGGGTGGAAAGCCTGATCCGGGCCGTGCGCGGCACCCGGCCGGACCTGTTCGTGGAGATCGAGACCAACGGCACCCTGGCCCCGTCGGACGCGCTCATGGAGGCGGTCGATCAGTTCAATGTGTCGCCGAAACTGGCACATTCTGGAAATGATCTGGGGGCCGCCCTACAGCCCGAGGTGTTGGCGCGTTACGCCCGCACGCCCAAGGCCGTCTTCAAATTCGTGGCAACCGGGCCCGGCGACCTGGAGGCCATCGGCGACCTCACGGCGGCCCTCGGCCTGCCCGGCACCCGGGTCTATGTCATGCCGGAGGGGACCACGTCGGATGCCTTGCGGGACCGGGCCCGCGACCTGATCGATCCGGTGATCGCCCGCGGCTGGGGCTTCTCGGACCGCCTGCACATCCATCTCTATGGCGACAAGCGCTCGACCTGACGAGACCCGCGCCTGGCTTGGTCAATCCGTAATGGCCGAATAGACCAGAGTGCGCAGCTGGCGGCGGATGTTGTAGAGCGTCGAAGGAATGAGCTGGGTCATGAAGACCACGATCAGCGCCTCCCGGGGATCGACCCAGAAGGCCGTGCTGGCAAGCCCGCCCCAGGAGAATTCGCCCACGGACCCCGGCAGCATGGCCGCGGCCGGATCGGTCGTGACCGATACGCCGAGGCCGAAGCCGACACCGGCAAAAGCGCCTTCGGCAAACAGGGAAACGGACAGATCGTCCAGGGTCTTGCCGCCCGGCAAATGATTCGCGGTCATCAGTTCGATGGTCTTGGGGCTGAGCACCTGGCGCCCGTTCGCCCGCCCACCGTCGAGCAGCATGCGGCAAAAGGCGAGATAGTCGGTCGCCGTCGAGACGAGACCGCCGCCGCCGGCGAGCAGGCTGGGCATGGTCCGATAGGGGCTCGTCTCCGGCGCATCGTAGAGCGCAAGGCGCTCATCGGGCCGGGCCTCGTAGCAGGCGGCGAACCGGGCGAGCTTGTCGTCCGGCACCATGAAGGCCGTATCGTCCATGCCGAGCGGCTCGAAAATCCGCTCCCGGAAGAACACGTCGAGCGGCTTGCCCGAAATGCTTTGAACGAGGAAGCCGAGGACATCGGTGGAGACGGAATAGTTCCAATTGGTGCCGGGCGAGAACTCCAGGGGCAGGGTCGCAAGATCCGCCACCATGCTTTCAAGTGTTCCATCGAACGTCACCGTACCAACCTTCAGTGCACGATAGGCCGCATCCACATTGGTCCGGTTCTGGAACCCGTAGGTCAGACCGGAGGTGTGGCGGAACAGATCGATCACCCGCATGGGCCGGTCGGGGCGGCGCACTTGGAACTGGGGATGGAGGCCCGCCTGATAGACACCCAGGCCGCGCCATTCCGGAATGAAGCGGTGCACGGGATCATCAAGGGCGATGAGGCCTTCCTCCACCAGCATCAGGGCCGCGACCGCCGTGATCGGCTTGGTCATGGAATAGATGCGGAAAATGGTGTCCTGCTCCACCGGCAGACCCTGCGCCAGATCCCGTTTGCCCAGGGGCGATAGATGGGCCACGACGCCCCGGCGCGCGACCACCGTGAGCGCTCCCGGCAGCAGCCCCGCGTCGATGTAATTTTCCTGGAGGAACCGGTCGATATGGGCAAGCCGTTCCGGCGACAGGCCGGCACCTTTGGGATCGGTCAGCATGGGTCCTCTCTCTTCACGGGTCGGTCGCCTGGGGATCGCCGGCCGCGGCGGCGTCTATCCCGCGCCATCCGGGTCAACCGCCAGGGCGTGCTTGATCACCTTACCGGAGGCCGTGCGCGGAAAATCCACCACGAACACGAACTGCTTGGGGACCTTATAGGCCGCCAGACGCGCCCGGGCAAAGGCGGCAAGGTCCGCCGCATCCGGGCAGTGCCCCGGCCGCGGCAGAATATGGGCCTCGCCCACCTCGCCCCATTGGGCATCGGGCACGCCGATCACCGCGGCTTCCAGCACGTCCGGATGGCTGTTGAGGACCTCCTCCACCTCGGCCGGATACACATTTTCCCCGCCAGAGATGTACATGTCCTTCGAGCGCCCGACGATGAAATGGTCCCCGTCCCCATCGCGCAGAACAAGATCGCCGGTGCGCAGCCAGCCGTCGGGCGTAATCGCCCGGGCGGTCTCTTCGGGCCGGTTCCAATAGCCGGGGGTGACCGCAGGGCCCGCCACGAGCAGTTCGCCCGCGACGCCGTCGGGCACCGCCTGCCCCGCGCCATCGACGATCCGTGCAGAAACGAGCAATTGGGCCCGACCCGCGCAACCCGGCTTGGCGGCCATGGTCTCGGGCGTGGCGAAAAAGCAGGTGGGTCCCGTTTCGGTCATGCCATAGCCGTTGATGACCATGGCGCCCCGTTCGGCAAAACGGGCGGCCATGGCCGTGGGCATGGGCGCACCGCCGCAGCCCAGGCTGCGGATCTTCGAGAAATCGAGCGTTTCGAACCGGGGATGGAGGCTGAGGGCCTGATAGACCTGGGGCACGGCAAAAAAGGTGTCGATGCGCCCGGCCTCCAGCAGGCCCAGGACCCGGTCCACATCGAATCCGGGCAATATGACCGTCCGCCCACCGCCCATCAGTGTGGGAAGGGTGTAAAGATTGATCCCGGCGGTATGGAACAGGGGCAGATAATTGAGCGTCGTGTCGTCGGCGCTCAGGCCCGCCGCCTGGACCGTGTTCACATAATTGGCGAGCGCCATGCCGTAGGTCTGGATGACCGCTTTCGGCCGGCCCGTGGTTCCAGAGGTGTATAAAAGGTACCAGCAGTCCTCCACGGGCCAGTGGCTGCGTCCGGCCAGCGGCGCCGCCCGGTCCATGCGGGCCTCATAACCGTCCGCCCCCCCATCATCGAGGGCAAGACGGGCGGGCAGGGCCGCGGCCAGGGCGCCCATGGTTTCGGCGTCCTCCGCCCCGAACACCAGGAGCGCCGGCGTGCAGTCCGCCAAAAGGCCGTCGAGTTCGGCCGGCGGCATGCGCCAGTTCAGCGGCACGAAGATCGCGCCGATCCGGGCACAGCCCATCATCACCTCGAAAAAGGCCACCCGGTTGCGGCACAACACGGCGACCCGCGCCCCCGGCTCGACGCCGCACGCCGTCAACACGGCCGCGGCCCGGGCGGACCGGTCTTCGAAGGCGGCATAGCTCCAGGTCCGACCCGTCAGGCCGTCCTCAAAGGCAATCCGCTCGGGCCCCAGCAGGGCGCGTCGCGCCGGAATGTCGGGCAAGGCGTGTCTCATGGAGTGGGCTCCTTTTTGCTTTTGATTGTTTTTTGACGGGTCCCGGCCTTGTCCGGGGCGAGGCCCGCGCCGATCAGGCGCCCCGCTTCCCTTGCCACCTCCCCGGACACGCGCTCTCCATCCCACAGTCCGAACCGCAGCCCGAGAAAGACACTCGCGCCGATCAGTGCCCAGGCGCGCACCTCCGCATCGCCGCTGCGGATTTCCCCCCGCACCGCAGCCCCGTCGAGCTTTTCGACATAAGCCGCCGCAAAGCGCATGTAATAGTCACGATACGCATCTTCTGCGATGAATTGGGCTTCCATGACGATGCGGTAGATGCCCGGATGGGCGCGCACGAAATCGAGATAGGCCTGGATGCCTTGCTCCTCCGCTGTCAGACGATCGGGTGCATCATCCACCCGTTCGGCGATATAGGCCCGGGTGACCCGCCCCATATGCTCGACCACGGCGCGGAAAACGGCCTCCTTGGACGGAAAGTGCACGTAGAAAGTGCCCATGGCGACGCCAGCGCGGCTGGTGATGGCGTTGATGGAGGCGTCGCGGAAACCGCACTGACCGAACTCGATGGCCGCTGCATCCAAGAGCCGGGTGCGGGTGACGCGGCCGCGCCGGGTCTTGGGTTCGTCATGGCGCGCATCGGGTTCATCCGGCGCGGCAGCGCCCCGGCTCGGGTCACTGGGATGTGGATCGTCGGTCACGGCGCCTCCCCGCCCCTCCAGCCGCCCATGGCGGGCCGAGGGCCAAACCTGAATCTGATTCCATATCTCTTGATTTCGGTCCTTTTCTGGCACAAGAGTATTGGGAAAATTCAGGTTGGTTAATAGGAAACAAAAGTCGGGGCGAACCGCCGTCGCCGCCCCGTGCGCCAACCTTCCCGAAGACGGCACATACGATGGGTGGGGGCGGCGGGTATTGGGTTTCAGGCCGGCTCCCGGGTCATCGCCGACGCCGAAAAACGGCTCGGCGCAACACAAGCCCGAGTGGGGAAACACAATGTCATACATTAACAATCCGTCCGGGGCCGAACCTCGTGGGGACGCCTCCACCGGCGCCGCGCCCAGGACCCGGGTTTGGTTGCGCCGCCTTTTGATGGCCGGGGTCGCCGGTGCAACCCTCCTGCCGGCGCTGGCGCCCATGGGCGCTGCGGCCCAGGAGGCCGAGACGCCCGTCGAGGCCGAGGATGACGCGGCCCCGGAGGTCGTCGAAGACGATCCCATGATGGAGCGCATGACGGTAACGGCGCGGCGCCGGGAAGAAACGGCCCAGGACGTCCCCCTGGCCATCACCGCCTTCGATGGCGACGAGCTGGTGCGCACGGCGGTCCAGGACATCACCTTCCTGTCCCAGACCGTGCCGAACGTGACCCTCGAGGTCTCCCGCGGCACCAATACGACGATCACGGCCTTTATCCGGGGCGTCGGCCAGCAGGACCCGGTGGCCGGTTTCGAGGCCGGCGTCGGCATTTATGTGGACGATGTCTATTTCAACCGTCCGCAGGCCGCCATTCTGGATGTCTATGATGTGGAGCGCATCGAGGTGCTGCGCGGTCCGCAAGGGACGCTTTATGGCCGGAACACCATCGGCGGTGCGATCAAATATGTCACCAAGCGCCTGAGCGACGAGCGCGAGTTCAACATTCGCCTGACCGGCGGCAGCTTCAACCAGTTCGACGCGGTGTTCACCGCATCCCTTCCGCTCACGGACACTCTGCGGGTCGGCGGCGCCGTGGCCCGCTTCACCCGGGACGGTTTCGGCGACAACCTGACCCTTGACGGCATCGAGAACTACCAGCGAGACGTGCTGGCGGCCCGCGCCAGCCTCGAGTTCGAGCCGACGTCCAACCTGTTTTTCCGGATCGCCGGCGATGTCATCGATGACGACAGCGATCCGCGCCAAGGCCATCGCCTGACAGTCGGCAATCTCAGCGGTGCGCCGGTCCTCGACAATGTGTTCGACACGCGGGCCGGCCTCAACAATCCCATCCAGGAGGTCAATGCCTACGGCATCAGCTTCCTGGCCGAGTGGCAGGTCAATGACCGCATCACCATCAAGAACATCCTCGCCTATCGCGAAGACCGCAGCCTGTCGCCGATCGATTTCGACAGCCTGCCCTCGCCGGATCTCGACGTGCCGGTGATCTACGACAATCAGCAGCTCTCGGAAGAACTCCAACTGCTGTACGAAGGCGACTATCTGGCCGGTGTTGTCGGCTTTTATTACCTCGACGCCAACGCGTTCAACGCCTTTGACGTGATCCTGGGCAATCTGGGCGATGTGATCGGCGTTCCCGGGTTCAACTCCTTCACCCTTGGCGATGTGGACACGGAAACCTGGTCGATCTTCGGGGACTTCACCCTCGACCTTGGAGCCCTGTTCGACCTGGGCGGCCATGGCTTGGAACTGTCCTTCGGCGGCCGTTACACGAGCGACGAGCGCACTGCCCTGGTGCTGCGCCAGACCCTTTCCGGCGGAACCTCCGAGTTCTTCGGCGGCACGGCCGTGCCCATTGCGACCACCTCGGACTTCGTGGGGTCGGAGAAGTTCACGGATTTCTCGCCCCGGGTCTCCCTGGCCTGGCAGCCCGTGCCCGCGCACAATATCTACCTGACCTATTCGGAAGGCTTCAAAGGCGGCTTCTTCGACCCCCGGGGCCTGACCAGCCAGGCGCCGGATGTGAACGGGGATGGCCAGATCACCTTCGAGGACGAGTTCGACTTTCTTCTGGTCCAGCCGGAAGAGGTCGACTCCTTCGAAATCGGCGTCAAATCGACCTGGTTCGAGGGACGGGTCAACACCAGCCTCGCGATCTTCTTCTCCGACTACACGGACGTCCAGATCCCGGGCTCCTTCGGTTTGGACACGGATGGTGACGGTCTCGATGACCAGTTCATCGGCATCACGACCAACGCCGCCGAGGCAACCTTGAACGGTGTGGAATTCGAAGGCTCTGCTTTCATTGCGGAAGACATGGCGCGGGGCGGCGATGCCCTGTCCCTGGCCTGGACCTTCGGTTACATCGACGCCGAATTCGACACCTTCATCGGCCCGACCGGGGAGAATGTCGCGGACGAGCGCTTCTTCCAGAACACCCCAAAATACACCGCCTCCGGCACGCTGACCTATGAGACGCCGCTGAGCCTTTTCGATGTGGAAGGGACCTTGTCGCTGATCCAGCTCCTGTCCTATCGCAGCTTTGCCACCCAGTTCGAATTCGAGCTGCCGCTGCTCGACCAGGACGGCTTCACCCTGTATGACGCCAGCCTGGTCTGGGAAAGTGAAGACGGGACCTGGCGGGCCGGGATCCACGGCAAGAACCTGGGCAACACCCAGTACAAGGTCGCAGGCTACAACTTCCCGACCCTCGGCCTTGAAGGCACCGTGACGGCGTTTTTCGGCAATCCGCGTCAGGTGCTCGGCACGGTGGAAGTGCGCTTCTGACGCATCCGGATGAGATCGTAGGATGGGGACCGCCCCATCCTACCGGTGAAGGCCTTTTGATCGGTGAGCGACGGACCCATGGCGAACCAGACGACGGCGGAGGGCGCGGCCCCCTATTCCGCCGGCTACAAGGTCTATGTGCTGTTCATCCTGGTGGTGGTCTACACCTTCAATTTCATTGATCGGACGATCATCTCGATCCTGGCTCCGCCCATCAAGGAAGAGCTGGGCCTGTCCGACACCCAGCTTGGCCTGCTGGGCGGCACGGCCTTCGCCCTCTTCTACACCAGCCTCGGCATTCCCGTGGCGCGCCTCGCGGACCGCACCAGCCGCACCTGGATCATGACCATCTCCCTGACCCTGTGGAGCGGCTTCACCGCCCTGTGCGGCGTGGCGCAGACTTTCATCCAGCTTTTTCTGGCCCGGCTTGGCGTCGGTGTGGGCGAGGCCGGCGGAACAGCGCCCGCCTATGCGCTTATTTCGGATTATTTTCCCGAAGGCCAGCGGGCGCGGGCGCTTGGCATCTACGCCTTCGGCATTCCCATCGGGAGCGCGCTGGGCCTTGTCCTGGGCGGCACGATTGCGGCCCAGATCGACTGGCGCACGGCCTTCATCGTTGTCGGCCTTGCGGGCATTGCCATTGCACCCCTGTTTCGCCTGACCGTGCGCGAACCCCTGCGCGGCGGCCTCGACGCGGCGCCCGCCGACGCGGTTCCGCCCTCGACGGTGGATGTGCTGAGGATGCTGCTGCGCAAGCCCAGTTTCTGGGGCCTGTCCTTCGGTGCGGCCAGTTCCTCCATCATGACCTATGGCGTGCTGTTCTGGATGCCCTCCTATTTCAAGCGCACCTATGATCTGCCCATAGACCAAGTGTCCCTGTTTTTCGGCGGCATCGTCTTTGTCGGCGGCGTCGCAGGCGTCTGGCTCGGCGGCGCGCTCGCCGACCGCTTCGGCACGCGCACCAAGGCGGCCTATGCCCTGGTTTCGGCCGGGGCCCTCTTCACCTGCATCCCGTTCTATGCTTTTGGGGTGCTTGGGGTCCCGCCCCTCTGGCTCGCCTTTTTCGTCTTTGTCGTGCCGGGCGGGCTCAGCCTTGTGTGGATCGGGCCCGTGACCTCAGCGGTCCAGCATCTGGTCACGCCCGGCATGCGGGCCACGGCCTCGGCGATGTTCCTGTTCATCAACAATCTGATCGGGCTCGGCGCGGGCACGGTGCTGATCGGCGGCCTGTCGGATCTGTTCCGCGAAAACTACGGCGCGGAATCCCTGCGTTACGCCATTCTTGCCGGCACCGGTTTTTTCGCCCTGGCGGGCCTTATCTTTTCCGTCACATCCCTGCGATTGGAGCGGGATTGGGAGCGCTAGAGCCCCAGTGTCGACTTGATCCAAAGGGCCCCGGGCCCCATTTGCGCTTTCGGTTCCGGCGGCAACGCATTGGCCCGGCCGATCCCAAGTCCACTTTACAAGACACCGGTCTTGCGCCGTGCCACGACGTGCGATGGCATACAGCGCGTGGTAACGCGTGACACCAAGGCCGACGGGACCACCGTTCGCGAAAGGATGCGACCCATGACCGACAAGCGCCCCATGACCGACAAGAACTATGAAAAGACTCCGGAAGCGTTGGAGAGCCTCACGCCCCTGCAATATGAGGTGACCCAGAACGAGGCCACGGAACCGCCCTTCCGCAACGCGTTCTGGGACAACAAGGAACCGGGCATCTATGTGGACGTTGTGACGGGCGAGCCGCTGTTCCTCTCCAGCGACAAGTTCGAGTCCCATTCGGGCTGGCCGAGCTTCACCCGCCCGATCGACGCGTCCTCGGTCATCGAGCGGCGGGACATGAGCCACGGCATGATCCGCACCGAAGTGCGTTCCAAAGGGGGCGATTCCCATCTCGGGCACGTCTTCCCGGATGGTCCGGGTCCAGATGGTCTGCGCTACTGCATCAATTCGGCGGCCCTGCGCTTCATTCCCCGGGCGGAGATGGAGGCGGAAGGCTATGGGGACTATGTTCAACTCATCGACGAAGGGAAATAAACCATGGCAACGCAAACCGCGATCCTGGCCGGCGGCTGCTTCTGGGGCATGCAGGACCTGTTCCGCAAGCTGCCCGGTGTGGTCGAGACCGAAGTGGGCTACACCGGCGGCGACGCGCCCAACGCCACCTATGACGTGGTCAAGACCGGGCGCACGGGCCATGCGGAAAGCCTGAAGATCACCTTCGATCCGGAAAAGACGAGCTATGCTCGGATTCTGGAGTTCTTCTTCCAGATTCATGACCCGACGACGGCAGATCGTCAGGGCAATGACCAGGGCACCCAGTACCGTTCGGCCATCTTCTACATGGATGAAGACCAAAAGCGCGTGGCCGAGACGGTGATCGCCGCCGTCGAAGCTTCGGGCCGCTGGCCGGGCAAGGTCGTGACCCAGGTGTTGCCGGAAATGCCGTTCTGGCGGGCCGAGGATATGCACCAGGATTATCTGGAACGCTTCCCGGACGGCTATACCTGCCACTTCATCCGGCCCCAATGGACCCTGCCTGAGAATCAGCGCGACGCGTCCTGACGCAACGGGCGGGTCATGGCCCGGATCCTCGTTTTCGGTTCCCTTAATTGGGACACGCCCATACGACTCTCCGCGCCGCTCGCCTCCGGCGGGCGGCTGTTCGGCACCTCGTTTGGGGGCCGCATGGCCGGGCGGCTGGGCGGCGGCGGCGCAAACACGGGCTGCGGCCTCGCCATGGTCGGCCATCATGTGGCTGTCGTCACCTCCGTACCAAGCGGACCCGTCGGGGACCGGGTCCTTCAGCAGGCGAAAAGCCACGGAATCGATATCCGCTTCGTCCGGCGCGTGGATCGTCCCTTCCCCACCACGCTGCTGCTCATCGAACCCCATGGGGAACGCGTGGTGCTCGGCGTCGATCTGCCTGCGACGCCCCCGCCGGAGCCGTCCTCCGAAGACAGGGCGATCCGCCGCGCCGCCCTGGCGGCCTTCAAGCCCGACGCCCTCTATTTGCGCAAAGTGGACGAGCAGGGTCTCGCCTGCCTCGGAACGGGCGAAGCGCTGGCCGTCGCCCAGTGGCCGGGCGCCGCGGTGGTCGAGCGGATCGGCGTCCCTTTATCCGTGGACGCCCTGATCGTCTCCCGGGACGACCTGACCCTGCCCTTCAAAGACGATCTTTGGCCGATGGCACGCCGCATGGCGGGAGACCGCCTCCGCGCCCTGGTGGTGACCGACGGGCCGAACGGTGCCCATCTGTTTACGGACGACGGCAGACAGACCATTCCGACGCCGACGGCCGTGCCGGTGGATTGCACCGGTGCCGGCGATGCCTTCGCCGCCGGGTTCATTCGGGCCCGTCTTGCCGGAGTCTCCTGGCCCTTGGCCGTGCAGCACGCAAATGCCTGGGGCGCGTTGACCGTGGCCGACCACGGGTCTCTCCCGCCCCCCTGGGCGGCGGACTTGACCATCACGTGAAACCGGCCCCGCCAGCCGGGATTTTGATCTCCAGGGGCGGTTTGAGGAGCAATCAGCGGCAGGGGATCCCAGGCGCGATTGACCGCGATATCCGGATTAAAGACGCAGTCTCCGACGGGAACCCATGGCTTGCCTCGGTCGCAGTCCGACTGAGATATGGGAGCGGGGCGACATTCTCCTCCAAACGCGACCTCAAAATGAATTTGCGAACCCCGCGTTCCCTATACTTTTGATTTATACCAAGCGTGCGTGAGGGAGACTCATTTTTGGGATTCCCGGATCGGCGAACAAATGATTCACCATGGCAAACGAATGGAGGTTTGCCATGGGAGCCCGGATTGCGCTGCGTGGGGATTATGATGCGGCCCGTTTGCGGT
>JBHJGV010000059.1:0-51971 GCA_050331455.1 Alphaproteobacteria bacterium
CCCACCTGCGGGTTTTTGTCGAGTTGCCCGCCGAAAAACGGGCCCCTTACGCAAAACCGGCCCACGTGTGCGCCCTGCCGCCCCCCACACCCCCCCGCGCCCGGGGCCTCGGCCGGGGCGGCCTCCAGGCGTGCGGCAAGACCGTTCGCCCGGGCCCGGGCCTGGTCAAGATCGGCGCGGGAGGAAAACTGGCGCCCGGCAAGCTCCTCCGCCCGCACAAGGGCCGCGCGGGCCTCCTTGAGATCCGCTTCCACCGCATCGGCCGTGGCCTTCTGCACCACGGCGCGGGCCCGTGCGAGATCGAGGTCGAGTTCGGCGAGCCGGCTGTCGAGCCGGGCCAGCACCTGCCCCGCCTCGACGCGGGCCCCTTCCTCGACAAACACCTCAATGAGCCGGCCCGTGAGTTCGGCCGACACCGTCGCCCGGCGCCGGGCGACCACATAGCCCGAGGCGATCAGCCCGCGCCGCCGGCGCACGGCTGGTTGCGGCAGGCTGACCGCGCCCGTCGCCGATGGGCCGTTGGGGGCCGGGGAAGCGCCATTTGTGGATGCGGCAGGATCTGCCGCAGCGGGCGCAACCGCAGCCTCCCCTTCTGCAAGGCCCGCCTGGGTAGATTGGTAGTAAAGCAGCCCAACCGCGCCACCGGCGGCGAGGACCAACAACAGGATGATCAGCAGCCAAACAAAAATGCCAGGCCCGCGCCGGGTTTGCGGCCGTGCAGCGTCGTCAATGGAAAGCGATCGCAGCAGGTCCGAGCGGTTCCCCTCGCTCATGTCCTGTCCTCTGTTTGTTCTAACCCACTCTCACCATGCGCCAAATGGGTCCAGTGGAAAAGCCTACGACACCTTCTTTGCTTTTTAAAGTATCGTCTTTTGACAAATCAACGCCCTGGTTTTTGAAACGGAATTCTGGGGCGGAGGCGATTGGGCACATGGGCCCCATATGGGGTGCTTGATGGAGGGTCGGAAACAAAGAAGCGGCCGGGCACAAACATCCCGGCCGCCGAACAGAATTGGAGTGGCGTTGATCAGGGCAGAGGCCTTCGGGAAAGAGAGCTCAATGCCCTGGTCGATCAGAAGAAGAACGCACCGTCATCGCCGACGAGATCCGCAGGCACATCGTCCACGCCGATCACCTCGAAATCGTCAGCTGTCCAAAGCACGCCGCTCCCGTCCGGAAGTCCTGCCTGGAAACCGAAGCCTTCCGAAGTCCCCGCTTCGACCGGGCGTGTGTAATCTGCCGGGAAGAAGAAGATGTCTTCGCCATCATCTGCGGCCTCTGCGCCCCAGACATTTTGCAGGTCGATGCGATCAAGCTCGCCCGCTTCCAGGTCCAGTCGGACGATCCACTGGTTGATGTCCACGGTTCCCGTGTTCTCGACACGGACTTGTTGAACGGCACCGAACTGCCAGTCATTGACGTGGTCGGCATTCACGATCAGACCGCCGGTGGCCATGTCGTCCGTGATGACGTCGTCATCGCTGAATGCGCAGCTGACGTCGTCTTCGTCAAAGCCGGCACCCTCGACTTGGATACCGATATGGAGCGTATCGCCAGCCCTCAGCTCGGGCTGCCACGCATTGCCCACGGTCGTGAAGGTGCCTGTGTGGGCATCGAAATGAACGGGTCCTTGGAACCCGTCAAGCCAGCCATTCACGAAACTGCCCTCGGCGAGATCAAGGTCGAGCGTCCATCCCGTGGTGGACTCACCCTCCAACAGATCTTCCGTGATGGTCAGTTCGAACGTGGCCACATAGCCGCCGCCATAGGACGGGTCGAACCAGTCATTGACGTGCTTGACCTCAAGGTCGCACACATCACCGCCCATGCCTGGGTCGCCGCCATCATCGTCCATATCGTCATTGCGGATCACGCCATCCACACTGGGAAGGGACTCGACGGTCTGGGTGGTGGTGAGTGCGGTGTTGTCCGGATCGGTAAAGAACACCTGGGCCGAGACCGTGTCATCGGCATTGACATCCAGGCCCGACAGCGTCGCCGTGAAATTGAGACCGAAGGGCGTCTCCACCAGGTCATCACGGGTCAGCGTCTGAACAACAACGCCGTTCACGCTAAGCTCAAGACGATCCACCGTGACAGGATCGATAAACGACCCTGTCAGGCCTGCCTCGAGCGTATCAGGATCCAAAACCTGAGGCTCAACGGAATCGTTATCGACACCGTCATCGACAATATCGAGGGCGTCGATGTTGGCTCCGGCGCCGACACCAATGGCACGGATCGTGGCGTCGAGACCATCTGGGTCCGTCAGGGTCGCTACCTCGTCGAGCAGCGAGCCGACCGATGCCACACCGTCGCTGAGGAAAAAGGCCACGTTTGAGCCGGCCGCCTGGCCTTCAAAGAAGGTAATGGCTTCCTGTAAAGGAGCCTCAAAGTTCGTCCCGCCCCCGGAATCCAGTGATTCAAGTGCCTCAATGACATCCAACTCACCATTCGCATCGGCATCCTGACCGATTGTGCCCGTGAAGACACTTTGGGCAGTTGAAGCGAATGGAATGACAGAGACTTGTGCTCCGCCAAGACCACCATCAATAAGTGATTGGGTCAGTGCCTTGAAACCGGCGATCTCGGCGTCCAGCACCGTGTTCGAAGATCCGTCGCCATTCTGATCCCCGACCGTGGTCGTTCCACCAAAATTAGAACTGGTGCTTCCAGACACATCAATGATGTAAGCAATGTTGAACTGGCTGGAGCTTCCGAAATCGCGCGGCGTAATGCTGCCGCGAATGTCCAACGTCGCATCCCCGGAGCGATCCAGTGTCGTGAGGGTCAGGCTCAGGTCCAGGGGAGAAGAAACACCCTCCGCGTCCGTGACGGTGATTGTCCCGTCCACACGGGACGTTTCTTCCGCGTCATCCGTAAGGACAACTGTAAACGCCTCATCAGCTTCCACATCAAGATCACCATTCACTTCGATGGTGACGACCTGGTCTCCGCCCACGCCGTCGGCGAAAATCACGGAGCCACTTGGAAAACCTCCAGCGACGAAATCCATCGCATCGGCGTCATCACTGATCACAGCGTAGGACGCAGTGACCATACCCGAAAGATCACCAGACCGGTTGATGGTAAAGGTGAACATTGTAGGGCCGCTATTGCCTTCAAGCTGGTCTAGGCTGCCCTGGAATTCTTCATTGACCGACAGAGTCATATCCAGATCCCCAATCTTATTTTGCATGCTTCACACACGATCCAGCGGTCTAGAGCACTGACCTCTAGAACAAGACTGAATCATCCAATGGCACAGCAATCTCCGCAAAATCATTACATACCGATATCACGCACTACCTATATGAGATTTCTCTGCCGAGGACACGTTGCAGATTTGCAATTTGACCAAAAGGACGCAATCATTGGTATATGAATTTTTTATGACGATACAAATTATACGATTTTTCGGCTTTTAAGATATAATTTATCCATTTTATCTCATAAATTGCAGATTTTTTCGCTCTAAATAGGTGTTATAATTTATCAACACTCTTTTTTGTAACTATATTTTGAGAAGAACGGAAAGTATGGACATTGAAACTCGCATATCTCAATTCTTGCCTTCGTTTTCTATGCCAAAAAATACTATTCCTTCGATTGATATTTTACTCTTCCACTGATGATACTGCGCACACCTTTCCACGGCAGCGCCTAGATATTGTCGTGTGTCGGAAAAATGAGGCAAAAGCGGCAGGCAAAAAAATGAAAGCCAGATGGCCTGTAAGCCGGGTTCTGTCCTGATCCCGTGAGGGGTCAGGGATGGCCATTCATCTGGGACGACCATTGCTGGGCGCCTCGCGCGACCGACCCGGGCGGCGATCCGAAAACGGGATCTGCATCCGGATGACCGCGGGGACCATCCTGATGCGTGCCGCCCCTATTTGGTCTTGCTCCCGGTGGGGTTTACCATGCCGGCCCTGTTGCCAGGCCCGCGGTGCGCTCTTACCGCACCCTTTCACCCTTACCGGCCGCGCCCGAAGGCACGGCCGGCGGTCTGCTCTCTGTGGCACTGTCCCTGGGGTCACCCCCGCCGGGCGTTACCCGGCACCGTGTTTCCGTGGAGCCCGGACTTTCCTCCCCCGGCGCGAAGCCGGGAGCGGCCATCCGGCCATCTGGCATGGCCCAGTGTGCCCCCGTTTCCCCCTGCCCCGTCAAGCCTTGCCGCCGCACCGGTCAAGGAGGGCGCGCAGCCGTCGGGCTCCCCGCGCCGTCGGCATGCCGGGCACCCCATCCCCAAAGCGTTCAGGCTCGAAATGGCGTTGGAAAGCGCGGGTCACCGCGATGGTTGGTCCATCCAACCGGCCCGTGACCGCCAAAGCCCTCCCGGCCCAGCCATAGCCGAACGCGGCGAGGTCACGCTGCCAGCCGGCAAGGTCACCCACCGACCCGGTCGGCGCCCGGTCGGACGGCTCTGGACCGCTCGGCACCGGATCGCCGTCGACGGGCGGCATCACGCCCAGGCCGGCGTCGGCGAGCGCGCGCCAGGGGAAGCGCTCGCCCGGGTCCGTCTTGCGCGCCGGCGCGATATCGGAATGGCCGAGGACACGGGCCGGCTCGATCCCGTGGCGGGCCGTGATGGCGAGGCCGAGGGCGATCACTGCCCGGATCTGCGCGGGCGGAAAATCCCGGTACCCCCATTCATGCCCCGGATTGACGATCTCGATGCCGATGGACGCACTGTTGAGATCGGTCTCCCCCGCCCAGAAGGACACGCCCGCATGCCAGGCGCGGGCCGCCTCCGGCACCAGGCCGACCACCGTTCCGTCCTCCTCCACCAGGTAATGGGCGCTGACCTTCGCCGCCGGATCCCGCAAACGGGCCAGGGCCGCAGGCCCCGACACCATGCCCGTGTAATGGAGGAGCAGCATGGAGACCGGCCCGGCGCGGTGATCGAAATTCGGCGATGGCGCCTCGCTTGCGTGCCCGGTCATGGCGCCGAGCGTTCCTCGACCGCAAGGACCGTCTCAGGCCGGCGCACGGAAATGATCAGCACTCCGATAAGCGTGATCACGCCCCCCAGCACCATCCGGCCCGTCAGGACATCCCCCAGAACCGTCACCCCCAGGATCACCGTGAAGACCGGCGTCATCAGGGTCAGGGGCGAGATCCGGCTGACCTCGTAACGCTGGATCAGATAGAAAAGGCCGGCATGGGCCACCAGATTGGACACGAGTGCGGTGAAGGCAATCGCCGCCCAGGTGCGCCAGGACGCCTCCGCCATGAGCGCCAGGGCATCGCCTTCAATCACCAGGGACGCGGGCAGCAGCAGCGGCCAGGACAGGAGCGCGATCCAGGCCTGGAGAGCGAACACGCCCACGGTTTCGAGCTGACGCATAACGATGATCGAGACCGCCCCCACCAGCGCGGCGGCAACCCCGAAGGCCATGCCGTCGATATAGGCAAAGACCCGGGGGTCGAAACTGATCGCCATGACGCCCACGAATGACAGGGCCATGCCGAGCCATCGGCGCCAGCCGACCGTCTCGCCGAGCAGGACCATGGACAACAGCGTCGTGAACGGCACGCCGAGCTGGGTGGCGATGGCCACCGAGGACAGATCGTCTGCCACGTAAATCCCAGTGAAGAACAGGCCGAACTGGAGGGCGCCGGCCCCCATGGCCACGATCGCGATCTTGCCCATCTGACCCCGATGCCAGCGCAGAAAAGGCGCCAGGATCACCGCCAGGAGCAGAAAACGCAGCCCCGTGAACAACAGGGGCGGCATTTCCTGAACCCCAATGGACACGGCCACCAGGGACAGGGCCCAGACAAAGGTGATCAGGACCAGGAAAGCGAAATGTTTGGCTGTCACGGCACGCGCTCCGCCGATGGAGAAGCAGGATCCGCCGGGCCCGGAGCCTGCTGGCCCAGAGCATGCCGGCCCAGGGCCTGCTGACCGGGAGCCTGGACGCCAGGGGCGGTGCCCGCCGGCGCCACCGGACGGGCCTTCCGGCCCTCCCGGAGCGCAACGATCAGCACACCGAGCAGGGTTACACCGCCGCCGACCAGGATACGGCCCGTCATAGGCTCGCCCAACACGGTGACACCGAAAAAGATCGAAAAGATCGGTGCCATGACCATCATGGGGCCGGTGAGCGACGCCTCGTAGCGCTGGAGCAGATAATACATGCCGCCATGGCCGATCAGGCTGGCCCCCAGCGCAGTGTAGAAGACGGCCGCCCAGGCTATGGGTTCGGCGGTACGGGCCGCGGCCCATTGATCCGTTTCCACTAGGAAGGAGGCCGCGAGCAGGGCCGGCGCGCTCAACAGCGCGATCCAGGCCTGCATCCCGAGCGCCGAGACCCCGCGCATGCGCCGCATCATGATCATCGCGACGGCGATGCACAGGGCCGCCCCCGCCATCAAGACAAGACCCATACCCTGGTCGAAGACGCCGGGATCGAAACTGATCACCATGACCCCGACAATGGCGAGGGAAATGCCGAGGCCCCGCTTCCAGCCGATCTGCTCCCCGAGCACCAGCACCGACAGGAGCGTGACAAAGGGCACATTGAGCTGGGTCACGATCGCCGCGGTGCCCACATCCGCCATGGTCAGCCCGACAAAGATGAGCCCGAAATGGAGGGAGCCGGCAAAGATTCCGATCAACATCACCTGACGCATGCGACCGGGATACCAGCGCAACAAGGGAGCAAGCAGTACACCGACGATACAGAACCGCAATGCGGTAAAGAACAGGGGGGGAAACTGCTCCACCCCCACCTTGCCGGCCACGAAATTGAAGCCCCAGACCAGGCAGATCAGCACGATCAGGGCGAAGTGGTGGGGCGCCATGGGCTTGGGTTCCGGCAAAGGAGGACGGTCAGCGCGACAATAGCCAGCCCGGCGGAGGCTGCACAAGGCATCCCGGGACAAGCTGCCCGGGACACGCCAAGACGGGCCGGCCCCGTCATGCCGGCTCCGTCATTCAGGTCTGTGCACAGAACAAATATCAAACGGCGATCAAGCCGGAACGGGCTGGCGGGCGCGCTGGTGCTTGATCCGCTCATAGGCGGTGTTGATGAGCGAAATCTTGCCGTTGGCGAGGCCGACAAACTCAGGTGGTACGCCGCGGGCGATCAGCGCATCGGGGTGATTGTCCTTCACCAGCCGGCGATAGACGCGCTTGAGTTCCTCGTCGGTGATGTCCCGGCTGACCCCAAGGATGGCATAGGGATCCGACTCCGGACAGCCCACATGGCTACAGCAGATCTGCTCGAAATGGGACGGGGAGAAGCCGAAAATATCCGCCACACGGGAGAGGAAATCGACCTCGAGCGGATGGACGACGCCGTCCGCCTTCGCGATGTGGAACAAGCCGTCGAGCAGGTCCTCTAGCACGCCGGGCTTGTCCTGGAACAGCTTGGCGATCTGCCGGGCATAGCCTTCGTATCCGGCCACGTCCTGGCGTGCCAGATCGAAGACGCGCGCCACATTGCGCTCCTCGCCGGCGGGCACGTGGACAATGTCGTAAAAGGCCGTGACTTCCGAGGGCCGCACGAGACCGTCGGCCCTGGCCATTTTCGCGCTGAGACCGATCACAGCGATCGTGAAGGCGACCTGCTTGGCCAGGGACCGCAGATGACGCGGATCGTCTTTCCCGTCAACGCAGACGAGATCGTCTCCCGAAATCATGCCCGATACGGTGCGGAGAAACGAATCGAAACTGTCTTGGGCGACGTGCAAAAGCCGCCGCATGACTTCCCAAAAGGTGACATGCTCCCTTTGGTCTTGAATGTCTGCCACGGAAACCTCCGTCATGCGCCCACCCTGCAGCCGGCGCAATGGATCATTTCCTATCGTTACGCAAAGCGGCCACGTGTGCAATCTGGCCGGAATCTTGGCGCGTCGCGGTTCGCGTTGGCCAGAACCAACAGTTTGGATGCTGCCCTCACATCTGGGCCACAGTGCGGTCGAGTTCGCGCCACGTGTTGCGGCCGACGACCCCGTCAATCGTCAGGCGGCGGTGGCGCTGGAACGCCAGGACCGCATCCTCCGTCATGCCGCCGAAGCCCCCATCGATAGGCCCCGGATTGAAGCTAATCTGGGCGAGCAACTCCTGCAGCACGACGACGGCCACCTCCGTATCGCCGAGCCGCAGGGTCGGCCGGGCTGCCGGGTCGGACGCAGACAGGCCGATAAAGGCCCGCGCCGTTTTCTGGCGCCGGTCTTCCAGACCGTACATGCGGGGATTGACCACACGGGTCACCATTTCCCAGTTTCCCAAATCAGCCCATTCGAGGGCCGTGCGCCCATAGCGGCCGTGGACCTTGAGAAACCAGGCCGCAATCACGAAGGCGATGTCCGGTCGTTCTGCGAGTTCCGGTTGGTTGACGAGGTCGATATCGAGGGCTCGGGCCGCCCGGTCGTAATTGTCCCGGCCGGTGATCTGGATCCAGCCCCGCCCGCGGAAGCGATAGCCGTCTTCGGGCATGATATTGCCCAGCCGCCGGGCCCGCTTTACCCCGTAGATATAATTGGCGAGCGCCTCGGGATCCTTGGCATAGCGCTCGGCAATCCGCGGATCGCCGAAATAGGCCGGCCACACGGCCTGGAGCCGCGGAGCGGTATACCAAAGGCCCTCGGTGCGACGGGTGAACCCGGAGCTTTCATGGCCGGTCTGGCCAAGCAGGGCCGCCCAGCGCCGGGTGGTGGTCATTCCCATGGCCTCAAGGCGCGGCGCCATATCCGCCAGGGCCGAAGACACCTCCTCCGGCGCCCGGGGGGCCACTGCCTCAAATCCTTTCTGCAAGTCCATCGATCCGTTCCCCACATTCACGGCTCAACCCGTCCTGGCCCCTTCGGCCGTCCCTGGCCCCGTTGCCGCCACGGGAGCAACGGCAGATAGCCATCCGCTCCCGGATGATCCGATATCGCCCCTTCGAACCCACACGCCAATTGGGGCTCAAAGACGGCACCCATGGATCTCCAACCCATGACCGGACCCTTCGCCCGTCCTTTGGTCGAGCGAGGGATCCATCGCCTGTTCTGAAAATACGTTGAGCGGGCCTGGCGCGCTTGGAAATGACGAGGTAATCGGCGCTGTCACTGGGAGGAGCACGCAATCTTTTGCGCCAAAGGACGATCCGGGCGCCCGCATGATTGTGCACATGCGTATGGGATACCCGGCTGTTTTCAGAAGGTTTCCGCCAAAGTGCGGGCCGACTGACGCTCTGCCTTTTGCACTGCCCCACAATGTCGCGTTGCAGCAACGAATTCCTCTTCCCCAAGTGAAAAAACAGGCTCAGAGTTAACGCAATCAAGAAGAAGGAAGGCAACGCCCCGTTGCCGCGATCCCCCCACCATCGGGCCTGCCTGATGCCCGTGTCCCACACAAGCTGCCGGGAGGCCGACCCCTCCCGGCACTTTTTTGCGTGGTCAGGCGTCAGGCGGCGGCCGCGTCGTCATCGCTCGACGGGGTGTAGTTCAGATTGGGTGCCAACCATTTCTCGCACTCGGCGAGGCTGAGGCCCTTCCGGTTGGCGTAATCGGTCACCTGATCCTTCTCGATCTTGCCGACGCCGAAATACCGGGCCTCCGGATGGGAAAAATAGAGCCCGCTGACGGACGCCCCCGGATACATGGCAAAGTTCTCGGTCAGCGACACACCCGTCCGCGCCTCCGCCTCGAGAAGGGTGAACAGCGTGGATTTCTCCGTGTGGTCCGGACAGGCCGGGTAGCCGGGCGCCGGACGGATGCCCTGATAGGCCTCGGCGATGAGGGCCGTTTTATCCAGGGCCTCATCCGCGGCGTAGCCCCAGAATTCCGTGCGCACCCGCTCGTGCATCCGCTCAGCGAAAGCCTCCGCAAAACGATCCGCCAGGGCCTTGACCATGATCGCGCTGTAATCGTCTCCGGCTTCCTCATAGGTCCGCGCGATGGCCTCCTCGGCCTTGCCGGTCGTCACGACGAACCCGCCCACATAGTCGGCCACGCCCGTCTCCTTCGGCGCCAGGAAATCGGCAAGAGCCATGTTCGCCCGGTCGCCGCTTCGCTCCATCTGCTGGCGCAGGGAGTGCATGGTGGCGGCCACCTGGGCGCGGCTTTCGTCGGTATAGATTTCCCAATCGTCATAGCCGACGCTGTTGGCTGGCCAGAAGCCGATCACGGCCTGGGGCGTGAACCATTTTTCGTCGATGATCCGGGCCAACATGGCCTGGGCATCTTCGAACAGGGACCGGGCCGCCTCGCCCACGGTCTCGTCGTCGAGGATGCGCGGATAGGCGCCGTGCAGATCCCACGACTGGAAGAAGGGCGTCCAGTCAATGTAACGGGCCAGCTCGGCCAGATCATAATCCTCGAAGGTCTTCAGCCCCAGGAAGGATGGACGGGCCGGCGCATAGGCGGACCAGTCGGCGCGGAAACGGTTGGCCCGGGCCGCCGTGAGGGGATGGCGCTTTTTGGCCCGGTCGCTGCTGGCATGGCGCTCAGCCATGGCTTCGTAGTCGCCGCGGATCTTCGCTTTGTAGCCTGCACCCTCTTCTGCCGACAGCAACGCGCTGGCCACGCCCACCGCACGGGAAGCGTCCGTCACATAAACGGTCTGCCCCTTGGTGTAGTGGGGATTGATCTTGACAGCCGTGTGGACCTGGCTGGTGGTGGCCCCCCCGATCAGCAGGGGAATGTCGAAGTCCTGGCGTTCCATCTCCCGGGCCACGCCCACCATCTCGTCCAGGCTGGGCGTGATGAGGCCGGACAGGCCGATAATGTCGACATCGTGCTTGCGCGCCTCTTCCAGAATGGTCTGGGTGGGCACCATCACGCCGAGATCGATCACCTCGAAATTGTTACACTGGAGCACGCCGCCGACGATATTCTTGCCGCTATCGTGCACATCGCCCTTCACGGTCGCCATCAGCACCTTGCCGGCATTTTGCCGCTCGGCCGCACCGCCCTGAGCCTCCCGCTCGGCCTTTTCCGCCTCCAGATAGGGCAGCAGATAGGCCACGGCTTTTTTCATGACCCGGGCGCTTTTCACCACCTGGGGCAAGAACATCTTACCCGAGCCGAACAGGTCGCCGACAACATTCATGCCGTCCATGAGCGGCCCTTCGATCACGTGCAGCGGACGCTCCGCCCGCTGACGGGCCTCCTCCGTGTCCTCCTCAACGTAATCCGTCAGGCCCTTGACGAGGGCATGCTCGAGCCGTTTCTCCACCGGCCATTCGCGCCAGGCCAAATCCTCCTCGCGCTTCGCGCCGCCTTCGCCCTTGAAGCGCTCGGCGATTTCAAGAAGCCGGTCGGTGCCGTCGCCGCGCCGGTTAAGAAGCACATCCTCGACCCGCTCCTTCAACTCCGGTTCGATATCCTCATACACGGCAAGCTGGCCGGCATTCACGATGCCCATGTCCATGCCATTCTGGATGGCGTGATAAAGGAACGCCGAATGCATGGCCTCGCGGACCGCATCATTGCCGCGGAAGGAAAAGGAAATGTTGGAGACGCCTCCGGAAATATGCGCATGGGGAAGATTTTCCCGGATGCGCCCGCAGGCCTCGATAAAGTCAAGGGCGTAATTGTTGTGTTCCTCGATGCCCGTCGCGACGGCGAAGATATTCGGGTCGAAAATGATGTCTTCCGGCGGCAGGCCGACCACATCCGTCAGGATGCGGTAGGAACGCTCGCAGATCTCGAATTTGCGGTCGGCCGTGTCCGCCTGACCCTCCTCGTCGAAGGCCATGACCACAACGGCGGCGCCATAGCGTTTCACGATCCGAGCCTGTTCGATGAAGGGCTCCTCGCCCTCTTTCAGGCTGATCGAGTTGACGATGCCCTTGCCCTGAATACACTTCAGGCCCGACTCTATGATCGACCATTTCGAACTGTCGATCATGATCGGCACACGGCTGATATCGGGTTCGGCGGCAATGAGATTGAGGAACCGGACCATGGCCGCCTCGGAGTCCAGCATCCCCTCATCCATATTTATGTCGATGATCTGGGCGCCGTTTTCCACTTGCTGGCGGGCCACGTCGAGGGCTGTCTCATAATCGCCCTCCTTGATCAGCTTGCGGAACTTGGCCGAGCCCGTGACATTGGTCCGCTCGCCCACATTCACGAAGCGGATTTCCGGTGTCAGCGTGAAGGGCTCAAGGCCTGACAGGCGCATGTGGCGCGGCACGTCGGGAATCGCCCGAGGCGCCTTGCCCTTGGCGGCCCTTGCAATGGCGGCGATATGGGTCGGCGTGGTGCCGCAACAGCCCCCGATGATGTTGATAAAGCCTTCCTGGAGCCACTCCTCGACGAGACCGGCCGTTTCTTCGGCGGTTTCGTCATAACCGCCGAATTCGTTCGGCAGGCCGGCATTGGGGTGGGCGCTGACATAGGTGTTGGCGATCCGTGACAGCTCGGCGATGTGGGGTCGCAGTTCCTTGGCGCCGAGCGCACAGTTGAGCCCGATGCTGAACGGATTGACATGGCGCACGGAGTTCCAGAACGCTTCGGCGGTCTGACCCGACAGGGTGCGACCCGACAGGTCCGTCAAGGTGCCCGAGATCATGACGGGCAGGGTCTCGCCGGTGTCTTCGAAGGCCTCGACCACTGCGGCCAGGGCCGCCTTGGCATTCAGAGTGTCGAAAATCGTCTCGACCAGGATGATGTCCGCACCGCCCTCGATCAAAGCAATGGTGGCCTTGCGGTAGTCGTCTCGCAATTCGTCGAAGGTGACATTGCGGAAGCCCGGGTCATTCACGTCCGGCGAAATGGATGCGGTCCGGTTGGTCGGACCGAGCGTGCCGGCAACGAAGCAGATGCGACCGTCCTGCTCCCGTTCCACGTCATCGGCCACGGACCGGGCGAGGCGCGCCGCTTCCTCGTTCAGCTCACCGACAATCGCCTCGAGCCCGTAATCGGCCTGGCTGATCGCCGTACCGTTGAAGGTGTTTGTCTCGATGACATCCGCGCCGGCCTCGAGATAGGCCCGGTGGATTTCCTTCACGATCTGGGGCTGGGTCAGCACCAGCAGGTCATTGTTGCCTTTCAGGTCCTGATCGGTGTCGGCAAAACGGGTGCCTCGATAGGCGGCCTCATCAAGGCTGTACTGCTGAACCATGGTCCCCATGGCCCCGTCGAGAATCAGGATCCGCTCCTTCAGCAGATCCGGCAGGCGAGCAATACGTTCAGCGCGTGTCAACATGGTTCCTAAGACTTTCTAATCTGACGGCGGACGAACCCGGGCGGCGTCGGCGTGGCAGCTCAGGCCGCGATCTGCTGCGACGCGTCAGGACGAATGCCGAGCATGTGGCAGATGGCGAAGGTCAGCTCTGCCCGGTTCAATGTGTAAAAATGGAAGTGATCGACTCCCATGGAGCACAGCTCTTCGCACAATTCGACGGCCACGGTCGCCGCCACGAGCTTGCGGGTGGCCGGATCGTCGTCGAGCGTTTCGAACAGATCGACAATCCGTTGGGGGATGGTCGCTCCCGTGGCGCCGGCCATCCGTGTCAGGGCCTTGAAGGATGTCACCGGCATGATGCCCGGGATGATCGGAATGGTGATGCCGGCGGCGCGGACGCGATCCACATACCGGGCATAATGCTCCGCATCACAGAAAAACTGGGTGATGGCGCGGGTCGCACCGTGGTCGATCTTCTGCTTCAGCAGATCGAGGTCGAAGTCGAAGGTCGGGCTTTCGGGATGCTTTTCGGGGTAGCAGCCCACGGAAATTTCGAACCCGCCGATTTCCGTGATCCCGGCAGCCAGTTCGGCGGCGTTGAGATATCCGCCTTCGGGCGGCACATAGGCAGCGCCGATGCCCTCGGGCGGATCGCCGCGCAGGGCCACGATGTGACGCACGCCCGCATCCCAGTAATCCCGGATCACCGCATCGACTTCATCGCGGGTCGCATTCACGCAAGTCAGGTGGGCGGCCGGTTTCAGATCCGTCTCCTGGACGATGCGTCGGACGGTCCGGTGGGTCCGCTCCCGGGTCGATCCGCCAGCGCCGTAAGTCACGGACACAAAACGGGGGTTCAGGCATTCCAGTCGCCGGATGGAATCCCAAAGCGTTGCCTCCATGTCCTCCGTCTTCGGCGGAAAAAATTCGAAGGAACAGCTCGGCGCGGGCGTGCCGCGGCGGGTCATGCCGGTCATCAGGAAATCTCCATATCTTGCGTCGTGGTCTCTTGCGACACCGTCATGCCCGGCCGTTTCCGGCCGAGCCACAAACACACCGTCAAGGACGGTCCATCTTCAGGTGCTGGATGTGTTTCATTGGGCAGCGCCCGTCGCCCCTCCAGCGTGAGGCCGCAGGCGTTGAACCACTCGCACACCTCACCGTCGGAAAAGCCGAGGCGCCGATGGGCGTGGTTCTCACGCAGGAACTCGAGACCATGGGCCTCGAAATCGATAATCAGCACGCGACCGTTCGGCGCGAGCACCCGGGCCGCTTCCTCGACAGCCTTGCCCGGATCGGCCAGGAAATGCAGGACCTGGTGGATCGTCACCAGAGTCGCGAAACGGGGGGGCAGACTCAGCGCGAAAATGTCGCCATGGCGCACTTGAGTCCGCGTAAGGCCCGCCCGCTCCAAATTCGTCCGTGCCAGGGCCAGCATGTCGTGGCTGAAATCGATCCCCACGGCATCCTGTGTGCGGTGCGCCAGCACTTCGAGCATGCGGCCCGTGCCCGTTCCAAGATCGACATGCCGCGCGACCGGCTCAGGTCCGATGATGTCCACAACCGCGTTTTCGATGGCCTCTTCCGGCAAATGCAACGCCTGGATTCGGCCCCACTCATCCGCATTGGTGCGGATATAGTCCGCTGCGGCATCCGCCCGATCCCGGCGAACCGTTTCGAGCCGCCCCCGATCACCCTGCAATATTCCGTCGTCCTGGGGCAGAAACGACACCAGGGAAGCCGCAAGCGCCGGAATGTCCGACATGCCGCGGCTGAACACTGAGGGGCGAGCCATCCTGTAAAAGGCCCAATTGCCCTCGCGATAGCGCTCCACCAAACCAGCATCGGCAAGCAGCTTGAGGTGGCGGGAAATCCGGGGCTGGCTCTGACCCATAATGTGGGTGATCTCACTGACGGTAAGCTCACTCTGTGCCAGGAGGGCCAGAAGCCGCAGCCGGGTCGGTTCCCCCGCGGCGCGCAGGGCACTCAAAATCTGCTCCATAACCCGCCTCCGGTTTTGCAAGGACATAAACATATCCTTATACCGTTATCCAGAAAGAAATTCTGAGGCGCATGCTGTGTACTCCAGAACAGATGCACGCAGGACGCGAGGTCGTCTCCACCTTTTGAAAGATCGCGTTTGCTGAAACACCTGTGATACAAGCACAAGGGCGCTGGAGTGCTGCGCTCGGCGGCGCGTCCGGCTCGGATCCAACCGAGACGACATGAATGGTGCAGTGGGCTTGGGGCGGCTTGCATTGCGGGCTGCACCGTCCGGTGCCGGGGAGATCAGCTGTGCGGATGCGAGGGGCTCAGGTGGCAGACAGGTCTTTTGGCAGCATGTGTGACAAGCGGTGTTCCGCGCATCCGCGCCGGACCACGGGGGCCATGTCTTTTGTGTGGGCGCTTGCCATAGTGGTGAGCGCGCTGGTCGGATCCGCATCCGTGACCGCCCGTGCCGATGGCGGCCAGCCGGCCGAGCCTGGCACGGCCCCGACGACTCCGGCCTCAATCACTTTGGCCCAGATCGGCGTGGCCGACGAGCTTGACCGGGCCGAGGATGCGATGACCGGCGCACCCGCGGAAGATTTCGGCGATGACGGCCGGATCTACGGCGAAGACGATCTCAACGATCCGTTCGAAAACGTGAACCGTTTCTTCTTCAAAGTGAACAACACCCTGGACCGGTATTTCTTGCGGCCCATCGCCATCGCCTACAAGACAGTCATCCCGCGGCCCTTCCGCCTGATGACCCGCAATATCATCAATAACTTGGCGGCGCCGGTCACCCTGGCGAACGATTTCCTGCAACTCGAATTCAAGCGGGCCGGCGTCACCCTCGGCCGCTTTGCCATCAATTCGACCTTCGGCTTCCTGGGCGCGGCGGATGTGGCCTCGGGTCTCGGTCTCGAGCGCCACGCGGAGGATTTTGGGCAAACCCTTGGCGTCTACGGTGTTCCGGAAGGCCCCTATCTCTATCTGCCCTTCATTGGCCCGGCCCCGCCGCGGGATCTGGTCGGCGGCGTTGTCGACGTCCTGCTCGACCCCACGACCTGGCTCGGCGGCGACATTGTCGAGAGCGACGCCATCGGTCTTGAATGGCAGGCCCTGGGACAGATCCGCTTTGGCCTGAATATCCTGGATTCCCGGTCCCAGGCCATCGAGCAGCTCGATGAACTGGAGCGCTCCTCGATCGACTTTTATGCCACCATCCGGTCGCTTTATCGCCAGTCCCGGGATGGTGCCATCCGCAATGGCCGGATCGAGTTCAATGATCTCCCGGAGATCGACGAATTCGACGAAACCTTTGACGAGTGATCGGGTGACGCATGGTCGGGCCGGACGGATCCCGATCGCTTCGGCCCGGCGCACTGGTCCCGGCGCACTGGTCCCGGGCCCGCACAGATCCGGCCCGCACAGATCCGGCCCGGATCAATACGGTCCGCAGTGATGGGGAGGTCGTCCATGACACAGCTTCTCAAGGCCCTCGGTCTTGCAACCGCCCTGTTGACCCTGCTTGCCATGGCGCCTGCCGAGGCGACCGAGCAAGGGAAGGGTCAGACGGGTGATCCGGCCGCCGAGGCCTTTATCGAACGCCTCGCCCAGAAGACCCTGACGGCGATTGCCGATCCCTCTCTGGATGACGCGGGGCGTCAGGCCGTCTTCCGCCGGCTGCTGGTCGCCAACACGGATCTTGATCGCTTTGGCCGCAGCGCCCTTGGACGCTACAGCCGCCTGCCGACAAGCGAACAGTTCGAGCGTTATCTCGAGGTCCTTGAGGATCACGCGGTGTCGGTCCTCACGTCCCGTTTCGCCCTGTTCTCTGATCACCGGATCCGCGCCACCGGCTCCCAGGTCAAAAAGGGGCGCCGGTCCCGTTTCGTGATCGTCGCCTCGGCCCTGGCGGATCCGTCGGCCCGCCCCGTGGCCACGGTGCACTGGGTGCTGCTCGATGACGCCGAAGGCGGCTACCGCATTTTCGATATTGTCCTCCAGGCCGCCGGGGAGCAGGGATCGTTCTCCATGCTCAAGACCCAGCGGGACGAGTTCACCCAGATGCTTCGCGCCAATGGGCGGGACACCGAGCTGTTTATCGAGACGCTGACCAACCGGGCTCGGCCGGTCGTCGCGCCCGCCAAAACCGTTCCATACTGATAAGTCCCAGGGAGGAGCTTCAAACCCGTGCCCACCGATCAGACCGATGACCGCCTGCCCACGCTGCGTGGCCTCGACGACATCCGCGAGTCCTTGCGCGCAAAGTCCAACAGTCTGCCGCCGGTGCATCTTTGGAACCCGCCCTATCGCGGCGAACTTGATATCCGGATCCACCGGGACGGTACGTGGTCTTACGAAGGCTCCCGCATCGAACGGCCCGCCATTGTCCGCCTGTTCTCGACCATTCTGCGCCTGGAGGAGGACGGCCGATACTATCTCGTCACGCCGGTCGAGAAAATCGGCATCACCGTTGAGGATGCGCCCTTTCTCGCCGTCGCCGTCGATGTCGAGGGGTCGGACCGTGAGCAGCGGCTAATCTTCCGGACCTCCGTGGAGGACAACGTTCTGGCGGATGCGGACCATCCCATCCGCGTGGCCGTGAACCAGCAGACCGGAGAGCCATCCCCATATGTCCATGTGCGCCGGCGTCTCGAAGCCTTGATCGCCCGGCCGGTCTATTACGAGTTGGCGGATTTGTGCGTCGAGCATGATCTGGAAGACGGCCCGGCCGTCGGTGTATGGAGTGCCGGTGTATTTTTCCCGTTCCTGCCGTCCGCGGATCTGGGCATGCCCCTTTAGGGCACCTGCGCCCCGCGCCGACGGCCCCGGCGAAAGGACCGTGCCGTGAGAGACGATCTTCTCCGGCGGATCGCCGCACGGGTGGCGCCAGAGGATCCGCGCGGTGCACCAGCACCGCCGGCCCTTACCCTCCCGCGGATCAGCGATTACGATCTCAACACGCATGTCCCGCGCCCCGCGCGGGCGCCCGAAGATCTCAAGGCTGCCGCGGTCCTGATCCCCCTGATGGATCGGTTGGATACCCTCAGTGTCCTGCTAACGCGGCGTGCGGACCATCTTTCCTCCCATCCCGGACAAATCAGTTTTCCCGGGGGCCGTCTCGAGCCCCATGAAATTTCACCCGTCGAAGCCGCCCTGCGCGAGGCGGAAGAAGAAGTGGGTCTCCCGCCGCGCCGGGTGCGCATCCTGGGCCTGCTGGAGCCCTACGAGACCGTGACGGGCTATCACGTGACGCCGGTCATTGGCCTCGTGGAGGGCCCCTTCGAGCCGGACATCGATCCGAACGAGGTGGCGGAGGCGTTCGAGGTGCCCGCGGCCTTCCTGTTCGATCCGGCCAATCACGAGCGTCATGAACGCATCTTCCAGGGGACCGTGCGGGCGTTCTATGCCATTCCGTATGGCGATTACTACATCTGGGGCGCAACAGCAGCAATGCTGATCGCCTTTTACCGGAGGCTTTACGAGAAATGATCCGACTGCTCTTGCTTCGCCTGCTGATTATCCTGGCGCCATTCATTCTGTATGCGGGCTATGTTGCCCTGATCCGGCGGGAGAACCCCTTCCGAGCGTCAAGCTGGCAGGAGGCCCCCCTGTCCTGGCTGGCGGGGGCGTCGATCCTGTGCGCCGTCGTCAGTATCGTCGCCCTTGGCTTCATCCTGGAGGGGGAACGGAACGCGGATTACCGCCCCGCCCGTTTCGAGGACGGAAAGCTCGTCCCCGGACGACTGGACCCGCGCGGCACGGGTGAACCGACCGAACGGGAAGCGCCGGAGGCTCCGCAACAGTGACCGGCGCACAAGCCCCCCTCCCCCGCCTCGAGAAGCGCGCCGCGCCCTGGCTGTTCGATTCGGCGACGGTCTCGGTCCTGGAGGCCTTGCAAGCGCCCGGAGAGGACCATGTGCGCTTTGTGGGGGGCTGCGTCCGCAACGCGCTTCTGGGTCATCGGGTCGAGGACCTGGATCTGGCAACGATTCATCGACCCGAGACGGTCATGACCCGTTTGGAAGCCCGGGGACTGAAGGCCGTGCCCACCGGCCTCGCCCACGGAACGGTGACCGCGGTCGCCTCGGGCCGACCCTTTGAAATCACCAGCCTGCGGCGGGATGTGGCAACGGATGGGCGCCGGGCCGTCGTGGCGTTCACGGAAGACTGGACGGAGGATGCCCGCCGGCGGGACTTCACGATGAATGCCCTTTACCTGTCCGCCGACGGACAGGTCCACGATCCCTTGGGCGGGTATGCCGACCTGGCGGCACGGCGGGTCCGGTTCATCGGAGATGCCCGCACGCGCATCCGGGAAGACTATTTGCGGGCCCTGCGCTTTTTCCGCATCCATGCCTGGTACGGAACCGGCGCTTTCGACGGTGATGGACTTGCGGCCATCGCGGAGGAGGCGAAGGGCGTGGCCACCCTGTCCGGCGAGCGAGTGCACCGGGAGATGCTCAAAGTGCTGGAAGCCGATGCGCCCGGGCCGGCCCTCATCACCATGGAACAGATCGGCCTGCTGAGCATTGTGCTTCCCGGCGGATTCAGCATCGATCGGTTCGCCGCCCTGAAGAATGCCGAAGCGGCCCTCGGCCTCAAGGCCTGCGCCGTTCGCCGCCTCGCCGCCCTGGTGCGAGGCGACGGCGCTGCCCTGGCAGACCTGTGGCGCCTGTCCAAAGCCCACCGCTTGCGACTCCTTGATCTGTTGAACGCGGCACCCGAAGAGGATCTGTCCGAACCATCGGCACGGCGGCTTGTCTATCGGGTGGGCGCGGAGCGTGCCCGCGACCGGATCGTGTGGACCGCCATGGCCGGAGCCCGTCATCTTGCCGAGGCCAAAAAGGCTCTCGAAATCGCGGCGACCTGGACCGCGCCACCCTTTCCCTTGACGGGCGCCGATGCCATCGCCGCCGGGCTGACGCCGGGTCCCGCCATGGGCACGGTCCTCGCGGCGCTGGAGGCCGAATGGATCGCCGCCGATTTCAAGCCGGACCGGGAGGCCTTGAAGCGCCGGCTGGCGAGCCTTGCCGCAGCGACCTGACCGGCGCGCAGGGCACCAATCGCGGACAAGTCACCCACGGCATCCGGGGCATAGGATCCATGACCGACTGCGTTCAAGGACGTGCAGGATGGCGTGACGGAACACGGGGCCCTGGCCATGGTCGTGGTAAAGGGTTAAGGGTAGCGTCCCTGGTCGTGGTGTAGGAGGGCCGGGAGACGGTCATCGCGCTCCTTCTGGAGCAGAATGACGGATAGGGCGTTACAGCCCCTCGCCCACCTGCGGCTGGTCCGGGAAGCCTTTCAATGAGCTGAGTTCGGCCTTGTCGCGGGCGACAGCGGGGGGCATCTGGGCGTAAACCGTCAGGAGCCGGGCGAGATGGACGAGGGCATCGAGATTGGTGCGCTCATAGCCGTGGCTCGCATCGATCCCGAAACACAAAAGGGCCGTCCGGATGTCGTTGCCGGCTTCGAGGGCAGAGGCGGCGTCGGCGCGATAGAAGCGAAAGACATCCCGCTGATGGGGAATCTTATGCTCACTGCACAGACCGAGAAGCATATGCGTGAGGTGATAGTCGAAGGGACCGGTCATGTCCCCCATGGCCACCGTCACGCCGTATTCGGATGAATTCTGACCGGGTGCCACCGTGCCGTTGTCCACGGCGACCATCTCGGCGACATCGCCATGCAGGACGGCAGAGGCCCCGACACCCACCTCTTCGGAAATCGTGAACAGGAAATGGCAGTCCACGGGCAGGGGCACCTTGCCGGTGACCAGAGCCTCCAGGGCGGCCAGCATGGCCGCCACACCGGCTTTGTCGTCGAGATGCCGGCTGTTGATGAAGCCGTGGGGGCTCAGCTCCGGCTGGGCATCGACGGCCACGAGATCACCGACATGGACCCCGATGGCCTCCAGTTCCGCGATGGAAGAGACCGGCGCATCGACCCGCAATTCCACATGGTCCCAGGTCGTGGGCTGGGAATCGACTTCTTCGTTGTAGGTGTGCCCGGAGGCCTTCAGGGGCAGGATGGTGCCCCGGAGTTGTTCTTTCCGGCTCAGCAGGGTCACGCGCGCCCCTTCCGCAAAGCGCGACGACCAGTGGCCGATGGGCCGCAGGGCAAGGCGCCCATTCTCCTTCAACCGCGTCACCTGGGCACCGAGCGTGTCCACATGGCCGACGATCGCGCGGTCCGGGCTCGCCTGTGCCCCGCTCACATTCACCCGTACGGCGCCCCGCCGCGTCAGTTCGAATTCCGCCCCCATCTCCGTCAGCCAGCCGCAGACCATGTGCACCACATTGTCGGTATACCCAACGGGGCTCGGCATGGTGAGAAGGTCGATCAGACGCCCGGCAAGGCGTTCCGGGTCAATAGCGAGCGGACGGGGCATGGGGGATCTCCAGGCTTGCGGCACCCCGTCCACGGGCTCGGATCACCAGCGGGACGCGGTCTGGGGGAACAACAGATCGATAAACTTTTCCGCCGTGGGCTGAGGCTCGTGATTGGCCAGCCCCGGCCGCTCGTTGGCTTCGATGATCACGTAATTCGGACCATCCACCGCCGGCACCAGAAGGTCAAATCCGACCACGGGGATGTCGAGGCACCGGGCCCCTTTGACGGCGGCCTCGGCCAGCTCCGGATGCAGATCATCGGTCACGTCATGGATCGTCCCGCCCGTGTGCAGATTGGCGGTCTTGCGCACGGCGAGGGACTGACCGGCGGGCAGGATCCGGTCGAAATCATAGCCGGCCAGCATGACGCAGCGCTCGGTCTCGGCATCGAGGGGGATGGAGCTTTCGCCCCCCGTCGCGGCGCGTCGCCGCCGGCTTTGCAGGCGGATGAGGTCCCGGATCGTGCGTTCGCCGTCACCGTAAATGGTCGCCGGCCGCCGGATCGCCGCCGCGACGACCGACTGGCCGATCACAATGATGCGCAAGTCCTCGCCTTCGCAGAATTCCTCCAGCAGCACCCGGTCGCAGACCACACGCGCAAGATCGATCGCCCGAGACAGGGCGTCCTCGGTGCGCACATCGACGCTGATCCCGGCGCCTTGTTCGCCCTGGGCCGGCTTGACGACGACCCGCTCATGCCGTTCGAGGAAGGCCCCTTCCGCCTGGGCATCGCCCGCCTCCAACTGCTCGGGGACGCGCAGGCCCGCCCGGGCCAGCAGACGGTGGGTCAGGGACTTGTCATCGCACCGTTGCAGTGCGACGGCGGTGGTCAGGTCGCTCAAGGACTCCCGGCAGGAAATATGGCGCCCACCGAAACTCAGACGAAAGAGATTGGCACCCTCGTCTTCGATCTCGACGGCAATGCCCCGCCGGCGCGCCTCGTTGATGATAATCCGGGCATAGGGGTTGAGCCGGGCTTCCGGCTGGGGCGCAATGTAAAGTCGCTCATTGACTGGATTTTTGTACTTCAGGGTGAAAGCCGGGATGCGCTCGAAGCCGATCTGTTCGTACAGGGAAATGGCCGGCGTATTGTCGTGCATGACGGACAGGTCCATGAAGCCGCGCCCGCGCAGCCGATACAGGTCGATGAGATAGCGCACCAGCGCTTCCCCGACCTTCGGCACCCGGCATTGGGGATCCACCGCAAGGCACCACAAGCTGCACCCGTTGACCGGATCGTTGAAGGCCTGCACGTGATCGACGCCGGTGACGGTTCCGAGAATGTCTCCGGTTTCCTCATCCTGGGCCACAAGGTGGATCAATCGCCGGGATCCCCGATTGCGCAGCAGAAACTCCGTGGGCACCATAACCATCTGACAGGCCGCATAGATGCGGTTCACGGCCTGGGCATCCGACCGGCCGTTTACCGGCCGAATCGCGATGCCTGGAAAGGCGCGCGCGCCTTCTTCTCTTTTGTCCAACGAGTTGAAATAAAGACGGTAGGTATGGGAGGGATCGAGGAAGATCTCCTGGGGCGCCAATGCCAGGGCGATGTGGGGATCGTCCACATAGATCGCGATGTCCCGCTCGTCTTCGGCTTCCTTGCGCAACGAGTCCACGAGATCGCCGACCTCGACGAAGGTCTGACCGAACAACAGGCGACCCCAGCCCATGTATAAAGCAGCCGCCTGGTCCGGCAGGGATGCCGCCTCACCAGATCCTTCGGCGCCATTCATGGCCGGTGGATGGGCGTTGGGGTCCGATCCTTCCGGGGTCAGTCCGTCACGATATGTCATGGACCTGCAACCATAGTTCCAAAAGGGCAACCTGCCAGAGCTTGGAGCCCCGCAGGGGCGTCATGTGGTCGTTCGGATTTTGCAGCAAGAGCCCGACATAATCGGCGTTGAAGACACCCCGGCTGCGTGCCCGATCATTGTTCAGCACACCCCGCACAAAGTCCAGAACGTCCCCTTCCAGATGCTTCAGGGCCGGTACGGGGAAATATCCCTTCGGCCGGTCAACGACGTCGTTGGGGATGATGCGGCGCCCGGCGGCCTTCAGGATGCCCTTGCCTCCATCGGCCAGCTTGAGCGGCGCCGGAATGCGGGCGGCCAGTTCCACGACCTCGTGATCGAGGAAGGGCACGCGCGCCTCAAGGCTCCAGGCCATGGTCATGTTGTCGACCCGCTTGACCGGATCGTCGACCAGCATCACGTGCTGGTCGATCCGCAGAGCCCGGTCGATGGCGGTCTGAGCGCCCGGTTCGCTGAAGTGCCCGGTGATATAGGTCCGGGCGTAATCCTCGTCCAACAGGGCCGGATCGATGGCGCGCACATATTCCGCATGGTCCCGATCCCGGAATACGGCGGCATAGTCGGCCGCGCCGTCGTCCAGACTGTCCATCATGGGCGGATACCAGTGATAGCCGGCGAAGATTTCGTCGGCCCCCTGGCCCGACTGGACGACCTTCAGATGGCGCGCCACCTCCCGAGACAACAGGAAAAAACCGATGGCATCGTGGCTGACCATCGGTTCGGCCATGGCCCGCACGCAGTCCTCCAGATTCGGCAGCAGCAGCGAACGACTGTCCACATGAATCTTGTGGTGTTGGGTGGCATAGTGATCGGCGATGATATCCGAGTACTGAAATTCGTCGCCCACCTCGCCGCCGACGGTTTCGAACCCGACCGAGAACGTGTTGAGCCCCGTCTGTCCCTGCTCGGCAAGCAGACCGACGATCAGGCTGGAATCGAGGCCGCCGGACAACAGGACGCCCACGGGCACATCCGCCACGAGGCGCCGGCGGACCGCCCGGCGCAGCACGTCAAGCAACTGGTCTTGCCAGTCCGTCTCGCTGAGCCCCGCCATCTCCGGCGGCGTGCCATAATCCACCGTCCAGTACCGGGTGTCGCGGCGGGTCCCGTCGGCCTCGATCTCGACCAGCGTGGCCGGCGGGATCTTGCGCACACCGCGCAGAATGGTCCAAGGCGCCGGCACCACGGCGTGGAAATTCATGTAGAAATTCAGGCCCACCGGATCGATGGCCGTGTCCACATCACCCGCGGCCAGCAGCGCCGGAAGGGTGGATGCAAAGCGGAAAAAGCCGGGACCGGAAACCGTGTACAGAGGTTTAATGCCGAACCGGTCCCGCCCCAGGGTGAGGCGGCGGGTCTCCCGGTCAAAAATGGCGAAGGCGAACATGCCGTAAAACCGGTTCACGCAATCGCGTCCCCAGGCATGGAAGGCCTTGAGCACCACTTCGGTGTCGCCGGTGGAGAAGAAGCGATAGCCGCGTTCGGTCAGCTCACGCCGCAATTCCTGATAGTTATAAATACATCCATTGAACACCCCTGCCAGGCCCAATTGTGGGTCGGTCATCGGCTGGGCGGCGTTGTCCGATAGGTCGATGATCTTGAGGCGCCGATGCGCGAGGGCGACCGGACCGGAAGACCACACGCCGGCCCCATCGGGGCCACGGGGCGCCATGGCCTGCGCGGCCCGTTGCAGAGCCGACACATCGGGCTGCCCGTTTCCCGCTCGGATCTCACCGGCAATCCCGCACATGAAAGCTCCTTTCTCTCATCCCGCTTAGCCGCCACAACCCTGGCACACATACCCTCTGGCAAACAAAAAGACCCGTGGCCATTCACAATGACCACGGGCCCTTAATTTAGCATTCGAAATGAGACGATTTTGTGCAGGCGATACCCGATCAACCCATCCGTGCCGAGATCGTTTCGAGCAAGGCCGTCAGATCGTCCGCCAACGGCGCCTCATCCCCCTCGCCCAATGTTTCGTCAATAATCTTCTGCATGATCGGGATTTTGCGCAATGGCCGGTTTTCAAGCAGTGCCCGGCCCACAGCCGCCATTTCCAGCCAGTCCCAGGGTCCGCAAAAGTCCTCACTCGCCGCGGCGTCCTTGAGGACCGCGGCACTCTGCGCTGCAAGACGTGCCCAGCGTTCGCGCCGCCCGTCGACAAAGCGGCCCACCACCGACCGGGGCACCGGCCCGCCCGGTCCCGCGCGACCCGCCTCGGGGATCTCCCGGATATCCTCCGCCCACGACATCACCATGACATAGAGGGTCGGCCACAGTGCGCTGGCATTGATCAGCCGCCCAATCTTCTGCTTGGACAGCGCCTCCAATGCGTTCTCCCGGTCAATATGGGCCAGCCGGTCGGCGGCGGTGGCCGGCTGCGGCGCAAAGGCATCGAGACCCAGGGCCACGAGGACATCCAGCAAGCCATGGGAGGGGCTCTGGCCGTTTTCCAGCCCGTCGGCGAGCGCCCGGGCCATCAGATCGAGCACCGTCTCCAGACTGACCGGATAGAGTTCCAACTGATCATGGGTCCAGCGAAGGGCTTCGACCTGTTCGGCCGGGGTTTCGAAAGCCACCTCATAGGCATCGGCGACGCCGGGACCTTCCTTGATCAAAATGCACAGCAAGACCGGATCCCGGCCGCGACGGCCGGGGATCATGATCGTCTGGGCGCCGGCACCGTCGGGCAGGCTGGCGAAGACCCGTTCGATGGCGAAAAGACGTGTCCGGATGGCCTTGTATTTCTTCCGGGCCGGCAGGCGCGCTGCGTCATCGGCGGGGAGCCAGCCGCGCAACAGGCCCAGGCGCGCACCGTCATCTTCTGTGAGCATCCCGGCTGCTGACCATGCATTCAAGGCATCAATGGCCCGGCTCCGCACGGCCGGACGGGGATCGAGGCACCAATAGGCTGCAAGGTGACGAATCACGGGTTCAGGCCGATCCAGGATCGCGCCGTGGACCTGCGCGACGGTCACCGGATCAAAAGAGGCCAAGGCCTCCTCGAAATAGGCATGGAGCACATAGGCATCGGCCCCGCAACCGCTGATGGCCACGGCGATAAGGTCGGATACGGCCTTGATCGGATCGCCGAAACCGTCCGCTGACCCCAAACCGTCCGCTGACGATGGGCTAAATCCCGCGAGCGGGACATCTTCCCCCAGACGGATCGGCCCGGGCTGGGCCCTGTCTTTGCGAGCTGCGGCCATGGCGGCATCCTCCCCGATTGAGCCCGTGGTGCCATCGCAATCCCCCGAGCCACATCGACACGATTCGCCGTGGGCACAAAGCGGGCGGTGAGGAGCACACGAAGCATCGGGCGGCTGAAGACGCGAAAGGGGGCGCGAACCGCAGTCCACACCCCCTTGCCATCGAAGAGTCTTGCCTGCACACGGTGGTGCCGGAGATCGGCAGACCGACTCAGCGGATCGGTCCGGTCTCCTCATAGACCACCGGATCGTCCGAGCCCAGAACGGCACTGACCTTGCGGCGCGCATCGGCCGGAACCAGGGTCATCACCTCGTCCAGAACCTGCCCGGCCCGCACGGCGCCCGCAGATGCACTCATCAGGGCGGCGATCAGATCGGCAAGGCCCGGCTTGGCCGGATAGTCCCGCAGCACCAGCGGCGCCGTTTCGGAGAGATTGAGCGTCTCGCGCACCTCGGCCATGGCCGTGCGCAGCCCGCCATGGCGATCGATCAGGTTACGCTCCAACGCATCGACGCCGGACCACACCCGTCCACGGGCGTGTTGTTCGAACACCTCCGGCGACAAATCCCGCCCCTCGGAGCCTTTCGCGATAAAGTCGTCATAGACGGACAGAAGATAACGATCGAAACGCGCCCACTGATCGTCATCGAACGGAGTCTTGGGCGACAGCAGCAGCGCCCCGTCATTGCTGGCCAGTTCGCCAAAGGTGATCCCGAGCTTGTTCAAGGTCTCGCCGATGGCGAACTTGCCGCCATAGACGCCGATGGATCCCGTCACCGTCGCCGGATGGGCCAGGATGCGATCCGCGGACATGGAAATCCAGTAACCGCCCGAGGCCGCCACGCCGGCCATGGATACGATGACCGGCTTGCCCGCGGCCTGGGCTTCCAGGAGGGCGTGGCGGATCTGCTCCGAGGCCAGGGGCGATCCCCCCGGGCTGTCCACCCGCAGAATGAGGGCCTTGATGCGCGGGCTGGAGACCGCCCGGGCGATGGCCCGGCTGAAGACATCCGCACCGACTTCGTCCGCATCGGGAATGCCGCCGTCATTGCCACCGCCTTCGACAATGGCACCGGACGCGTGAACGAGGGCCACGGTGGTGGCGCCTTCACGATCACGGGTGTTGAACGGGTCGCGAAGATAAGCCTTCATGGTGACCAGGCGCGCATCGGCCCCGCCGGCCTTGCGCGCCTCCTGGCGAGCCTCGGCCTCGTGCCGGACCGCATCCACCAGGTTGAGGGACAGGGCCCGGTCGGCGAGAACCGGTGCGTCGGAAAACAGGTCCTTCAACTCACTGGCGGCAATCCCGCGCATATCCGCCAGATCGGTGACGGCCTGTTCGTAGGTCGACGTCAAAAGGGCCGTGCGCGCCTCACGCATCGTGTCCGGATAATCATCCTCCAGATACGGATTGATACCGCTCTTATATTCCCCATACCCCCGAAAAGAAGGCTGGACGCCGATCCGTTCGAAAGCGGATTTGAAGAACAGGGTGTTGGTGGACAGTCCGGACGTGAACAGAATACCGCCCGGCTGGAGCGAGAAATTGTCCGCAGCGGCGGCAAGGCTGTAAGCCCCAAGGCCCGCGGAGAACAGCGACTGGGTGTGGGCGAAGACCGACTTGCCGGCGTCCTTGAAATGGCCGAGCGCTTCGCGCAGTTCCTGGGCGGCGGCGAGGGACAGTCCGGAATCGCCGATTTGCAGATACACCCCCCTCACCCGCGGGTCCCGCTCCGCTTGCTCCAGAGCGCGCACAATGCCGACGACCGATGTCGCGTCCGGGCCCGACCGGCCGAAAAGCGAAAGATCCGATTTGTCGGGGATGGGCCGCCGCAGGTCCAGGGTCAGGACCATGGTGTCGGGCAGGGGCTTGATCTCCGATGCGACCAGCCAAACCACAAGTCCGGGAATAATGACGAAAAGAACAACCAGAAAGGCCAGCAGGCTGGCAATGAACTGGGACAAAAATCGCAGCATTGGCAGTGAACCTCCATCCGTTGGGCGCCCTCCCCGGATGGGGCGAAGCGGGTCGTGGTGCGGGCCGGGCGCGCAGGGCCTTGATAGACCCAACCCAGCTTCGTCTTGAGGGTAGTCCAATTTCCCGGACAGCAAAACGGGCCCGCGACCCCATGGTGCCGCGGACCCGTCTTTTTCATCCGTACCGGGAGTGCAAGAGACCGACTTACTGGACGCTTGCCGTCCCGGGCGCGGGAGCGGCCTTGGCAGCCTGGTCTGCGGGGACTTCCGGCGCGTTCGGCGGGAAGGGGGCGCCGAGGATCTGCTGGCGGCGGAAAGACAGGGTCTGCCAGTTTGAGAGCGAACTCAGATGCATGTAAATGAACGGAAGCGCGCCGGCCTTTTTCAGGATCATGAAGGCTTCGTCCTTCAGATCATTGAACTTCTTTTCGTCGACGGCCATGTAGCTGCCCACCACATGGGTCTTGCCTTCGGCGGATTTCATGGTGACCTGCTGGCTGGTGAACAGGTCCATTTCCTTAACGATCACGCCGAATTTCTGCGTCGCGATATGCTGCTGGTGGAAGGTCTTGCAGAATTCCATGGCCTTCTGGCTGGTCTCGGTCAGATCCTGGCCGTTGAAGAAGGGAAATTCGGCATTTTCGCCGACCAGCTTCGAGGACCGGTCAATGCACAAGGTGAGCTGCGAGCCTTCCTGGTTCTGCCCGAAAATGAAGGGATACCGGCGGATATAGGCCGGCACATAGGCGGCTTCGAGCCACTTGCCGTCTGCATCGACGAACAGGTTTTCCTTTTCCTGCATTCCCAGCACGGCCACGGGCATGGGCGTGTCGGTGCCGGCGAAGACGATGGGATAGCTCTTCAGCGCGAAATTGAACTCGATGGTGTTCAGCGGCACGGCATGGGCGTCCCGGGCGAACAGCAGCGGCGTCTCGACCCGCACCAGGCCGAGGGAGCCGTGGAGCGTCGGAGTCAGCGGCTCGACTTGATTGTAAAGGATCGCCTGGTTGTCGGCGGTGGTCTGGTCGGTCATGGAGTTTGCCCTGTATCCGGTTTGCACGTGTTGGGTTTGAACGGATGCCCTGGTCATGCGGATGACAGCGTCATGCGGATGCCATGGCCATGCGTTTTTGGGGCGCCGAGGGTCTCACGGGCGCCATACAGTGATGGCCGGCCCCGCCAACGGCGGCGCGGGCGTCGGGCCGGACGAAATACAGCGCAGCAGGATGCAGTCCGGACCACGAAGGCGGCCCGGCGCTCACCTGCAAAACGGATCATGGGTGTAAACTGCCAAAGGCGGTCCGTCGAGTGGTGATGGCCGCAGCCCCCGTGAAATCCGCGCCTGCCGGCCCGCCGCGATGCATCGGCAAGGCCGCCCGGCGGTTGTTCAAATGTCCGCGTCTGACCGGGCCGTGGGTTGTGTGCGCGTGAAAACAACCAAAACGAAACCTGAACCACATTGCAGTAACAAGCCTGTATCCGAGGTCTTTTTCTTGAATGCCCAATGGTCTCCCATTGAGTGCAAACTTAAGATTGCAAGGATCACCCCATCACTTTAGGGTCGCAAAAAAGCGTTTTGGCCATGTTTTTCGCGCAACAGTCTTTTTCTCATGAAGGGGGGCGATTTGTCTGTTCACCCCACTGGGACCGTCGACGCCCATGTTGGAAATCGGGTGCGAATCCGACGGCTGAGCTTGGGTATCAGCCAGCAAGATCTGGCCCGGCAGCTTGGTCTGACTTTCCAACAGGTTCAAAAATATGAGAAAGGCGCCAACAGGATTGGCGCTTCAAGACTTTATGAACTGGCCGCTCTTTTGAACGTTCCCGTCGACTTTTTCTTTGAAGGTCTCGCCGATAGCACCGTCGACCGGGACAACTCCGACGAGCTGATCGCGGCTTTCAAGGCGACCTCCCCCCGGTTCGGGGCGCGGGAATTCGTTGAACTCAACCGGGCCTTCCAGCGCATCGCCAATCCGGACCTGCGCAAGACACTCCTAAGGCTGATCGACTTGATCTCACGCTCGTGAAAACGCCGATGGACGTCGTCTAAAAACAAAAAAAGGCCGGGAGACGGACACTCCCGGCCGCGTGACCCTTAAGCCTGGAAGAACGGCCCTCAGCGAGGACCGGTGAGATTGAGCGGCGCCAGCCCGACCGCAAGGGCTTCCCCCACATCGACCCGCACGAGACGGGCCGCGGCGCCGGCGAGCGGCGCTGCCGCCTCCTGGGCAGAGTCAGGCATGGCGCCACCGGCGGCCGGAGCGCCGGACCAGTCCAGGTCGATATGGGCCGGGCAATGGTCGGAAATCCGGCCATACTTGGTCGCAAGGCTCGCATCGAAGGTCAGCCAGCCGAAAGTGTCCGGCTTGGCGAGGCGCGCGGCCCCCGGGCTGAACAGCAGATGGTCAATGGGAAACCGGTGATAGGGGGCCGGCGGGGCGTTTTTCCAGCAGGTCGCGTCCTGTCCGTTGGGGAAGCGGGTCAGCGTGGCCCCGCGCGGCAGACCGTCCGTCAGGCCCTGCCAGAGGTGGTCGTCCTCGCCTTTGATATCGAAGGCGCGGTTGAAGTCCCCTAGGATCACAAAGGGGACCTGGTCGTCCAGCTTGGTCTCGATCCAGGCCCGCAACGGCCCCACTTGGCGCGCGGCCGTCGTGCAGTCCGCATCCCGCTCGTTCACGAAGCGGTCATAGCCCTCGGTGTCGGATTTAAGCGTGCCGGTGAAGCAGCCGGACTTCAAATGGACGGCGAGCAGGACCAGCCGCTGGCCACCCTTCTCCACCTCGAGTTCCATGGCCCAGCGCGTCTTCCGGGTGAGGCCGGTCCGCGGGTCCAGGTGATCCACCTCCAAGGAACGCACATCCCGCACGCCCACCACATTCACATTCTTCCGGACGGCAAAACCGGTGTAGATCGACCCTTCCGACCATTTGCCGGTCAGGTCGTAATCCGCCATGTCGAGGGCCTTGCGCCCGGAAATATGCACGGTCCAGCCGCCACGCCCGAAAATCCGATGGGCTGCGGCCCGGCTGTTGATCTCCTGCAGCGCGACAATGTCGGCGCCGAGCTTGTAGGCGTAGTGGCGCAGCCAGACGTAATCTTCCTTGCTGCGCACGACATCGCGTCCGGGAACGGATTCGCCGGCCATGTGATGCAGATTGGCGATATTCCAGGTTGCGATCCGCAGGGTGTCGTCCCCGGCCCGGGCCGGCTCCGTCCCCAACAGCGACAAGACCGCGGCGCCGAGTGCGGACAAGCGGATCCCAAAGGCGCGCAGGCCTTTTCCTTCACTCATTGATATCTTCCCTCTCGCAAGAACCCCGTATCACGTGATCCGTGATCGCCTTACCATCCCCAAAAGGCGCATCAGCGCGGCCTGCGCCCTGCGCCTTGCGTGTTCATACTGCGTCTGTGCGGCAGTTTCGAGAAGGAAACCACTTAAAGCGCGTTTCTACGCGGTGGTATGCACGGCACCCGACGGCAAAGCCGCTCCCAGACAAACCGGCTTCGCATGTCGGACATTCATGAAAGACGCTTGGGCGTCCAAAACACTTGGGGAGGATATGACCATGGCCGAGATGATCGACGCGCTCCGCGCGCTCCTGCCCGCCGGGGGCCTGCTCACCGGTGAAGATGTCACCGCCCGCGCCGCCGGCTGGGGCCTTGCCACACCGAATCGAGCCATGGCCATCGTCCGCCCACGCTCCACCGAAGACGTCGCCGCCGTGCTGCGCCTCGCCCACCAGCGCGGCCAGCCCATCGTGCCCTTGGGCGGCGCAACGGGCCTTGTGCAGGGCGGCATTGCCAGCGAGGTCGAGATCCACCTCTCCCTCGAACTCATGAACCGGATCGAGGATCTGGATCCGGTGAACCGCGTCGCCGTCGTCCAGGCGGGCACACCCGTCCAGACCGTTCAAGACACGGTCGAGGCGGAAGGTCTGTTCCTGCCCCTTGATCTCGGCTCCCGGGGCAGCGCCACGATCGGCGGCACGATTTCCACGAATGCCGGCGGCAACCGGGTCATCCGTTTCGGGATGATGCGAGACATGGTCCTGGGCCTTGAGGCCGTGCTTGCGGACGGTACGGTTCTGTCCAGCCTGAACCGTGTCCTGAAAAACAATGCTGGCTACGACTTGAAGCAGCTTTTCATCGGCACGGAAGGGACCCTGGGCGTCGTGACCCGGGCGGTGCTGCGGCTGCGCGAGCGGCCTCGCTCCGTGGCGACGGCCCTGCTCGCCGCCGAGAGCCTGGCCCAGGTCCAGGCGCTGCTGAAGCGGGTGGACAGTGGCCTTGGCGGTATGCTGAGCGCCTTTGAGGTGATGTGGAACGACTTCTACCGTCTGGTGTCCACCCCGCCGGCGGCGTCGAAACCGATCCTGGGGCAGAGCTTTCCCTACTACATCATCGTCGAGGCCATGGGCGGGGCCCAGGATGCGGACCAGGAGCGCTTCGAAGCGCTGCTCGCAGGCTGCATCGAGGACGGCCTCGTCAGCGATGCGGTAATCGCCAAAAGCGAGGCGGAACGCAGCGCCATCTGGGCCATGCGGGACGATGTGGGCCAGGTGCTCCAAATGGGCCGCATCTTTACCTTCGATGTCAGCATGCCCATTACGGAAATCGAGGGCTATGTGGACGCCATCCGGTCCGCCCTGACGGCGCGCTGGGCCGAAGCCCGGCAGGTGGTGTTCGGACATCTGGGCGACGGCAACATCCATGTGGTCGTCGGGGTGGGCAGCACGGACGGGGACACCCGCCATGCCGTTGAGGATATTGTCTACGGCGCTCTCGAGGGCCGGCGCGGCAGCATCTCGGCCGAACACGGCATCGGCATGGAAAAGAAGGCCTATCTGGGTCTCAGCCGGACACGGGAAGAGATCGAGGTCATGCGGCGCCTGAAGCAGGCCTTGGATCCCCAAGGCATCCTCAATCCCGGCCGGATCTTCGATTGACCGCTCAGCGGCCCCTTTGCCGGTCGGCTTCGATCGCCGCCCGGGCGGCGGCAGCGGCCCGGGCGAACTCCGCCTCGAGCACACTGTTGCCGCCGGTCAGTCCGCCGGCCACCTGCTCGGCCCAGTCCACATAGGCCGCGCGCTTGTCGGGGCCCCAATCCTGGGGCGGGCTTTGCGCGATCGAACGCAGATTACTGACCTTGTCGGCCAGCTTGATCACTTTCGCCCGATGGGACTTGAAGGGCGCCCGTTCCACCTGAAGCCGCTTGCGATCGGCCCAGGCCAGGCTCTTGTCGTCGGTGACTTCCTGCACCAAGGCGCCCACGTCCTCGCCTAACTGGCCGGCCAGTTCGGCATAAGTCGTCGCCGTGTCCTCAAGCGTATCGTGGAGGAGCGCCGCGATGACGAGGCTGGGATCGCGGCCGCCGGTGACCTCCGCCGCCATCAGGGCAACCTCGGCCAGGTGATTGACGTAAGGTTCCTGGGCGGCGCCTTTGCGCCGGTGCTCCGAATGCCGTTCGCACGCGAAGACGAGCGCTTTCGCAAACTGAATCAACATGCTCATCGGCCCGCTCCCCTTCTGCCCCCGCCTCCGGTCGTCCGGCGGCCCTCCCTCGGGGCGCCGTTCATGGCGTTCGCTTAACCATGAAATATCCCGGAGCGGGGGCGTTGACCATGCCCGCCGGCATGATCGGGGCGCGATCCCGCCATAGATGCATCGCGCCTTTGGGATAATCGCTAAAAGGGAAGGTCAGCCCGCCTCCGGACAGGCCAGCCCGAACAGGACGGGCCCCAAATCGGCATCCTGGGCCAGGATCACGCAGCCCGTACCTGCCTCGCCGCCCGCGCCGACAGCCGGCAGATCCAGGCTGATGGGCCCGCCCGTCCAGGCCCCAAGTTGGGTCAGTGCCCGGGCAATGTTGTGGTTAACGAGGGTTTTGCCCTGGTTCTCCCCACGGGCCACGTCGGTTTGAGCCGCCGCGATCACATCCACGCGCCACAAAATGGCGTCGAGGCCCGGCGGTCCGTCGAGGCTCAAGCGCAGAGCGCCCGTCTCAAGGCGGGTGACCGCGCCGGAGAAGGCCCCAAGGCCTTTTGCACTCTCGCGGATGTGTTTTTTGACGCGCGTTTCGCGGAAGCCGGGCAATTCGGCGCGACCTGCAACGATCATCTGGGGTGTATAAACTGCCCGCGTGCCCCGCAATCTCTGATTGTAATCCCGCTGGCGGCGGGTAAAGGCCGGGGCGGAATAGGGATCGCGCCAGCGCCCACGCCGCCCCGCCACCAAATCGTCCCAGTAGTCCACATGCCATTCGACGCCCAACGCATCGCCGCGCTCCTGAATCTGCGCCAGCAGACGTTCCGCAGGCGGACAGGACGAGCAACTCTGCGACGTGAACAGCTCGATGACCACTTGGGGCCCGGCCGCACGGGCGGGGAACGCAGAAAGACCAAGGAACAAAAGGCCCGCAAGCATGGGCCAGGATCGGAGGAAGGGATAGTGCGGTTCGTAGAAACGGGTCATGGAGGGTCCTCCCATTGGCCTGGATCGGCATGCCCAAGGCGCCTTGGCGGCATGGCCTAAGGGCATGGTCTGAACATGACGGTCGCTGGGACACGACCCAAATCACGGGTCCGCGTTCGGTCATCACGATTTCAGGCGAGAGAATGCGTTCAGAAGAGAGGACGCGTTGAGGCGAGCGACCGGCGGCCAGGGGCCAGGGGCCAGGGGCCAGACGCGGGAAAACGAATCACTGACGGGCCACAACAAACGGAAAAAGACGAGGCGTGGGCGCGACTTGTCCCGTCCCGGAACAATTCCATGCGGATGACCGGGATAAAAGTGGCGCAATACCGGGGCTTTGCTCCCTGTCGGGAAGACGTGTCGTTCTTGCTTGATCGCGCCAACGCCCTGTACTAACGAAGGTTCAGGCAACGGTAGTCATACCGGCTCACGCCTTCCTTCTTTGCCCGGCGCAATTCGCATCGCGGCTCACCTTTCTCCCAACACAGGGGACTGTCATGAAAAAGTCTATCCTTGTCGCACTGGCCGGTGCCATCGCCCTGGGCGGTTGCTCCTCCGTTCCGTCCAATCTGGGCTTCTCCTTCATCCAGGACACCCAGGAAGCCCGGCTTGTCACGGATGCCTCCGTGGCCTCCAAGCGCGGCGAAGCCTGCGGCGAGAAAATCATTTCCCTCATCGCTCAGGGCGACAGCAGCATCGACGCTGCCAAGCGGAACGGTGGCATCACCCAGGTCACCAGCGTGGACATGGACATCTACTCCATCGGCCCGTTCTACTCCAAGGTGTGCACGATCGTCCGCGGCAACTGATGCCCGCGGCGCAAAACGCCTCTGCGAGACTGTTTGAAGCCGCTTTTCGCATCCACAAACCGGAAAGCGGCTTCTTTTGTCCTGATGTGTGTGTCCCGATGCATTTTGGTGCCGTGCTGGCGCATGCGGCGGGACAACCTGTGACCGTTTGACCGCACGGGATCCCGAGAGGATCAGCGCCATCAAAGAGTCAGCAATCGGGGCTCACAGGCGCCGGCACGGTCCTTCAGGCGTGCACACAGCGACAAAAGGCGCCCCGCGCCGCCGAGACTGGCAAGGGTCAGGGAAATTCGCCCCGCCGACCCCGCGCGCACCCGGCGCAGATGGCGGGTCTCCTCGGGAAAGGCAGCGCGCAACAGGCGCCACTGGGCCCAGGCGCCGAATTCGGACCGGAAGGATCCGAGGTCCACGGACAAAGCCGGCTGGCCCGGCGCGAGCGTCCGTGCCGCCTCCAATTGGACGTCGTCCACCACCGTCACCCGTTCGGGCGCGACGGTTACCCGTTGCCATGCGCCGGCGAACGGTCCGGAAACCGGGTCCACGGACAGCACATAATCGCCCGGCGCCACATCCGACATGACGAAAAACCCGTCCAGCGCCACCGGTTCAGCGTCCAGGACCCGGCCGGTATCGGACAGCAGGCGGACGATCGTGGTTCGCTGAACCGGGCGGATGCCTTCGGGTTCCTTCTGGAACACCTGACCTTCGATCTCACCGGTCTGGACCACGGGCAGATCCACGGTCACGGTCTGACCGCGGCGAAGGCGCACGGAATAGCCGGGAACGGCCGGTTTCAGAAAACTCTCCGCCAACGTCTTATCGGCGATGCGAATGTCGATCCGCCGCCCGGCCGGCAGACCGATCAACACCGCCCGCCCCCCTTTGTCGGTTGCCGCGGTCCGGCGCTCGCGCACCGCTTCGACCGTCACATCGGCCAGGCGAATCTCGCCTTCATTGGCGATCCCATCCCGATTGAGGTCCACGAAGACATTGGCCTGGACCATGCCCCGCCCCGCGAGAGGCGTGTTCGAGAGGACGAGTTCATCGGTGCTGAGGCCAAGGGACAGCCGGGATTGCAGGCTGATCTCCAAATTGTCCGAGGTGTCATAGGCCACCCGCGGTCCGAAAAAGCCGCGGCCCAGCCGCCAGTCGGCCCGGGCATCAACGGATGTCACATCGGCCGCGAAATTCCGGGCAACCTGGACCGACGCCGTTACATTGTCCCACTCCCGCAGGGCCAGCGTCGCATTGGCCGTGATGGGGCGGATATCCGGCGACAGGACGAAATCGGCCGTCCCCCGCAGCACACTGCGCCCGAACAGGACATTGCCTTGGGCCGCCCCGCCCCAAGTCGTCCGCCTTTGGTCCTGGTCCAGATCGTCAAGGCGCAGGTGCTGCACATCCGCACCCCAGCCGAAGCGGCCGATCTGGCTTCCCAAGCTGATGGTGTTGGCCAGGCGGCGGGCATTCGGGGCGGCCTGCCAATCAGACTGAAGCGCGTAATTGAGCCCCTGGCGCACGAGCACTGGCAATTGACCGTTCATCGACAGGCCCAGATCGATGCGATCCAGCGTTTCGGTTCGGGCGGGCGGCGAGAAATCCTGGAGCAGGCCCACCGTGCCCCGGATCTGTTGTCCTTTGACCGAGCCGCCAACCAGCATCTCAACGGATGACCCCAGGTCATCGCTCAGCCCGGCCGACGCATCGAGCAACACGGGGCCCAGGAAGCGCGTCCCGCGGGCAACAAGGTAATGCTGGCGCTCCGCTTCATTCCGCAGGCTCAAATAACCAAGCTGGACAAAACCGGCGGCCGGCAGGGGCACGCTGAGGTCGATGGCCGCCCGGAGGCGCCCCGTTTCCGGCGCCGGTGCGGTCTGGGACAGGTCGATCAGAGTCCGGCCCTGCTGGGTGAACGACGCGGTGAAGGCGGGCAGCCCGCCCACGCCGGCGCCCGAGGACAGGGGGATCACCCGCGTTTCCTCCTCCACCTGGCCCTGGGGCCCGTAAAAGACGAGACGAAAGACGTTCTGCCCCGGGAACAATTGCACTTCGCGAAATTCGTACCGGCCATCGGGGTTCTGGCCTTCAAAGCCGATCAGAATCGCGTTGCGATAAAGCTCCACATCCCAGCCGACCGTCACGTCGCCGATGATCTCCGTAACGCCGATGGCGGCGCCCTGCTCGCCGGACAGATTGGTGATGACGACACCCCGCTCCTCCACATTCCCGCCGAGCACAGGGAGGCGTGCTGTGCGGACATCCCCCACGGCAATCCCCGAGAGCGGTTGGCGCGGCGCGACGACGCGCAGGTCATCCCGCTCCAGGCGCAGGCGCGCATTGGTCAGGCCGTCCTGGTTATTTCCGGCCACAAAGACGGTGCTGGAGGCATAGAGCAGGTCGCCGCCGCCCTGGATGGAAGCGCGGCCGAAAGCCCCTGCGCCGCCGGCAGCCTGCCGATAGCCACCGACCGCCTGCACATCGAGATTGGGCGGGGCAACGGCAGAGGGGGGAGCATCGACGGGCGGCAGGGGCGCTGTGGACCCCGTGGCATCGGACAAACGCTCGAAACGCCGGACCCGGGTCAGATGGTCCTCGATGGGCAGCCGGGAGACGGAACTCAGCCGGGCCTTCTGGCGCAAGAGATCGACATTGATCTCCAGTCCGAACCAGGCCTCCAGCAAGTCCGCATGGACGAGCATGCCGTCCGCGCCGAGGAGCACCTGCCCCACCGGCCAGGATACAGTCTGCCCACGGACGACGGCCCTGCGGGCTTCGAAATCGAGGGAAAAGCGGGCGTTGGGCGTGCGGAACCAGCCCCTGGCCAGGCCTTTCGTCTCGTCGACCTCAATGGCGAAATCGACCGCTTCGACGAATTCCGTAAGGTTGAACAACACGCTTCGCCCGGCCTTGACGCCGAGAAGACCCGTGGCGAGCAGCAGACGCTTCAACTCCAGATCCAAAAACAGGACTTCACCGTCCGGGATCAGCCCCTGGGCCGCCCGCCCCGAAATCGCCGGCCCGTAATGGCCCTTCATGCGCTCCAGGAATGTCTGTCTCAGGCGCTCACGCGGGGTGAGGGGCTGACCCAGCGCACCTGTGTCACCATCAGGGGCTGCGGATCCATTGGGCGACCGCCCGGACCCTGGCGCCTCGCCGGGCCCAGCGCCTTGTGACCCAGGCAAAGTGAGGACGGGAAGATCGTCGAGGGAGCGCCCCTCCAGGTCATCGCTTTGACCCTGGGCAAAGCCCGCATAGGCCGACAGCAGCATGCCGAGGGCGGCGGCGCATGACCGCCTGCCCCAACACCACGCCGTCGCGCGGCGAGTGGCGGACCGACACCCCGTCTGCATCGGGCTCCTCCCGCACCGGTTCCGCCCGGCCGGACCGGGCCCGCAAGGGTGCTTAACACCCCGTCAACCCATGCCAAGCTTTCCTTAAGGATGACTGAATCGCGCCCGCCCCTGATGGTGGAGGGGGCGGGGGCGGTCAACGATTTGGGGATCGGCGCATCGCAGTGGCGGGGTGGACGGCCCGGCCCTGCGGGACATGACCGATGGACGATCCAAACGATGATGGCGCCTCACCGCATCAGGAGCTGGAGCCGGCTGTGCCGCACGGTCCTTGTCCTGATGGCCGGTGCGGTTGTCGGATCCTGTGCCGGCGGCGGACCGACGACGCAGGCCGGAACCGCCACGGCGGAGAACGCAAAGGGCGACCCCTTCGAGAACATTGATCAGAACCCCGTCAAATCCTTGAAACAAATCAAGGATGATGCCCAGAGGGTCGCGGCGGATTTGGGGCTCGAGGGGCCCGAACGGGATGTGGCGGTCATCCAGTCTCAGTTCGATCAGATTTACCCCAGCCTGCAACGGCTGCTGATCATCGAGGAGGACATCCGGAAACTGCTCGCGATCCTGGGCGATCTGCCGGCGGAGCCGCTTGGCCTGAGCGACCAGGACCTCACCGCCGGGCCGCAACAAAGGGACAGTCTCACCGCTGCATCTGCGCCGACAGGCGGCGCCGATCCCGTGGACCCGTCACTGGAAGGCGAGACCCTTGAGATCGGTCAGCCCAATGGTTCCTTGAAGCGCGAGGCGCCATCTCCCACGCCGCCTCCGGCTCTTCCGGCTCCCCTCCCGGACATTGTCCTGCAACGGACCGACGCGCCCCCGGACGCTGCGGGCCCGCCCACTCCGCCGCCCGCGTCCCGTCCCCGGGCCCCTGCATCGGCCATGGGCGTGCCGGCCATGGGTGTGCCGGACATGTCCGGACCGGACCGCCGCACAGACCCCGTGCCGGTGGAGGACATTCCCATCGAGGATGTCTGGAGCCCGGATGCGGGCGCCGCAGCACCGGCGCAGCCGTCTTCCCTCGTGACGGATACGGCGCCGTGGGGGGTCCATCTGGGCACGTATGGCCTAAAGGATTCCGCGCGCCGGGACCTTGTCCTTATGCGGAGGGATTTTGGTGATGCCCTGGCGGGTCTGACGCCCCGTCTTCTGACCCTGCGCGCCCGATCGAAGAAAAGGCCGCTCAATCGCCTGATCCTTGGTCCCCTCGCGAGCCGCGCGGCAGCCGCCGCGCTGTGCAGTCGCCTCACAGCGCGCGACCGGTACTGCAAGCCCATGCTTTTCGAGGGCAGCCCCTTCTGACAAAAGCTGCATGCGGAATATTTTATGCCAATTGACGGATCGCTCAGGAGGCGATCAATTCAATGATCAAGCATGACGGGCAAGCCGCCGCGATCCATCGGCGACAGGACGATGTGGCGTCCGATAGTGCCAGCGCCGCCGGTCACGAGGACAGCCCATTGCGATGCTTCAGCACAGGACCCTCACACGACGCACAACGGGAGTGACCTTGCGGGACTGTAAGGTTTTACCAGTCGATTTCGGCCCGCTGACATCGCGATCCGGCACAGGCCTCCCGGTTCATACACGCCCCAAACCCAGACGGTTTCCGGAAAAAACACTGACCCGAAATCAAAAACCCAGCCAGGGCATACCGGCTGATCGGCCACTGGCAATCAAGCCCCCCCGCCGCTCAATCGATAGGCACTGTCTTGAAATAGGGGGCCATCGCAGATTGAGCGTATGACTGCTGCATAGCCCGCTTTTGCACTCGCAGACGGGACGAAGGCGACCCGGGTGACAGATTTTTTAGAGCGCGGCACGCTTGCCCACAGACCCTTTGTGCTGCCATGCACTATCTTACATATGGCCGGGCGTTCGCTGGCGGAGCGAACCGGGTTGTGGATCCCCCGAGGATACGACGCTGGTGAACCAATCATCGGCGTTGGGGCTGTCGGAGGAAGGGTGAGCGCGGGACAGCGGGCTGTTCCGTCGACATGAGGGGTGGACGACAGACATGTCTTTGAGCGAACACGAGCCGGGCCAGACCATTGTCATCGGCGCCGGACCGGCGGGCTTGTCCGCAGCATACGAGTTGGCGCGAAACGATATACAACCGATTGTCTTTGAGCAGGACGACATTGTCGGCGGGATTTCCCGGACCCAGTGCTACAAAGGGTATCACTTCGACATGGGCGGCCACCGGTTCTTCACCAAGTCCAAGGAGGTGAACCGGATGTGGCGCGAGGTTCTCGGCGAGGCTTTTCTCCTGCGCCCGCGCCTGTCTCGGATCTATTACGAGTCGAAATTCTATTCCTACCCGCCGCAAATGATGAATGCGTTTCGCGGATTTGGCCTCGTCAAGAGCGTGGACGTGGTCGCGAGCTATGTCCGCTGGCAGATGTTCCCGCACCGCAAGGTCGAGACCTTCGAACATTGGGTCACGAATGCCTTCGGCCGGCGTCTTTTCCAGATCTTTTTCAAGACCTATACGGAAAAGGTCTGGGGCATGGGCTGCGATGAACTCCGCGCCGAATGGGCGGCTCAGCGCATCAAGAACCTGTCCCTGCGCACGGTCGCCCTCAACATGGTGAAGAAGGGCGCCGGAAAGGCCAAGTCGCTGATCGAACAGTTCCACTATCCGCGCCAGGGCCCGGGCATGATGTGGCGCGCCTTTTCCGACCATGTGGAAGCCAAGGGCGGACGTGTGCACCTGAACACGAGCGTCGATCGCATCGAGCATGAAGGCGGCCGCGTCACGGCCGTCGCCGTCACCCGGGATGGTCAGCAGGACACCGTGCCCGTGGATCAGCTCTATTCGAGCACACCGGTTACCACATTGATCCGCATGCTGAGCCCGCAACCACCCGCCGAGATCATGAAGGCGGCGGACACGCTGCGGTATCGCGATTTCCTGACCGTCTGCCTGATCTTGGACAAGGACGATCTGTTCCCGGACAACTGGATCTACATTCATGACAGCGCGGTGCAGGTGGGGCGCATCCAGAACTTCAAGAACTGGAGCCCGCATATGGTCCCCGACCAGAAGACGTCGAGCCTAGGCCTCGAATATTTCTGCAATCAGGGTGATGAGCTTTGGACCAAGACGGACGCTGAGCTTATCGAACTGGCCTCCAATGAGCTTGAAACCATAGGCCTTGCGTCCAAGAAGGATGTCACCGACGGCGTGGTCTATCGCATTCCCTACGCCTATCCGGTCTATGATGCGGACTACCGGGACGCTCTTGATACGCTCAAGGATTATCTCGAGACGTTCGAAAACCTCCAGACTGTCGGACGCAACGGCCTGCACCGCTACAACAACCAGGACCACTCCATGCTCACGGGCGTCTACGCCGTGCGCAACGTCCTCGGCCAGTCGGATGTGGATGTGTGGAAGATCAACGGCGAGGATGACTACCACGAGGAAATCGTGGAGCACGACAAGTGAATTGACCGGGCACCAGCCTCAGAGCCGTGAATTCCTGATCCGTGCCAACCACGGTAAGCTTCATGCCTCACACTTATGGATCTGAGGAGGCGCCCATGACAGCGGTTTGGAACGGCACGGATCGGACTCGAATAGGGTTGGCGCTGGTCGCTGCGTTCGTTTTGAGCATGCTCGTGGCATCCGCGCCCGCGCGGGCCGCCTCCAGCGATGGGGATCGGGCGGCCGTCCTGTCCGTGGCGGAGCGGCTGTTCGAGGCCATCAACACCCAGGATCCGGCTCTTTGGAACAGTCTGGTCCTGAAAGATGCCACGATTGCCCGGACGCAGCCGGATCCGGCCGGGGGCTTTCGGATCGACCGCATGGTCGCGGCCGATATGGCGGCGCGACTCAAGCCCGGCCCCGAGCCCTATCGCGAGCGGTTCACGGCGGAGCCTACGGTCCTGATCCGGGGCGCCATCGCCGTTGTGTGGGGCGACTATGACTTCTGGATCGGCGACACGTTTTCCCATTGCTGGGTCGATGCCATCGACCTGTTGAAGATCGACGGCCGCTGGATGGTCAGTAATCTGATGTGGACCATGGAGCGCGAGGGCTGTCCCACCGCGCCTCCAGCCCGCTGACAGCGTTTCGGGGCGAGCGTCTTATTTGACGAAGCCTTTGAACTTGTCCTTGAAGCGGCTGACCCGTCCACCGCGGTCGAGCAGCGTTTGCTGGCCGCCGGTCCAGGCCGGGTGGGATGTGGGATCAATATCGAGCTGCAGGCTGTCGCCCGCTGATCCGTAGGTGGAGCGGGTCTGGAATGTCGTCCCGTCGGTCATGACCACCGTGATCATGTGGTAATCGGGGTGGGTGTCCTTTTTCATTGCAATAAACCCTCGCGGTGCCCGGCCCGGCGGACATCCATCCTTCCAATCGTGGCGTGAAACCGTGGGAAAGGGCGACATGCATCCTGGGCACAGGTCCAAACACTGTGTTCAGGACCGTTTTACCGCCGCATGATGCCGCTTGCCTCACTCGAGCAGGCAGGCCATTTCCTCAATGAGCGACAATCACTACTGCCTGGGCGAGAGCGTTTCAAGCGGCTCTTCCGGCCAGTCCGCCTCCCATTCCCGATCGAGGACCGGAGCGGCTCCGCCAGCAGTCATCGCAAGAAGGAGCACCATCGGCAATGACGGATGTGCGGGCACAGCGCCTGGCCGGGGCGGGTACCCAGGTCGACGGGGATCGCAGCGACTATTTCGACGCGAAACGGGCCGAGGAGGCCGAAAGGCGCCCCGGCGCGCGGGACCTGCGCCCTTTGCGAACGCTCCTGCCCTATATCCTGCGCTATCCGGGCGTGCTGACGGGGGCCGGTCTTTTCCTTGTGCTCGCCGCTGGCGCGACTTTAAGCATTCCCCTGGCCGTGCGCCGCATGATCGACCAGGGGTTTTCTAAGGAAAATGCCGCCTCCATCGACACCGCCTTCCTCCTCATGCTGGCCGTGGCCGCCGTGATGGGCGTGGCCTCGGCCGCCCGTTTCTATTTCGTCACCTGGCTCGGTGAGCGGGTGGTCGCGGATCTGCGCCGGGACGTCTACAGCCATGTGGTGGGCCTGAGCCCGTCCTTTTTCGAGATCACGCGGACCGGCGAGGTCCTCTCGCGTCTCACGGCGGACACGACGCTGATTCAGACGATTGTCGGGTCCAGCATCTCCATCGCCGCGCGCACGGTCGTCACGTTTGTTGGCAGCCTGGCGCTTCTGGTGTGGACCAGCCCGGTCCTGTCCGCCCTTGTGCTGGCCTGCGCGCCGCTGGTGATCGGACCCATCATGGTGTTCGGGCGCACCGTGCGCCGGCTGTCGCGGGCCAGCCAGGACCGCCTCGCCGACACGAGCGCCGTGGCCGGCGAGAGCCTTACCGCGATCCAGACCGTCCAGGCGTTCACCCATGAGGACCGGGACAGGGCGCGCTATGGCAGCGCGGTGGAAGAGGCCTTCGCCATTGCCCTGCGCCGCACCCGGTACCGGTCGATCCTGGTGGCCGTGTCGATCATTTTGGCCTTCGCGAGCATTGTGGGGGTGCTGTGGGTCGGCGCCCGGGCCGTGATCGAGGGCAGCATGAGCGGGGGCGAACTGGGCCAATTCATGCTCTACGCAGCGCTCCTTGCCGGGTCCATCGGCAGCCTGAGCGAGGTGTGGGGCGATCTGCAGCGGGCCGCCGGCGCCACGGAGCGCCTCGTCGGTCTCCTCGATGTGATCCCGGACATCAAGGCGCCCGCGAACCCGTTGACCATGCCTGTGCCGGCCCGAGGGTCCATCTCCTTCGAGGCGGTCCGTTTCAGCTATCCCACCCGTCCCGACGGGCGGGCGCTCGACGATTTCACCCTGTCCATCGAAGCCGGTGAAACAGTGGCCCTCGTGGGCCCCTCGGGCGCCGGAAAGACGACCGTCTTCCAGCTTCTGCAGCGCTTCTACGACGTTCAAGCGGGCCGCGTGCTGGTGGACGGGCGCCCGGTGACGCGGGTGACCCCGCAGGATCTGAGGCGACACCTTGCCCTCGTGGCCCAGGATCCCGTGATCTTCGCGGACACGGCGCGGGAGAATATCCGCTATGGTCGGTCCGATGCGGATGACGCCGCGGTGCGGGCAGCCGCGAAGGCCGCGGCGGCGGACGGCTTCATTGAGGCCCTGCCCCAGGGGTACGACACGGATCTTGGAGAACGGGGCATGACGCTGTCCGGCGGCCAGCGCCAGCGGATCGCGATTGCCAGGGCCCTGCTCCGCGACGCGCCGATCCTGTTGCTCGATGAGGCCACGAGTGCGCTCGACGCGGAATCAGAGCATCTCGTACAACAGGCGCTCGAACGGGTGATGGAGGGTCGGACCACCCTGGTGATCGCCCACCGCTTGGCGACGGTCCAAAAAGCGGATCGTATCGTGGTGATGGATCAGGGGCGGGTGGTCGCGCAAGGACGGCATGCGGACCTCCTCGCCCAAGGCGGCCTCTATGCCCGTCTGGCGCGGCTCCAGTTCGGTACGCCGTCGAACGCCGAAGGAGGAAGCGGGGCTTGAACGGGTGGTACAAAGCGGCGGCGGTCACCGGCTTGGCCGCGCTGTCGGGTCTTGCCTGGCTGGCCCTCGACGCCGCGATCCATGCGGGCGTGTTCCGGCGCATCTACCACACCGCCAATGACCGGTGCCGGCCGATCAAGGCCCCCTTGGGCATCGAAGACGTGGCCATCGACCGGACCACGGGCTGGGTTTATTTGTCTGCTGCCGATTGGCGCTGGGGCCAGGGTGGCGGCCTTTACGCCATGCACCTCGATGCACCCGGAGACGGGATCGTAAGCCTGACCGGCACCCTGGACGAGGACCTCTACCCCCGCGGCATTGGCCTGTGGATTGGCACGGATGAAAAACGCCTGTTCGCCGCCCTTCCCGCCCGCGGCGCCCGCAAGGCGGCCGTCGCTGTGTTCGGGATCGATGAGACCGGCCCCGACCGGGCGGGCGGGCGGCCGGCCCTCACCCGGATCGCGACCATTGAGAGCGAGCAGTTTCAGGATCTCCAGGATGTGGCACCGGCCAGCGCCGACACATTCTATGCGACGGTCACCGGGTCCGACCGGCCCTCGGGCGGCCTGCTTCGCCAAACCGACATCCTCATGCGACGGGACACCGGCGCCGTGCTGCACTTCGACGGCACGCAAACGCGGCAGGTGGCCGGTGGCCTTACTTTCGCCAATGGAGTTGTGCTCGATGAGCAGAGGCAACGGCTCTACGTGACGGAGACCACCGAAGGCACGCTTCGGATTTTCGATCGCCTGGGCCCGGACGGGGCTCTGGCCGAGCGCGACACCGTTGCCATCGGTCCGGGGCCGGACAATCTGGACCTTGATGGCCAGGGCCGCCTTTGGGTCGCGGGCCATCCGAGGCTTCTGGCCTTGGGTAACCATGGGCGGGATGGACCATCGCCGTCTCTCGTCCAAAGGATCAAGAACGGGGCCCTCGACGCGGTGAACCACCCAACACGGACGGTTTATGCGGATCCGGGAACCCAATTGTCCGGGTCCAGCGCTGCGGCCGTCCATAACGGGCGCCTTGTCATCGGGTCCCTGTTCGATCCCCACCTTCTCATTTGCGAGGGCATCGAATGACCATTCGGAACGCTGCGCCCATCCTGGCCGTCTCGATGGCGGCCGGCCTTGCCATTCTGCTCCCGGGCTGCCTGTCGGCCACCCCGAGCGCGGCCGCCACTCTCGTTGTGGAGCCCGGCGACAGCATCCAGGCCGCCGTCGACCGGGCCGGTGATGGGGACACGGTGCTCGTGCGCGCCGGCCGCTACCGGGAGAACATCACCGTGTGCCGCAAGCGCGGTCTGAAAATCGTCTCCGAACAGCTCTATGGCGCCCATCTCCAAGGGGACGGCAAGCGCCCCATCGGCTTCCACGACTGTGAATTCCGCCTCGGTACATCGACCGCCGCCGGCGCGCCGGGTACCCATGTCAAAGGGTTCCTCATCACCGACGGTCCGGGCTATGGCGAGGAGGGCGTGGGCCGCACCAATAACAGCACCATGCCCGAACAGGGCATGCAGGTGATCGGCGCCGGCCGGAACTGGACCATCGACAGCGTGCGGATCGAACGGGTCGCAAACGGCATTGTCCTCGGCGGCAACGGCGCGGTGATTGCCGACACGGTGGTGACCGATATCGAGCGGCGCAATGCCCATTTCCTGCTCGCGGCCGTGCCGGGACAGATCAACGCCAGCAACCCGAAAATCGAGGACATCACCATTTCCCGGGCGACCTTCACGGGATGCAACACGCGCGACCTGATTGGCCGGCCAGCCCATACCAATTGCGTGAAAATTCTCCAGGCCAATACTGTCACGGTCGAGCATGTGGTTTCGGAAAATCATGTGGGCAGCGCCTTCTGGCTCGACTGGCGGGTGCGCAACTATGTGCTGCGCTTCAGCCGCTTTGCCGATCAGCGCATCCCGCGGACCCAGAAATGGATGGCGGCCGTCCAGATCGAAGGCAATCAGTCTGCGGATTACGGACCGGCGGACGGTGTGTATGATGACGGGCAGATCTGCTTCAACCGCTTCGAAGACAACGAATTCGCGGATCTCCATGTGGCCGAGACCTCCAATCTGTCCGTCTACCGGAATGATTTCGGCCGGCGCAGCGGCATGACCCTGTCCGTGCGCGATATGGGTTTCGATCGCCATGGCGCCTATCCCATGTCCTTTGTGGAGGTCCGGGACAATACCCATACGAACATCTCCCGTGGGGAAAACGAGAACCGCGTGCTCATCGACGGTCTGCGGGGCAATCGCCTGATCGAGGCGACGGATCGGACCCGGGCGGACGATCTTGCGAAATGCGCCGCCCATGTCCGCCCGGCCGCCTATGGCCCGGATTGCCAGGGTGCCTTTTGCGGGGCGAATACGGCCACGGCCGAAGCGGCCTATGACCCGGCCGATTTCAACGCCCTGAGGCTGGACTCAGACGCCTGAGCCGGGCTTGCCCGCGCGGTGCGCGGCTTCCGGTTTGTACACGCCGGCGCGGCCGGGCAAAGTGATGCCGTTGAAGGACACCACGCCCCGCCCAAGGCAGGGCATTTCGAGGGGGAACCGGAGCGATGACCGCTATTGTGACGCCGATGCTGGCCTTGGTCGTTTGGACGCTGGTGATGTGGCTGTGGATGTATATCCGGCGCATTCCGGCCCTTCAGGCGGCGGGCATTGCACCGGATGAGGCCCGCCATCCCGGCTCCCTCGATCTGCTGCCGAGCGATGTGCGCGCCGCCGCCGACAACTACAATCACCTCCACGAGCAGCCGACGCTTTTCTATGCCATCGTGGTCTACAGCCACCTGACCGGTCTCGACAGTGCTCTCGCCGTGGGTCTGGCCTGGACCTATGTGGCTTTGCGCATTGTCCATTCCCTGATCCAGATCACGATCAACAGGGTCCTGCTGCGCTTCCTGGTATTTGCCGCCGCGTCGGTCGTGCTGATCGTGCTCACGGCCCTGAATGTCCTGGCGCTGATGTAATCAGGGCGCGCGGGGCCTGCCCCCCGATTACACCGTCCTTGCCTGAAAGCATGGGCGCGTAATGGGCCAAGGCCCATAACGCGCCGTCTCGGGCTCAGCCATTGTTGAAACCCGTCAGGGCACGGACGACATTGGTGCCGAGGGCGTCCACGGCGTAACCGCCTTCCATGATGATGGCCGTGGGCAGGCGCAAGCCGGCGAGGCGGGCGCCGAGCGGGGCAAAATCCTCCGTCTTGAGACGGAACCGGGAAATAGGATCGCCCTCGTAAGTGTCGAAACCGAAGGAGACGACGAGCGCATCCGGCGCGAAGGCGCTAACGGTGTCGCAGGCTGCATCGAGGGCCGGGGCGTAGCCCGCCCAGTCCGTACCGAAGGGCAAAGGCAAGTTGACCGTGGCCCCCTCCCCCGCGCCCGCGCCGGTCTCGTCCGCATGGCCGAGAAAATAGGGAAACTCCCACCGCGGATCGGCATGGACGTTAACCACGAGCACATCGCCTCGCCCATAGAAAATGGCCTGGGTGCCGTTGCCGTGGTGATAGTCCACATCAAGCACGGCCACCCGGGACGCGCCCGCATCCCGAAAGGCCTGGGCCGCAATGGCTGCATTGTTCAAGAAACAATAGCCGCCATAGACATCCCCCGCCGCATGGTGGCCGGGCGGCCGCGCGAGGGAGAAAACCGCGCGCGCGCCCTTTGACACCAGATCGACAGCCGTCAGAGCGCAGAAGGCGGCATGGGTCACAGCCTCCCAGGTGCCCGGCCCGATGGGCGTGCCGGCATCCATCGCATAATAAGAGATGATCCCGTCGATATGTTCCGGCCGGACGGCCCGCAGCGAACGCACGGGCCAGATCAGCGGCAGGGCGTCCGGGGCATTCCCGTCCGCATCGCCGTGTTCGGCCAGCCAATCCGTCCAGCAGCGCTCCAGGAAGGCCAGGAAATCCGGGCTGTGCACCCGCTCCAGCGCCGCAAGGCTGTGCACCGGGGGCTCGGTCCAATCCGCAAAGCCGGCCGCTTCCAGGGCCGCCTTGACCGTCAGGGCCCGTTCGGGGCGCTCATTGCAGGGCTGAATCTCCCCGTCATTCAGCTCCCCACGACCATGGTGGCGGACATGTTTGGGCGAATAGACAATTTTCACCGGTGACCTCCATCCTGACGACCATACTTGCCGGTATTCGGGCGGGTATCTGGGCAGGCATCCGCGCGGAAGCCGGCCGGCCCGCCGCCGGCCCCGACCTGAGTGCGGCGAGGTGCCCCCTCTAGACCCTTGGCGGGGGGCAGGCCGGATGCTATCTCCACAACCATGGCTAAAATGTCGAAGATCCGCAATTTTTCCATCGTCGCCCATATCGATCACGGCAAGTCCACCCTTGCCGACCGATTGATCCAAATGTGTGGGGGGCTGACAGAGCGCGAGATGAAGGCGCAGGTGCTCGACTCGATGGATATCGAGCGGGAACGGGGCATCACGATCAAGGCCCAAACCGTGCGCTTGACCTACAAGGCCGAGGATGGGGAGATCTACACCCTGAACCTCATCGACACGCCGGGCCATGTGGACTTCGCCTATGAGGTCAGCCGCTCCCTGTCGGCCGTCGAAGGCTCCCTCCTGGTGGTGGATGCGAGCCAGGGGGTCGAGGCCCAGACCCTCGCCAATGTCTATCAGGCCATCGAACACAATCACGAAATCGTGCCGGTGCTGAACAAGATCGACCTGCCGGCGGCCGAGCCCGACCGGGTCAAGGAACAGATCGAAGAGGTCATCGGCCTCGATGCGTCCAACGCCCTGGAGATCTCTGCCAAGACCGGTCTCGGCATGGACACGGTGCTCCAGGCTATCGTGGATCGATTGCCTGCTCCGGACGGCGATCCGGATGCGCCGCTCAAGGCCATGCTGGTGGATAGCTGGTACGACGCCTATCTCGGTGTGGTCGTGCTGGTGCGCATCATCGACGGATCGCTCAAAAAGGGTCAGAAAATCCGCATGATGCAGACCGGCGCCACCTATCCCGTGGACCGGGTTGGCATTCTCACACCCAAGGGCGTGATGATCGATTCGTTGGGTCCGGGTGAGATCGGCTTCCTCACCGCCTCCATCAAACAAGTGGCGGACACGCGGGTCGGCGATACAATCACGGAAGAAAAACGCCAGACCGCGGAGCCCCTGCCCGGCTTCCAGCCGGCTCAGCCCGTGGTGTTCTGCGGCCTCTTCCCCGTCGATTCAGCAGATTTCGAAGACCTGCGCGAGGCCATGGGAAAGCTGCGTCTCAACGATGCCAGTTTCGAATTCGAGATGGAGACCTCCGCGGCGCTCGGCTTCGGCTTCCGCTGCGGCTTTCTCGGTCTCCTCCATCTGGAAATCGTCCGCGAGCGGCTGGAGCGCGAATTCAATATCGATCTCATCACCACCGCCCCGTCGGTGATCTATCACCTGCACATGACGGACGGGACCACGCAGGACATGCACAATCCCGCCGACATGCCGGATGTGGTGCAAATCGACCGGATTGAGGAGCCCTGGATCAAGGGCACCATTCTGGTTCCGGACGATTATCTGGGCGCGGTGCTGAAACTGTGCGAGGACCGGCGCGGCATTCAACAGGAACTCACCTATGTGGGCAGCCGGGCCATGGTCATTTACAGCCTGCCGCTCAATGAAGTCGTCTTTGACTTTTACGACCGGCTGAAATCCGTGACCCGCGGATATGCCAGTTTTGACTATGACATCACCGGCTATGAGGCCGGGGATCTGGTCAAAATGTCTTTGCTCGTGAATGCCGAGCCCGTGGACGCGCTGGCCATGATCGTCCATCGCAGCCGCGCCGAGGCGCGGGGCCGGGCCATGTGCGAGAAGCTGAAGGACCTCATCCCGCGCCACCTGTTCCAGATCCCGGTCCAGGCGGCCATCGGCGGGCGGATCATCGCCCGCGAGACCATCAAGGCCATGCGCAAGGATGTGACCGCGAAATGCTATGGCGGTGACGCCACGCGCAAGCGCAAGCTTCTGGAAAAGCAGAAAGAGGGTAAGAAAAAGATGCGCCAGTTCGGCCGCGTCGAGATCCCGCAGGAGGCCTTCATCGCCGCCCTGAAGATGGATGAGAATTGATCCGGCACAGTCTCGTCGCCCAGACGCCCCGGTGGATCGGCCGGTGGATCGGATTGCAATCTACCGCTCCAAAACCGCCACGACGGGCCCCCATGCGCGGTTGACCCGCGATGGCGGGTTCAAACGCGCCCTACAAAGATGAATTTGCTCATCTCGTGCCCGTGGACCCTTAGTCTGCTCGCCGGTCAATGCTGTGTTTCGTGAAGCACTCAACTGGCCCGGATCGTAACCGC
>JBHJGV010000060.1:0-39432 GCA_050331455.1 Alphaproteobacteria bacterium
TGTCGCAACCGCAACCTCGCAGGATTCGCGTGCGATGACCGCCCGCTGTGGATAACCGGCCCGCCTCCACCAGACTCGTGGCGGTCGCTCCGGCGGGCCGGTTACCCACAGCTCCTACACCACGACCAGGGACGCTACCACTGCAGCAAATACGAAGCACAGTGAATCAACAGGTCAGGAGCTTTTTCAACAGCCCCCGCCGGATCGTTTTCTGGTCCACCTCACTGCGCCATTCCTCAATGCGGGCACAAATCTTCTTGTTCAGCTCACTGACCGTCGACGGAGAAACGCGCGTGCCCCACAGCGCCTCGGTGTTCGGCGGGCAAATGATTCACTGGATCATTTGCTGATCCGCCTCACTCTTCCACCCGGCGCACCGAAACGCCCGCAAGATACATCTCCATCAACGCCTCTTCCACCGAGCTTTCCCGGCGGCGTTACCGTTCGATAATCGCCGTATCCAGCGTCTGATTGCGCAGCTTGGGCATCTTCAGGGTCACTTCGCCAGCCTTGGTGTGCAGCTGGCGCTCATAGTGGCCCGACCGGTAATCCCGGCGCTCACCGGTGCGCTCATACCGGCCCGCATTGCACAGCCGGTCTGCCTCGGCATCAAGCAGTCCGTTCAGTGTCTCCTCGACGCTTGATCGTACGACCCGGTCCAGATGGCCCTTGATCCGTTCCTCATCAATCTGAACCACATTCGACACTGACGTGACGCCCGACTCTTGGCTATCGTTTCCCATGGGTGGTCTCCTTCTCTCCTGAATGATTTTCTTGGTCGAAAATCACTCAAGACCGAGTCGTGGACGACCCGCCTCAAAATCCTTTTTGCGAAAGCAACCCTACATTATCGGCCACCGCGGCCTTGCGCGCAAGCCCGGTCGCCAAGGCGCAAGCCTCCCCGGCGGCCAGGGCCAAGGCGGCGTAAAAGCGCACCGCCGACGGGACGCCCGTGCATTCCTTCCGGACGCTGATGGACGACCTCGCCACCCTGACCCACAACGAGGTCCGCTTCGACGGCCTCGATTCGGTTGTGATTACCGCGCGCCCCACCCCCCTCCAACAGGAAGCCTTCGACCGCCTCGGCGTGCGCGACCGCGACCGCGACCGCGACCTGTAGACAGACTGCTACAGCTCAAAACCATAATCATCTCGACAAAACAAGACCTTGCATCTCTCAATCAGGGGAAGTTCAGGTTAATCCAACTCATGTGGGTTGCTCCAGCGTCCCATCTATGCCTCAATGATTGCGAACGAGAGGAAAACAATATCCTTTACTAATAATCTCCCACGAAGCCGCGCATCGTATCTGTGCTACGATGTCTCAACAACGCCGCGACCAACACTGCTAAAATAACTATCAAAAGTAGCAGGCCGGGAAGTCCAATGTTGTTCACAATCAAATCTCCCGTCGACTGTAATTATGATAAAGTGCCTTGTTACGCAGCGACTCGCCGCCTGTTGAATGACAGCGAAAAGCAATCTCGTTGAAATCAAGCCACCCTTCGTGTGCCCCGACACTTCGGAAACTTGACACACCCCCAAAATGGATTACCCGTCTTTCGATTTGTGCGCTTTCCCATTTCGCTTCCACATCTCGGGCAAGAGGTTTGGCTCAAAAGGTCTGGGAGCTCAGACGACTGTGCAACGGTTTTCGCCGCTGCCTTCTTCTCAAGGTTCTGCAGGTGCTGTCTGCGAACATCCTTGTTGTTCTCCAACGCCTCACCTTGTAACTTCTCGACAAAAGAATTTAATTGGAGGTCCGAGAAGACGATCTGTCGTCGCATTACGATCAGCTTGCCAAGGGCGCGCAACCCCCAGGCAACATTTTCTGGCATGTCGGTTTTCGGTTCGGCGCTGCCTGTGAATACAACAAAGTTGTGCAGCACCTTAGGGTCGACTTCCAAAATGCTCTCGATGGCTTTGACGTGAGCATGGTTCTGCCATAGCGGATTTTGGAAACTGCGGCGCTTGCCACCTTTCTGAACTTGGGTCCATTTCTGTTGGTCGGCACTGCCAAAAATCCAACCTGACATGTTTTTGGTTTCGATCACGAAGATCCCAAACCGCGAAAGCACAAGATGATCAAGTTGGGTCGTGCCGCCTGCGACCGGCAGGATCAAATCTGACAAAACCCGATACTCATTTTCATTGAGAACCGAGGACAGCGCGTTGTGAACGTGGCGCTCGCCTCTGGCACCTTTTCGTTCCGGCGTGTTATAGCTCTGCTCGGCGGCGCGAATTGCCGACCTAACTGCGGATTTCAACAAGTAGTTAAACATGCCAAGCTTATGGCCCCCCTCATAAGTAGTTCCATTTAGCACAGTTACACACTCTACACGACGACTTGGGTAAAGCTGTGGTGACCATGTCTGGTTGGGCTCAAAGCTGCCTTTAGTGGCCAGCACGATCCTTGATCTCTTCAGAGATTTCTTTCGTCAGTGTGCTACCTTTAGCCAGCCTTGGTCCCAGCCCTTCGACGAACCCCTCATGGCGTTCACGACCCTTGGCCTGGGCGGCGTGGCGCATCGCATCAGGCAGTGGCGGCGTCGTGGTCAGCCAGAACTTGACAAACAGCGCGACCGCTTCGCTGGAGATGGTGACGTCGCGTTCCAGTCGTTCGATAGCGCAGGTCAGCCGGTTGAGGCGGCGGACGATGGCGGCTTTGCAATGATCGGCTCCGTCCGGCGAGAGGAAAGAGGCAAGCGCTGCTTAGACAATCTGCGATTTCGAGACCTTCCGCCGCGCCGCGAGACTTTCCAGTTCGGCCGTCAGCGCGTGGGATCGAAGTACACGTTGAGGCGGTCCTTCTTCATCCCGGTCCCTCTCAAAGCTCGATGCCGTCATCAGGGTCGAGCGAGGCTTGACGCGCCACGCCGCGGAAGCGGTGCTCGGGTAGGATCCAGTGGCCGACGCGCAGGCCCGGTCCGCGCGCCGCTCCGCGCGCCCAAGCGCAGTATTCAGATCCGTCGGGAACACGTCGAAATCCACAACCCCGGCAATCCGTTCCAACGAATCGCCATGGGTGCTCAGGTCCACCAACCGTTCATCGAAATCGAAAAACTCCGCCTGCGCCCCCATCATCAGTCTCCCAACCCGTGGCTAAGCCGAGACTCCCATGATTTGCCGCTCACACGGCAGGTTTTTCAAACCGTCCACTCGCCTGAAGAGAGTTGAGAGGTCACTCCCTTTTCGTCCACCCTGACAAAAAAGTCGCGGCCCTGAAGGCCGCGATTTCCGAGATCGACCGTTCTACCCCATCACCGCCACTCAACGGGCGTGATGGGGCTGATCATCCAATCAAGCAGACAGCGCTTTCTTGCGGCTGATCTGCATGCCGACAAGACCAAAACCCAGGATCATCATGACCCAGGTGGACGGCTCCGGTACGGCCACGGTGAACGAACCGAATTCGACCGTGCCAACGCCCGTCAGCTCCAGCTCGCTGTTCGGATTAAGGGGGAAATTCCCGCCGACCAGAAGTGCATTCAACGCATCTTCCAGGCTTGCACTGGTCAGCGGCGTGAAATCATCCGCCAAGAAATTCAAGTCGAAGGTTGTCACCGGCAGGATCTGATTGTTGATCGTCACCGAGTCACCAACAGGGACCGGGCTGAAGCCCACGAGATCCCGATTAGATGTCTTCCGATCACGGACGAACACACCACCAACACGGGTCGGATCGATCCGGAAGAATTCGCCGCCAATCGTTGCGCTGAAAGAGGTGAAATCAGCGTTGTTGACCGTGCGATTGGCAAAGTCTTGCAGATTGCTCTGGCTGTCTTCGATCGTGAACCGGAAGGTCACATCGGTATTGGCCGTATTGAAGATGCCGCTGAAATCATCGGCGCCAAAATCCGCGGTTGCCGACAGGACAAACTGGCGAAGCTTGGCGTCCGCATCCGTGGATGCAAAGCCTGCGAAACCGATAATACCTGCTGCAATGGCCCGACCAAAAACCTGCTTCATCGAAGCCTCCTCTATTCCCTGAGTGCGAGAGCCGCATTTCTCGAATGTCAGCGACGCATCCCCACAAAGCCCATAATTCCGTCATGTTCCCCGATCCGGCGCCTTAAGGGATGCGGTACACCCCATTCATTGGATCGAAAACGATTCCTTGCACACAAGACATGAGCACAACGGCGATACCCTGTCCAGCACGACATGACGATCGGGACACGTTTTCCATATTTCCCAAGAAGCCGGCCTTCGCCGCTCGATCGTCCTTTGCGCCATGGCACCCCAAGAAACGCGTACCCACGAACCAACCACTACCAATTAAGTGTGACGGTTCGGCAACAAAAATCACAGGTCAGATCATTTCGACGATAAAACATTCGCTCTTGAGGAACCGAGGTCACGCAGTCGCCGCCTCCGGGAGGCCGCCAGGAGACCGGACTGCGGCTAAGACGCGGCCAAGAACAAGAACAAGGGCGCGGACCTGGCATCCGCGCCCCCTCTCCTTCCCGCCGTGTCTGTGGTCAGGCCCTTCAGCCGACGATTTCGTCATCTGCAAAGAAGAAGCGGATTTCTTCGGCCGCCGTCTCCGGCGAATCGGAGCCGTGCACCGAATTGCGTTCGATCGTCTCGGCGAACTCCTTGCGGATCGTGCCTTCGGCGGCGTCTTCCGGATTGGTGGAGCCCATCACTTCGCGGTTTTTCACGACCGCATTCTCGCCTTCCAGGACCTGCACCACCACGGGGCCGGAGGTCATGAACGCGACGAGATCGCCGTAGAACGGGCGCTCCTTGTGCACCTCGTAGAATTTCTCGGCCTGTTCCTTTGACAGGCGGATGCGCTTTTGCGCGACGATCCGCAGATCGTTGCTCTCGAATTTCTTGATGATGTGACCGGTGATGTTCCGCTCGGTGGCATCCGGCTTGATGATCGAAAGAGTCCGCTCGACGGCCATGGTCTCGACTTCCCGCGTTGTGGCCATGGCCCCTGCATCCGGCGAATACGCCGAACGGACAGACACCACAGGCTGTTCCCAGACGCGGGCCTTATAGCGGCCCGCACCGGCGCAGAGCAAGGCCCCGCCTTTAGCGTCCGGCGAGGCACGCACCGGACCGGAACCCGGCCCGGAACGGGGCAACTTCCGGGTGCCAGGCGATGACGGCATCGAGCACTTTGCAGCGTTGCTCCGGCGTCTTCATCCGGTCGTCGGTTTCCAGGCGCGCCAGAACGCCTTCGAGCGTTTCCACCCCCGCCTCTACACGCATGCCGCCGCCCTCGGGGCTGTCGAACACCATCAGACGGCCGTCCCCATAGGACGGCCAGTCCGGCATCGGGCGTCCGGTATGGGCAAAGCGTCCCCAGGCCGCGCGCATGGCCGAGGAGACGGCATCGCGCCCCGGCTTGTTGTCCTCGGTGAAGAAAAAGCTGTCGCCGGCGCCGCCGAAAAACTGGTAGCGGTCGAACACGAACGGGATTTCGAGGGCATGGGCCGCGCCTATGAGCTTGGCAAAGTCCGTGAACAAAAACCGGGATTCCTCGTCCCAGTCGAACCGGTACCCGTAAAGGTCCGTATGCCCCGCCCCCGCCAGGCGGGCAAAGGCATCGTCCGTGGCCAGCACCCGCCAGATCACGCTCTGATATTCGGCAATGAGGTCATAGAGCAGCGGATCCTTGGCCCAATAGACGAGACCGAACAGGGAGCGGACATAAGCGGGATCGAGAAAATTGAACAGCTTGGTCTCATCCCGATTCGTTCCGCTGATGATGGGCACGGCATTGAACCCGCCCGGCGTCGCCGTGGCCTCCCTCAGCCCGTTTTCGGGCACCGCGATCCCGTCATTGATGATCCGCGGCAGATCGATGAGCCCCGACGATCCCGCACGATAGGGTTCGAACACGGCCTCAAGGGGCAGCCGGCGCAGGGCCTGGGCCAGGGTGTCGTCGGGAAACCCGTCGCCCGGTCCGCCCTCTCCGGTCAGCATGGCCCGCGCCATGGGCCGGGCGGCGCCGGAGCGGGATCCGGCGGTTCCCTCGGCGACGTCCAGGGGTACGGACCGGAAACTGCCGCTTTGCAGGATCGCCCGGTGGAAAAGGCCCGCCGCCTTTGGCGAGCCGATCAGCGAGCCGACATTATGCCCGCCGGCGCTTTCGCCGAACACGGTGACCCGCTCCGGATCGCCGCCGAAAATGTCGATTTGATCCTGCACCCATTCCAGGCTGGCGATGATATCCAGCGTGCCGAAATTGGCGCTGCGGTCCTCCTCGATCTCGGCGGTCGCCCGCAAGGCCCCGTGGGCGAACCAGCCGAGGGGGCCGATGCGATACTGGATGGTGACCACCACGACCTTCTGGTCCGCCGCCAGACGGCTGCCATCAAATTGCGAGGCGCGGCCCCAGACATTGCCGCCGCCATGGATCCAGACCATCACCGGCCAGGGCCCGCTGCCGTCGTCGGCCGGCGTGTAAATGTTCAGGGTCAGGCAATCCTCCTCGCCGACAAGCTGACCGGCTTTGAGGCCCTCCCCCTGGTCGAGCGCATTGGTGACCTGCGGACAGCGCGGCCCGAAATCAAGGGCGTCGAGCCGGCCGCCCCAGGGCCGCGGCGGCCGGGGCGCCCGCCAGCGCAGATCGCCCACCGGGGGCCGGGCATAGGGAACACCCCGCCAGACCCGCACGCCGTCACCGGTCACAAAGCCGATCAGATCGCCCTGGGACGTGGACCGAATGGTGGAGATATCCGCCGTCACAGCCTCGACGGGCTCGGGCCCGCGGCTACAGGCGGCCACAAGGACCAGGATCATGCCGGCGAGCGCGGCCGGGCCCCGTGAAAGAAAATGCCGAGTATTCATGGCGTTGCCTCGTCGGTTTGGATTTGGCCTCGTCCGGGCCCGAAAGCGGCTCGACGGTCGGATAAAGAAATGGCACAGAAAAACGGTCCGGCGCCAAGGACCTTCTCATCCGGCCATACCGCCGAAAAGCGCCAGGGGTGCGCCCGGGCGTGCGCCATGGCGGGCGCAAGACCCGGGCATTCGGCCTGCGCCGGATTGAAAAAACGACCGATTGAAAGGGTGACCATGTCCGCCTCACAGCCGCCCGAACATGCGCGGGCCCATGCCATGCCGCGGGGACCCGCTCTTTTCCTGTCAGGCTTTGTTTTCCGAGTGGCCCCTGTTTTCCTTTTGGCCCCCGTTTTCCTAGTGGCCATGGGCATCGCCGCGACCGACCCGCTGCGGGCCGAACCGACCGGGCCCGCGACGACGCCCGCCGCGAACCCTGCCGCTGATCCCTGCGTGATCAAGGCCCAGCGCGCCAGTGTGGGGGTGTTCAAGACCTTGGAACAGGCCCGCCGGCCCGGCACGCCCTTCTCTGTGGAGGCGGCCCAGTGGATCGAGCGCAATCTTTGGAAGGATCCGGACACCCTCATTTTGCGTTTCTTTGAGGATGCGCAGGCGAGCGAGCCATTCGTCACCATTACGGAAGACCTCACGGAAACCGGGATGATCCTGACCACCCGGACCGCCGACGGGGCGCGGACCCAAGACCAGCCCTTCACCTACACCTGCCGGTTCAACGACGCCACCGGCGCTTACCGGTTCGACATGTATTACGAGTCGACCTTCGGCGATGAGGTCCTGGCGTTCGTCAACCAGATCGAAGGCCATGGCGGCCTTCTCAATCTGGTTCGCCTCGCCCGGCCGAAGGGCAGCCGGGAGCCCTATCGCTGGATCTCCACGCTGACGGCAGCGCGGGTGGATGCCGAAGACTGATCGGGACGCCTTTCGCACAACGGACCGCGCCCGGCGATCTGGCATGGCGGCCGGGTCTGGGCTACCCCTTGCGTCATGCTGCACATCAACGACCTGACCTATCGCATTGAAGGGCGCCTGATCCTGGATCGGGCCACGGCCGCCATTCCGGCCGGCCATAAAGTGGGCCTTGTCGGGCGCAACGGCGCCGGCAAATCGACCCTGCTCAAGCTCATCCAGGGCGAGATCGGGCCCGAGGGCGGGACCATCGGCCTGCCCCGCAATGCCCGCATGGGCTCGGTGGCCCAGGAAGCACCGGGCACGGAAGACAGCCTGATCGACACGGTGCTGGCCGCCGACAAGGAACGGGCCAGCCTGCTCGCCGAGGCCGAGACCGCCACCGACCCCCACCGCATTGCCGAGATCCAGACCCGTCTGGCCGATATCGACGCCCACAGCGCGCCGGCCCGGGCGGCCGCGATCCTGTCGGGCCTCGGCTTCGACGAGGCGGCCCAACAGCGCCCCTGCTCGGCCTTTTCCGGCGGCTGGCGCATGCGGGTGGCCCTGGCGGCAGTGCTGTTCTCCGCGCCCGATCTGCTGCTGCTCGATGAGCCCACGAACTATCTCGATCTTGAAGGTGTGATCTGGCTCGAGACTTATCTGCGCAGCTATCCCTATACGGTGCTCCTGGTCAGCCACGACCGGGACCTGCTGAACCGGGCCGTGGGCTCCATCCTGCATCTGGAGCACCAGCGTCTGACCCTTTACGCCGGCACCTATGACCAGTTCGAGGCCCAGCGCCGCGCCCGCTTCGAACAGCAGCTTGCGATGAAGAAGAAGCAGGAGGCCCACCGGCGCCATATCGAAAGCTTCGTGGAGCGCTTCCGTGCCAAGGCCTCCAAGGCCCGCCAGGCCCAGAGCCGGCTTAAGATCCTGGAAAAGATGCAACCCATCGCCACCATGGTCGAAGACCGCCTGCCGCCTTTCACCTTTCCCGATCCCGAACCGCTCAGCCCCCCGATCATCACCATGGAGGAGGCCGGCGTCGGCTATGAGCCCGACACGCCGATCCTGAAGCGCCTGACCTTACGCATCGACAATGACGACCGCATCGCGCTTCTTGGGGCCAATGGCAACGGCAAGTCCACCTTTGCCAAACTGATTGCCGGCAGGCTGAAAATCAGCATGGGGCGCCTGCGCCGCTCTCCCACCCTCGGCATCGGCTATTTCGCCCAGCACCAGCTTGATGAGCTGAACCCGCGGGAAAGCCCTTACGAGCTGTATGAACGGCTGCTGCCGGACGCGACGGAGGCCCAGCGCCGGGCGAAGCTTGGCGCGCTGGGCTTTACCGGGCCCAAGGCCGACACCAAGATCGGCGATCTGTCGGGCGGCGAAAAGGCGCGCATCATGTTGGCCCTGGCCACCTGGTCGAAGCCCCATCTGCTGATCCTCGACGAGCCCACGAATCACCTGGACGTGGACAGCCGCGAGGCCTTGATCCATGCCCTGAACACCTATCAGGGTGCGGTCATCCTGATCAGCCACGACCGGCATCTGGTGGAGGCCTGCGCCGACCGCCTCTGGCTCGTCAATGACGGCACCGTTATGCCCTATGAGGACGATCTCGATACGTATCGTCAGTGGCTGCTGGCGCGTGCGAACGGCAAAACGGCAAAGAAAGATCCGGACAAGGATGGTACCGACAGCGTCAAATCCGCCCGCACGGATGAACGCCGCGCCTCGGCCACCCGCCGCGCCCAACTCGCCCCCCTGAAGCGCGAGGCGGAGAAGTGGGAAAAGCTGGTCGCCGACCTCACCGCCAAGCGCGAAAAGGCCCGGGCCAAACTCGCCGACCCGAAAATCTACACGGACCACCCGGACAAGGCCGCCGACCTCGCCCGCATCGAAGGCCAGCTCGAAAAGAAAATCACCGAAGCCGAGGAAAAATGGATCGAGGCCCTGGAGGCCTATGAGGGGGCTCAGTGATCTTTGCCAGTGTCATCGATCCCTGCCCCACCTCCCGAAAAGACAGGTCTTGGGTCGCCAATGATCCCAAAGCCGCTTTGCCGTCCTGTCTTTCCGTGCCTTAATGCTATAAACCAACAAGGGGGTGTGGCGGCATGTCGGAAGTCCTTGACAAAATTCTCGATGCATTCCGGGAAGGAGAAATCGCCGTTTGGGCGGATATTCTAAGTCAATGCTCTGAAGAATTAAGCCATATTGACGGATCCTGGCTTCAAAAAGTGATCTCAGGCGAGGAAACCGCGAAAGCAGGGGAGTGCGCCTCCATTCATTTGATAGGCGCGCCCATCCGGGGCGATATCGACTTGAGCGGGTGTCATGTAACCATTCCGATCCGGTTTCTGGATTGTAATGTCTCGGGCGCCCTTTTTCTGGTGAATGCACGCCTCCAGTCACTCGACATTTCGCGCAGTCGATTTGCCGGAATTTTTGGCCAATTGGCTGATTTCCATGGTGATCTGCGGGCCGTCTCCACCGAGGTGAAAGGCCCCACGCTCCTGAAGGGCGTCCACATTCGCGGATCGGTGAATTTTACCCGCGCTAAATTGGCAACCGATGGCGCCAAACTGATCGATGACGAGCTCGCCAACCGAGCATCCTGCCGGTACACGGACGGTCAGTTCGCCCTTCGTCTTGCCCTCGCTCGAGTTGAAGGAGACGGACGGTTCAATGGTACCGAATTCGGCGGCACATTTTCCATCGACAATGCTGAATTCAACGGTGCCGTGACTTGTACCGAAGCGAAGATCGACGTGCTGAACGCCAATCACGGACCGTTCGAAGGCGCACGGGATTTCGCCGTTCCGTTTGCTGAGCGTATTGCCATTCTCGCGACCGGGCTGCGCACGGGAGATCGCTTCATCTTGCGAAAAGCGGTCATCCAAGGGCGGATCCATATGCGGTCCGCCTCGATCGGAAGTCATCTGCGCCTTGGGGGATGCACTGTTGTCGGGTTTCGGGGACGGTCAATTGACCTCAATCGCGCTGAAATCAATGGCGACGTCACCGTTCTCTCACAGCTGATGGCCGCCGGTGAGCCGGCAGACCGCGGCGGTGAGGAGTCCGCTTGGGGTGAGGTTCCTGAGACCGCAGCCGGTTTCAGGAGCATTGGCGCGATCAGGGCCATGAAGTGCCATATCCGAGGCGATCTTGTGCTGATCGGCGCAACCCTCGAAACCGATGGCGAAACCCCCCAGGAGTTCTCGCTGCAGGCCGCGGGCCTGACCGTGGACGGACGGGTTTGCCTCCAGGACTCGAACTTCAAAGCCGTCGTCGATTTCACGGTTGCCCATTTCAATCGCACCGTGACGGTGGAGCGGTGCCGTTTCGAGCCGAACAAGCGGCATGCGCGGCGTTCGTTTCTGGCCCAACACATGCAGGTGGCCACGAATGTCGAGATCACGGACTCGACGTTTCAATCCACGATCGAACTGGAGGATGCCCATATCTCAGGCACCTTCCGCTTCAAAAACAACTCTGTCTTAGGGCAAGGCCGCCCCGCCATCCTGGCCGAACGACTTTACGTCGGATCCAATGCCGAATTCCTGGGCGAGGCGTTTGCGAACAGCACACGGGACGAGCAGGAGGTCGATCTGTCACGGCTGGGTGTGGTTTCGGGAGGCATTTTGCTCGCAGATGCCCAGATTGACGGCACCCTTCTGTTTCACGGTGGTCATTACACAGAGGTGCATTCCGATCCCGATCCGGAGACTGAGCCGCTGGACGGGCAGCAGCAAGGGATCGCGATAAACGCTCGGGGCGCCCGCATCGCGCGCAGCCTGATTGTCACCGGCGGCCTGAGGGCCGATGGTTGTCTCGTCCTGATGGAACTTGCGATCGAAGATGATTTCGTCATCGAATTCGTCACGCTCTTCTCAAGTCCTCGCGGGAATAACGCGAATATCACCCTGCGGATGACCCGGGTCGATATTGGCGGATCGGTCTATATGGGAAGCCGTCTTCAACACACTGAACAGACCTGGGTCGGACCATCCGTGGTTAGTTTCGGTCGGATCTCTTTCAGTGGCGCGGAAATTCAGGAATTCTTTTTCATCCGCTCTTGCATGATCGCCTGCCAGGAATATATAGGGAACCAGTATCTTTTCAGCGATTTCGATCACATTGCACTCAACCTCACATTCCTACGCCTCAAGAAAGATCTGTTTACAGTACAAATCGCTGCAAGCGGCGGCGCTGCCGTGCCGCACATCGGCCCCCAGGACAGTGACGTCATTACGCTGCATGGTCAGTTGGCCCTCGACGACTCTGTCATCGACGGCAACATCAATCTCAACGGTCTGAAGATCGATGCCTGCAATGCGGGCACGACATCCGATTTCTGCGGCCTGTCGGCGACCGGTTTGACGGTTGCCAGCGATGCGTCTTTCGGGCCGAACCTCGAGGTTGTAGGCTCGATCATATTGTCTCGATTGAAGACCGGGGGACGCCTCTGTCTGACGCATTTTGAGAGCAAGACCAAAATTCTGGCCGGCCCAGACGATGTCAACACGGACAAACCGGGCGCACTTATTTGTCAGCGGGCGGATATTGGCACGAATTTCGAAATCTCCGAATGCAGTTTTGACGGCTGTGTCGATTTTTCACAACTTGTTGTCGGTGGAAATCTGGATTGCACGGAGACGACCTTCAAAGGCACGGTTCGGCCTTACTCCTTGAACCTTCAAGGGACCGTCATTGGGCGCGATTTGATTCTTGATCACCGTTGCGTCTTCCGCGGTCATGTCATTTTGATCGGGATGACCGTGCATGACGATTTCGAGATCTGGCTGCACAGTTTCAGCCCTATCCAAGCGACCCATCTTCAAGCCAACCGGCTGTCCGTCACGGGTGTCTTCTACCTGAACCGATCCGCCTCCGAGGGGTTTAAAAAGGGGGCGCGAAAGGTGAACCTGACGGACCAGGACCTCACCAACCAGTGTATTGTTAACCTGCAAAGCGCTCAGGTCGGCGTCTTCGCCGACGATCTTCCCTGGCCCAATCCTGGCAGCCTGCTGATTGACGGTTTCAGGTACAACCGGCTTGATCCATGGGATCCTGAAGATTTATCCGGAGAAAGACGATTGTGCTGGCTGCACCTGCAGCCGGAGGAAAACATCGCGAAACTCAGGGTTCAGCCCTTCGTCCACTTGGCACGCCTCTATCGGCGCATGGGTCGCCCCGACGACGCCAAAAACATCGATATCGAACGCTTCAATCTGGAGCGCAAACAGACGAAATATCTTTTTGCTCGCATGGCCCGCGCCATGGTGACCAAGCCTGTTAACCACGGCTTCAATCCGGAACGGGCCCTGGTTTTCTTGTTTTTCCAGTGGATGCTCGGCACCTTGGTGTTCCATCTTGCCTATAACCAACCGGCAGGTTTGACCGATGGGCCGGCCGGAGGCGAAAGATATCGCTGCATGGCTCCCGCCCATGAAGAGTTCTATCTGAGATTTCTCGAGCCTGTTGAGGTCAATGACTCCGAAAGTGGCTCGGACACGACAATCCTGGGGGACGATCGTCAGAAAGGATCGCGAATTGACGGCTCAGACCCTCAAGGTCTCGATCGCGGGACCCAGCAGGGCGAACAGGCCCATTCCGCAGAGCCAGCCGGACGAAGACTGAGTTTTGAAAGCGATATCCGTCCCCCTGCAGACTATCCACAGTTCAGTGCCCTGCGCTATTCCATGGACACGATGATCCCGGTCCTGGACCTGATCCAACAGTCCTATTGGATTCCATCGGCCAATACCGACTGTTTCCTCACCCTTTTTGGAGAACCGGTCAAAAATCAAGACAAAGAGTATTCCGACGCAAATCTGACGGGATCCGGCACGGATCTTGATCTGCCCCAGACCGGATGGGGCATCCATCCTTTTCGACTCTATCATTGGCTGCACACCGTGGCCGGCTGGTACTTCACGACCATTCTGCTTTTTGCGGCCACCGGCATCGTCCGGCGACGCGCTGACCCATCCCCCGACGAGATCTCTTGACCCGATGGTGTCTGGAGGCGCCGTCCCCGACGGGTCAGTGATACGGCTTATGGCGGCTCTATACCGGTGGCGCATAGCCCCTTGCCGGCCCAAACGGACAGCTTAACCATCATGACACTGACCATCCGCCCACCGACCAGGGATGACGAAGCTGCGTGGCGGGTGCTGTGGACCGGCTATCTCGATTTTTACCAAAGCAGTGTGAGCGAGGCTGTCTACCGCACCACCTTCGACCGGTTCTTCCTCGATGCGCCCTTCGAGCCGCGCTGCCTCATGGCCTTCGAGGACGGCCAAGCAGTGGGTCTTGTTCACTTCATCTATCACCGCCATTGCTGGCGGGCGGAGAATGTCTGCTACCTGAATGATCTGTTCACGGATCCGGCCCGACGCGGCGGCGGCATCGGCGGGGCGTTGATCGAGGCGGTCTATGCCGCGGCCGGGGCGGCGGGGGCCGCCCGGGTCTACTGGCTCACGGCGGACGACAACCATACGGCGCGCCGGCTCTATGACCGGGTGGCCTCCCTCACGCCCTTCATCAAATATGAAAAGGACGTCTCCGGATAACCCGGCCGCCGGAGAGTCCGGATGGCGCTTGCGCCGTCACGCCTTTTTCTCCCATTTCCCCACCGGGCTCTGCTGCCAGTAGGACAGTGCGGCGCCCGTGTCCTTGAGGGCTTTCCAGGCCGAGCGTGCCTCGGCCAGGGCCTCGGGGTCACGCCCGTCGAACAGCACCACGACCCGCTCATGGCCCTCGGGCGGCCCCCCTTCCGGAAAGGGTGCCCGGTCGACCAGGAAGAGCACCTGTGCGCCATTGGCATTGGCCGCGTTCCCCGTCCCATTATCCGTCGTCAGAAGAACGGGCTGGTCCGCATCATGGGCGCCGCCCGCCACACCATGGGGCAGGAAACTGTCATCCGTATAGGTCCATAAATGGCTGTCCAGAGCCTTGAGGCGCTCCGGCGAACCCACATGTACCAGGGCGCGCCAGCCCCGGGACAGGGTCTTGGTCAGAAGGTCGGGAAGCACCGCCTCCAGGGCCGAATGTTCCAGATGATAGAACCAGATATCGCCCATGCGCCCTGCCCGTCCGCCTTTTCCCGCCTCACGTCACCGGCCCTATCCGTAATGGCGGGCGACGAAGGTGTCGAGCAGGCGCGCGCCATAGCCCGTGGCCCAGGCGGGCGAGGTGTCCTTGGGCTTGGGGATCCAGGCCGTCGAGGCGATGTCGAGATGGGCCCACGGTGTGCCATTGGTGTGGCGCTTCAGGAACTGGGCGGCGGTGATGGACTGTCCCGGCCGGCCGGAGCTGTTCTTCATGTCCGCGAAGGTGCTGTCGATCATGCGGTCATAGGCGTCCCCCATGGGCAGACGCCACAAGGGTTCGCCGCTCTCGGCGCCGGCGGCGAGGAGCTGCTCGGCCAGCATGTCATGCTCCGTGAACAGACCGGCATATTCGTGGCCCAGGGCCGCGATGATTCCCCCCGTGAGGGTCGCCAGGTCGATCATGACGGCGGGCTTGAAGCGGTCCTGGGTGTACCAGAGGGCATCGGCGAGGACGAGCCGTCCTTCCGCATCCGTATTGATCACCTCGACCGTCTGGCCGGACAGGGTGGTGAGGATGTCGGAAGGGCGGATGGCATTGCCGTCGGGCATGTTCTCCACGAGCCCCACGACCCCCACCACATCCGCTTTGGCCTTGCGGGCCGCGATGGCATGCATGGCGCCGACCACGGCTGCGGCGCCGCCCATGTCGCCCTTCATCTCCTCCATGCCGCCGGCGGGTTTGAGGGACAGCCCGCCGCTGTCGAAACACACCCCCTTGCCCACCAGCGCGACCGGCGCCGCGCCGCCTTTGGCCCGGCCCTTCTTGGCGCCCGCTTTGCCGGCCGGCTTGGACGCGGCGCCCGTGCCGTCCCAGCGCATGATCACGAGTTGGGATTCCGCGGTGCTGCCCTGGCCGACGCCCAGCAGGGTGTGCATGCCGAGCCGCGCCATCTCCTTCTCGCCCAGCACGTCAACGCTGACACCCAGCTTGCTCAAGGCTTTGCAACGCGCGGCGAAGCCCTTGGGATTGAGAATGTTGGGCGGCTCGGAGACGAGATCCCGGGCGAGCTTGGTGCCGTCGGCGGCGGCGGCGAAGCCCTTGAAGCGGGTCCGGGCCTTGGCGGCCTGCTCGCCCATGACCGTGATCTTGACGGGATCGCTCTGCGCGTCCTTGTCGTTCCGGGTCCGGTATTTCTCGAACCGGTAGTCCCGGAGCGAGAGGCCCATGGCGAGGTGGACCGCGAACGCCTCCTCGTCCAGCACGGCGCCCTTGGGCAGGGCCGCCAGGATCGCCGCGGCGGCCGCCTTGCCGTCCAGCAGATGGGCCATCAGCTTGCCGCCCACCTGCTCGGCGGCGAGCGTGTCCAGGGCCTCGGCCTTGCCCAGGCCAAGAAGGATCACCCGGTCGGGCGCCGGCGCGGGCGGGGCAAGAACCTCGACGATCTGACCCTTCTTGCCCTTAAACCGGGCTGCGGCCATCGCCTTTTTGAACACACCGCCCAGGTCTCGGTCGAGCGCCGTGGCGGGCGCAGGCAAATCGGCCCCTTCGGCCACGGGAAAGACCAGGGCGCCCGATTTGGGGACGGCGAATTTGGCGAAACTGACGGTCATGGGGTTGCCCCGGTCTTGAGGGAAGAAAGGTCTGGAACAGCTCGGCCGGTCCGGTGCTGGATCGTCGCGGGCCGAATGTCCGCGGGACGGGACCCGCGATGGGACGGCTTACCCACCGATACGCGTCGGCACGATGTCCAGGCGACGGGGTGGATCTTGATCCGTGTTTGTCACCGAGTCTGCCCGGCCGATGCAATCCTCCAAAGGCGCCCGCGACCAGGGGGCGCCCGCGGATCGTGCCGCGATCGGTCCATGGGCGAGGTGCCCCGCCGAAATGTGCATTGCATTCGCCTGCCGACCCATGGTGTTTGGGGATCGATGGACGGGCATGACGGCGGCCCGATCCGGCATGGCGCGTGGGGGCGCCCGGTCGGTGCGCGCCAGTTCCAGGGATTCCATGAGCATACTTTTTAAATACATGTTCCGTCAGGTCAGCATGCCCTTCCTGTTCTTTACGGGCATTCTGACAATGATGATCTGGCTCACCCAGTCCTTGAACATGCTGGACCTGATCATCAATGGCGGGCAGTCCTTCGCCACGTTTTTCTATCTGGTGATCCTGGTGCTGCCGAGCATGCTGACGGTTATCCTTCCCGTGGCCCTGTTCTGCGGCATCCTTTACGGTCTCAATCGTTTCTACTCGGACAGTGAGATCGTGGTGATGTGGTCCTCGGGGATCAGCCGGTGGCGTCTGCTTGCCCCGGTGCTCACGGTGGCCATGCTGGTGACCCTCGCCAATTTCGCCATGTCCTTGTACCTGATGCCCCTCGGCTATCGGAACATGAAGGACCGGATCTACGAGATCCGGAGCGACCTGGCCGCAAGTTTCATCCGGGAAGGCGAGTTCACCAGCAAGATCAAGGGCCTGACCGTCTATATTGCCACGGCGCCCTCCCATGGCGATCTGGAAGGCATCCTCGTCCATGACTCCCGGCGCCCCGACCGTCCGCGCACTTATCTCGCCGAACGGGGCGTTTTCCTGCGCACGCCCGAGGGCCCGCGCCTTGTGATGCATAAAGGCGAGGTCCAGGAAATGGCCGGCCGGGACGGGCGGCTCCAGGTGCTGAAATTTGAGAGCACGATTCTGGATCTGGGCGAGTTCGAGACCGCGTCCGGGGGGGCACGCGTGCGCAAGGATCTCAGCGAGCGCTATCTGGGCGAGCTGTTTTTCCCCGAAGAAGCCGATCGGCTGGAGGACAACACCCGCACCCGCTTCATTGCCGAGGGACACAGCCGGCTCGCCACGCCCCTTTACTGCGTGGCCTTCGCCCTGATCGCCTTCATCGCCGTAATTTGTGGGACGTTCACGCGCCGCGGCTACTCGGCCCGGATCGTGGTGGCCATGGTCTGCGTGGTCACCTTACGCATGCTCGGCTTTGCCGCCCAGAGCGTGGCCTCGACCACACCCGCGCTTAACCCGCTGCAATATGGTGTGCCGCTCGGGGCCGTCGCGATTTGCGCCATGATGATCGCCCAGGTCCCGCCCTTCGAGGCATCGCGGCGTCTGCTGCGGCTGGGCAAGGCGGCGGTACCGGGCGACGGACGGGCGGCGGCGACGGGAGGCGCATGAGCGATATGACCGGCATCTCCCTCACCCTCATGCGCTATTTCGGGCGCCAGTTCCTCATCGGCATCGGAATCGTGGCTGCGGTTGTGGCCCTGCTGATCTTCATGGTCGATGCCATCGAAATGCTGCGCCACCACGCCTCCCGCGATACGATCAGTGCCGCGACGGCCATCGGGCTCAGCCTTCTCAAACTGCCGAATATTTTCGAGATCGCCTTCCCCTTCACCTTCCTGTTCGGAGCCATGTGGACCTTCACGCGCCTGTCCCGCTCCAACGAACTGGTGGTCGCGCGGGCCAGCGGCGTTTCCGTGTGGCAGTTCCTGGCACCGGCGCTGATCATTTCCGTCAGCCTGGGTCTTTTCATTATCATTTTTTTCAACGCGGCCTCGGCCACCATGCTGGCCCGATACAAGGTTCTCGAACGCACGCTCCTGCGGGGCGAGCAGAGCACGCTGCAGATCGGCCAGAGCGGCTTGTGGCTGCGCGAAGTCATTGAAGGGGACCACCGGGTGGTCCATGCGCGGAACATCTCCGACGCCCGCAACGACGAGGACCTGACCCTCTTTACGGTGCTGATTCTGGAATTCGACGGATCGAACCGCTTCGCCCGGCGCATCGATGCCGAAGATGCGGAGCTGCGGGACACGACCTGGCATCTGGGCGGGGCCTGGGTCAGCCCGGCGGACGGCCAGACTAAATATCACGAAACGCTCGTGCTTCCGACCACGCTCAGCCCCAAACGCATCCAGGAGAGTTTCGCCAAGCCGGAGACCCTGACCATCTGGGAGCTGAGCGAATTCATTTCGGCCGCGACCGATGCGGGTTTCGCCGTCAACCGGCACCGCTTCCACTGGCATGCGTTGATCTCGAAACCCTTCTTCCTGGCGGCCATGGTCTTTGTCGCGGCCACCTTCTCCCTCCGGCTCAGCCGGATGGGCGGGGTCGTGCATCTGGTGGTGGCCGGCGTGGTGGCGGCCTTCGCCCTCTTTTTCATCTCCGACGTTACCGGGGCCCTCGGCCAGTCCGGCGTGGTGCCCCCGGCCCTGGCGGCCTGGGCGCCGACCATGGTCAGCGCGCTCGTCGGCATGACCATGCTGTTCCACCTGGAGGACGGTTGATGGTCGCTCCCCCCGCGGGCCTGCCCGCGTCGGGCCGCCGGCGAGGACGGCCGCGGGCCCATGCCGGCCGTGCTGTATGGGTTGCTTGGACTGTGTCCTTGCTGCTTGTCCTGGCTCTGACGCCGACGCTGCTCCGGGCCCAGACGTCGGGCGCCTTCGGGACCGATGACTCAGGGACCGGTGGATCAGGGGCCGGCGCCGCCGATCTTCAAGCGCCGATCCTGTTCCAGGCCGACAGCCTCAATTATGACGGCGAGACGCGGCTGTGGACGGCGCTCGGCAATGTGGAGGCGAGCCAGAACGGCCGTGTCCTGAGTGCCGACAGCGTGACCTATGATGAAGAGACCGGCACGGTCCGGGCGGACGGCAATGTGCGCCTGACGGATCCCCAGGGCCCGACCGCCTTTGCCGAAAGCGCCATCATCAGCGGCGACCTGCGCTCGGGAATCATCAATAGTCTGAGCCTCGTCTTTGCCGAGAACACCCGTCTCGCAGCGGCCCGTGCCACCCGCGGCGACGATGGCTTGACGGTCCTCGAAAAGGCCGTCTACAGCCCCTGTAAGGTGTGCGAGGAAAAGCCGACGCCCTTCTGGCAGTTCAAGGCCCGGCGCGTGGTCCATGACCAGAACCGGCGCAGCGTCAGTTATCGCCACGCCCGCTTTGAAATCAAAGGCGTGCCCATCGGCTATCTGCCCTATTTCTCCCATCCCGATCCCACGGTGGGGCGCAAATCCGGCCTGCTGACGCCCACTGTGGGCAATTCGACGGAACTCGGCGAACAGGCGGAAATTCCCTATTTCATCAATCTGCGCCCCAATATGGACCTGACTTTGTCGCCCCTCTTTACGACGGAGGAAGGGGTCGTCGGCAAGGCGATTTTCCGCCATCGGACAAGACGCGGCCGCTATGAGCTGTCCGGCAGTATCGCCAACGCCCAGGTCTTTGACGAGGGGACGGGGGCGCCGGAAGGCCGGTCCCTGCGCGGCCATGTGTTCGGCGAAGGCCGCTTCCAGCTCAGCCCATTCAATCAGTGGGGTTATGAACTGGAACTGACAACGGACGATACGTATCTGCGCCGATTCAACATCAGCCGCGCGGACCGCCTGACGAACAATGTCTTTTTCAGGCGCTATGAGGCCGACGGCGACCGCACCACCTATGACGGCTTTTTCTTCGACGGCCTGCGCGTCACCGACGATGACGCCACGACACCCATCGTCCCGGCCCTGATCGAACACCGGGAAGTCTTCGAGAACCCCATCCTGGGGGGCACCGTATCGATTGACCTCAATGCCCTGTCCCTGTTCCGGACGGCCTCCTTCGACGGGGATCTGGCCACCAATGGCGTGGACACCCAGCGCGGCTCCCTGCAGGCCACATGGGAACGGCGGACCGTGTCCGCCTGGGGCGATGTCCTGACGCTGACGACCCAGGGCCGGGCTGACATCTATTACGCACAGGATACGGAGTTTGTCGCCGGAACGACGATGGGCACCGACGAGGCCGGCAACCCGATCCTGATCCCCACCTTGCGCGACGAGGACGTGACCCAGCACCGGCTGGTGGCTCTCGCCGCGGCCGACTGGCGCTGGCCGTTCGTCAAGGGCGCCGGGGACAAGCGCCATGTCATCGAGCCCATTGTGCAACTCATCTACAGCCCCCTGGGCGGCAATCCGGACGATATTCCGAACGAGGACAGTCTGAGTTTCGAATTCGACGACACGAACCTGTTCACCTTCAACCGGTTCGCGGGCCTTGACGTCTGGGAATCCGGACCGCGGGCCAATGTGGGACTTCGCTACGCGACCTATGGCACGAATTTCTCCGCCGGCGTCCTGTTGGGTCAGTCCATCCGCCTGCGCGAGCAGTCTGAATTCCCCGACGGCAGCGGCATCGAGAACGAGTTTTCCGACTATGTGGGGCGGATTAACTTTCGGGCCGGCAATCTGATCGATTTCAGACACCGGTTTCGCCTGGACCGCCAGACCTTCGAATTCTCGCGCAACGAAATCGACCTCGATTTCCAAACCAAACATGTCGGCGTCACCGCCGGCTATCTGAGCATCGAACCGCAGATCGCCGATCCCCTTCCCGGCATCACGCCGCCGGTGACCCTGCTCGACGACCGCCAGGAAATCCGCCTTGAAGGGCGCACGCGCTTCACGGACAACTGGTCCGTGCGGGGCGGCGCGCGCCGGGATTTGGAGGACGGGGAAATGATCAGCAATTTCGCGAGCCTGATCTACCGCAACGACTGCACCGTCATCGAAGGGCTCTATCGACGGACCTTCACCCAGGACCGGGACGTAGCACCGGAGACGTCCATTCTGTTCCGCTTCCGGCTGTTGAATTCGTCCTCGGCCGGGCGGTCCCTGTTTTGACGGGGGGGACCGCAGGCGCCCGTGATGGCACGGCAGGGCCGGACGGTTGATCCCCCTCGCTCTTCAGGTATTTTTGACAGCCGGTAATGATCACGATCGGCAAGAAAGACTATCACCCTTGGCCGAATGCCGGTCCGGGGACGGCCGGTGCGATGCGGCAGTCGCGGGGGTCTGGTTCCATGGAACCCGGTCCCTGGTGGGGCGCCCCCGGCACCGCCCGGTGGGGGTCGGGAGAGATGGGCACGAGGGGCAGGACACGGCGGCCCCGCGCCAAATGGGGCGCAGACCGCCGGGACTGACGCGGAGTGAGGCGGCATGGTGCGGATCACGCGATTGGGCTTGAAGCGACACGGGAGCAGGACCGCTCCGGACGATGCCGATGGCCGGCGGTGCAACCCTCCAGCGCCACGATCGGGGCCGGTGCGGCTGGCCGGGTTTTGCCTCGCGATCCTTGCGGGGCTTGCCGTGACGCCCGCGGGCCTGGCCCAGGATGTCCAGCGAATCGCCGCCCTGGTGAACGACCAGGTGATCTCCGCCTACGACCTCGAACAGCGGGTTCGCCTCGTCGTCTCGACCTCGGGGCTCAACCCAACGCCGGAAGCCCTGGAGCGGGTGCGCGAGCAGGTGCTGCGCACCCTCGTGGACGAGGAACTCCAGCTCCAGGAGGCCGCCCAGGCGGAGGTCAATATCTCCGAGCAGGAGATCGACCAGGCGATTGAGCGCCTTGCCGCCCGGAACAGTCTGAGCCGCGCGCAGATCGTGGAGATCCTCAGCCGTGCCGGCGTCAACGAATACACGCTCCGCCGGCAGATCGCTGCGAGCATTGCCTGGGACACCCTGACCCAGGGCCGCTTCGCCTCGCGCATCAGCGTAACCCCCGATGAGGTGGACCAGGCCCTGGAGCAGCTCGCCGCCAATTCCGACAAGCCCCAATACAACATCCTGGAGCTGTTCATGGCGGTGGACACGCCGGAGCAGGATGAATCGGTCCGGCGCACGGCCCTCCGCTTTGTTGACCAGTTGCGCAAGGGGGAGGCGAATTTCTCCGATCTGGCGCGGCAATTCAGCCAGGCGCCCTCGGCCGGGGCCGGCGGCGCCGTCGGCTGGGTCACCACGGACGAATTGCCGGCCGAGATCGCCAAGACGCTTCAGGAAATGCGGCCGGGTACACTGTCCCCACCGGTGCGGACCATCGGGGGGTATTACATCATCGTGCTGCGCGAGCGCCGCATCGGCCATGGCGCGCGGCCCGAACAGGTTCGCATGCAGGTCAAGCAGCTCGTGATTCCGGCGCCGAAGGGATTTCCCCCGGCCTATGTCCAGCAGGCCGGCCAGGCGGCCGCGGTCCTGTCGGGCCGGCGCATCGCTTGCGGGGCCGTGGAGAAGGTGGCAAACGACGCGCCGGAGTTGGGCTATGCGGATCTGGGAGAGCGTCAGGGGACGGATTTCACACCGCTGTTCCAGCGCGCCCTGGCCGGCCTGACGGAGGGGGATGTGACCCAGCCGGTCCAGACGGATGTGGGCTTTCATATCCTCTATGTGTGCACCCACGATATCGAAGGCTCCCTTCTGCCGCCCCGCGAGGCCGTGGAGGACCGGCTGTTCCAGCAGCAGCTTTCCATGGTCCAGCGTCGCTTTTTGAGGGACCTGCGACGGGACGCGACCGTGGAAATGCGGTGAGGCCATGGACGCGGCGGTCCCTTCGCAGCCTCTTGTCGTCAGCCAGGGCGACCCGGCCGGAATCGGCCCGGAGATAACGCTCAAGGCCTGGTCGGCGCTGCGGAGCGGCGGACCGCCTTTCGCCGTGATCGGCGGACCGGATCTTTATCGGCGCACAGGCGAACGGCTTGGCCTTTCGGTCCCAGTGCGGATCATCGAGCGGCTCGCCGACGCTCCAGCCGTGTTCGCCGAAGCCCTGCCGGTCCTGCCCACCCATGCCCCCCTGCCCGACCCGGTGCACCCCGGACACAGCGATCCGGCCCATGGCGCCAGCGTGATCGAAGCCATCGAGCGGGGGGTGGCGGCCTGCCGGCGCGGCGCGGCGAGCGCCATCGTGACCATTCCCATCACCAAGGCGGCCCTTTACGACACCGGCTTTGATTTTCCAGGGCATACGGAGTTTCTGGCCCATCTGGCGGTGGCGGGCACCGAGCATGCCCCGCCCCTGCCGGTCATGATGCTGGCCTCGCCCATGCTCCGGGTCGTGCCTTTGACCATTCATGTTCCCTTGAGCGCCGTACCGCCCCTTGTCACGGCAGAGCGGATCCGGGAGACCGCGACGGTCATGGCCCGGGCCCTGCACCTGGATTTCGGGATTGCCGATCCGCGCATCGCCGTGGCCGGGCTCAATCCCCATGCGGGGGAGGCGGGCCGTCTTGGGACGGAGGATATGGATCGCATCGCGCCGGCTGTCGCGGCCCTGAGGGCCGAAGGGATCCGTGCCACCGGGCCACACCCCGCCGACACCCTGTTCCATGCGCCAGCCCGCGCCAGCTATGACGCGGCGCTGTGCATGTATCACGACCAGGCGCTGATCCCCATCAAGGCGCTCGATTTCGACCGGGGGGTCAATGTCACCCTGGGCCTGCCTTTCGTGCGCACCTCGCCGGATCACGGCACGGCCTATGACATTGCGGGCCAGGGTGTGGCGCGGGCGGACAATCTGATCGAGGCCCTCCATATGGCCGCCGCGCTGGGGGCCCGCCGGGCAGCCGCGGCCAGCCTCGGACCGTGACGGGGCCGGTGCCCCCCGAACCTCCCATGACGGCCCTGGAGGCCCTGCCGCCGCTGCGCGCGGTGCTGGAAACCCAAGGGCTGAGCCCACGAAAGTCTTTAGGCCAACATTTCCTGTTCGACCTCAATCTGACCCGGCGGATCGCCCGGGCCGCCGGTCCTCTCCAGGACCATGTGGTTTTCGAAGTGGGCCCCGGTCCCGGCGGCCTCACCCGGGCCTTGCTGCTCGAAGGCGCAGGCCATGTCATCGCCATCGAGCGCGATGCCCGATGCGCCGGGGTTCTGGACGAGATTGCAGCCGCCGCCCCGGGGCGGCTGACCCGGGTGGACGCCGACGCCCTGACCGTTCACGAGCCGGCACTGATGCCACAGGCCCTTGCGGGCCGACCGGCGAAGGTGGTGGCCAATCTGCCCTACAATGTGGGCACGGCCCTGGTCGTCCGCTGGCTGACGGGTGAGGCCTGGCCGCCCTGGTATACCAGCCTCACGCTCATGCTCCAGAAGGAAGTCGTGGAGCGTCTTGTGGCGGCACCGGGCAGCAAGGCCTATGGCCGCCTGTCGGTCCTGGCCCAGTGGCGGGCCCGGGCGCGCCATGGCTTCGACGTGCCGGCGGCCGCGTTCGTGCCACCGCCCAAGGTGGCCTCTGCGGTGGGGTCCATCACGCCGGGGGAGCCGGTGCTGCCGTGTCCGCCGGCGGCGCTGGAGCGGATCACCGCGGCGGCCTTCGGCCAGCGGCGCAAGATGTTGCGGGGCAGCCTGAAGGCCGTGACGCCCGCGCCCGAAGCACTGATCGAGGCGGCCGGCCTCGCCCCGACCCAACGGGCCGAAGAGGTGGACGTCGCCGGCTTTTGCCGCCTCGCTTCGGCCCTGGCCGGCAAATCCGCGTCCGAGCGGTCTCAAACTGGCTGATTGTCCGGAAATGCGGCCCGTGAGACAGTGTGGCCAAAGACCGTTCCGGAGGACTGCCATGGCCATTCTGCCCTATCTCACAACCACCATTTTTGACTTCGGCGCCATCGGCAAGCTGCCGCGGGCCATGGCCGATCTGGGGATCAAGCGTCCCTTGCTCGTCACCGACAAGGGCCTGATGGCCGTCGGGGTCGCTGCCACCGTGCGCACGGCCATGGGCGAGGAGGTGCCGGTCACGATCTTTGACGGCACGCCGGAAAACCCGACCGAAGAAGCCGTGCTGGAGGCCCTTTCGGTCTTCCGCGGCAATGACTGCGACGGGGTCGTGGGTCTGGGCGGGGGATCGTCCATGGATCTGGGCCGGGCCGTCGCCTTTCTCGCCACCAATGACGTGGATTTGTGCGAAATGGCACCCCTCGACCGGGGCAAATACGCACCCATTGCGCCTTACATCGCCGTGCCAACCACCTCCGGGACGGGCAGCGAAGTCTCCAATGGCTTCGTCGTGATCACCCGGGACGGTCGCAAGCGCACTCTGGTCTCGCCCCGCTTCCTGGCCGGCCGGGCCATCTGCGATCCGGACCTGACCCTTGGCCTGCCCCCGCGCCTGACGGCGGCCACGGGCATGGATGCGGTGACCCATGGGATCGAGGCGATCCTGTCCCCGGTGGTCAATCCGCCTGCGGAAGCCATTGCCCTCGATGCCATCGAGCGCGCCATCGCCCAGGGCTATCTGGAGCGCGCCGTGGCCGATGGCAGCGACCGGGAGGCCCGCTGGCACATGATGATGGCCTCCACCAGCGCCGCGCTCGCCTTTTCGAAAGGCCTTGGCTCGATCCACGCCATGGCCCACTCGGCCGGCCGCTTGAAGGACCTGCGCCTGCACCACGGCACCTTGAACGCCGTGATCATGCCGGTGGTGCTGCGCTACAACGCCGATCATGCGGCGGACAAATATGTCCGTATCCGCCATGCCTTGCGCCTTGGCGAGCGCGCCGACCTCGCCGACATGGTCGAGAATTTGAATGCCCGCCTCGGTCTGCCGCGCAATCTCAGCGAGATGGGGCTTACGACGGCGCGGATCCCCGAACTCGTGCCCGAGGCCGTGGACGATCTCGCCACGGTGACCAATCCGGTACAGCCGAGCGCGGACGATTATGAGCGACTGTTCGAAGAAGCGATCACCAAGTGACGGGCTGCATGTGAGGGAGGAGCCACCCGATGGACCTTTATGAGTTGCTGGATCTGGTGGCCTCCCAGTGGAACAAGATCGATTCCGTCTGGAACTTCTTCCTGTGGATCCACCTGACGATCCTCGGTGCCCTGATGATCGTGGATCGCCATGTCTCGGTGGTGGAGCGCACCATCGCCATGCTGATTTATATCGGCTTCCTGGTGATTAACTACCAGGGCATGGTGGCGGCCTATGGATATTTCGAGGCATTGATCCTCCAGGTGAGGGAGTATCCCAATCCTGAAAACGCCGATTATGTGCTCACCTTCCTGACCCGGATGCCGGCCAGGCTGTCCCCGACCCTGATCAACGCGATTTACCTGCTGGGCGTGGTTTTGACCGGCGCGGCCTTGGTGTTGGTCAACCGCTTCGTTGACGCCAAGCTGCGCCTGCGGGCCGAGTTTCAAGCCATGTGGCACCGGGATATTTGACGGTGGACATCCCGTGGGACGGTCTGCTCCGCGCAAAACGGGAGGGTCCTCACATCCTCGTCCATGGCGATGCGAAGGAGGTTTCGCGCTTCGTCCTCCAAGGAGCGTCCGTTTCTGGCTGCACGAATGCTCCGGTGACGCTTCAGGACGTAATCCAGATTGTGGATCCGGAGGTCCGTCACGGACCGTCTTGCCTGCGATGGTCACAAACAGTCTTTGCCCATGCGGCTTGATGGTCGCGTTTTCAAGGCTGGATCGTCGGGATCGGTCACCCTCAAAGGGGATAATCGCGAACCGTTCATTGGCCGGAACTCACCAGACCCTGCCAGATGGGCCAGCAGGTGGCTTTGCCTTCGGCCTTGAGCGCTTCGAAAGCGGTGGTCTGGGCGGCTTGCGCCGTGGCGCCGGCCTGGGTCATGGTGAAATCGTCCGCGCCCGTACACCAGACATAGAATTGGTGGGAGCCGTTGAGGGCGCGGGCCTCCTGGCTTGAATCGAGGGCCTCAGAGGCGAAAACAGTGGACGAAACGGCGCTGAGCAACAGCACACAGACGGCGCGCTTGAAGGTCATCACGGGCTCCCATCACGGTGATGGTGTGATCAGACCACGAATTCCTTGCCCGTCCCTTGCCCCTCATCCCATGTCTTCAATCGGCTCTTGGCCCAGATCGCGGATCGCCTGGCGGATGGCCGACACGGCCGCCTCCAACATGTCCGGATCCGTGGCCCGGGCCACGACGCTGACCCCGAACTGGCGGTTCCGATAGAAGGGATAAGAGCCGATCCGCACGTCCGGAAACTGCGCCTGGATCGCGCCGAGGGGCTCGGCCAGATGCCCTTCGGCCAGATGAGCGCCCACGGTGTGGCTTTCCATTTTCGGGCCGCCGACCAGCCGCGGCACGACGGAGACCATCATGGCCTTGGCGATGGCGGGCACGCCGGCCATCACGAAAACATTGCCAAGCTGAAAGCCCGGCGCCTTGCTGACCGGATTGTCGATCAGCTCCGCACCGTTGGGGATCCGGGTCATGCGGCGGCGCGCGGCGGTAAATTCGCCGGGCGGGTAATGGGCTTCGAGCAACGCAACCGCGTCCGCCCGCTCGCCGATGGGCACGCCGAAAGCGGCGGCAATGGCATCGGCCGTGATGTCGTCATGGGTCGGCCCGATGCCGCCGGTCGTGAAGACGTAAGTGCAGGAGGCGCGCAGGGCATTCACCGCCTCCACGATCCGGTCCTGCACGTCCGGCACGACCCGCGCCTCTATGACCTGGATGCCCAGCGCCCCCAGCTCATTGGCGATCATGCTGATATTGGTATCCTGGGTCCGGCCCGAGAGCACCTCGTCCCCGATGATGAGGATGCCAGCCGTCTTCACCGTATCCGTCGACCCGTCCTTCGCCCCATCCGTCATTCCGGTGTTCCCGTTATTGCCATGGATCTTCCCCATCTTGTCTGCGGCCGGCTTGAACGGCGCTACCAACGATTTTTGTGTGATGTAACACTGAAGTCCGGCGAAACGATCACCGCACACTGCCCCAACCCCGGATCCATGATGGGCCTGAAGGATGTGGGCCTGCCTGTGTGGCTCTCGACCAGCGAAAATCCCAAACGCAAGCTCAAACACACGCTGGAACTCGTGGAGGCGGACGGCACGCTGGTCGGCATTCACACGGGCCGACCGAATGGACTCGCCGAGGAAGCCATTCTGGCCGGTGCGATCCCGGAGCTTGCCGGCTATGCCGGTCTGCGCCGGGAGGTGCGTTATGGCGAGAACAGTCGCATCGACCTGCTGCTGGAGGACGGACCAGACCCGCGCCCCTGCTATGTGGAGGTCAAGAATGTCCATCTGCGGCGGACGGGCCGGCTTGCGGAGTTTCCGGATAGCGTGACGAGCCGCGGCGCCAAACATCTCGCGGAACTGGCGGCGATGGCGGCGTCGGGTGCCCGGGCGGTCATGCTGTTCATCATTCAGCGGGGCGACTGCGATCGCCTGCGCATGGCCGCAGACCTGGATCCCACCTACGCCAAGGCCTTCCGGGAGGCTCTCCGGGGCGGCGTCGAGGCCCTGGCCTATGGCTGCACCATCAGCGAGACCGCCATCCGGGTGACCCGGCCCCTGCCCATCGACGCGCCGGAGCCGTCTGGCGGGAATTGAGACCGGGTGTGGGAATTCTTAAGCCGCCGCCTTAAGTGTGGGCTAGAATGGCCGAAACGTAGGTGCAGGAGACCCGAATTATGAACGAACCCGCCCTCAAGGACCCCGATGAGCGGCTCGCCGCCAGCATTCCCCTGCATGGGCCCGAGGAATTCGAGGGTATGCGCAAGGCCGGGGCCCTCGCGGCAGCCTGTCTGGACATGATCGCGGAGCATGTGGCGCCGGGCGTCACCACGGAGCGGCTCGACCAGCTCGCCCACGATTTCATCCTGGATCATGGCGCGATCCCGGCCCCGCTGCATTACCGCGGCTTTCCCAAGTCGATCTGCACGTCCTTCAACCATGTGGTCTGCCACGGCATTCCCGGCGATCGGGAGATCAAGCCGGAAGACTGCCTGAACATCGACGTCACGGTGATTCTGGACGGCTGGCATGGCGACTCCAGCCGCATGTATGGCGGCGGCGCGCTCAAAAAGAAGACGGAACGCCTGATCGATGTGACCTTCGAATGCCTGATGCGGGGCATCCGCGTCGTGCGCCCCGGGGCGACCCTGGGCGATATCGGGCACGCCATTCAGTCCTACGCCGAATCGGAGCGCTGTTCCGTCGTGCGGGATTTCTGCGGTCACGGCCTGGGCCGGCGCTTCCACGAGCCGCCCAATGTGGTCCATTTCGGCCGGCCGGGTCAGGGTGCCATCCTGCGCGAGGGCATGTTCTTCACCATCGAGCCCATGATCAATCTCGGCAAATTCAACGTGAAAGTGCTGAGTGACGGCTGGACGGCCGTGACGCGGGACAAGTCCCTCAGCGCCCAGTTTGAACACTCCATCGGCGTCACGGCGACGGGGTGCGAAATCTTCACCCTGTCGCCCCGGGGCCTGCACAAGCCGACCGCGGAAGAACAGCCGGTGATCGACGCCTTGGTGGACGCAAGCGCGTCCGCCGCCTGAGGCACGGGCCAACCACCGTTCACAGGCTGCGGCAGAACGAGGATCGGGGGTGATGGGGATGGGGCGAGACTCGGTGCGGCTGACACGCTGGCATGAACGGGATCGGCCCCGGTCGTCGAAGCCGCTCGCGCCGCAGGCCGACAAGGGAGATCAGCACCCGGACACGAGGACGCGGGATGCCCAATCGCGGCTGGACCGGTCGGGGTTGGCCGACACACCGCTGTTTTCTCCCATGGACGCGCCGGTGACGCCGCCTGCCGGCGGCGGCGAGGACGCCGCGCGCCCAGCCTCCAGCACGGCCGAGGCGCCGGCGGCGAAAGCCAAACCCCATTATCACGGCCACCGGGACCGCCTGCGCGAGCGCTTTCTCGCCGCCGGTGTCGAGGGGCTGCAGGACTACGAACTTCTGGAACTGATTCTGTTCCGGGCCATGCCGCGGCGGGACGTGAAGCCCCTCGCCAAGGCGCTCCTGGAGCGCTTCGGCGGCCTGGCCGGCGTTCTGGCCGCCGACATCGAACGCCTGACTGAAGTGTCAGGCATCGGACAGGCAGTAGCCATCGAGCTAAAGCTGGTCTATGGCGTGTCGGTCAAGCTGCTCCAGGAGCAAGTGCTCGACAAGCCTTTGCTCTCCAGCTCTAGCCAGCTGTTCGATTATTTGCGGGCCCGTCTGTCCACGGAAAAGATCGAACAGTTCCGAATCCTGTTCCTGGACAACAAGAACCGTCTCATCGCGGATGAAATGCAGCAGCAGGGCACCGTCAACCATACGCCGGTTTACACGCGGGAAGTGATTCGCCGGGCTCTCGAACTCCACGCCTCCGCCATCATCCTGGTGCACAATCATCCCTCCGGCGATCCCTCGCCGTCCCGCGATGACGTCTCCATGACCATGAAAATCATCGAGGCCGGCCGCACCATGAATATCCGGGTGCATGATCATCTGATTGTGGGCCGGAGCCGTGTCCTGTCCCTGCGCCAGGAAGGCTATATGGGCGCATGAGGGTGGTTTCAGGCCGGACCGACCGAGCCCGGCCCGTTGAGCCCCGGACTTCGAAACATTCGGGCGGCGGCGTAGGCCGCGGCGGGCATGAGCAGAACGGCCGTCACGGACATCCAGACCGGCGGCTGGATGCGCAGGAGCATCCAACCCGCGCCGGCGAGCAGCATGATGACCACGGCCCAGCCCGGCCATTCCGCGCCTTCAGCGACCTTGAAGGCCACGCTCGCCCCCACGAAGACGCCAAGGCCCCAGGCCACGAGGACCGCGACGGCCTTCATGGGCACCTGTTCCACGATTGGCGCGAGCGAATCCTCATCGGTCAGGCGCACACCCGGCGGCGTCGGGAACATGGCGTGTCCGACAGCCTCCACAAAGGCCGTGACCAGAATTCCCGCGATGACACCAGCCAGGAGACCGACAAAAGGTCGCATGGGTATCCTCCACTCCATTTGCGCCAACCTGACCGGGGCCGCCGTCGGACGCAATGGCAAAAAGACGGGTCGGCGTTGCAATACAGGCAGGATCCGTCCATCTGCGCGCTCCCCCTTATGCCCCACTTTCTCCAGCCGAAGAAGGGTCCCGGCTCCGATCCTTCACCACTCCCTAAGGGTCTTTCCCTTATGCCGGACCGGTCATGGAAAACCCTGGACACGATGTCATGGTGCCGAGCCCGCCGGATGCAGCGCCCTTCGCCACGTGCGAGCGCGATCCCATCCATGTGCCCGGTCGCATCCAGCCCTATGGCACACTCATCGCGACCGACCGGGCCACCGGGCGCTTGACCCATGTGACGATGCCTTTGCGCCCGGACCCTGCCATCAGCGGCGTCACCCTCACCGACATTCTGGGCGTCGACCAAATGCGCCGCCTTGAGGCGGAGGATTTGAAGCCGGATCGCCCTGGCCTGTTCCGGACCTGGCGCGCAACGGTCCGCTTTCCCGGTCGGCCGCCGCTAAGCCGGACGCTGATCGCCCACAATACCGGCACGGGGGCACAGGCGCGGCGCATTCTCGAATTCCTGCCGGAGGCCCCGGGCGGCTCCGCCGGACCCATCGACCTTGCCAATCCCTCGGATCTGATACGCCGCCTCCAGGGATGCTCGTCGGTCGACGCCGTCCTCAATGTGGCGGTGCAGATATGCCAGGAAATCACAGGGTTCGAGCGGGTCATGGTCTACCGCTTCGGCCCCGACGGCCACGGTGAAGTGATTCGTGAGGCAAGTGACGGACCGGACCGCTTCCTCGGCCATGTCTTTCCGGACAGCGACATTCCACCCCCGGCGCGGGCGCTGTACCGGCGCAATACGATCCGGATTATCCCGGATGTCGATGCCACGCCCGCGCCCATCCAGGCGCTTGAAGCCGGAAAGGCCGTCCAGCCCTTGGACCTCAGCCACGCCATCCTCCGCGCCGTGGCGCCGGTGCATATCACGTATCTGAAGAACATGGGCGTGCGGGCGTCCCTGTCGATCTCGCTGATGGTTCAGGGGGAGCTGTGGGGCCTCGTCCTGTGCCACCACGCGGCCCCACGGCACTGCAGTCCCATGGCCCTGCAGATCCTGGAAATGCTGGGCGATGTGGCCAGCAGCACGATCGAGCGCCTCGAGCTCGAGACCCGCCTCGCCCGGCTCCGCAAGGCCATCGCCGTGACCCGGGATGCCCGGGATGCCCGGGAAAAGCCCGAGGACGGACCGATTGCCGAGGCGATCCTGTCCCGGATCAAGGCCCTGTGCGCTTGTGACGGCATCGTCGGACGCATTGCGGGGCAACCGGTCCGGCATGGTCCGGGCCCGGACGCCCACCAGCTCGAGCCGATCCTGGCCCAACAGGCCCGCGCCCGGGTCTCGTTCCTCAATGGGCTCGGGAACCGGCTGGGGAACGACAGCCGGAGGGGGCAGGAGCCGGGCGCCATTGCCTGGGGTGGCGGGGCCTTTGTGCCCCTCGACGCGGCCTCGGACGACTATTTGTTCCTCGCCCGGCGGAGCATCGTGCAGGACCGCCGCTGGGGCGGGATGCCCCATCATGACAAGGCCCTGGGTCCGCGCCGTTCCTTCGAGACCTGGCGCGAGCGGGTGACGGACCGTTGCAAGGCCTTCGAGCCGGATCTGGCCGAGGTGTTGGAAATCATCCGCCAGGGACTGAATTTCGACCGCAAGAGCCAATCGGCCTGCGCCCCCGATCGCCCCCCTCAGGCCCGGCCGGCCGGCGACGATGCTCAGCGGATCGGCAATGCGCCTGAAGGGCAGCGGGCGGAACATCTGGCGGCCATGGGGGACCTCGCGTCCGGCCTCGCCCATGAACTCAACCAGCCGCTTTCCTCGATCATCAACTACGCGGCCACCTGTAATCTTCTTTTGGGCCAGGCCAATGCCCATGCCGCGGCAGCGTCCGACAGCGCCACCCTGGCCCCCCTTGTCGAGACCATGCTGGACGAGGCCAAACGGGCCGGCGAGATCGTCCGCCGGCTGCGCCGTTTTATGCAGACGGGCACCTTCGAGCCGGCGCTGATCGACCTGACCGAAACCGTCCGCCTTGCCCTGAAGCTTGCCCTCACGCCTGACCAAAGAGCGGGTTTGAGGGTCGCTTTCGACGCCCCGCGGGAGGGGCCCTTCGTGCTCGCCGACGATGTTCAGATTCAGCAGGTGGTCTTCAACCTGATCCGTAATGCCTGTGACGCCATGACCGGCCAGGCTGAACGATTGCTCGACTTGAGGATCGAAGGGACCGCAGGCGACTTTGTGACCGTTCGCGTCATGGATAACGGACCGGGGATCACAGACACTGTCCTTAATCGGATGTTCGATGCCCATGTCACCACAAAGACGGATGGCATGGGCATCGGACTATCCCTGAGCCGGTCCATCGTCCAGGCCCATGGCGGAACCATGGGTGCTCACAATCACGCAACGGGGGCGGAAGTCTTTTTCAGCCTGCCCTTGGCACCCGAAGAGGCTCTCGATGACCAGGCCTGACGCCCCGGCAAAAGAGTCATCCGACGCGAAGCTGCCCATTGTCATTGTGGATGATGACGGGTCGGTCCGTCAGTCTACGGCCATGCTGCTGCGCGCCTTGGGCCATGAGGTTCGTTTCTATGACAATGGGCCGGCCTTTCTGGATGCAGAACGGGGGGATGCCCCTTTCTGCCTGATCCTCGATATGCGCATGACCCCCATGGACGGGTTCGAGGTCTTCGAGCAGGTCAAGCGTCTGCCTGCGACGGTGCCGACCCTGTTCCTGACCGGGACGGGGGACATCCCCATGGCGGTCGAAGCCATGCGCCGGGGCGCCCTCGATTTTATCGAGAAACCGGCAAGCCCCCAGGTGCTGCTCGATGCCATTGAGCGGGCCGGATCGGTGTTCGCCACCCAAGGCACCGGCCAGGATGCGGGCACCGCTCCGGCGGAAGCGCCGCACACGCCGCTCACCCGTCGGGAACAGGACGTGCTCGACCTTCTGGTGCAGGGCATGACGAACAAGGCCATCGGTCGCGAGTTATCAATCAGTCCAAGGACGGTCGAGATCCACCGGTCCCGGATCAAACAGAAACTGTCGGCCAGCAATCTGGCCGAGCTCATGCGCTATGCACGCAAAAGCCGCCCAGGCTCCGTGGACGGCTGAAGAAAGGGGGATCCCTGGGGCGGGCAAGCGCCGGGGATCCGGATCCGGTTCAGGCACAAGGCGCCATCAGGCGGCGTTGGCGAGGCCCTGGCCAACCGCATAAAGCCGCTCGGCCATGGCCCAGTCTTCCTCCGTATCGATGTCCTGCACCTCAAAACGCGGCAGAACAAGGCCCCGCGATGCGGGCGGATAGAGCATGGGTTCGGCCAAGAATCGGGGAATATCCCAGAAATAGAACTGGCCGGCATCGTGAAAAACATCGGGCAGATCGTTGCTGCGGCTTTCCATATGCTCCGGCCACAACATCCGAACCCGTCCTTCCTCGTCTCTGAGAAAACCGCGATGGACGGGAGCCGGAAAAGACGTGACGGGAAAAACGCCGGGCGCCCCGCTGCGGTCGAGCAGCTCGAGCGCCTCGCGCAGCCGCTCCGGGCGGACCAAGGGTGCCGTGGGATAGAGCGCGCAGGCCACTTCCCAGTGCTCGCATTGCAGCTCCTTCAGGGCGTGAAGGATGACGGGCACCGTTCCGGTATGATCGTCCGACAGGCGGCTCGGCCGCGTGAACGGCACCTCGGCGCCCGCGATGCGGGCCTCTCGGGCGATATGCGGACAGTCCGTGGACACGACGATCCGGTCGAACAGGCGCGACTCCCGCGCCGCTGCAATGGAATAGTGGATGACGGGCTTGCCCGCGAACAGGCGGATGTTCTTGCGCGGGATCCGCTTGCTCCCACCCCGCGCAGGAATGATACAAATAATCATGATGCGACCCATTATGCCTTCGTTGAGATTTGGACCGTGCCCGGCAAATCCTAACGGCCCGTGAAGAGCCTGGCGCACGGTGACAGGTGGGCGCGCAAAGACCTTCTTAACCAATCACCGACTAGCGAAGGCTGCCTGCCATCAGGAGTGCGCCCATGGTCGTTCCACCCTCGCCCCCTTCGCCGCCCGATGTCGCCCCGCACGCCGGGGGGAACGATGATCCCATGACCCGGCGTCTCGAAGCCCGGTTGCTGGGCGGGCGGGATTTCAAGGATCCGCAGCCCGACCTCGACGGCAAGGCCGTGCTCATCACCGGCGGTACGGGCTCCTTCGGCCATGCCCTGGTGGAAACGCTCCTGGAGCGGACGGCCGTTCGGCGGCTGATCGTGTTCTCGCGGGACGAGTTGAAACAATCGGAGATGCAGGTCCGCTTTCCGCCGGCCCGCCACCCGCAAATGCGCTATTTCATTGGAGATGTGCGCAGCCTGCCGCGCCTGGAAATGGCCATGCGGGATGTGGATGTGGTGGTGCATGCCGCAGCGTTGAAGCAGGTACCGACGGCGGAATACAATCCCCTGGAATGCGTTCACACCAATATTCTTGGTGCCGAAAATGTCGTCACGGCGGCCCTGCGCCAGGGCGTCTCCCGGGTGATTGCCCTGTCCACCGACAAGGCGGCCAACCCGATCAATCTCTACGGTGCCACCAAACTTGCCTCCGACAAGATCTTTGTCGCGGCCAATCACCTTTCCGGCGGCGGCGATCCCCGCTTCGCCGTGGTACGCTATGGCAATGTGGCAGGCTCCAGGGGCAGCGTAATTCCATTTTTCCGCACACTGATCTCACAAGGCGTCCGGTTCCTGCCCATCACCGATCCTCGTATGACCCGCTTCTGGATCACCCTCGACCAGGGGGTGAATTTCGTGTTGTCGAGCCTCGGGCTCATGAAGGGCGGCGAGATCTTCGTGCCGAAAATCCCCAGCATGCGGACGGTCGATCTGGCGCGCACATTGGCCCCGGATCTGCCCCACGAGGTCGTCGGCATCCGCCCGGGGGAAAAGCTGCACGAGATCATGGTGCCGGAGGATGACGGGCGGGCGACGCTCGCCCTCGATGATCGCTATGTGATCCTTCCACCCTATAGTCCGGAGCTTTGGTCCGCATACGAAAAGGCCGGGGCCGCGCCGGTGGGCGACGGCTTCTGCTACGCCAGCAACACGAACCCCGAAACCCTCGACGCCCGCGCCCTCCAGGACCTGCTGACGGCGACCTATGGCGCAATGGCCGATCAGCCATCGGGAGACGAACGGCCCGTACCGGAAGCGACCGCCAGGGTCAGTTGAAGAGCGACAGGATCGCCTGGGGCGCCTGGTTGGCAATGGACAGGGACTGGCCACCGAGCTGCTGTTTGACCTGCAGGGCCTGCAATCGCGCGCTTTCTGTCGCCAGGTCCGCATCCACCAGATTACCGACCCCCTTGGTCAACTGATCCTCCAGCTTGGTCAGGAAGACCGAATGGGTGTCCAGCTGATTGGCAAGGCTTCCAAGCCGCGCCAGGGCGGCGTTCACGTTCTGGGCGCTGTTTTCCACCATGGTCAGGGCCGCCTGCGCGCCCGACAGGGTGCCGACATCGGAAGAAGCCGTCACGGTAATGATGGATCCGCCGACCGTCAGGGTCTCGATCGGGATAGAGATTGAGTTGGTCGCTTCGGCGTTGGCGAGGACGGTCATGCCCCCCGAGAGCGATCCATCGACGAGATTAGTGCCGTCGAAGGTCGCATTCTCGACAATGGTGGTGATCTGGTCCCGGATGGCCTGAAAGTCTTCGTTAAGGGCAGCCCGGCTGGCCGAGTCGATGGACTGGTCGTTGGCGGCGACCACCTTCTCTTTCATCTGGATGAGAAGGTCGGATACGGCCTCGCCCGCCGCCAGGGCCACGTCGATCACGCTGGTCGCCCGGGCCATGCTCTGCTGCACCGAATCCAGGGCGCCGATGTCGCCCCGCATGTTCTGGGCAATGGCGTAGACGGCCGAATTGTCCTTCGCGCCGGCGACCTTCATCCCCGTACTGATACGGTTCTGGGTGACCTCCAGTTCCCGGTTCGTGCCGGTCAGGTTCTGGAGGGCGATCATGGCCGATTTGTTGGTGTTAACGCTCATCACCATGGGGCTGTCTCCGTTTCTGGCAACTCCTTTGGGACGCTTTCGGCGCCTGCCTTCGCCAGACCTGGGGGCAAAAGCCGTGCCAGACCCACAGTGCAGTCAGACCCTTGATTATGCTTGATGTCGGGTGCGGAGCGGGCGGGCAATTCCGACCGCATGGGTAATTTCGCCCCGGCGGACCTGCCGGGGCAGACTGTCTTCATCCGAGGCCGGCAAAAAACGCCGGCATATTCGGGCGCCGCAAGCCCGTTGAAGCGCTGAGCGTGGACCGTCAGTCCGCTGGACAGCCCAAATGCCGCATCAGTTTGGCGAGGCGGTCATCGAGAATATCGATCCGGCGCTCCAGATCCCGGAACCGCCTTGCGAAATCCGGATCGTCGAGCACGCGCATGGGTTCAAGCGGATAGGTGCCCGAGGATGTGCCGTTGTGCCCGTTTCCACCGGCCAAACCGGCCCGGCGACGCACCTCGACTTCGGAGACGCCCAACATCCCGGCAAGGATCCGCGGCTGATCCCCGGTCAGCGCCCGGTCACCCCGCCAGGTGGCCCAAACGACGTCTTTGGTCACCCCCAAACGCTGGGCGATATCGCCATGGGTGAGCGACAGGGCCGCCATACGCTGGTCAAACCATTCGGCATCGAAATAGAACAACAAAGCCTCTCCCTCCCTCTTGCAACGTGAAATGAACGGCCCCACCGTGCCAACGCACGCCATAATCCGCGGATCGGCCGGCGAAAATGGGCCCGCCCGATCCCCGCCCGTGTGATCCTGCACCGACCTGACCGATCCAGCCATGGGAGACTGCCGTGAACGACGTCCCCGACGGAACCCTTTTGCGCAATCTTTGGTATCTCGCCTGCACCGCGGACGAGTTGAAACCGGGGACGATGGTCCACCGGGAAATCGCCGGGGAGCCGATCCTTCTGGCGCGGGGCCGTGACGGGAAGGCTTTCGCCTTACGCGATATCTGCCCCCACAGGGGGATCCCTTTGAGCCATGGGCGCCTTTATGGCAAGGGGGATTGCGTCGACAACCAGACGCTGACCGAAACCCAGGTGGAGTGCTGTTACCACGGCTGGCGGTTCGGAGCCGATGGGGGGTGTCGCGGAATTCCGTCCCTGGTGTCGGAGCAGGCCGTCGATCTGGACAAGATCCGGGCGGGCCGGTTTCCGCTGGAGGAAAAGCAGGGGCTGCTTTGGCTCTATATCCCTGCCGAGGGGGCCCAAACCGGGCCCGGCGAGGCGCCGGGCCAGCCCGTGCCCGAAATCCCCGGGGTCGGGGATCGCACACCGGGCATCCTCATCCGCCAGGTCTTCGATGCGGAAATGGATCAGGCCGTCGTCGGGCTGATCGATCCGGCCCACGGGCCCTATGTGCACCGGTCCCGTCTGTGGCGGAGCGCCGCAACCATGCAGGAAAAGACCAAGGCCTTCGCGCGTCGCCCGCTCGGCTTCGTCATGGAGGCCCATACGCCCTCGAAGAATTCGGCGATCTACCGGACCCTGTTCGGCGGTGACATCACGACGGAAATCGCCTTCAGCCTGCCGGGCCTGCGCACGGAACTGATCCGGGCTCCAAAGGGTGCAGTGTGCGGCGTGACCGCCATGACGCCCATCGATGGCGGGCGCACGGAGGTTCGGCACATGTTTTTCTGGACCCTGCCCTGGGTCGGCCTGCTGAAGCCCCTGGTGAACGTCCTCGGTCACCGCTTCCTCGGTCAGGACCGGCGGATCGTGACGCTTCAAAAGGAAGGGCTGCGCTACAGCCCACGGATGATGCTGATCAAGGATGCCGACACCCTTGCCCAATGGTATTTCCGGATGAAGAAGGCCTGGATCGAGGCCCAGGACAGCGCATCGCCCTTCGACAACCCGGTGCCGGAGCAGGCGACTCTGCGCTGGCGCACCTGAACCGGCCCTGTCGCCTCCCTTCAAAGACAAGGGGCCCCCGGGGGGGGGCAGCCCCCCCCGGGGGGGGTTGTGTGCGCCCCCGGGGTTTTTTTTGTGACGGGTTTGGCCTACCGCCCCCGGCCCCC
>JBHJGV010000061.1:0-65859 GCA_050331455.1 Alphaproteobacteria bacterium
CGGGCCGCGCTGCCGACCGCCGTGGAGGGTTATCCGAAGATCGAGGGTGTGCTCCACTGCGTCGGGGACAGCGGCGTGCTGCTTGGCTAGACATTCGTTGTGGGCTGCTTCGCTGACAGCTCCGGCAAGTTCAACGCGGTGGCCCTGGGCGGCATGGGTCTCTCTCCGATCTTTCCGTCATGATAAGCGCGAAATCGTCAAACAAGCCTCCCCGGGCGTCAAGATGACCCATCAAACCCGCGTTCAACATCCATAAAGGCTGCATCCGATAGGCTGACGCGTGCTCGAACAGGGTGGTCTCCCTCGGGCCGTGCGAAGGATCCCCCGCACAAGCCACGCCCTTCCCAGACCGCTTCGGGACATAGAACGCGTGACGATGGTCTGACGCGGCGGATCGACCGGCTACGGAGCGGTCCGCTGGCGCATGTCGAGGTCTGGTAATGTCCTTACGGCCCAGCGGTGACAGTGAATCTGGCGGCATGGATCGAACCGGGACGCGGACCGCGACGTTTCTGGTGCGGCTCGACCGCTTTCTCAGAATGGATGGCGACGACGCCCCGGTCGAGGGAGGCGAACTCACGATCCTGCGCGCCCGCGCGCTGGCGGTCCTGGGCCCTTTGGCCGGGCTGTTCGCGCTTATTCTGGCGCTCTTTCAACTCCGCAGTGAGGTGTCCGGGGCCGGAACGGCCTTTGGCGGCGTGGTCGGGATCGTCAGCTTCATCCTTCCACTGAGCATTTCTGCCATTCTGCTCGCCATCCCGATCATCCTCCGGCGCACTCGGGCCGTCGGCCTGTGCGCGTGGCTCGGCGTGACCGCGCTGTTGGTTGCGCTCGCACCCTGGCCCTTCATCCTGTTCGGGATCTATTCGCGCAACATCGTCATGCTTGGCGCCGTTCCGGTCATTGCCACCTTCCTGGTGTCCCCGCGCGTCGGCGGGATGATGATGATCGGTGTCTGCCTGATGTTCCTCGCCCTGCCCCTGCTCGGCAGCATCGGGTGGGTGCACCAGCCTGCCGGCGTGACGGTCTTCGACAGTCTCGGCCACGGGGTTGCCGCCGTGCTGACGGCGGGCGGTCTTTACATTTTGGCCTCGACCATCACCCGGCTTTACAATCGCACTGTGGAGGAGACGGTCGCGGCGCGACTGGAAGCCCTGGATCTGGCCGAGAGCGACCAACTCACCGGGCTCGCCAACCGACGGATCTTCTCGCGCGTCCTGTGGGAGCGCATGGGCGCAGCGGTGAAGGGCGGGTCTGGTTTCGCCCTGATCCTGATCGACCTTGATCGCTTCAAATCCATCAACGATACCTTCGGGCATGCCACTGGGGATGCGCTGTTGGCGGGCGTTGCCCGACGCCTTACGCGTCTTTGCAAAGATTATCCGGGCTGCATCGCCGCGCGCCTCGGCGGCGATGAGTTCGCCATGATCTGCGAGGACACGGAAAACGGCGCCGCCGCCGAGCGGCTCGCCGCCCGCCTTGTGGAGGCCATGCGCGCCCCCGTCACAACGGACCATGCGGTGGTCTATCCCACCGTGTCCGTCGGCCTCGCCCATTGCCCCCAGGACGCGCGCATGGTCGAAGACCTGCAATGGATGGCCGATGTGGCCCTTTATGCCGCCAAGTCCGAGGGCCGGAACCGGTGGCGAAAATCCGACCCGGACATGATTGCCGCCGTCGAGGAGCGCCAGATCCTCGTGAGCGGGATGCGCGATGCCTCGTTCACGGACCAGCTGGAGATCTGGTATCAACCCCAGACCTGCCTGCGGACCGGGCGCGTGGTGGGCCTCGAAGCTCTGATCCGCTGGAACCATCCCATCTTTGGTCTGTTGATGCCGGCGAGTTTCGTCCGCCATGCCGAGGACCATGACCTGATCGGCACGCTGACAGAACATGTCATCCTGAAAGCACTGGAAGAGACCGCGCCCTGGTTCCATGGCGGCCTGATCGACCAACTCGCCATCAATATTTCCGGCCACGACCTGAAGGATGGCACGCTGTTGACCGCCCTACGGCGCAGTCTGACGAAATGGGATCTGCCGCCGACAATGGTCGAACTGGAGGTCACGGAGAGTTTTTTCCTGTGGAATCTGGAGGAGACCTTCACGGCCCTGCAGGCCCTGGGCGGGGACGGCATCCGCATCGCGCTCGATGATTTCGGAACGGGCTATTCGAGCCTGACCTATTTGCGGACGCTGCCGATCAACACGATCAAGATCGACAAAAGCTTCGTCTTCGATTGCGACACCAACCCCAACTCCCTGGCCATCGTTCAGGCGATCATTGGGCTGGCCCGCTCGCTCGATATGGAGACCGTGGCCGAAGGGGTGGAGACGGACGGGCAGAAGGACGTATTGGCGCGCCTCGGCACCACACGCATGCAGGGCTTTCAGCACAGCCGGCCGATGCCGCGAACGGCGTGCGATGCCTTTTTAAGAGACGCGGCCCAATTCTTGGAAGCTGGCCCCGGGCCATGGGCCGTCACCCGGCGCGCGTAACGGCCTCGCCCAGCGCCTCACCGGACATCCAGGCATCCTCGACCGTGGGGCCAAGGCACCAATCGCCGCAGGCGCCAACGCCCCGCCCCGGATCGAACAGGCATGGCGTATCGAGGGCCGCTTCCACCCGGGCATAGCGCCAGCGGTGGGCCGCCAGATATACCGGATCCGGAACGGCGACCCCCATTCGGCCCATCACGTCCTGAAACGCATCGAGCAGGCGCGGCGCCATGTCGGTCTTTTCCGCCTCCAGATGATCGCGCGTCCAGGACGCCGCCCCGTGCATCACCCAGGTCGGTGTACCCGACCGCCCCGGTTTGGCCCCGTCATGGACGATGAGGTCGAGCGCGGCGTCGGCGACGGTCGCGGCTTCGAAGGACACGCCCGGCAACGGATCGGCGAAAGCGGCCAGGCCGGTCCAGACCGGTCTGTAACGAGATTGGGCGACTCGTTCGGCGAGGTCGGGCAGGCCGGCGAGCAGAACCGCAGCCTGGTTCGCCGGAATGGCCAGCAGGACCAGGTCATAAGGACCATGGAGGCCGCCGGTCTTGGTCACCAGCCCCCACCCTCGGTCCGAGCGAGTCAGCGCCGAGACGTCTTCGCCGAATTGAACACGGAGCGCATCCCCGCCCAGCAAGGCATTCATCTTCGGCGTGCCGACCCACCGGCGCGGGCTGTCCGTCGGATCAAGCGCGAAACCGTCGGCGGTGACGGTGCCGAACCGTCCGGTCCACGGCGCTGCGCGCCCGTCCGCGCTCCAGGCCTCCAACACGGCCTCGAAGGCCGGCGTTCGGGCGTGCACGAAAGGCAGCCCATGATCGAACTGAAGTCCCCCATCCGCCCGGCGGGTGGCCGCCCGACCGCCGGGGCCGCGTCCCTTGTCCAGGATGTCGCAGGACACACCTGCTTGTGCGAGGCGGGCGGCGCAAGCCAGTCCCGCAAAACCCGCGCCGACGATTGCCACCGGTGTCATGGGATCCACCTTTCGTTATGAGTTGGCACCACGTCGAGAGGACGCCCGCGCGGGAGGATCATCATCAAACCTGAACCGTTTCACATCGTCTGGTTCAAACGGGATTTGCGCGTGGGCGACCATGCGCCGCTCCATGGGGCTGCCCAGGCCGGCCCGGTGCTGCCTTTGTATATCGTGGAGCCGGAGCTGTGGTGCCAGCCGGAACATTCGGGGCGCCAATGGGCCTTTATCACCGAGTGCCTCACGGAACTGCGCCGCGATCTTGCAAGCCTGGGTCAGCCCCTCATCATTCGCGTGGGCCAGGCCGTCGAGATCCTGTCGGACCTGGCGGACCGGGGGGCAGCGTCCCTCTGGTCCCATGAGGAGACGGGCCAGATGTGGACCTTTGAGCGGGATAAGGCGGTTGCCCACTGGGCCCGCGCCCGCGGCCTGCCCTGGCATGAGATCCCCCAGCACGGCATCATCCGCCCTCTGAAAACACGCAATGGCTGGGCCGGCAAATGGGACCGGCGCATGGGCAAGCCGGTGACCCCGATCCCGGCGCTGAAACCGGTCGAGGGCATCGAGCCGGGGCCAATCCCGTCGGCGGACGACCTCGGTCTTGCGCCCGATCCGTGTCCGGAGCGCCAGAGCGGCGGCCGGGAAGCGGGTCTTGATTCCCTCTACACCTTCCTGCACGAGCGCGGGCGGGACTACCGCAAGGCCATGTCGAGCCCGAACACGGCTTTCACGGCCTGTTCGCGCCTCAGCCCCCATTTCGCCTGGGGCACCGTGTCAATCCGCGAAGCCTATCAGGCCGCCCGCGAGCGCCAGGACAGCCTGCGGGCCGACGCCAGTCCGGACACTCTGCCCTGGCGACAGTCGATTGACAGTTTCATCGGCCGACTGCATTGGCACTGCCACTTCATGCAGAAACTGGAGGATGAAACCCGCATCGAGTTCGAAAATCTCCACCGCGGCTATGACGGCATGCGCGAGGACGGGTTCGACCGCAGCCGTTTCGAGGCCTGGTGCGCGGGCGAAACGGGACTCCCGTTTCTCGACGCCTGTATGCGGACCCTGAACCGAACCGGATATCTGAATTTCCGCATGCGGGCCATGGTCATGTCCTGTTCGTCCTATCATCTCTGGCTGCACTGGCGCGAGCCGTCCCTGTTCCTCGCCCGTCAGTTTACGGATTTCGAGCCCGGCATTCATTATCCCCAATCCCAGATGCAGTCCGGCACCACCGGCATCAACACCGTGCGGATCTATAATCCCGTGAAACAGGGCAAGGACCACGACCCGGACGGACGGTTCATCCGCCAGGCGATCCCGGCCCTGGAGTCCGTACCCGATAAATATATCCACGAGCCCTGGAAAATGCCGGCCGGCGTTGCAAAGGACTGCGGGGTGCGCATGGGGTCGGACTATCCGGACCCCATCATCGATCCTGTCGCAGCGGCGCGCGCGGCGAAAGAAAAGGTGTATGCCGCCCGGCGCGGTCCGGCTTTCCGCGATGAGGCCGATGCCATCCAGGCCAAGCACGGCAGCCGCAAGAGCGGCATGTCCCAGGTCTCCGACCGCCGCGGCGCCGCCCGGCGCAAACAGGCCGACAAAGACCAGATGGCCATGGATCTGGGCGATGACGGAGCGGTGGCCGAGGGATGAAAAAGTCCGACCTGCCCACGAAAATCTGCCCGATCTGCGGGCGCCCTTTCACCTGGCGTAAAAAATGGGCCCGGGACTGGGAACAGGTGAAATACTGCTCCAAACGCTGCGCCGGCGAGCGGAAGAAAAGCGCTCAGCACACGGCCTAGGCGCCCGTTTGGCAAGGCCCACCCCGAACCCATGGGTCCGGTGTGCGGCCAAATAAGCGGATGCTCGGCCTGTCAGAGAGTGCTGTGGGAGCCGTCGCACAGGCCCGGATTGCCGGTCCGTTTGCAGGTGCAGAAAAAGACCGTTCGGTTCTGTTCGGCCTTGTAGGGAACGGGCGTGAAGGACGTGCCCTTGTGCGAGCCGTCGCAGAAGGGTTGGTTTACAGACTTTCCACAAGAACACCAGAAATACGTCTTACCGGCTTCGACATCGACGCCAATCGGCGTGGTTCCAGCTACCACGGGTTCGTCCATCGGTCCTCTCCTTGACATAATCCGCCACATTTCGCTTCACGGTAGCATGGGTTTGCGCCGGGTCAATCGCCGCCCGCCCCAGGTGCAAGCCGGGCCGTGGCCGTGTGGTGCAAGATCGCGTGGCGGCGGGCCAGGGCGTCGATATCACTGGAGTAGCCGCCGCCGATCACACCCACGAGCGGAATGGAGCGCTGCCATGCGGCATCAATGATCAGACGGTCCCGTGCCGCAAGGCCTTCATCGCTCAGGGACAGCCGGCCCAGCCGGTCCTCCGCATGGGGATCGACACCGGCATTGTAAAAGACGATATCGGGGCGGACATAATCGATCAGCGCCGGGACATGTTCTTCGAGGACGGCAAGATAGGCGGCATCGTCGGTCCCGTCCGGCAGGCCCAGATCCAGGTCGCTTTTCTGTTTGCGGACGGGAAAATTATTTTCGCCGTGGACGGAAAAGGTGAACACCCGACTGTCGTCCAGAAAGATCTCAGCCGTCCCGTCGCCCTGGTGCACGTCGAGGTCGATGACCAGAACGCGCCCCACGGCTCCCTCCTCCAACAGGACCCGCGACGCCACGGCCACATCGTTGAACACACTGAACCCCGCCCCATGGCCGGAGGCCGCGTGGTGGGACCCGCCGGCCGTGTTGCAGGCGATGCCGCCCGAAAGGGCGAGGCGCGCGGCCAGGATGGTTCCGCCTGTGGCGAGACGGGAGCGGCGGGCCACCCGATCCGTGACCGGCAGGCCGATCCGCCGAACCGCTTCCCGCGACAGGGTGCCGTCGATCACGCCGGCCACATAGGCCGGCTCATGGGCAAGCTCCAGCCAGGCGATCGGTGCAGGCTCGGGCACCCAGAACCCGTCGGCAGCGATAAGGCCGTCCGCGACCAGCACATCCCGGAGGCGGCCGAACTTCGCCATGGGAAAGCGGTGGCCGTCCGGAAGGCTCGCCACATAATCCGGATGGTGGGTGATGGGCAGGGAGGCGGTCGTGTTCATGGGGCACAAGCTTGCCCTGCCGCAGACCCGCCGCCAAGCTGCCGCCGACACCCAAGGGCGAGAGGGCGGCGAGATGGCACGGGACAGCGACGGATCGGCGGTGGCGGCACGCATGACACGGGCCGAGGTCTGGCGCCTCGCCTGGCCCATCATGCTGGCGAATGTCTCCATTCCGCTGCTCGGCCTCGCCGATACGGCCGTCATCGGCAATGTGGGCACGACGGCCAGCCTGGGCGCGATCGCCATCGGCGCCATCCTGTTCAACTTCATCTATTGGGGATTTGGCTTTCTGCGCATGGGCACGACGGGCCTCGTCTCCCAGGCTTACGGCGCGGAGGACGGGCTGGAACTGAAGGCCACCCTTGCGCGCGCCTTTGTGGTGGCCGGCGCCATCGGCATCCTGCTCATGGCCGGCCAGACCGTGATCGCCTGGGCCGCCCTGCCTCTGTTCGCTGCCGAGCCGCCCGTGGAGGCTTTGGCGCGGACCTATTACGGCATTCGCATCTGGGGCGCGCCGGCGGTGCTCGGTCAATATGTGGTGCTCGGCTGGTTCATCGGATCCCAGGACAGCCGGCCGGTGCTCATTCTCCAGATTTTCCAGAATCTGACCAATATCGCCCTCAATCTGATTTTGGTCCTGGGTTTCGATCTCGGCGTTGCGGGCGTGGCCTTCGGGACCCTGGCGGCGGAGGCCTTGACGCTCCTTCTCGGTCTTTGGATGATCCGTCTGCGTCTTGACCGCACGCCCCTGCTGAAGGCTGCCCCGGCCCTGACCCGCGCGCGCGTATTCGACCCACCGGCGCTCATGCGCACATTCACCGTGAACCGGGACATCATGTTGCGCACGCTGTTTCTGGTGGCCGGGTTTTCCTGGTTCACGGCCATGGGCTCGCGCCTGGGCCCCACGACACTCGCCGGCAACCATGTGTTGATGCAGTTCTTGGCTTTCAGCGCCTTTTTCCTGGACGGCTGGGCGATCGCCGCCGAGGGATTGGTGGGCCGCGCCGTCGGCGGGCGCTCGCGGGCGGCCTTCGAGCGGGCCGTGCGCCTGTCCACGGAGCTGGCGGCAGTCACCTCCCTCGGGCTGACGGTTTTGTTTTTCGCAGGCGGACCCTGGGCCATCCGTGGGCTGACCGACATCGAAGCGGTGCGCGCGGCCGCGATGACCTTTCTGCCCTATGCCGCACTCCATCCCGTTATCGGCGTCTGGTGTTTCCAGTTCGACGGCATTTTCGTCGGCGCGACCCGGTCCCAGGCCATGCGCAATGCCATGCTGGAATCCTTCGTGCTCTATCTGGCGGCGTGGTGGCTGCTGCAGCCCTGGGGCAATCACGGCCTGTGGGCGGCATTCCTGATCTTTTTCGCAGCGCGGGGGGCCACCCTGGCAGTGCGGTACCGGGCCCTGTCGGCCAGCCTCGGTCCTCAGCCGTCGAATTGATCTTCGGACGAAATGGGGCACGCCCGGTCTTGGCCGGCTGTCTCTAAATCGCTGACCCAACAGTCATCGATAAGGCCGGGCCAGTCTTGCGGCGCCGCGCAGGCGGGAACCCCGGCTCAGACATCGGGTGCGCGCTCCCGTGCATCGGTCGCCAGCCAGGCCTCGGCCGCATTGCGCCCCAGCCGGAACAGCGTTTCCACCAATTGCATATTGGGGTTCAGGGCTTGGGAAAACGTACCCAGTGGCATATGGGCCGCGCCGTCGATCTGGCTCAGCCGGTGGTTCTGGATGCGGGCCAGCAGGGTATCCGGGGCCGGCTTCACCTCCGTCGAGAGCTTCTTGAGGCGGTGATACTGGTCAAGCTCGCCAATCAGACCACGGTTGAACAACATTTGGGCGCTATCCATGGCCTGGGCGAAGGGGCGGGCGCTCTCCCCACCGATGCCCGTCGGCAGGATGCGGATCAGCAGGGTCTCATCGGCCGGGCTTTCCTCGATTAAGGAGAGCAGCGGCGGATTGAGGCTCAAGCCCCCGTCCACATAAAGCCGCCCGTTGATTTCGACCGGTCGGTGCAGGAGTGGCAAACAGGCGGACGCCATCAGCACCGGAAGGGTGATATCCGCATTCCGGAACAGCTCTGCCTGTTCCGTTTTCAAATCGGTTGCCGCGATGACAAGGGGCACCGAGGCCGAGTCGCAAAGGGCTGTGATGTCCACATGCCGGTCGACCAGTTGGCGCAAATTGGTCTCGCTGGAGCCGCCGCTGAGGGCCGGATTGAACAGGGCCGTCATGGCCCGGACCATCCCGCTCTGGCCCATGGGTCCCGATCCGGCGCGGGCGGCATCGCGCCAGAATCCTTCGAGGCGGGCGCGCGCGGCCTCCGGGCCGCCTCTCACGAGGCCGCTGGCCAGGAGGGTCGCATTCATGGCCCCTGCCGAGGCCCCGCTTGCAGCGGTAATGCGCACATGCCGGCTTTCCAGCAGCCGGTCCAGAACCCCCCAAGTGAAGGCCCCGAGCGCCCCGCCGCCCTGGAGTGCGACATTCACCCGTCTGCGCCGGGTCGTGGGCCCTTGGCCCGGTTTGAACCAGCGAAACCCTGGCACCATTTCCACCATGGTCTTGAGAAAGCGGGCCAGTTTGCCCAAGCCGGCCCCCGGTCATGTCATGGGCGGGATCACTCGACGGACCGCCCCGTTTGCGTTTCCGGGGACACTCCGTCCCCGGATTGGGCCCGATCGCTTTTGACCGGGGCACTCTCGTGCGGACGCCAGATCTGGGTCTTGCACAATAGGAAGATACAGGCTTGCAACTCGACGGCTTCGTCATCGCGGAAGGCGAGCCGGGCCTTGTAGTCCTTGCCGTCGTCGGGATTGTAGATGCGACCCCCGACCCATTTATCGGCTTGCTGATCTTTTCGCTCCAGACCCCACAGCACCATCATGCCCATGAGGCGGCGGGACTGGAGATCCGGATCCGGATTTTTGAGGTCCTTTCGAACGGACCCGTCCGCTTCGGCCAGCCGGCGCAGCCAGACGATCCGGCCGCACAGCTCATTATCTTCGCAAGGATAGAGCTCGATTCTGGTGTCGGCACCCTCCCGGGCATAAATGCCCATCGAATCCGGCACCGGCGCCAGGGCCAGCCGCTCCTCACGGCTCGGCGTGCCATCGGGAAACTCGGCCTGGTGTTCGGGGGCCGGTGCCGTCTCGGCCGCGGCGTCGCTTGTCTCGCTCGACTGGGCCCATGCCAACGGGACCCATGCCACAGGACCGGCCAAAACCATGGCGACGGCGACCCCCATGAAGAAGGCGCCGAGGCCGAGGCCACGGCCGGGGGCCGCCTGGGCAAAGGATGATCGGGGCAAAGTCATGGACTTCCACTCCGGCTGCCGGCCACGCACCTGCGCGGTCGGCCATGCCTGCACAATGTGATGTGTCATAGCCTCTCTTCCAAAGGGCATCAATGCAGCCATCGGACGACAGCGCGCAACCGGTGGCGCGGAGCTGCGTTGCGCGCGCATATTGACCTCAAGATTGGGGCACTGCGGCGTCGCTTGCGGGTGTTTTTTCCGGCATGGTGCCCTTCATGTAAGCATGGCCCGGCCCCTGCAGGGACCCCATCGCTCGAAGGGGCCGCCCCAATCGCGCGGCAGCCGGATTGAGTTGGAGCCGGATCGAGTTGGAGATCGACGCACCATGGTGACACTGCATACGCCGCCCGCGGACGCGTCCGCGGGTGCGACCGACCCGGCGACGCTGCCCCCTGTCCCCGAAATCGAGACCACGCCAGGGGCCGCCCTTGAGCGGATGCGTCTCGAGGCCATGGGGGAGCGGACGGCCCTCGAAGCCGCACCGCGGATGCTGGCCTTGCTTGGGCCCAGTCTCGATCTGGAGGCCTATTGGGAAATCCTGGCGCGGTTTTACGGCTTTTATCGCGGTATGGAGCCATGGCTCGCCCAGGCTGTCGAAGAGTGTGCCGTACCGCTGTCCATGGGCAAGCGCTGGCGCTCTCCGGTCATCGAGCAGGACCTGTTGGCCCTGGGCACGGCCCATGACGGGGTGGTCAACCTGCCCGTCTGTCCGGCCCCGCCCATTCCGCCGACCCTGCCGGATGGTCTCGGCATGCTTTATGTCTTCGAGATCCTCGCGCGGTCCATGCCCGTGGTCGGGCGCCATCTGGCGCGCACGCTCCGGGTCCAGGCCACGGGCGGCGCAGCCTATTTTGCCGGATACGGACCGGAAAGCGTGCGCCTGTGGCGGATTTATGGGGATGTGGCGCAAAAGGCCCTGACCCAGGATGCAGACCAGAAAAGCGCAGTCCTCTCGGCACGGAACACCTATCTGGCCCTGGAGCGCTGGCTCTCGTTGCGCAACCCGCGCTAACCCTCCGCCGAAACCCGACGTGCCCGCGCACCGCAGTGTCAGTCCCTGGCCCACCAGTGGGTGCGGGGCCGGCGCCCGGCCAGTTCCTCCAGGCGGTACCGGATACCCTTGGGAATGCCGTCCGGCAGGGCGTCCAGCGGGAAAAAGGCCGTCTCGGCAATCTCAAAACTCTTTTTGGGCACCCGGTGCCACTGGCGGGCCAGATAGACGGCAATATGATCCGTGTAACGCGGTCCGATATTGGTATAGACGCCCCAAAGGTCCAGGGGACCGTCGATCACCACGCCGGTTTCTTCCCAGGTTTCGCGGATGGCACCATCGGGCAGGCATTCGCGCCGGTTCACGCCGCCTCCGGGCAGATGCCAGCCGTTCCGGTAGGTCTGGCGGACCATGAGCACGCGATCCTCAGCGTCCACGACGAGGCATGCCACACCGACCCGCGCCGGTTTGATCAGTGTCAGGATCGGATAGGTCAGGGTCTCCCAGACCATCACGACTATGCGGAGCATTGGACCCTCTTCGACTGCGGGCGGTGGTCCCGCGGGCTCTTAACGAAGTATCAGCATACGACCGCTAGTTTCAGCGGACGGGAAGTCATTTGTTCAGCCGGATTATCACCCCATGGCCAAGACCGCATCGAACGCTGCGTCCTCCACAAACCGCATGCCGACTTCGGGAGGGCTCGCAGGTCGCCTTCTCCGGGGGCTTCAGCGGACGGCCGACGGCTCAGGCGGTCTTGCCGAGGCCAGCGCCCTGGCGAAGGTCGCCGAGACCGCCACGGCCCTCCAACTGCTCCGGGTATCGGTCGAAACCATGGCGGAAATCTGCGCCGATGCGAATCGGGCCTGCGACCGGGCCATCCATGCGGCCGACGATACCGAACGGGAGACCCCGGTCCGGCGCGTGGCGGAACGGGTGCGCGATCTGACCGCCGCGGGCGCCAAAGCCGTGATGCCCGGCCATCCTTCCCTCGTCGAAGGGGCCTGGATGCTGCGGATTCCCCTGCCCGGCGATGATGCCATGACGGTGCGCATTCCAGGTCTGCGGTCCGTTCCGGCCCTCGACGCCGTCCTCAAGGACACTCACGGCTCCGAGCGAAGCCGTCTGGATGCGCTCCAGACCGGTTTGTCGGAAGTGCGCGTCGAAATCCGCGACACTCGAATTGCCATTCTTGGCATTCTCGATCACCTCAACGACAGCCTCGACCCCGCTGCCATGTGACGCGTTAGGCCAGCGGTGCCCGGTGCGCCACCGTAAAGGGCGCGTCCCGGTCGCGCTGGTGGAACAGACATAGGGCGTCTACGGACAGGCCCGTCGTTCCGAACACGGATGCAACCGGTTCCAGCATCTCATGGACTGCGGCAATTTCCTCGGGATCGCTCAAGCGCTCGCTCAGCGTCATGTGGAACAGGAAATCCTCGAACACATGGGGATAGCCCCAGGCATCAAGCTGTGCCCGCTGGCGGTCGGTCAGTCTTTCGGGTTGGCGCCGGGCCCGGTCGGCCTCTGTCATGGGCGCGCGGAAGCGATCGAAATCCCGAACGCAGGCCGCCGCAAGGGCATCCATGTCCGCACACGGCGCACTGAGAATGAATGCGGTAAACCCGTGCAGGGATGCAAGCTCCAGCGCCGGCGCCTCGAAGGCTTTGGTGCGGGCCGCGAACGCGTCCAGGGCTTCGATCAATTCGGCCCGGCTGGAGCCCGGCGCCAGCGCAAAAGGGGCCTTCAGGGTGGCATGGAAGCCGTAGTGGCGGGGGCTGCGGGTGATCTCGTCCAGCCGATAGCCCTGGAGGGGCGCCTCGTCGTCGAGATCGTCCCGCGGCACTGCTTCACCGGAAAAAGCATCCCGGCCGAGCCAGGCTGCACCGAACTGGCCGAGATCGCTGTCCGGCGCCGGTGCGAAATAAAGGGCGTAACGCTCCATCATCTCTCTTCCTCTTGCGGTCCCCTGCCGTCTGGGATCAGGCGACCCGCCGACCGGACCGCCATGTCTCGCGCACGACCGGGCCGTCCGCCCCCAGACGAACCCTCACAAAATCCGCCCTCAAACCCGGCACCAGGGCGCCGCGATCCGTGAGGCCGGCCATGCGGGCCGGGTTTTGCGTGACCAAAGCGACCGCCTTGGGCAGGGACCAACCGCAGCTCTCCACAATCCGGAACGGGGCGCTGATCAGGCTCAACGGCACATAGTCGGAGGACAGCGCGTCCAGGAGATCAAGCTCGGCGAGCCGCGCAGCGGCCACATTGCCCGAGGCCGAGCCGCCTCGGATCACGTTCGGTGCCCCCATGATCGTCGCCATGCCGCCGGTCCGGGCCGCTTGGGCCGCAATTTCCGTGGTCGGAAACTCCGAAATGCTTAAGCCCAGCTCCAGGGCCTCCTCGATATGGCGCTCGCTGGCGTCGTCATGGCTCGCGACCATGATCCCTCGCTCGGCGCAGGCCCGGGCGATGCGGCTTCGGTTCGGCACCGCATGGGCGGCCTGGAGCCCCTTTTCATAGCGCAGGCGTTCGTCGAAGGCGTCCCGGGTTTCCCCGAAATGGGTCAGCGCATACTCCCGCAGGCGTTCAAGATCCGCAAACTGACGATCGCCGGGCGTGTGATCCATCAGAGAGACCAGCTTGACGCCTTGATACCCCACATAGCGCTCGAACAGGTCGACGACGTCGGGTTTGGGAATTTCGCAGCGCAAATGGATGAAGTGGTCGGCGCGCAGGGAATCCGCCGCCCGCTGGGCCGAGACCACCGTCATGGCGTCGTCGAGATAATCGAGGCGCTCCTCCCGCCCGTCCCGCTCACCCAGCGCCACAGCGTCGAACACGGTGGTGATGCCGGAGGTCGCCACCTGGGCGTCATGGGCGCACAGGGCGCTGAAGCTGGGCCAGAACACGCCAGGACGGGGCATGAGATGCTTTTCGAGATTGTCCGTGTGCAGCTCCACGAGACCCGGAAGCAGCAGGTCCCCCTCCAGATCCACATGACCCGGCCCGCCATCGTCCACCGCCGAGATGGCCGTGCCCTGCACCGCGAGGCGCCCGCCGTCGACGACCGTGTCGGGCAGGACCAGCCGTGCGTTGAACAGAATGGTCTCGCGCGCTGACGCCACGGCGCCTCTCCTTCATGTCTGACGGATGGACGGGCTTGGCCGGTTGAGGCACGCCGAGGATGGGCGCCCGAACCCGGCGGGGTGAGCGACTGAGGTCATCCGCACTCTATCGGGATCGTTCCGCCTGTCGACTCCAAGCGCGGGCCGGGCGTGACACAAGACATTGGTCCGGCTTCGAAAAGGAAAACATCCTCAACCATTGACGGATTGGTACGATGATGTAGACTAGTGATCAAATGTAAGGAGACAGCTTGCGCCGGTCTGGCCCGATCCCACGGGTTTTACCCAGCCACAAGGGTTCGACGGCGTCTAAGCCCTAAAGATGCGCCGCGGACGACATCGCTTCAGATGTGTGCCGCGGCAGGAGGTGAAAGACAATGGAACGGACAACCGGCATCGCCCTCTGGCGTCAGATTGCCCAGGCGATCGAAAGTGAAATCTCCAGCGGCGTCTTTGCGCCGGGATCCCGCCTGCCCACGGAAGCCCAGCTTGCCGAACGATTTTCGGTGAACCGGCACACCCTGCGCCGGGCCATGTCTTCGCTCCAGGATCGGGGCTTGATCCGGGTGGAGCAAGGGCGCGGCACCTTCGTCCAGGACGATGTGATCGATTATCTCGTGGGACGCAGAACCCGCTTCAGCGACAATGTCCGCCGTCTGGGCCGGGTGCCGGGCGGGCGCATGGTTCGCGGCGAGCATATGCCGGCCGATGGCCGGGTCGCCCAGGGTCTGGGCCTGCGGCCGGGTCAGCTCGTCATTCTGGTGGAGCTGATCCACGCGGTGGATAATCGGCCGCTGACAATCACGGCCCATTTTTTCCCGGCCAGCCGGTTTGAGGGCATCGTGGATGCCTATCGCGAGGCCAATTCGATCACGCTGGCGTTGCGGAAATTCGGCATCGACGACTATTTCCGGAAGCAAACCCGGGTGTCCGCCCGCCTGCCGACGGTGAACGATGCGCGCCATCTCAACATGCCTCGCACCCAGCCTATTGTCGTAGCCGAGAGCATCAATGTGGATACGGATGGGCGGCCCATCGAATTCGCCATCGCCCGCTGCGCCGGCCAGCGCATGCAATTCGTCTTCGAGCCGGGTGAGAAAGCTTCCGCCGCCCCCTTGTGATGGCGGAGCGAAGGCTGAAGGGCAGAAAAAGCGAAACCGCGCGTGAGAGGCTGGGAATGGATCGTTCCCGGCCTCTTTCGTTGAAAACCAGGACATGGGGTGTTTTCCGCCAGCATCCTTGATGTGATCACGGATGCGCTGGAACCCGTTCCGGCACACCGCTAACCTGCCAGCGGGGGGACGGGGCGCGACACGTCACCGGGCACGGGAAACCTCCCCGCCTGGAGCAATAGGAGACGGAACATGCGGACCATGGCGCAGTTTGGGGACACGACCCTTCGGCACCTGACAATGGGCCTTGCGGTGGCCGGCGGGCTTGCGATCGCGGGCCACGCGGCGCGGGCGGAAGAGGCCGTTGCAGCGAAAGAAACGGCCGGCGAAGCGGAAGCCGAAGCGGCCCAGATTTCCCGTCCCTTGCCCAAGGGCTTCACCCATGTTTCCGAGGAGATGCGGGAGGGCCTTGAGCCTGTTGAAAAGGCGGATTTCGACATCCTGCAGGTGCGTCCGGGCACGGATTTCAGCACCTATAGGCGGGTTTATCTGGAGCCCCTCGCCTATGACCTTTTCGATCCGCGTATCCAGGAAGGCGTGACCGAGCAGGACCGCTCTTTCCTGGAGCGGACCCTGGTGCGCCAATATGAGCGCCGCATGGGCGGCGTGGTCGATGTGGTCGACACGATCGAAGAAGGCACGCTCGTGCTCAATCTGACCGTGACGGATGTGCGCCCGAACCGCGACATCCTGGGCAGCTTTCCGTTGCAGCGCGGCGGCCGCGCGATCAACCAGCAATCCGTCGGGATCGGCGGCATCGCGATCGAGGGCGTCTTCTCCGATGGCGAGACCGGCGCCATCGTGGCGGCGACCAAGGACCGCTATGAGGGATTCCCCCTTCAGGCCAACCCGAACCTCTTCACCCGGTACGGCGACGCCCGGGACGGCATGCGCATCTATTTCCGCAAAGTGGCGGACCTGTTGAAGTGAGCAGGAGGGGGCGGGTCCCGGTCCCGCCCTTTTTTTGCAGCGGCAAAGGGCCATGTCCTTCCCATCCGAGCGGACTGGCCATCCCGGTCAAAGCGCGCCATATACGGTGTCATGAGCCCGTACAATAACGGGGCCGGCTTCGGCGAAGCGCCCAATCCAGTCATCTGGATTCCCCACCGGCCCGAGCGTCCTGAAAAATCCGAAGGCGGCATCTCCCTTGAACTCAAATCCGAGTTCACGCCCAAGGGCGATCAGCCGACCGCCATCCACGAACTCGTCACCGGTGTCCAGATGGGCGACCGGGACCAGGTCCTGCTGGGCGTCACGGGATCCGGCAAGACCTTCACCATGGCGCATATCATCAAGAGCACCCAGCGGCCGGCGCTCATTCTGGCGCCGAACAAGACGCTGGCGGCCCAGCTCTATGGGGAATTCAAGACTTTCTTCCCGGATAACGCGGTCGAATATTTCGTCAGTTATTATGATTACTACCAGCCGGAAGCCTATGTGCCGCGGACGGACACCTATATTGAAAAAGAAAGCTCGATCAACGAACAGATCGACCGGATGCGCCACTCCGCGACCCGGGCCCTTCTGGAGCGGGACGATGTAATCATCGTTGCGTCCGTGTCTTGCATTTACGGTATTGGTTCGGTTGAAACCTATTCGGAAATGACCTTCTCCATGAAGGTGGGAGACCGGATCGACCGCCAGGAGATCCAACGCAAACTCGTGGCCCTGCAATATAAGCGGAATGACCAGGCTTTTGCCCGCGGCACCTTCCGCATCCGCGGAGACGTGGTGGAACTGTTTCCGGCCCACTACGAGGACCGGGCCTGGCGGATTGATCTGTTCGGGGACGAAATCGAGAGCATTGTCGAATTCGATCCGCTCACGGGACACAAGGCCAAGGACCTGAAATTCGTCAAGGTTTACGCCAATTCCCACTATGTGACGCCCCGCCCGACGCTCGAACAGGCCATCGAGCGCATCAAGGTCGAGCTGAAGCAGCAGCTCGACGTGTTCACCAAACAGGGCAAGCTCCTGGAGGCCCAGCGCCTGGAACAGCGCACCCAGTTCGACATTGAGATGATGATGGCCACGGGATCCTGCCCGGGCATCGAGAACTATTCGCGCTACCTGACCGGGCGCCAACCCGGGGAGCCGCCGCCGACCCTGTTCGAATATCTGCCCGACAACGCCCTGGTGTTCACGGACGAAAGCCATGTGACCGTGCCCCAGATCGGTGCCATGTACAAAGGCGACTACCGGCGCAAATCCACCCTGGCCGAGTACGGCTTCCGCCTGCCCTCCTGCATGGACAACCGGCCCCTCAAATTCGAGGAATGGGAGGCGATGCGGCCACAGACCGTCCACGTCTCCGCGACGCCCGGGTCCTGGGAGATGGACCGCACCGGCGGTGTGTTCGTGGAGCAGGTTATCCGGCCCACAGGGCTTGTCGATCCGGTGTGTATCATCCGGCCGGCCAAGACCCAGGTCGATGATCTGATTGCGGAATGTCACGAGGTCGTGGCCAAGGGCCAGCGGGTTCTGGTCACCACCCTGACGAAACGCATGGCCGAGGACCTGACCGAATATATGCACGAACAGGGCCTGAAGGTCCGCTACATGCACTCGGATATCGATACGATCGAGCGTATCGAGATCATCCGCGACCTGCGCCTGGGCGCCTTCGACATATTGATCGGGATCAACCTGTTGCGCGAGGGGCTCGACATTCCCGAGGTCGCACTCGTTGCCATTCTGGATGCCGACAAGGAAGGCTTCCTGCGTTCGGAGACCTCGCTGGTGCAGACAATTGGCCGGGCCGCCCGCAATGTGGACGGACGGGTTCTTCTGTATGCAGATGCCATGACGGGCTCCCTGGAGCGTGCCATAGCCGAAACCGAGCGGCGCCGGAAGAAACAACTCGCCTATAACGAGGAGCACGGCATTACGCCGGAGACGGTCCGCAAATCCATCGGGGACATCCTGCAGAGCCTTTACGAGCAGGACCGGGTCACCGTCGATACGGGCCTGTCCGAGGACGAAACCCCGTTTATCGGGCACAATATGAAGGCGCATCTTGACGACATGGATAAGCGCATGCGCGAGGCCGCCGCCAATCTGGAATTCGAAGAGGCCGCGCGCCTGCGCGACGAGATCAAGCGCCTCCAGGAAACCGAACTTGCGGTCATGGACGATCCTTTCGCCCGCCAGCCGGCCATCGAACAACGCGTCGAGGAACACGCCAAGCCCCGTTCGACCGCCGGCAAACCCGGCACGCGAGCAAAGCGGCCGCGCAAAAAGCGTTAAACGAGCCTCCCCTCCCGCGGGTGTTTCAATTTACAGGTTCAATCGGGTTTTCCTTGATCCAGCGCAAGGGGCAATGAAGAATGAGCCTTATTCTGTGAGATGAGATTGGATTTTCCAATCGGATCGGCCGGCGACTGCACGCAAAAAACAGGTGTCGACGGCCGGCTCAGCGCAAGGTCCGGGAGATTTCAGGAGGGAACGGGTATGACGCATTCGAGGGGGCGGGCATTCATGCTGACCGCGGCGTTGATGGGCGGCGCCATGGCAACGCCGGCATGGGCCGACGGAGAACGGATCGAAGACCGGCTGGAGGAGCTGGAACTTCTGCTCAAAGAACAACAGGATCAGCTCCGCGTGCTTCGTGAAGAGCAGCAGCGCCTTCAAGCGACCCAGGTGGCCGCCGAAACGGCCGGAAAGGAAGCGCCCAAAGACGAAGGCGCCTCGGAAAACGCCATCGAATTCGGCAAGACAACGGTGAAATTCGGCGGCTACATCAAGCTTGACGTGATCGCGTCGAGTTTCAGCGACGGTGAATTGCCGTCAAGCAGTCTGGGTCGTGACTTTTATATTCCCAGTCTCATCCCGGTCATTCCTGACGCTGCGGGTTTTGAAGAGGGCGACGACATCGACCTCGACTTCAACCCGCGGGAAACGCGGTTCCTGATCGATGCCAACACGCCCTTCGAGAATGGCGTCAATCTGCGTGGATATTTCGAGATCGACTTTCAGGTCACAAATGATGGTGACGAACGGGTCTCGAACACGTTTCCTCCCCGGATCCGTCGCGGGTTCATCGAAGTCGATGGTCTGACACCAGGCACATGGCTGGTTGGGCAGGAATGGTCGACCTTTCACGATGTGTCGGTTCTGCCGGACGGTGTCGACTTTATCGGTCCCACGGAGGGCACGGTGTTCAACCGTCAGCCGATGATCCGCTACAGCATCGGCAACTGGCAGCTCGCCCTTGAGCAGCCGGAGACGGCGGTCACGCCGTTCGGCGGCGGCGCCCGTTTGTTGCCGGGCGATGACCGGGTCCCCGATTTTGCTGCCCGCTACACCTTTGACGGTGATTGGGGCTATGTAAGACTGCAGGGCATTTTGCGCGAGCTGCGTGCCGAGAATATCGGGAGCCTCGGCGACGGCACGGCGAGCACGGTCGGCTATGGCGCTTCCCTTTCCGGAAAGATGCCCGTGTTCGACACGGGCAATGTGATCCGCTTCATGGTGACAGCAGGTGACGGGATCGGACGCTATGTGGGCGTGAACATCATCAACGACGTCGTCGACGACGGGATGGGAGATCTGGAAGCCCGCGGACTCTTTTCCGGCTTCTTCTCCTATCAGCATTTCTGGAGCGACCAGTGGCGCTCCAATGTCACCTTGAGCGGCTTCAAGGCGTTCGACGACACGGACCTCACCGGGCTCACCGAAACGCGCGACGTGCGCAGCATTCGCAGCAGTCTGATCTATTCGCCGGTGCCGAAACTGGATCTTGGTTTTGAAGCCACATGGGCCTCCCGGACCATCGAGAACGGCAATAGCGGGGAGCTGTTCCGGACCCAATTTGCCATGAAATACAAGCTCTGACCGGTCCGAAACAGCGATGGACCTTGAAAAAAAGGAGGGCAGCCCGCGTGAGGCTGCCCTTTTTGTGTGTCCCCCACCGTCATGACCAACGGGCCCCTTCTGCACGGGCGACCGGCCGCTGTGCGAAAAACCCGTGCCTGTCCATGGTCAGCCGGGGCCCCCTCCGTTTAAGATGTGCCTCGCGAGGTCAACATCCGAGGGGGGAAATGACGGCATGCGCGTGCTCGTGCTCACGGATCATCACGCCTTCAGCCACTATGATTCCCAGTTTGCGCTGACCCGAGCCCTGCGCCGCCGTTGGGGGCTGAGCGTTCATGTGGCCTCGCGCCGCGATCCCAACAATGCGGACTTTTTCGCCGATCCCACAGGGGCCGAGATCTGGACGCGCTGGGCCGACCGGCATTTCTTGTTCGAGACTGGCGCGGACTGGTTCGAAGGACGCACAACGCCCCGCCCGCTGACCGCCTTCGGCGCCGTCATCCACAAGATCGAGCCGCCCCTCGACGAAGCCTTCCTCGCAAAGCTTGCAAGCTTTGAAGACCGGATCGTGTTCATCAACAGCCCCTCCGGCATGATCCGGACATCGACCAAGCTGTTTCTCCGCCATGTTGCCGATCTCGTGCCCGGTTTTGCGGTCTGCGAGACCGTGACCGATGTGGTCGCCCATCTGGCCCTTGAGCCGTCGATCGTGATCAAACCCGCCTCGGGCTCCAGCGGTCGGGGCCTCATTCGCATCGGTCCCGACGGCGTCTGGGACGGCAGCACGCGGCTCGATGGCGGTATCACGTCTCCCTCCGTCCGTCGGCTGATCGCCGAGACCCTGCCGGGCATCGCCATGCGCTTTCTCCCCGACGTGGTGGAGGGCGACAAGCGGATCCTGGTGTTCAACGGGTCGATCCTGGGTGGGCTCTTGCGCCTGCCCAAGGCGGGCTCGTGGATCGCCAATGTGGCCCAGGGCGGGCGGGTCCGGGCCACGGGAATCGACGAGGAAGAACGGGCGATCGTTGCGCGAATCGATCCGCTGATGCGCGAGCACGGCGTCCCCATCTATGGGATCGACACTTTGCGGGCGCCGGACGGATTTCGCGTTCTGTCGGAGATCAATACGGCCAATCCGAATGGCATGATTCAGATCGAAACCCTGGGCGGACAGCCGGTTCTGGCACCCCTGGCCGCCGGCATGCACCGCTTCATCGCCGACCGGCTGATGGAGCTGCGCCTGGCGTCCCGAAGGGGCGGCGGGTGAGCTGGCCCTTGACAGGGGCCGCCCCGGGCGGTTGCCTTGCATCCGGCGCCCCGCCCTCGCCCCTTGCGCCGGCTTTCCCCGCCTCTGGGGCGCCCCACCCGAAGACGTGCGACCCCAAGGACCGTGATTCATGGCACAGGATGACCATCCGACCCCGGATCTTTTGAAGGCCCTCGCCCAGGACGCCAAGGCCTGGCCGTTCGAGGAAGCCCGGAAGCTCCAGACGCGCCGGAAAAAGACGTCCGCCGACAAGCCGGTCCTGTTTGAGACAGGCTACGGCCCCTCTGGCCTGCCCCATATCGGCACGTTCGGCGAAGTGGTGCGCACAAGCATGGTCCGTCACGCCTTCGAGACGCTGGCGCCGGGCGTGCCGACCCGTCTTATTGCGTTTTCCGATGATATGGACGGTCTGCGCAAAGTGCCGACCAATCTGCCGAACCAGGCCATGCTGGCGGAGCACCTGGACAAGCCCCTGACATCCGTCCCCGACCCTTTCGAGGACCATGAGAGCTTCGCCCACCACAACAATGCGCGTCTGCGCGCCTTCCTCGACCAGTTCGGTTTCAGTTACGAGTTCATCAGTTCGACCGAGATGTACAAGGGCGGTGCTTTCGATGATGCGCTCATGCGCGTGCTCTATTGCTATGATGAGATCATGGCCATCATCCTGCCCACCCTGGGCGAGGAGCGGCAGCAAACCTATTCCCCGTTCCTGCCCGTCTGCCCACGGACGGGTAAGGTGCTGCAGGTGAAGGTGGTCGAGCGGTCCCACAATGCCGGCACGATCGTTTATGAGGAAGAGGACGGGACGCGTACGGAAGTTCCAGTGACCGGCGGCCATTGCAAATTGCAGTGGAAGGCCGACTGGGCCATGCGCTGGTATGCGCTGGGCGTCGACTACGAGATGGCCGGCAAGGACCTAATCGACTCCGTCACCCTGTCCTCGAAAATCGTCACCGCGCTGGGTGGCCTGCCCCCGGACGGCTTCAATTATGAGCTGTTTCTGGACGAAAACGGCCAGAAGATCTCGAAGTCCAAGGGCAACGGCATCGCCATCGAGGACTGGCTGCGCTATGCGACGCCGGAAAGCCTGTCGCTGTTCATGTTCCAGGCGCCGCGCAAGGCCAAGAAGCTCTATTTCGACGTGATCCCGAAGGCGGTCGACGACTATCTGACCTTTGTCGGAAAATTCCAGGATCAGGAGCCGGCTGACCAGATCGCGAATCCGTCCTGGCACATCCATGGCGGCCCGCCCCCGGCCATAGATCTGCCCATCAGCTTCGCCCTGCTGCTCAATCTGGTCAGCGCCAGCAATGCTAGCGAACGGGACGTGTTGTGGGGCTTCATCCGGGCCTACAGCGCCGATCTCACGCCGGAAAAGGCGCCCCTTCTGGACACCCTGGTCGGGTATGCCATCACATATTACCACGACTTCGTTAAGCCGACCAAAGAGTTCCGTGCACCGAGCGATCAGGAGCGTGCGGCGCTGCAGGATCTGCGCGCACGTCTTGCTGCCCTCGGGTCAGAGAAGCAGGGATCGGAAAAGCGAGACGGAGAAGAGATCCAGTCGGTCGTTTATGCCGTCGGCAAGGACCATGCCTTCGAAAATCTTCGCGACTGGTTCAAAGCCATCTACGAAGTGCTGCTGGGGCAGAGCCAGGGACCCCGGTTCGGGAACTTCATTGCGCTCTACGGCATCGACGAAACCGTTCACCTGTTGGACCAGGCTCTTGCGGGCGCTCTGCTCGCCTCGAGTGGAACCGCCGATGCCGCCCGCCCCGAAACCGCCGCACCGGGCGCATCCCTATAGGGTTGCCGGCGCCAGCCGATCCCGGCTGCCGTGTCCGACCACGCCCACCCACGATGGAGGCAGCCATGGGGGATGATCCGTTTTCTGCTGGCCCCGCACGGGGATCGCGTTTTTCAAAGGCCGCAGCGGCTCTCGCCCTGATCGCCCTGTGCATTGCCGGATCGCCCACAGCTCGTTCCTCCGAAGGCGGCGGCGCCACGGCGCTGCCCGTTCCGCCCCCGCCCTGTACCACGGCAGCCTCCGCGGAGAGCGCGGCGGTATCAAGCACGAGTGCCTTGACGGTGGCCTGGTCCCTGTTTCGCGACGGCTGTTTCGATCGGGCGCGCGAGCGTGCAGTGGGTCTTGGCGAAGACACATCCCGCGCGGCCCGGGAGCGGGCGGAGGCTTTTGCCCTTGGTGCGCGGGCGACCCTATCCGCGGTCATGGTGGATCCCCTCGCGCCGGACGCCGCCTCCCTCATCGATCAGGCCGAACACCTCGCGGCCCGGGCGGTCCGTCTGGATGACACCGTCGTCGAAGGCCACTTGCAACGGGCCATTGCGCTCGGGCTCCAGGCCCGGGCGGCCGGAGCGATCGAAGCCGCCAGCGGGGGCTATGCCGAGGAGGCCCGCGCCCATATCGATGCCGCCATGGCCCTGGCGCCCGAGGAGCCCTATGCCCTTGCCGTCGACGGGGCCTGGCATTTCGAGGTGGTGACCGGCGCCGGCAGTCTCGCCGCGTCCATGATCTATGGAGCGGCTGCGGATGAGGGCGAATCCCGCTTCGAGGCGGCCCGCACGCGCCCCGGCGCATCGCTCATGATCGATGTCCAGTATGCCGTGGCGGCCCTGGTGCTTGATCACAAGCGCCACCGGGAGCGCGCCCGCACCGCGCTGGAGGCTGCCCGCACGAAAACACCGGAGACGGCGGTGGAACAGTTCCACTTTGACCTCGCCGGCGTGCTTCTGGAGCGTCTGGCCTCCCCCGAAGGCAGCCGGGCCGGGGCGCGCCTTGCGGCTGCGGTCCAGGGGCGACAAGGCGATCAGTAGTTGGATGATGAGTGACGGGACAGGCATGACGGATGGAGGAGGCTCGGGGGATGAGCGGTCCACTGATTTTCAAGATCATGACACCGGCCGAATGGACGGCCTTTGAACGGGCGGGCCGGTTTGACGGGGCGCCCATCGACAAGACCGACGGCTTCATCCACTTCTCAAGCCCGGACCAGGTGGAAGAAACGGCGGCCAAGCATTTTCAGGATGCCGGCGATCTGGTGCTCGTGGCCGTGGATGCCGCACCCTTAGGCGATGCCCTCAAATGGGAGCCGTCCCGCGGCGGCGCCCTCTTTCCGCACCTCTACGGCGCGCTGACCCTGTCGGCGGTCCGTTGGCACACGCCCCTGCGATCCCTTGCCGGAGGCGGGCACGATTTCCCCGATGGCTGGCGCACGCAAACCGGGCCGGAGGGTGATCGGTGACGTCCCTGTTCGCGCTGGCCCGCCCCCGGCTCCACCCCCTGCCCCCGGAACACGCCCATGACCTGACCCTGATGGCCCTGCGATGGGGCCTTGGCGGTCGCTACCGCGGCCCTTCCGATCCGATTCTCCGCCAGCGGATCTTCGATCTCGATTTTGCCAATCCCCTGGGTCTTGCCGCCGGCTTCGACAAGAATGCCGAGGCCCCCGACGCCATGCTCGCCCTCGGCTTCGGCTTTGTCGAATGCGGAACCGTGACGCCCCTGCCCCAGGACGGCAATCCCCAGCCCCGGGTCTTCCGCCTGGAGAAGGACCGGGCCGTGATCAATCGTCTGGGCTTCAACAATGAGGGTCTGAGCGCCGTGACCGAACGGCTCAAGGCCCGCGCCGGAAGGGGCGGCATCCTGGGGGCCAATCTCGGAGCGAACAAGGACAGCCAGGACCGGGAGGCCGACTATGTCCAGGGTCTCCAGACCCTTTATCCCTATGCCGATTACTTCACCATCAATGTTTCTTCGCCCAACACGCCGGGGCTGCGCGGTCTCCAGGATCGCGGTGCGCTCGAAAGCCTGTTGGCAGCCCTGACCGAATGCCGGGCGCGCATGGCGAGCGATGGCGGGCGGCGTCCTCTGCTGCTGAAGGTCGCACCGGATCTGGGGCCGGGCCAGGCGGAGGACATCGCCGATGTGGCACTCGCATCGGGCATCGATGGGCTCATCGTGTCGAACACCACGGTGGCCCGTCCGGACGGCCTGTGCAGCCCGGCGCGCAGCCAACGGGGCGGCCTGTCCGGTGCGCCCCTCTTCGCCCCATCGACCCGGGTGCTCGCACGCTTTCACCAGGTGACCAACGGCGCCTTGCCCCTGATCGGGGTCGGCGGCGTTTCCAGCGGTGCCGAGGCCTATGCCAAGATCCGGGCCGGGGCCCGTCTCGTGCAGCTCTATACGGGGTTGATCTATGAGGGCCCCGGACTTGTGGCCCGGATTCTCACCGATCTCGCCGCGCAGTTGAAACGGGACGGCTTTTCCTCGATCGAGGACGCCGTCGGCACGGCCGATCCACGGATCTGAGGGCATCGCGCGCCGCCTTTGGCGACTGCCCTTCCCGGCCCGCATCGGGTAAACTTGCGACGATGACAGTCAGGCTCGCTTCGGCGGCGGTCCCATGGACGCGCTGCGCACGGCCTTCCGGAGGGTTCCATGACCACACGCTTTCTGGTGTATGCCGCAATGCTGACGGGGGTATGGGCCGCACTGACGGCCAGTGCCAACCTGTCCAACCTCATCATCGGCTTCGGATTGAGCGTCGGGGCGCTGGCGATCATCCGAACGGCCCTCGGCGCGGCAAGTTCCGAGCCCTATCGGTTTTTCAGACGACCCTTCAAGGCCATGTGGATCCTGGTGGTCCTCGTGCGCGAGTTGATCCTGGCCGGCCTATCCGTCGGCCTGATGGCAGTTCGCCCCAGGATCGATCTCAATCCGGGAATCGTGGCGGTCCCGCTGGACACCCGGGACGATTTCGAGATCGCCCTGTTCGCCAACCTGATCACCATGGTCCCCGGGACCATGACGGTGGATGTGTCCACGGACAAGTCCACGCTTTACATGCATGTGCTCGATGCGACCGATCCGGACTATCAGCGCAATGACGTGAAGAGCCTGTTCGAGCGCAATATCATCGCCGCCTTCGGATCTTGAGGAAACATCCATGGTTATCGAGATTATCTGCTCCGCTTTGGTCCTGACAGGCGCGCTGTTCACATTGCTGGCCGCCCTTGGCATTTTGCGCTTCCCGGATGTCTATTCGCGCATGCACGCATCCACCAAGGCCGGATCTCTCGGGGCGGGCCTCATCTTCATTTCCATCGGCGTGCAGTCGGGCGAGTTGAGCGTGATCCTGAGGGCCGTGGCGGGATTTTTCTTCATTGTGCTGACGGGTCCCCTGGCGGCCCATCTGCTCAGCCGGGCGGCCTACCGGGCCGGTGTTCCCATGGGCCAGGGGACGACCGTGGATCATCTGGAAGGGGCCTATGAGGGCCCGGGGGACACTCTGGGTCCTTATGATTTCTCCAAGGAAACACGGTCTTCTTCCGCACCTTAGATCACGCGCCGTTATCGCCGTGGGGCGGGCCCGGCCTCGCCCCATCAGCGCAGGCGCAGAATTTTGCAGGGTGCGCCAACCGGGGTTTCGGGCGCGTGTGGCGGGCGCACAAGAAGCACATTGGCCTGCGCCAGCGGCCTCAACATGGAACTGTCCTGGACCGGCGCTGGGACCACGACGGTCCCGTGGGCGTGATGCGGCATGAACGAGGCCCGCATATAGTCCTGCCGCGGGCCGTTGGCCGAAATGGCCGCTCCGGCAATCGCGTCCTCGAGGGGTGGAAGGTGCCCCTCCATCCCCCCCAACCGATCCACGGCGGCCCGGACGAACAGCGTGGCGCAGACCATCGCCGACACCGGATTGCCGGGCAGCCCGATAAAGGGCGCGGCGCCCACGGTGCCGACCATCAGCGGCTTGCCGGGCCGCATGGCGATGCGCCAGAAATCGAGCTGGCCGCCGGCCGCGCTGACGGCGTCGCGCACGAGATCGTGGTCGCCGACGGATGCACCGCCCAACGTGATCACCAGATCCGCCGTCGCCGACGCCTGGAGCGCCGCCCTGGTGGCATCGGGATCGTCAGGGATGATGCCGGCGTCCCGGGGGGCGGCGCCCCACACGGTCAGGGCACTGAGGAGGCCGTACAGGCTGGAGGCGACCGTTCGGTGGGGCCCATAGGTCCCGCCGGCCACATCTTCGGGCCGCAGCAATTCCGAACCCGTGGCCAGCACCGCCACGGCGGGGCGCTTCGTCACGGACAGAGCGGGCACACCGGCAGCGGCGGCAAGCGCGATGGCGGCCGGATCCAGCACCCGTCCGGCGGGGATCAGCGTGTCTCCAGCGGAAAAATCGAGCCCGGCCCGGCGCATATGGCGCCCCGGCTCGGCGGTCACGGACACGTCAACCCGGCGCCCGCCGTCGAGCGTCCGGCAGTCCTCTTGCACGACGATGGCATCGGCGCCGTCGGGGAGTGCGGCGCCGGTGAAGATACGGGCCGCCTGCCCCGCCCGGATGGGTTGCGGCGGCGGCGCGGTCCCCGCCGGAATGGCTGCAATGACGTCGAGCACCATCGGCGGATCAGCGAGGTCAGCAGCGCGCACCGCATAGCCGTCCATGGCGCTGACGGCAACCGCCGGCTGGGTCCGGCGCGCGACCACATCCGCCCGAAGCACGCGGCCTGTCGCCTCGATCAACGGCACCGTCTCGGGAGCCAGAGGGTTGAGACCGGCAATCAAGCGGGCATGGGCCTCCTCGACAGACAGCATGGCATCCTCCTGATGGGCGGTGTGAACCGCCCCGGGTTTACCGGAGGCAGGTTTATGTAAGTCACGCCACCATGGCGTAGGCGTCGTGGTTTTGGAAGCATCGCTGTTCGGCCTCGGCGGGCGGGTGCGGGCAATCGCGAGCCGCTGGTGTTGGGCGCAAGCCTCAGCGCCTCAAGCGATCAGTCCGCCGACACACCGGCGCTGGACGAAACGGAGCCTCTTGCCTTTGACGAGGACGATGCGGACGGCATCGACAGCAATGGTCTGCTCGCTGAAGAAGCCGCCCTATTCTGAGATCAGACGGCTCGTCCGGCTTCATCGGCGAGGACCAGTTGCGGCGCTGCGGCGATCAGCGATGCGGTATAGGGATGGGCGGGATCGGAGAACACACGGGCCGTCGGCCCTTCCTCCACAATCCGACCGGCGCGCATCACCAGAACGCGATCGGTGATGCTGCGCACCACGGACAGATCGTGGGAAATGAAAAGATAGGACACACCCAGGCGATCCGTGAGCTGGGCCAGAAGGTCAAGGATGCGGGCCCGCACGGACACATCAAGGGCGGACACCGCCTCGTCCAGCACGATTACGTCCGGCTCCGTCACGATGGCCCGGGCCAGGGCGATACGCTGGCGCTGGCCGCCGGAAAATTCGTGGGGAAAGCGCTCGGCATCCTTGGGGGACAGACCCACCTCGGTCAGAATGGCGGCCACCCGGTCCCTGATCTCGGCTCGGTCGGGACGGGGGCGGACCAGGTGAAAGGGCTCGGCCACCACGCGCCCGACCCGGTGGCGGGGATTGAAAGATCCGTAAGGGTCCTGAAAGACGACCTGGATGCGCCGGCGCAACAGGCGCAGAGCCGCGCCCCGAGCCGCCGTCATGCAAACCCCGTCGATGCACACCTCGCCGGACTGGACATCTTCAAGGCCCAGCAGAGAGCGGGCAAGGGTCGATTTTCCGCATCCGGATTCGCCCACAAGTCCGAGGTTTTCCCCCTTATGCAACGTGAAGCTCACCCCGTCCACTGCGCGGCGCGGGGTCGTCTCCCGCGCGCCGCCATAGGCCCGCACGACATTCTTGACCTCAAGCAGGGGCGATGCGCCGGGCGTGTGGGGCGCCCGGCTTGGCACATGGGTGGAATCCGCAAACAGGCGCCTTGTATAGGGGTGGACCATGGTCCGAAAAACCGTCCCGGTCTCCCCGCTTTCGACAATGGTGCCATCCTTCATGATGACGACGCGTGATGCCATGCCGGCCACGACGGCAAGGTCATGGCTGATCAGCACAAGGCTCATCCCGTCCTCGGCCACGAGGCGCCGGAGCAGATGAAGAATCTGTGCCTGGGTCGTCACGTCAAGGGCCGTCGTCGGCTCGTCGGCGATCATCAATTTTGGTTTGAGCGCAATGGCCATGGCGATGATCACGCGCTGGCGCTGTCCGCCGGACAGCTCATGGGGATAGCGATCCGCCGACACCCGGTCCATGGGCAGACCGACCCGGGCGAGCGTCGCGATCGCCCGCTCCCGTGCAGCAACGCGGCTCACATCCGTATGAATACGGATTGTCTCGGCGACCTGATCGCCGATCCGGTGCAGTGGATTGAGCGCGGTCATGGGCTCCTGGAACACCATGGCAAGGTCCCGCCCGCGCAGGGCACACAGCTCCCGATCATGGAGGTCATGCAGGGCGCGCCCGTCAAAGTGAATGCGTCCGGAAACCTTTGCCCCTTCCGGCAACAGGCCCATCACGGCCATGGCGGTCATGGATTTGCCGGACCCGGACTCCCCGACCACACCCAACACATCGCCCGGATCGAGCGAGACTGTCAGATTATGGAGGATTTCCCGTCCCCCGAGGGAGACGGTCAGGGACTCGACCTCAAGCAGGCTCATGGGGTCTCCCGTGCAGACAATCTGGGATCCAGCACGTCCCGCAATCCGTCCCCAAGCAGATTGAACCCCAGAACGGCGACAAAAATCGCAAAGCCCGGAAAGATCACGAGCCAGGGCGCTACATCCGCCAGGGTCTGACTGTCCGACAGCATGCGGCCCCAACTCGGCGCCGGCGGCTGGGTTCCAAGGCCCACATAGGACAGTCCCGCTTCGGCGAGGATGCCAAGGGAAAACTGGATCGTGCCTTGAACGATCAGCAGACTGGCAATATTGGGCAGAATATGTTCAGCGGAAATCCGTGCCCGTCCCTTTCCGGCCACCTGAGCCGCCAGAACGTACTCCCGGGACCAAAGTGACAAGGCTCCGCCCCGGGCCAGGCGGGCGAAGACCGGAATGTTGAAAATGCCAATGGCGATGATGGCATTCACGGCCCCAGGCCCGAACACCGCCGTCATCAAAATCGCCAGCACCAGGGCCGGAAAGGCGAAGATGACGTCGTTGCTGCGCATCAGCAGGCTGTCCGCAGGACCGCGGCTGGCGGCCGCGGCGAGGCCGATGGGCACGCCAACCCCAATTCCGAAGCCCACGGCCAGAAATGCCACGGCCAGGGAATTGCCGGCCCCCACCATGACCATGGACAGACCATCCCGGCCGAGAGCATCCGTCCCCATGGGGTGGCTCCAGGAGGGCCCTTGCAGCCGGTCCGCCACGGCAAGGGCCGCCGGATCATAGGGCGTCCAGAGGAGAGAGATAAGGGCGACGCCGGCCACCAGAGCCGTCAGGCCGAAGCCGGACAGCAGGCTCCAGCTCCACCGCATCCAGGTCGGGGACCGGCGTTTCGATCGCATGCGATCGGCCGCGGGCCTCATGGGCGTTCACCCTGGCGGATCCGGGGATCGATGGCCGCATAGGCGAGATCCACCACAACCATGATCACCACCACCGCAAGCACCAGAAGCATGACGACCCCCTTCACAACGATCAGATCGCGCTGGGTGACGGCCTGGAACACAAGGCGGCCGAGGCCGGGCAGGTAGAAGACGTTCTCGATAATGACGGCCCCGGCCAGCAGGAAGGCCGCCTGCAACCCCAGAATCGTGAGTACCGGGATCATGGCGTTGCGCACGGCGTGGGCCCGCAGGGCCTGGGCCGCGCTGAGACCCTTGGCCCGCGCCGTGCGCATATAATCCTGCCCCAGCGTATCAATCAGGGCGGTCCGCATGACGCGGGCCAGAATCGCGGCCTGGGGCACCGCCAGCGCCACCGCGGGCAGCACAAGCGACTTCAGGGCCGGCAGGGCGCCCGCGTCCCAACCCGGAAATCCGCCGGCGGAGAACCAGCGCAGCGACACGGAAAACAGCAGCACGAGCAGGAGCGCGAACCAGAAATTCGGAATGGCAAGACCGGCCTGGGCCACGCCCATGACCGCGGCGTCTTCTGCCCGGCCCTGCCGCGAGGCCGCCCACACGCCGGCCGGCAAGGCCAGGACGGTTGACAGCAAAAGCGCCATGAGCGCCAGCGGCGCTGAAACCCCGATCCGCTCGACAATCAGGTCCGAGACCGGCACACGATAGGTATAGCTGATCCCGAAATCGCCCTGGAGCAGGCCGGCAATCCAGGTGAGGTAACGCACCGGCGCTGGACGATCGAGCCCGAGTTCCGCCCGGACCGCAGCTACGGAATTGGCATCGGCCTGCAGGCCCATCATGAAGCGGGCGGGATCGCCGGGAACGATTTCCACAAGGACGAACACGACAAGGCTCGCAGCGGCCAGTGTGATGGCAAGGCCGGCGAGGCGCGACAGGAGAACCCGCGTCCCCGCCCGGAGCAGGAATCGTCCAAGACCCACCGCGCCTGCCGCCAGGACCAGGACAAGCAGTGCACCGATGACGGGCGGCCCAGTGGCGGCCGAAGGTCCCAGTGCTCCGCCCGGGGGCAGAGACACCCCGGTGACATCGTTGGCCTGGAGGGGCGCGTTGCGCCACACGCCTTCGATCCCCCTCCGCCATACCCCAATCTTGGGCAACTGGGCCAAAAATACATTGACCGCATCCTCGCTCAGCAGCCGTTGGGCCATCTTGAACAGATGGTCCCGCTCTGCCGGATCCGCCGTCGCCGAAAGCCGGGCGATGACGGCGTTGAAGCGCTCGTCCTTGTACTGAAAGTAATAGTCGTTGCGGGCATAGATGTCGATGTCGAGGGGCTCCGTGTGGGCCACCATGGTGAGCTGAAAATCCTTGTTCCGAAAGACCTGCTCCAGCCACTGGGCCCATTCCATGGTCTCAATCCGCACCGAAAGACCGGCGGCGGTGAGATATCCGGCAACCGCCTCTCCGCCCCGCCGGGCATAGCTGGGCGGGGGCAAGGTCAGCGTGACCGCAAAACCGTCCGGATAGCCGGCTTCGGCCAGCAGGGCCCGGGCCCGGGCGGGATCAAAGGGATAGGCGCCGGTCAGATCCACATGGGAGGGATGATGGGGCGGAAAATGGGATCCGATGGGCGCGCCGAACCCGAAAAAGGCCCCGTCGATCACACCCTTGCGATCAATGGCATGGGCCAGCGCCCGGCGCACGCGGATATCGTCGAAGGGCGCCGCGCCATTGTTGATCGCGAGGATCACTTCGCCCTCGCTCGATCCCTGCTCCACGCGAAAACGGGGGTCTCGCTCGAACCGGGCAATATTTTCCGGTGCCGGATAACTGGGAAACCCGTCCACGTCTCCGGCCATCAACGCGGCAAAGGCGGCGGCCGGGTCCGGGATGAAGGTGAAGAGGATGGCGTCAGGGCCCCCGACCGGTCCGCTCCCCCAATAGGCCTCGAACCGCGTCAGGCGGAGCGTCGCCCCTTTGCGCCAGTCGGCGAAGCGGAACGGACCGGTGCCGATGGGCCGGACGGCATTCCCGTCGGCACTCTCCGGCGCCACGATGACGGCATCGCCCCAGGCCAGATAGGTCAGGAATGCGCCGACGGGTCGGGCCAGGTGGACGGCAACGGTCAGGGGGTCGATGGCCTCCACCCGGACAATCGGGGCGAACAGTGCCTTCTGGGCGTTACTGGTGTCCGGGGCTCGCGCACGGTCCAGGGTGAAAACCACATCCTGGGCGTCAAACGCCGTTCCGTCATGGAACCGGACATCCGCCCGCAGATGAAACACATAAGTCAACCCGTCCGCCGCCACGCTCCAGTGTTCGGCAAGGCCGGGACGGACGGTTCCGTCCGGGCCGATCCGTGTCAGGCCCTCGAACACATTGGCATAGACAATCTCGTCGATGGCGGCGGCGGCGCCGGACGTGGGATCGAGATTGGGCGGTTCGAGTTGCACACCGAGCCGTAAGGTCCCCCCTGCCACGGCCGCACCGGTTTGGAGCACCATCGCCAAGGCGCACAAGAGCCAGAGTCCGAGGGCCGGCGCGCAGTAGCGCAGACTACACCGCCGTTCCGCCGGATCGGAATGTGTCATGGCGTGATCGGTCCTCTTGGCGCTGCACGGGACTCCGCACACGACACGGAGCCAAGCCGCAATCTAGCACCCTAATCAAGGGGGCAGGTCAACTCGGATCGGGCCCGTCGGGGTGTGACGCGGTGCGTGCTCCCTCATCCGGTCTGTCATCGTGGGGCCGGCCGGACGCCCCTGCCAGCGCCAGAACCCGTGCCGACAGGGTGAGAGGGTCGAAGGGCTTCCGGATGATCCCGTCGGCCCCTTTGCGGCGATAGCGCTCCAGATCGTGTCTTTGGGCCTTCGCGGTCAGCAAGATCACCGGCACGCTGGCCAGGTCGGCATGGCTCTTGAGCCTGGCGAGCATGCACTCGCCGTCGAGGCCGGGCATCATCACATCGAGCAGGATGACGTCCGGCGCGCCGGCGGCGAGACCCAGCCAGGCCTGCCGACAGGACCGGAAGGAGATGACCTCAAGCCCGGCCAAATCGGCGAGGGCCATGCGCGTGATGGTGCGAATGTCGGGATCATCGTCGATGTGCACGATGCGACGGATCATCGGCCCTCACCCTCCCCGTCCTTCCGATCAAACCGTCTTCTGGCGAGACGCTGGGTCGGGCGCGCCGGGCTTTGCCTCACCGTCCTCCTGCCGGTTCAGCAACGCACACAGCGCATTGCGGACATCCTGGTTGGATGCCCGGGCCTTGGTCAGCAGCCGGGCCCCTTTGGGCAGCCGGGACGGCGCGATAGCCTGGGAGGAATAAATCAGCAGGCGTGGGGTCGGGCCATCCTCGCCGCCGACCAGTGCACCAGGGTCCTCCAGTCCGTCCCCATCGGGCAACTGGGGGTCCATGACGATGACATTGGGCCGCTCGGAGGCGATGACCGCCCGGGCAGCCATCCGTGTCCCCACGGCACGAACCTCTCCCACATCTGCGATGAGTTGCTCAAGGACCCGGACGATCCCCATATCGCTCTCAACGATCAGAATACGGTTCAAGCCGGACTTGTCGCGGAACAGGGGCTCCGCGGCCACCGGCGGCGCCTCGTGCACCGCGTGCTCGGGGGCGCGCTCGGGGGCGCGTTTGGGAAGATCGATGTGGAATGTCGTGCCCTGACCGGTCTGGGTCTCGAATCCGATGGTGCCCTCGAATTTTTCCACAATTGCCTTGGCGATGCTCAGGCCAAGGCCGGTGCCACCGGTCTGCCGGGCATTGGATCCATCCGCCTGGGTGAACTTGTCGAAGACGAACGGATGATAGTCCGGCGGGATGCCCGGTCCCTGGTCGCGCACCAGAATGCGGGCCCGCCCGGCCTGATCGCGCGAGGCAATGGTCACAGCGTCTCCGGCGCTGGAGAATTTGATGGCATTGGAGAGCAGATTGGCCATGACCTGGGCGAAACGGTCCGCATCCACCGTGACCCATATGTCGTCGGGACCCGGATCGAGCAAGACCGTTACGGACCGCTCCAGGGCCAGCCCCTCGGCCTCCCGTTTCGCCTTTGCCAGAAGGCCGTGGAGGGCGTGGGGCGCAAGGTCGAAATCGAGCTGTCCAGCCTCGATTTTGTCCATGTCCAGAATATCGTTGAGGATCTGGACAAGTCGATCCCCATTGGCCTGGGCGATGTCGAGCAGTTCCTGCACCTTTGGCGACAGGGCGCCCAGTCGGCCGGAACGGATGAGCCCGACGGCGCCCATCACGGATGTCATGGGCGAGCGCAGTTCGTGGCTCACCGTGGACACGAACTCGCTTTTCATTAGTTCCCCCGTCTTGCGGTCGTGAATGTCCATGATGGATCCGATCATCCGCACCGGCTTGCCGGCCTCATCCCAGATGGCCTGACCGGACCCGAGGAACCAGCGATAGCCCTGGTGCTTGTGCTTCAGACGATACTCCACACGGAAAGGCACCTTGCGGTGCAGATGCGCGTCCACCGCCTCGAAGGTTGTCTCCACATCGTCCGGGTGGATCAGGGAACGGAAAAGGGAGACCGTGGTCTCCACCTCCCCCGGCTCGAAACCCAACAACTCGAAAAACAACGGCGACCACCAGGTGTTTTCCTGACTGACATCGGCCCAGTCCCAGACGCCCACGCTCATGCCCTGGACGGCGGTGGCGAAGCGTTCGTCGCTGCGCCGCAGCGCCGCCTCGGTTCGGCGAATCGGCGTTAGATCCGTATGCGTTGCAACGAGGCGAAGGGGCTGTCCGTCCGCGCCCCATTCGATCACCTGCCCCCGGGTCAGGACCGTGGCAAGGGAGCCGTCCTTGCGCCGGTAGCGCATTTCCTGGGACAGCCGATCCTCACCCCCGATCGCCACATGCCGGCGCAGCGCCTCCTGGAAGGCCTTCTGGTCTTCCGGGAGGGCAAGGGCCTGCCACTCCGCCGGCTCATGGGCTTTTTCAGAAGGCTCATAGCCCAGGATCTGCCAGAACCGGGGTGACATGTATTGAACATTCTTGGCGAAATCCCAGTCCCAAAAACCGTCATAGCTGATTTTCATCAGGGCGGTCCGCTCCGCCTCCCGCTGTTTGCGGTCGCTGATGTCATGCAGGGAACCGAGCATGCGCACCGGCGTGCCGTCCCGGTCCCAGATCGCCTGGCCCCGGGAATGGAGCCAGATATAAGACCCGTCCGGACGGTGGAGGCGGAATTCGATGTCATAGGGCGCGCGCTCCTCCAGATGCCGGGTGCGGGCCTCCAGGAGCGCGTCCCGATCGTCCGGGTGCACCAAACTGGCCAGCCGTTCGATGCTCGGCTTGAATGTCTTTGGGTCCTGGCCCGTGATCTCGAACAGGCGCGGCGACCAATACATGGTGCCCTTGCGGATATCGAAATCCCAGAAGGCGGCACCGGAGCCGCGCAAGACGAGGTCGTAGCGCTCCTGGCTTCGGCGAAGGGCCTGTTCGGCCCGCCGGTCCTCCGTAACATCGACGGAGGTGACCAAAATCAACCGCTGACCGGTCTCGGGATCGGTGTAGGGAACACGGTCGGTCCGCAGCCACCGGTCCGGGCCGTTGCGGCTGACATCGGGTTCGATGACCCCGAAGGAAGGCTCTTCGGTATCGAAGACCCGAAGATCCGCCTCGTGCCAGACTTCGGACTGGTCCGGAAACAACGCTTTGACGGAGGTGCCTTCGGCAATTTCCGGGCGCACGCCGAGACGGTCGGCTGCATGGCGGTTGAGTCCGAGGATCCGATTGGTGTCGTCCTTCACCATGATCCGGACGGGAACGAGATCAACGACATCCGGCAGGGACGGCACGCCGGGCGCGGCACCGCGTGCGGGGTGCCGTGCCCCGTCCGCACCCAGATCGTCCAGCGATCCGCCCATGCGCAGGGGCCGTCCGTCCGCGTCCCGGATTGCCTGGCCGCAGATTTGAACGGTGATGTAGGGTCGCTCGCCACAACGCATGCGGCAGGTGATGTTGAAGGGCCCGGTCCCGGACAGATGGGCCTGGAGCGCTTCGGCCACGCGCACCCGGTCGTCCGGATGCAGCGCCCGTTCGAAATCCTCTGATTTCGGGGCCATCAGCGGCTCCTCGATGCCGAGCATGGCATCGATGTGCGCCGTCCAGTACAGGCGGTTCGCCCGGATGTTCCAGTCCCACAACCCCACCCGCGCACCCTCGGCGACGAGGCCATAGCGTTCCTCGGCCTCCTTCAGGCGTTGACTGAGATCGGCAACCGCCTGGGTGGACCGGGCGCTCAAGGCGCTCTGGCGCCAGGCGAACAGGACCGCGTAGACCGCCCCGGCAACGGCCAGGGTCGCAAGGCATCCGAGCACCAGCACCAGGAGGGGCATCAAATAGACGTCCCCGAACAGGATCGTCCGTCGGGGACGCAGCACCAGGGTCCATGTGTTGCCGAAGAAGGACAGCGTGGAGGCGAAGGTGTTCGCAGCAAAGCCCTGTTCGGCCCCTTGGACCAGATCGAGCACCGCGGCGTCGCCGAGGATGGGCAGCCAGTCCTCGAACACGGCGAAGGTGACCCCGTCATCCGCGTTTGGCAGCCGCGCCGCGTCGAACAGATCCGGCAGGGCCAGGACACCGGCGACGAGACCCGAGAGGCCCGACGGAGGCAGCACGGGCACATAAATCCGCAACCCCTTGCCCCCCGACGCAAGATCGATGGTCTTGGTGACCAGGGTCGGTGTGTCGGTCAAATCGAAGGGACCGGCAGCCGCCAGGCGCTCGGCCTGCGGAAAGGACAGGGCGGCCGCGCCGGCCGGATCAAGCGGGCTCTCCACCCATTGGAGTTCCAGGTCCGGATCGAGGGCGGCAATGGCCAGCAAACCCGGCAGATCCGCCACCAGGGCGGCCGCCTCGCCGCGTTGCGCTGCGTCCGGGATCCCGGACGGGCCGGCCCAACTCTGGGCGAGCCGTTCCAGTGCCCGCACGGTGCCGATCAGTGAACCGCGCAAGCGGGCGGCATGGTCGGCAACCGCGCGCTCGCCGGCCTCGCGGTATGCCGTCCGCTCCATGCGATTGAGTTCGAGACCGGAAAAAACGCTGGCCGCAAGGCCCGCCGCGAGGATCGTGACAGGGATAAGAACCAGGACATCGATGACGCGCTTTGTCCTCATTCTTCCTCCTCCTGTCAGGAACGGTGCGGACAACCCGTGGCACGGGGCCAGTCTTCGAGCGAAGACGCTTGGTCGGCGGTTTTTTGACCGGTGGCTCTTGGGCCGGCAGCCTTGGGGTCTGCGACTCCAGGGTGCCGTCCGTATCGCCGCGATTTGGCTCGCACTGCAAACGGTTTTCCGCGATGCCCGCCGTGTTCGCCACTCAACCGGGGTAGCACGTCCCGGCGCTTGTCGCCCGGATCGCGGGATGGATGGCATGGATCCTGCGGACCGAATGCCGAGCATAGATTGATTTTAAGCAAACAATACCAGAAGCTAGGGAGGGGTTAAGGATTGTGGGTGGGCGTGCACTGTCTCAGGTCCGGCGCATGGGGGATCACCAGTGGCGGCCGTGAGTTTCCCCCGCCCGGCAGGCCCTTAGCAAGAACAGGGTCACGAGCATGGGGCCGACCAGGGCTCCACAAGGGGATGGGGGATGGGGGATGGGATAATGGGTTTGGGCTGGCACCATTCGATGCGCCCGACACCAAGCATGGGACAACGCCCCGGCTCGCGGATCAGAGCCGCTTGAGATTGTCGCCGGAATTGCGGTCGATCAGCTTCGCATAGGGATCGATGCCGACCACCGCGGGCCGCTCGTCCACCGTCACGGTGATGGTCTGCTTGCCCGTGGTCACCCGGTGCTTCTTCACCTCGATCACGTGGTCGTCGCCCTCGTTGACATCGTCCGGATGGATCGTGAAAAGACCGATATCGATGGGCAGATCGAGGGGCATTGCCTCCTCCTGGCCCTCCCCGTCGGCTTCCACCTTGTCGGCCTCCACCGTGATGGCCACGTCGAAGCGCCCATCGTCGCGCTCGGTCACTTCGGCCTGGGTCACCTTCAGATCCCACAGAACGATCCGCTCAAAAAGATCCGTAATCAGCTCATCATGCTCGGGCCCGGCCTCTTCGCGCAGAATGCGCAGGAAATCGAGGGTCGTCGCGTAGGGCTCGCTGTTGAAAGCACGCAGATCGATGAGCCGCTGGAGCGCGCGGTTCACCACCGCCTCGCCCACATAGTCCTTAAGGGCGTACATGGCCACAGCCCCTTTCCGGTAGTGGATATAGGCTTGGTTTTCCACGCGATTGAGGGGCAGTTCTTCAATCTGTTCGCCGCCCCGCGCCCGCAGATAGGTGTCGAGTTCGTATTTCAGGAACCGGCGCATAATGGCGGGCCCTTGCAGCTTCTCCATCACCATCAGCGCCGAGTACTGGGCGAAGGTCTCCACGATCATGGTGGATCCCTGGACATTCGCGGGCAGCACCTGGTGCGCCCACCACTGGTGCGCCACCTCATGGGCCGTCACATAGGTGATGATGTCGATGCTGGCGGGGTCGCGCACATCGGCGATGAAGCCGATGCCTTCCGAATAGGGCACCGTATTCGGAAAGGATTGGGCGAAACTCGCATAATCGGGGAATTCCAGGATCCGCATCTGGCGGAATTGGAAGGGGCTGAAATGCTCCGTGAAGTAATCAAAGCTCAGCTTCATGGCCTCAATCATGCGCTCGACATTATAGGCGTGGGGCTCGTGGTAGTAGACCTCCAGAGTGACATCCGGCTGGCCGTCCCGCTCCGCCTTCCAGACGTCACGCGCAACCGCATAGTCGGCCGAGAGATAGGAGAAGAAGGCAAGAATGGGCGTGTCCATTTCATATTCGAAATAGTGCCGGCCGTTTTCTTGCCAGTCCCGCGTCAGATAGCCCGGCGCGATCGCCGTCTGGCCAATCTTGGTACTGACCGTCGTGCGGAAGGGGACCCAGGCGGAATGCCGGGTGTAGGCGTTCTTGTTGTAATACTCCGTCTGTTCCAGCTTGGGCATCCGGTCCACGGGCTCCTTGCCGAGCCGGCGGCGGGTGTTCCGGTCCAGGATCATTTTTTGGCGCCGAAACCCGGGCACGGGTAGGATCTGGCCGCTGTCGACGAAGGTCCCATTATAGACGATGCGGGTGCCGTTGTTCGAATTGCGGAACCCGTCATAGTCCCAGACGATCTTGAAGGTCAGGGTGCGCTGCTCGCCGGGCGCCATGGGCTTATCGAGCGCGAAGATGAAATAGTTGTGGGTGCGGTCCTCGGTTCGAAGGGTGGCACCAGCGAGTTTCAGCGTGGCGACTTCGGGCGCAAAGGCCACGTCGTAGTGGACTTCGTCGATCGGGACGTCGTCCTTGTTTTCGAGCAGATAGGTGCCCCGCGCCTCGACCCGCAGAGCGTCCGGAAAAATATCCACGTCCGTCTGGATGTCGACGATCGCGGGCTCCAACCGATCCTCATAGCGCCGGTAAGCCTCCTCATAGGCGATGGCCCGCGCCTCGGTGTCGTCCCGCGTGACGTAGCTGTTGAGGATATTGGTGTTGTAATAGATGAAGGCGCCGCTGCCGACGAAGCCGAGCACGCCCACGGACAGGGCGACCGCCGTGATGGGGCCGAGATTGCCGCCCATGCGGCTGATCCGCATCAGGAGGGATGTGTTTCCGCCCCGCATCCACAGGAGATAGCTGAGCATCATCAGCACACCGGAAAAGCAGGTCCAGTACAGGTAGAACCAGAACACGCCGGTCAGGTAGTGGCCGTTGCCGTTCATGTCCGACAGGGGCGCAAAGGGTGCGCCGCCGAACTGGTAGAGATTGTGCTCATAGCCCACATTGACGAGGGAAACCTGGGCCACCAGGACCAGGACCATGATCAGGATACCGACATAGCGGTTGAGCGAGATCACCTGCACGAACAGGCTCAACATGGCGGTGAGCAGGAGCGGCCAGCCGAACACGAGGATCAATCGGAAAGCGTAAAGGCCGTAATCGATCTGTGTAAAGCCTTTACTGAGTTGGGCGGCGATGCCCGTGAGCATGGCCACGGCCATCAGGGATAAGAGCACCAGGGCCATGGCCAGGAATTTCGAAAACACGAAGACCCAATTGGGCGCCGGCGTTGAATCAATGATCTCGTGGATCTGATAGGTGCGCTCGCGCCACACGACCTCCGAGGCGTAGTAGACCGCCACCACGGCAGGCACGATGGAGAAGGTGCCGAACAGCAATTCGATCATGACCCGGGTGACCGGATAGGCCGGTACGTCATAGAGCAGATCGAAATTCAGGAGGGCGCCCAGGCTGTTGAAGATGCCAAGGGCAAGCAGCACCCAGAACGCCACGCTGCGCACGACGGCCGACACCTCAAAGCGGGTGCGCAAGGCAAACTGACTCCAGGCCGTTCCGCCGGTGAACACCGGTGTGACCTTCGGCAGAGCGATGCGCGTGGGGACGAACCGTGCGTCGGTGGCCGCATCGGATTTGCGGCGCCGGCCGCCCCGGGTTGAGCGGGCACGGAAGGAAAAGGTCAGAATATTGACCACCAGGAACGCGATACCGACCCCAAGCCACAGAACACGGTTGACCAGGAAGGATCCTTCGAGGGGGACAAGCTGGGTGTTGCGCTCAAAGGCGGTCCAATAGCGCGTCTCGAGCCCGTAGGTGAGGAAGCCCAGCGGATCGTAGGGTGCGGCCGCCTGCAGCATCTCCGGATCACTGGTGAGACTCACGCCGACGAAATAGGCCACCAGGAACACCACGAGCGCCGTGTAGACCGCAATGGTGCTGCGGGTCAGATTGGCCACCGTGAAAAAGATCATGCCGGTGACGAGCAGGTTGACCGCCCCGATCACGAAAAAACTGTACACGTAGTGACCGGGAACCAGAGGACCGAGGCGGTCCGGGTTCAGCCAGGGCATGGCGCTGCCGATCAGGATGGCCAAGGGCACGCTGGAAAACACGACCAGCACCGCGGCGAAGGCTCCCAGGAACCGGCCGAGCAGGAAGGTCCGCGGAGAAATCGGCAGGGTATAGAACATCTCCTGGGTGCGCAGCTCCCCATCCCGCATCACCACATTGGAGAGCAACGCGGCGGGGATGAACAAGCCGATGAGCCCCATGACCAGGATGATCTGGGCAATCGCGAAGGGGGAATTGATGTTAACGTTCCCCGTCGAGCCGATGGTGACCTGATCGACCGTGACGGCGGCAAAGGTCAGCAGGAAGAAGATCGAAAAAATGATCGGCGACACAAGCTGGCGCCACTGGTAACCGAATTCGAAACGCGCAAGGCTCCACAACATGGCCCGGGTCCCTCCTTGATCTGGCAATGGGTTGGGATCAGGCCGCCGTCCGGGCGCCCTCGCCCGACCGGGTGGCGCGCTCGGCGAGCGTGTTGAAATAGAGATCCTCAAGGGTCGGATCCACCGGGTCGAACCCGGCCGGGGCGCTGTCCGCAGCCACATGAATCACCATGCGCCCCCCTTGCAGCCGCGTGGCAATCACCCTGTGGCGCGCCCGCGCCGCCTCCAGATCGTCCTTGTCCACCACGGTCCGCCAGATGCGGCCCCGGAGCCCTTCCACGAGGGCCATGGGCTCGCCTTCGACGACGATCTGACCGCCGGCGAGAATCGCCATGCGGGGACACAACTGGGCCACATCTTCAACGATGTGGGTCGACAGGATCACAACGACGTTTTCGCCGATTTCGCTCAAAAGGTTGTGGAAGCGATTGCGCTCTTCCGGGTCGAGGCCCGCGGTGGGCTCGTCGACGATGATCAGGCGCGGGTCGCCGAGCAGGGCCTGGGCGATCCCGAAACGCTGGCGCATGCCGCCAGAATAGGTGGCGAGGCCTTTACGGCGGACATCGTAGAGATTGGTTTGGCGCAACAATTCGTGGACCACGTCCTTGCGTTCGCCGGACGGAATGCCCTTGAGGGTCGCCATGTGGAGCAGCATGCTTTCGGCGGATATGCGGGGATAGACGCCAAAATCCTGGGGCAGATAGCCGAGGATCCGGCGGATGCCGGTCGGGTTCTCAAGGACGTCGATACCGTCAAAGGCAATCGTGCCCTCGTCCGGCTGTTGCAGCGTGGCGATCGTCCGCATCAGGCTCGACTTGCCGGCGCCATTCGGGCCCAGCAGACCGAACATGCCCTTGGGAATGTCCAGGGAGACGGCATCGAGGGCGCGCACACCATTCCCGTATGTCTTCGTCAAACCCTTGATGCTCAGCATGCCCATCTCCCCATGAAAATCCGTCGTTCAGGACCCTTGGGATCATTACCCACGTCCCGGTCATCGCTTTAATTCTATCGGTCCCATGCTACGCGGCTATCAAAAATGCTGCGGACTTTGAGCAAGAACAGGGGCAGAGGGGACGCTTCAGCCGCATTTGCGGGCGAAGGGCCGCTGCCCGCGCCCTGTTGGAGTTGAATTCAGGTTCGAAATGTCGTCCTTTGGCTGGACAAAGGGTTTAGGGCCGAGAGGGCCGCAAATGAAGCCGGGAGGATTGGAATGGGACGGTATTTGAACCGATGGACGGGCCGGGTTGCGCTCGGGCTCGCGCTGGGGTTGGGCGGCGGCTTGGCTGGCGCTCAGGCGGCTGGCACCCAGGCAGCCGAGGCTCCGCCGGCCAAGGGCGACCACGGCGCCATGGACGATGGTAAGAGGGACCACGGTAAGATGGGGCACGGCTCCGGCCAGTTGTCCGTGTCGCGCGCTGCGCGTTCAGCGCGGATCGTGGTTCCGGAGTTCGCGGAAAATTTCCGCCTGAACGACCACGAGGGCAAGTCCCACGAGTTGCATTATCGCCGGGACGCCAAGGCCATCGTGCTAATGACCCAGGGCAACAGCTGCCCCATCGTGCGCAACACCGTGCCCGACCTGAGGGCCATCCGGGACGACTATGCCGACAAGGGCGTCGTCTTCTACATGCTGAATTCCAATCTGCAGGACACCCGCGAGACCGTCGCCAAGGAAGCCGAAGACTACGGGTTCGACATTCCGGTGTTGATCGACGAACACCAGATCATCGGCGAGGGCCTTGGCGTGACGCGCACGGCAGAGGTCTTCGTGATCGATCCGGCCCAGGGCTTTCGTATCGTCTACCACGGTCCCCTGAACGATCGTCAGTCCTATGAGCGCCAGCGCGCTAAAGCCAGTGAGCCCTATGTGCGCCAGGTCCTCGACCAGGTGCTCACCGGACAGGACGTGACCGTGCAGGGCCCGCCGATCATTCCGGGCTGCCTGATCAATTTTCCGTCCCGCAATGCCAATTCCCAGACGGCCAGCCTCACCTACACCAAGGATGTGGCCCCGATCCTGGTCAAAAAATGCGCCATCTGTCACCAGGAAGGCGGCATCGGCCCCTGGGCCATGACGGAATACAAGGTCGTCCAGGGCTGGACGCCCATGATGCGGGAAGTCATCCGGACCCGTCGCATGCCGCCATGGCATGCCGATCCCCATATCGGCACGTTTCAGGGCGACCGCTCTCTGACATCCGATGAAATCAAGACGATCGTTCACTGGATCGAAGCCGGCGCCCCGCGCGGCGAAGGGGAAGACCCCCTGAAGAGCGCCGATCTCGCGGCTCCGGACTGGCCGCTGGGCAAGCCCGATCTGATCCTGAAAGCGCCGGCCTTCACGGTACCTGCGACCGGCGTGATCGATTACGAGCACCCCGTCCTAGAGAATCCGCTAAAGGAAACGAAGTGGCTGAAGGCGACCACCTTCAAGGTCGGCGCGCGGCCGGTGGTGCACCACATCCTGTCCGGCTACATGTCCCAAGTGCCCGAAGACGGCAAAGCCTGGACCAGCCGTTGGGAGTTCTCGACGGGCGGCTATGCCGTTGGGGCGGAAAGCATGGAATATGGTGACGATGCCGGCGTGCCCCTGCCGGCTGGCGGCGCCATCGGCCTGCAGATGCACTACACCCCGACCGGCAAGGAAATGACCGACGTGACAGAGGTCGGCTTCTACTTCCATGACGAGAAGCCGAAATACATCAATCGCTCCACGGTGATCCTCGATGCGTCCATCGTCATCCCGCCGGGCGAGTCGCGTCATACGGAGACGGCCTATATCAAGTTTCCGAAAGACGCGATCCTCATCCAGGCTTTCCCCCATGCCCACTATCGTGGCCACGCCTCCAAGTTGACCCTACGGCGGCCGGACGGCTCGGAAGAGGTCCTGGTTTCGCTGCCGAAATACGACTTCAACTGGCAGCGGTCCTATGTGTTCGAAGAGCCCATCGACATCCCGGCAGGATCCCTGCTCATCGCCGATACGGTCTATGACAATTCGGAACTGAACTTCGCCAATCCGGGTGCGGACAAGACGGTTCTGTGGGGCGAGCAAACCCATGAGGAAATGCTCTACACGGCCATGATCTTCCGCTGGAAGGACGAAACCACGGACAATCTGAAAGAGGAGTACAACACACTCCTCGACCGCGGTCGTTTGTTCTGGTCGATGGACGACAATATCGACGGTGTGCTCCAGCCCGCAGAGTTGCGCGGTCGGGTCGGTGAACCGCTCAAGCCGCATATCGCCAAGTTCGATGCGGACAAGAACGGCGTCTACAGCCTCAAGGAGTTCAACACCGCCCGTCAGACCCTGCGCCGCATGCGCCAGCAGCGCCAGCAAAGCGAAGACTAATCGGTGCCTTGGACCGGTTCGACTTGAGCGATCAACAAAGAGGGTGCCGCGCGGCACCCTCTTTTTTTTTGGCGCGCTTGCGCTTGGGCGCACCCAAAAAAATCGCCCGGCTAAGGAGCCGGGCGATAGGAATAAATGTCGCAGTCAGGACCGTATGCTTCAGCCCCAGGGGCCGGCCGCGCGGCGGGCTTTCACGGATCCCGTCGGTGATGCGCCCCCGCCCGCTTCGGCGAGCGCCTTGATGCGCACCTCCAGCGGCGGGTGGCTGGCGAAGAGGGCATGCAGCCGTCCTCCGCTAATGGCCATGGCCTGCATTTCGTCGGGCAGGGACGGTCCGCCATAGGTTCGCTGCAGCGCCTGAAGGGCGCGGATCATCGAATCGCGCCCCGCAAGGTCGGCGCCGCCGATATCCGCTCGGAACTCCCGCTGCCGCGAGAACCACATGACGATCATCATGGCGAGAACGCCGAAAAGCATTTCGGCAATCAGGGAGACGATCCAGAAGGCGGGGCCGTGCCCCTCTTCCACCCGAAAGACCACCCGGTCCACGAAATGGCCGACAATGCGGGACAGAACGATCACAAAGGTGTTCACCACCCCCTGGATCAGGGCCAGGGTGACCATGTCCCCATTGGCCACATGGGCGACCTCATGGCCAAGCACGGCGGCGACTTCATCCGCTTCCATATGGTCGAGCAGCCCGGTGCTCACGGCCACCAGGGCGGCGTTCTTGTTCCACCCGGTGGCGAAGGCATTTGGCGAGGGATGATCGAAGATGCCCACCTCGGGCATGCCGATGCCTGCCCGCTGGGCCTGGGCCCGTACCGTCTCCACAATGAAACGTTCGGCATCGTTGCGCGGGCGCTTGATGACCTCCACCCCCATGGACGCCTTGGCCATGGGTTTGGAAATCAGGAGCGAAATGATCGATCCCGAAAAGCCGATGACGGCCGCGTAAACCAGCAAAGCCGAAAGATTGAGGTCCACGCCGTTCTCGGCGAGCAGACCGCTGAAACCGAACAGACTGAAAACAATGCTGATCATCGCCAGAATGGCGATGTTGGTTCCGACGAAAAGCAGGATCCGAAGCACCGGATGACCCTCCCCTAAGGTTGACGGCATGCCGCGCCGGGGCGCCCGACGCGTCATCGTGCCGAGCCTTAGATGGGACGAGCGCGGCCATGGGTTCAAGGGCCCGACCCGGCGTTTTCGCTCTTCTTCCGGTATGGCATTATGGAGTCAATGCTTCGAGCCGGACGGCAGGGGTGCACGCGCCCGCCGCATCTTGAGGTGAAGCCTGCCTCGCCCCCGCCCCGGGCTGCCTGCCGCGGCCCCGATCCGGTGCCAAACCCAGTACCAAAACAAGGGGGCATGGACCTGACCCATGGCCGACGATCCCTACACCATTCTCGGCGTCCCGAAGGACGCCTCCCAGGACGACATTCGCAAGGCCTATCGCAAGCTTGCCAAGGACCTGCACCCGGACCTGCATCCCGGCGACCAGCGCGCAGAGGACCGGTTCAAGGCGGTCTCGGCGGCCTACACCCTGCTCAGCGACCCGGACAAGCGGGCCCAGTACGATCGGGGTGAAATCGACGCCTCGGGCGCAGAGCGGGCCCAGGGCTTTTACCGTCACTATGCGGATGATAATGTCGCCGGACGGTACAGCTCCTCCTCCGGCTTCGAGGACCTGTCCGATCTGTTTACGGATCTGTTCGGCCAGCGCATGCGGGCCGGGCGTACAGGCCCCGTGGCGGGGGCCGACCGGCATGTCGCGATCCAGGTGGATTTCATCACCGCGACCACGGGCGGCAAGCAGCGCCTCACCCTGCCCGACGGCCAGACCCTGGACGTCACCATTCCGGCCGGCATCGAGGACGGCAAGACCCTGCGGCTCAAGGGCCGCGGGGGACCGGCGCCGGGCGAAGGTCCGCCGGGGGATGCCCTGGTGCGCATCGCGGTGCGGCCCCATGCGTTTTTTCGGCGCGAGGGCAAGGACATCCACCTCACCCTGCCCATCAGCTTCGACGAAGCGGTGCTCGGCGGGAAGGTCGAAGTTCCCACCCTGACGGGTCGGGTGACCATGACCCTGCCCAAAGGCGCCAATTCCGGCGATGTCCTGCGCCTCAAGGGCAAGGGCATCGCGCCCGCCGGCGCAAGTCTGGGGGACATGCATGTCACGCTGACCGTCATGATGCCGGAGCGGCTGGATACCGGCCTGACGGCCTTTGCCGAGGAGTGGCGCCGGACCAACTCCTATGACCCCCGCGCCAAACTGTGGAGGGACCAATGACGCCGAGCCCCGTCATCTTAACCGAGGAACAGGTGGTGGCCCGGGTCTCCCGGCTGACGGCCACCCAATTGCGCGTGTGGATCCGGGAGGGTTGGATCGTGCCGGCCGAGACGGACAGGGGCCCGTGCTTCGACGAAGCGGATGTGGCCCGGATCAATCTGGTCTGTCAGCTCCGGGACGATCTGGGGCTCGACGACTCCGGCCTGCCCGTCGTCCTGTCCCTCATCGACCAGATCCACGGCCTGCGCCAGGAGCTCAAGGCCCTGGCCCAGGCCATCGAGGACGAACCCGCAGACGTGCAGCAGCGGATCGCCGAGGGCCTGCGCCGCCGCACACGCCCCTGATCCGTCAGCCGCGCTTGGCCCGGTCCTGGTCGTTTGCGGATTTGATCATGCTGCGGATCTCCTCCCAGTCCTCGTCATCCAGCTTGGCCAGGGACGAAAAATTGCCGCCGCTGGCCAGATGGGCGCCGCCGTCGATTGCAATGGTCTGCCCGGTCAGGTAGTCGCAGCCGGGCGACAAAAGAAACGTGGCCAGATTGGTCAGTTCATGCATCTGCCCGACCCGGCCCATGGGGTTGCCGGAGACGGAAGACTCCGAGCCATCCGTCGCCTGACCGGGACTGAGCCGTTCCCAGGCGCCTTTCGTCGGAAACGGACCCGGCGCGATGGCGTTGAGGCGGATGCCATGGGGGCCCCATTCCACGGCCAGCGATTTGGTCATGATGTTGACGGCCGCCTTGGACATGGCCGACGGCACCGTGAACGGCCCGCCATTCCAGATCCAGGTGGTCAGGATGGAGATCACACTGCCCCGATGCCCCCCGTCTATCCAACGGCGTCCTACGCCATGGGTGACGTAGAACGTCCCGTGGAAGACGATATTGGCGATGGCATCGAAGCCCCTGTGACTCAAATCCTTGGTGCGGGAAATGAAATTGCCTGCCGCATTGTTCACGAGACCCGTGAGTGGGCCGCCGACGAAGCACGCCTCGACCATCTCCTCCACGGAGTCGGGAACGCGAATGTCGCAGGTGACAGGAATGACCCGGCCGCCCTTCGGATGGCCCGCCATGATCTCGCCGGCGGTCTCTTCGAGCACGCTGCTGCGCCGGCCGGAAATGATCACATCGGCACCCAGCCTTTGGAAATGGCCGGCCATTTCCTTCCCCAGGCCCGTGCCGCCCCCGGTCACCAGAATTTTCTGTCCTGTCATCAGGCCCGGATGAAAGACCTCGGCCTCGGATGCCGGGACGCCTGTCACGTCAGTCATTCTTGTCTCCTCCTTTTGATCGGCCCGGTGGGATCCGTGGCCTCGCATTTATGCATGGCAGGCTACCATACGGCGCCGGGAGGGGCCGACGAGCCCCCCTCGCAAGGAGCAGTCCGTCCGCGACGGGAGGACACAGATGCTTCGAATTGCTAACCAGAACTTGCCCCTCCGAAGGGATTCAACACTTGCTCCTGTTGCGCTCTTGCCGCCATCATTAAGGGCCATACCCGAGGCGTCGTCTATCGGCGGCGCCCCTCAGGGCATCCACGGCCCAGGATCCCCGTTCCCTGCGGAACCGGGGTCGGGCATGCAGGGTTGCCCGTGTGCGGGTGGAGGGGTTCCAAGTTTAAGGGAGTTGACCGGTGGCGCTGTTTCCGTGGACCAACAACAACCTAAGGCAGCCAGACGAGCAGATCCCCTATAGCCGGCCGAAATTCAAGACCAAGCCGGTCCAGCCCAATACGCCCATGCCGGCCACGGAACTGTTCGGCCCGCCGCCCGATCGGGTCAGCCCACGGGTCGGTCGCGGGACCCCTGCTGACAAAGCCCCCGATCCCTTTCTGGGCACGGAACGCATTCCGGCATCGCGCTATACCAGCCGGGATTTCATGACCCTTGAATGGGAGCGGATGTGGAGCCAGGTGTGGCTGATGGCCTGCCGGGAGAGCGATATCGCCAAGCCCGGCACGGTCGTACCGTTCCAGATTGGGCGCGATACGATCCTGATCCTGCGTCAATGGGACGACAGCATCCGGGCCTTCTATAATGTCTGTCAGCACCGGGGCAGCCGCCTTCTGCCTACGGACGGTAGCCAGAACCCGACCCAAGTCAGCAGCCTGAAATGCGGGTTCCACCATTGGGAGTGGGACCTGGACGGCAGCCTGCGGTCGGTGCCCGATCCGGAAACCTTTCCCCAGGGCATTCCGTGCAATGATCTTGCCTTGAATGAAGTCCGGTGCGCCAAATGGGGCGGGTGGGTCTTCATCTGCCTCGATCCGGAGGTCGAAAGCCTCGAAGAGTATCTTGAGAACCTGCCCGAGCATCTCAACTGCTACCGCTTCGAAAATCTGGTGCACCAGATCGACCGGACCGTCACCTGGCCGTGCAACTGGAAAACGGCCATGGACATCTTCTCCGAGACCTATCATGTCCAGGCTGTCCATCCGCAGCTGATGGGGTGGACGGAAGATTACCATGTCCAGATCGACACCTATGGGCGGCACAGCCGGATGCTGGTCCCGTTCTACCAGCCCTCGACCCGCAATCCGGATCAGACCTCGCTCAGCCCCGATATCGCCAATCAACTGGCCAATATGGGCATCCTTGCGCGGGATTTCGAAGGCCGACCCGCCGCGGCACGCCGGGCTCTGCAAAAGGCAAAGCGGGCGATAGAAGACCGGGCCATCCACCTGCCCTACCGCAACCTCAATGACGAGCAGTTGACGGACAATTATCACTACACGGTGTTTCCGAATGTCGCGATGAACATCTTCGCCGACTACACGCTCATGATGCGGATGCGGCCCCACGAGGCCGACCCGAACCAGTGTTATTGCGATGTCCAGATTCTGGTCTATCAGGATCCCGGCAACACCAAAAAGCGACCGGTCCACACCGTTCATCACGAAGCGGATGTTTCGCTCGGCGATGTCATCGACCAGGATGCGGCACGCCTGCGCGAGGTTCAGGCAGGTTTGCGCAGCGGCGGATTCCCGGGACTGTTCCTGGGCGAGCAGGAACGGCGCATCCGTCACTTCCACCAGGTCCTGATGGCCTATGTGGATTTCGATCCCGCCTGGGATGGTGAAGCCGCGCTGGAGCAGACAGACCAACCGTCCACGGGACCCATGGGTCCCGCGGCGGATCCGGCCTATCGGCCTGCACCGACACCGCCGCAACAGCCACCGGTGGGTGGTCCGCCCCCAAGCGGCGGTCCCTATGCCGCTGCGGTACCCGGAACACCGCCGGGCGGTCAGGCCGCACAGCAACCGCCCGAAGGCACGGACCCGGCCCATCCGGGCTTCACCGGCACGATCCCGGGCGGGTTCCTTCCTTCGGATTCCTGACAGGGTTTACGAAAAACGACGTGGATTTGTTTTAAGGCGCCGGTTTTCGGCAGTGGGGGTTTACTGAATCGCCCCCAGCATGCTGTCGATCACGACGGGATCGCTCTCGTCAACCACGGTCACATCGCCCGGCACGCTATAATGGGCTTCCGGCCCGCCGCTTCCAATCGTAACCGCGACCGCCTGTTTCAAAAGCGGTGGCATACGGAAAGACAGCAGCAAGCCATCCTCCGACATACACCAGCGCGCTTTCGACTCGCCGCGGTTGGCCGCCCAGACGTCGCAGGTTTCGCCTGCAATCTGCCGGCGTTCGCCGGTCGGCTCGCCGCCCAAGGCCCGGCCAAAATCCTCCGCGATTTCGGTACCGTCGCGCCCGGAGACATAGGTGAGCAACGCCCCGCCATCTTCCTGGAAGACCCGCACGGCCTCCCGCTTCGCCAGGTCGATGGCGACCACGGTGTCGGCGCGCTGGATGACCCGGTGGTGCAACGAGGGCAGACTGTTATCGTCAACGGGCGTGAGTTTCTGGATCTGCACGCTTTCCCGGCCGTATTTGCGGGCACATTCCGTCACGGTGCCTTTCTGGAGGCCTGAAATCCGATATTCAATGCAGTAGGCCTCCAGGGGGTGGAAGCGTTCTTGGGCTGTGGCCGCCGTGCCAACGAGGCCGGCGGTAAACGCCAGGACCGGCATGAGGCGCCCTAAAGTGAAGACCCCGCTGTCAAACGTCGACGCGCACATCCGTGCCATGTCACTCACCCTCCTCGTCCGACATTTCAACCCGTGCGATGATTGGGCCCGCCTCCCTTGCATCGCCCTGGCCTTCCAGATTGCTCCTTCGCCCCTGATGCCCACTTACCCACTAGCCGGGAGAGTCGCCGCAGGGACAAGGCAAACCAGAAGCCTTAAGTGAATGTAACAAGCAGTTGCCTGGTATTGGGCAGTGGGAAAGACCGTCCGATGGCAGAAAGAAGGCCCAACGGGCCGGCTCATTGGGTCACGGCGCCGGCGCCGCTGATATGGCGGGATGGGACCCCGACGTCCCGGCACTTCGATGACATTTATTTTTCGCCGGAAGACGGGTTTGCGGAGACCCGGCATGTCTTTCTTGCCGGCACGGGTTTGCCAGAGGCCTGGGGCGGGCACAAGAGCTTCGTGATCGGCGAAACGGGCTTTGGCACGGGGCTCAACTTTGTCGCCGCATGGGATCTCTGGCGGCGCACCCGACCGTCCCATGGCCGCCTCCATTTCGTGAGCGCGGAAGCCTATCCATTGGCCGGCGACGATATCCGCCGGGCGCTTGATGCCTTTCCGAAGCTCCGGCCCCTTGCCGGGCGGCTGGCGGCGCGCCTCGGCACACCGCTGCCCGGCATCCACCGGTTTCATTTCGACGACGACGGCGTGCATCTCACCCTGCTGCATGGGGATGCCGCCGCCATGTTCGCGTCCCTCGACGCGCGGGTGGATGCCTGGTTTCTCGACGGCTTTTCCCCCGCGCGGAATGCCGCCATGTGGAACGAGGCAGTCTTTGAGCAGATGGCCCGCCTGTCGGCGCCGGATGCGCGTGTGGCCACCTTCACCGTGGCGGGCGCCGTGCGCCGGGGCCTTGCCGCCGCCGGTTTCACCGTGGAGCGGCGCCCCGGCTTCGGCCGAAAGAAGGAGATGCTGGTCGGGCGATATGCGGGCCCCCGCTGTGAATCGGCCAAGACGGACACGCCCCGCAGTGCCCTGATCCTCGGAGCCGGTATTGCCGGGGCCTCCCTCGCTGCCGCTTTGACGCGGCGGGGCGTGCACACGGTCGTGGCCGATCCGGCGGGCACCCCGGCCGCAGGGGCATCGGGCAATCCCGCAGGCATTCTCATGCCCAGGCTGACGGTCGATCCGACACCCGCCGGCCGGCTCCATGTGGCCGCCTGCGCCTATGCCCTGCAATCCATTCAGCCCGAAGCCTGGATCGGCGAAGGGCCTCATGGCGTTCTGCAACTGGCAACCGATAGTCCCGAGTGGTTGCGTTTCCAGACCCTGATCCGGCAGGGCGCCATGCCCCGCAGTCTGCTTCGCCTTGTAGGACGGCGCGAAGCGAACAATCTGGCCGGCACCCGGGTTGATCGGCCCGGCCTCCTGCACAGCCTTGGCGGTGCCGTCCATCCGCCGACCATGGTTCGGGCCCTCCTTGGCGAGACGCCGCTCGTCCGTGCCGCCGTATCCATTGGCCCGGACGGTGGGCCGATGGACCGGCTCGACGGGGTGGAAGGAATGCCGGATTTGGTGTTCGGCGCGAGCGGACCGGCCAGCGCGCAGCTCCCCCAGGCCCGGGCCTTGGGCCTGAAAGCGTCCCTCGGACAGATCCTGGCCCTCGATACGGGAACCGCGCCCATCGACCGGGTGATCACATTCGGCTCTTATGCGGCGCCAGGCCCCGGCGGCGGCCTTGTGGCCGGGTCCTCTTATACGCCGGTCGATATCGCCGCGCTTGCCTCCTCGCTGACGCCCGATCCGGCGGCACGCGGCGCCATCCTTTCGGCGCTCAAACGCTTCCTTCCGGATCTGGCGCTAACAGAAAAGAATGATACCTGGGCGGAGCGTCTGGCGGTCCGGGCCACCACGCCGGACCACCTGCCGGTCCTGGGTGCCCTGCCCCGCTTTGACGCTCTGGCTGCGTTGAGCCATGATTTACACCGCGGGCGGACAAAACCGATTGATCCGTCGCCAAATGGTTGGCTGGCTCCCTACGCCTTTCCAAACTTATATGTCTGTTCAGGTCTAGGCTCAAGGGGCCTTGTCACTGCGCCCCTCTTGGCCGAGGTGCTGGTGTCGCAGATCTTTGGCGAGCCCGTGCCCCTGGAACGGGACCTTCGGGCCGCCATTCACCCGGCCCGGTTTCACCTTCGGGCCATGCGTAAGGGCCTGATCGCACCCCCGGATTAGCGCATGGCTATACACGCAATTCAGGGGGCGCAGAAAACGCACAGAAAAAAAGTAACCCCCGCATCCAAATTTATGGACGCCCCCGAGAGGTGGTGATAGCGTGCCTCTCCATCTTGCGGAAACACAGCAACCAACAAGGACTTTCTCGACCGCGTTCCCAGCCATTTGCTTGAAAAACGATGCTGCGCACGTGAAGAAAGCATTCGGTTTTCAATATATTTCCGCCTACTGACTGATCTCCCTTGCGGAGGGTCGGTCGACCGTCGGACTATGGGATTTGTGTCCGTGATCGTCCGTGTTTGGATCATCGTCTCGTGTGCACCAGACCCTCTGGGCAGACGAGATCATCACTCATACGGCACACGGGCCACGCTGCCGTCTCCCGATATATCGGTTACGGCGCGCCCCGGTTCCGTAGTCTTCAAGAACCGGGACATGCCGACGGCATGCCACTGACACCGGGCATATGACCTGTGGGGGGTCGCGAATGACGTTAAAAACGGGTGACTGGGAGGGACAAGGGGATGTCCTCCCATCAATGAAAACCCATCCGGCATCTGATGGGTTGCCTGATGCGTTGGATGCGCCTTCGCCGAGCCAGTCTGCAGCGGGCCCGATAAATGGCCCGGCCAAGAAAGAGCGATCGCGCGCGGCAACGCCCTGCGATGCCTATGGTGCCGACGCCCCGATGCAACGGGATCCCTTGATGCCGCGGGACGGAAAGTCTCCCCTTACGGCCTACAGCCTCGATGCGTTGATCAGTATGCGTGACCGGTTCCTGTCCGAGTGCTTCGATATCGAGAGCGGGCGCCGCTATGTTATCGATGCCGACGATGCCGAGAGCAGACTGAGCGTCCTGCGTCAGCGTATTGACGAAATCCATGAGGAAATGGCCCAGCGGGACATGGGACAGGCGCCGGGCCCCAAACCCCTTGAGCCCCTGCGCCCCAGCGCGCCGCTGTTGTTCGTCGAGACGCAAGCGCATCGACCGGTCGACCGGGAGGTCCGGCCGAGCACCTGGAGCTCGGCCCCTTCCCAGGCGGTATCATCGGCCGATTTTTCGTCCGACAAACCCGGCGGGATCGAACCAGGGACGGCGGATCTCGCCGCGCGCATGGAGGCTCGCATCCGCCTGCTCGACCGAATGGCGGAGCAGGCCGAACTCCAGGGCGCGTTTTCGGACGCCGTGGCCTGCATCCGCGCGGCGCAGGATCTCGATCGGGAGCGCGAAGCGTTTCGGGATTGAATGACATGCTGGGCGCGCGGTCCGGGGCCAGACTCCCCTCGTATTCCTTTTTTGAACACGTCTCCTGTTGCAAGGACCAATGAGGGGCGAACGGAAAAAAGGGGCGGATCCGAAGATCCGCCCCCCATTTGATTTTGGTACGATCCGCGGTATGCCGATAATCAGTATTTCACGGAACAACCATAGGGTGTTGTCACCGCTTCGGTCACGGCCTCGCCCGCTTCCAGTTCACCGAGGGCGATCCGGACATAGTTGCGTGCGCCTTCGACCGTGCTCTTGCGGCTCGTTGGCTTATCATCAATTGCGCCCATATAGCGGAGCACACCGTCCTCATCCACAATATACATATGCGGCGTCGTCTTGGCGTCGTACAGTCGGCCGATGTCCCCGGACTCGTCCAGGATCACATAGTCCGGGCTGGCATTGCGCTTTTCCGTGAGGGCATTGGCTTCCTGGGCCGACACATGACCCTGCTTTCCGGGGGCGGACGAGATGACCGTCACCCAGACCACATCGCGCTCGGCCGCGTCTTCCTGAAGGCTCTGCATGTTGTCCGTGTCGTAGTGTTTACGGACATAGGGGCAGTCATGGTTGGTCCATTCCAGGATGACCTTGCGGCCCTCTTTGGCCATGGAGGACAGGGTGAACGTCCCACCGTCGGACGTGGTGCCGGTGAAGTCCGGCGCCGCCTTATTGACGTCCGGTGCCGCCATGGACACGCCCATCGCGGCGATGGTCACACTGGCCGCCGTTGCCGTGGCCACGGCCACGCGTTTGATCGCAAGACTCAGCATCGCTCCCTCCACTTGGTTCTGTCCGTCTACAGAGACTTGACGGTCTCCAGGATCACGGATTCACGCAACAATTGCGGCAGAATGATGGGGTCGGGCGCCGTTCCATCCGCACCGCGCGGCGGATAGAAGACATAGAGCGGCACGCCGCTGCGCCCGAACCGGTCCAGCATCTCGGTGATCTGGGCGTCCCGGTTGGTCCAGTCACCCTTCATGTAGACGATCCCCGCCTCCTCGAACCGGCGGGCCACGGCCGGCTGACTAAAGGCGACCCGCTCATTGACCAGGCAGGTGATGCACCAGGCCGCCGTGACGTTCAGGAACACGGGCGTGCCTCCGGCCCGCAGGGCCTCAAGGCGGTCGGGATCGAAGGCCACGGCCTCCAGACCGCCATCGGCCATGGCCACGCTTTGAGAGGCCTGCGCCGTAGAGGCCCCATCAACGCCGTCACGGCTGGCAAAGACCAGCAGGGTGCCCGCGCCGAGAAGCGCAACGGCTGCCGCCAGCCGGACCGTGACCTGGCCGGCCCCGCCGGTCGACAGGCTGCCGCGCTGGGTCAGTCCGAACAGCCAGGCGCCGAAGCCGAGTACGACCCCCGCCGCCAGCACCAGGGCAAGCCCAGGCGCGCCCACCTGCTGGGTGAGAACCCACAGCAGCCAGGCCGCGGTGCCAAACATGGGAAAGGCCAGGACCTGGCGGACGATCTCCATCCAGGCGCCGGGTTTCGGCAGATGGCGGAGCAGACCGGGCACGAAACTGAGCACCAGCCAGGGCAGCGCCATGCCTAAACCAAGGGCGGCGAACACCGTCAGAGAAAACAGGACAGGCTGGGTCAACGCCGCAGCGATGGCCGCACCCATGAACGGCGCCGTGCAGGGCGTCGCCACGACCGTGGCCAGGGTACCGGTCAAGAACGCCCCGACCGCTCCGCCCCGGTCTCCCAGGTCGCCGCCGGCTCCCATGATCGAGGTACCAATCTCGAACACGCCGGACAGGTTAAGCCCGATCGCCAGCATCAGAAGGAACAGGGATCCCATCACCAAGGGATCCTGGAGCTGGAAGCCCCAGCCGATCTGGGCCCCGCCGGCCCGCAAGGCGATGAACAGGCCTGCCAGTGCCACGAAGGACACCACGACGCCCGCGGTAAAGGCGAGCCCATGCAGGCGGGCCACCATGGGGCCCTCCTGGGCCGCCGCGACAAGACCGAAGGCCTTCATGAACAGGATGGGGAACACGCACGGCATCAGATTGAGGATCAGGCCGCCGAGCAGGGCAAAGAGCAGCGCCTGCCCAAGACCGATCTGAAGGGCCGCTGGGCCGCCGGGGGCAGACGTGCCCAGGGCCGTGGCCGCCAGCCCCTCGCTGAGCGATCCGGCCTGCGCCGTGATGCGGATGCCCCGGTGCAGCGTCTCGCCCGTACTGCGATCCGTCAGCACCAACAGCCCGGACACGGTCGACGGCGCCTTGGACCCATCACCGCGGAACAAAAATCCGGCGCCGGTCGACAGGCTGAACCCATCGGGCCCATAGCGCACGATTTGCGGTGCCGGATTGTCGATGACCCCGCTTTCGTCCGGGAAAAATACCATCGCCTCGACCCGGCCAGGGCCGAATGTGCCCTCCAGTTCCGGGGCCGAAACACCCAGGGCGAAGGTGCCATCCGAGACCGAAAACCGGGAGGGCCAGGGCACGGTCTGGGGCAGTGCCTCCCGCGCCGCCGCGATAAGGGGGGCTGCCTCGGGATCGGCGACCGGCGTGCCGGCCTCGACGGGCAATTCAAGGCGCAGCACGGCGTCCTGGGGAATGCAGATTTCCTCGCAGACCAGCCAATAGGCATGGGCCTCAAGGGGGAGCCGGGCGCCCGGTGTTAGGCCTGCGGGCACGGTGACGGGCACCAGCAGCACCGCCTCGTCCTCGAACCCGAAATTGACCAGCGGACCGTAGGGCAGCCGCTCCGGCAGGGGCCAGCCCATCTCACCGGCCTCGAAGCCTTCGGGGAGCGACCATTCCAGAACCGTCGGCTCGCCCGAGTCCCCCGGGTTTTTGTAATAGGTATGCCAGCCCGGGATCATGGTCTGGCGCAGGGCCATCCACATCACCCCGCCCTCGGCGGGCAATGTGCGCCATTCGGCCAGGAGGGCGACCTTCACTTCATCCGTGCTCGCGGTGGATTGACCGTCCTGGTCACCAGATCCGGGCGGCGGCGTGTCGAGCCCCGGCATGGCCTCCCCCGGCGCGCGCGACATCAGCGCCCGGCCGGCGTCCGCCGATGCCGCATGGGCGGTCTGGACCGTGATCGGCGCAAGCCAGGTCCCGAAGATCATGCTCGCCAAGATCAGGGCATTCACCATCGGGGCAATGGACTTCATTCGCAAAGCGTTCTCTCCTGTTGAGGACGAGGCTGGTCTCTCCTGTTCCGCCGTCCATGCGACGGACGCGCTCCAGGGTCAAGGCACCGGCCGATAAGTCCAACCAATTTTTAGGGAGAAGAGCATGAGCCGCACAAACCGCCAGTGGATTCTGGCGCGCCGTCCGGTGGGCGACATCCAGGACGGCGATTTGCGTTTCGTCGAGACGCCCGTTGCCGATCCCGCCGACGGCACCATTCTGGTCCGCAACATCTATCTGTCCCTCGACCCGACAAACCGGATTTGGATGTCCGACCGGCCGCAATATATGCCGCCCGTGGAGGTCGGCGACGTGATGCGCGGCGGCACCATGGGCGTCGTGGAAGCCTCCCGCCATCCTCGTTTCAAAGAGGGCGACATCGTCATGCCCGGGCTCGGCAACTGGCAGGACTATGTCACCGTTTCGGGCGATATGGCCTCGCCGGTGCCCCAGGGCCTGGGCTTTCCCCTGGACGCCTGGATGAGCGTGCTCGGCATGACCGGCGCTACGGCCTATTTCGGCATGAAGGAGATCGGCGAGCCCCAGCCCGGCGAGACCCTGATCGTCTCGGCCGCCGCGGGCGCCGTGGGGTCCGTGGCGGGCCAGATCGGCCGTATCCGGGGCTGCCGGGTCATCGGCCTGGCCGGATCGGATGACAAATGCCGGTGGGTGACGGAAGATCTGGGCTTTGAGGCTTGCATCAACTACAAGACCGAGGATGTGGCTGCGCGCCTTGACGCCCTGTGCCCGGACGGCATCGATATCGATTTCGAGAATGTCGGCGGTCAGATCATGGATGCGATCCTGGCGCGGATCAACAACTATGCCCGCATCGTGCTCTGTGGGCTGATTTCGGACTACAATGCCCTGGATCCGGTGCCCGGCCCGGTCAATTTTCCCATGCTGCTGATGCGCAGGGCACGGTGCCAGGGTTTCATCGTGAGTGATTATTTCCCGCGCATGCAGGAATTCATCGGAGAGGCAGGGCCATGGCTGGCGCAAGGCATGCTGAAATACAGGACGGATATCGTGGAGGGCCTGGAGAACGCGCCGGAGGCGGTGAAGCGCCTGTTTACGGGCGGGAATATGGGCAAGCTGCTGGTTCGGGTCAGTCCGGAGCCGTGAACCACGCCACCCACCGCACGCCGGACCTGCCGGAGGGCACTCGCTTCGACGTGATCGACGACCCCACGCCGGGGGAGCGGGCCGTGATCGACAAGGGCCTGCAGGCCCATGCGGCCCGCCTGTCCGTGCCGCTCCAGCGCGAGCCCCTCGCCATCATGCTGCGGGACGAGGACGGCGACATTCTCGCCGGGCTCCTCGCCCACTGGTACGCCGCTCACGGCGCCTGCATCATCCAGGATTTGTGGGTGCACGAAGAGTTGCGTGGCCGGGGCATCGGCCATGGCCTGATGATGCGCCTGGAGAACGAATTGCTGATGCGGGGCTGCCGGCTGATCCATCTCGACCTGATGGATTTCCAGGCCCGGGATTTTTTCCAGGATCTTGGTTTCGAGATCGTTGGATCGGTCGCCTATCCCACCTCGGGACGGGCCCGCTTGTTCCTGGCAAAGGAATTGACCGCCACCGGATGATTCTGCGCCGTCAGGCCTTGTCCCCGTCGGCCTTCGGAGCAGCCTTCGGGGGCTTGGGTCCCATGCCGAGTTCCACCTCCCGAGGCACGGCGTAGAGTTCGAAAACATCGTGGTGCCGGCGCAGACCGCACAATTCGCGCTGGATGATGAAGAACCACAGCCGCTCCCGGGCCTCGGCCAGCAGATCGGCCCGGCGCTCCGCATCCTCTTGCGCCAAGGGCGCATCCACCTGTGCCGCGTCGAACGCGCTCAGATCGGCCAGGGCCTGAACGAGCAGCTTGGCCGCGCCCCAGCGAGGCGGCCATCTCCTCCATCATTTCGTACTGGAGCGGATTGGGGCCCAGCGGGTTCTTGGAGGGCGATAGATCCTGCGGCGGCCTGACAGCCATGGCACCGTTCCTCCTGCGCCCTAACCGGCCGTCGGTCTACCGGCCGCCACGCGCCATAGCCCTGTGGCAGTCATCAGGGGCCGCGCTGGATCCGGACCGGCCTCGACAATGTCGCCGGCAAGGAAAATGATCGACCGGGTGCGCCGTGTGATGCGCGCCGCGCCCTCCAGAACCGCCCCGGCCGGCGCCTCGGCCAGGAATTCGCAGGTCACCGACAGGCTCCCCGGCGCGGGTGCCGCAGGATCGGGGTAAAGGCAGGTGCCAAGCAGCACATGGGCAAATGTCATCAGCACACCGCCATGGACCATGCCCCGCCCGTCGTCATGGGTTGCCCCTGTTTCAAAGCGCAGCAGGTCAGCGCCCTCCGGCCCTGCTCCGGCCAGACGGGTCATCATGCCGAGGGCCGAGGCGAAACCGGCGGCGGGGGCCATGGCTGGGGCGGTGGTCACGGGGCCGTCCTCCAAATACAGACCGCACTGATGATCACAAACCGAAATGGTCGAGTGCGGCTTTGGCGATCGGACCGCCCGATTCCTGAACGAAATGGCCTTCGTCGACTTTCATGGGGTCCGGGCAGTTGCGAATGAAGCCGCGGGTCTCCGTCATGACATCCGTGCCCAGAACGATATCCTTAACGCCGACGGCCATGAAGCTCTCGCCGGTCCAGTCCCGGGACAGGAACGCGCGCGCGCCCTTCGAGGTCCCCACGCCTTCCATATCCGGGCTCACCATCACAAGCTCCGGGAAACGGCGCACACCGGCCTTGTAACGCTGGTCTGGATAGGGCGCGTCATAGGCTGCGGCCTCCTCCGGCGTCAGGCCCTCGACGGCCCGGCCCATCAGCGCACCGATCTTCATGTCCGGGTTGCGCGCCGAGAACGCCTTCCAATTGTCGAAGCCCTCGCCAGGGCTTTTGCCGATGGCCAGCGTTGTATTCATGACAATCAGGCGGGTGATGCGATCCGGCAGGGCCATGGGCAGGGTGAGACCCAGCAGCCCGCCCCAATCCTGGACCACAAGGCATACATTGCGCAGATCCATGACCGCCAGGAAGCGCAGCAGCGACTGGCGGTGGAAATCAAAGGTATAGACGGCATCCTCGACCGGTTTGTCGGAGCGGCCGAAGCCAAAAAAGTCCGGCGCCACCACCCGGTGCCCCCGCGCCGTGAAGACGGGGATCATCTTCCTGTAAAGATAGCTCCAGGTGGGCTGTCCGTGGAGGCATAGGAACGTGACGGCCGCATCCGGTGGACCCTCATCGAGATAATGGAGGCGCAAGCCCTCATAGCCCTGGAGACCCTCAACATAACGCGGCGCGAAGGTGAAGCCCGGCAGAGCGGCGAAACGCTCATCGGGCGTGCGCAGGACAGTCTCGGACATGGGAACGGCCTCCCCGGCGGCTTCATGATTGATCCGTTTCCGGGACCATACCAGCCTGCGGCCGCGCGCCAAAACCCTGCCCCAACACCCTTTCGGTTTGGCGAATCAGGCCATGCCGAGGGCGGCGAGATAGACATCGAGCAGGCTTTCCTGCTCGTCGCGCTCGTGCTTGTCCATTTTACGGATCTTGATGACTTGGCGCAGGATCTTGGCATCGAACCCGTTGGCCTTTGCCTCCGCGTAGATGTCCTTGATGTCCGACGCGATCGCGGCTTTTTCCTCTTCCAGGCGCTCGATCCGTTCAATGATGGATTTGAGCTGGCCGGAGGAAACGCCGCCCACATGCTGCGGACTTGCAGCTTCGGTGACGTGTTCGCTGGCGCCGTTCGGGGCGGCAGAATCCATGGTCATGGGGGTGCTCCTGTCGAGGAAACCTGTTGGTGCGTCCTTGTCATCCGCCGGAGCGGCGCGCGCCGCGTGGCGACCGGTCAGGATGGCCGCAGACCCTCCCGTGCGCGGCAACCCTTTTGATAGCCTGATTCGGTCTCGCTGATTCGGTCTCGCTGATTCGGTCCCGGGAAGCACGATACGTGGCAGAAAGGGGCTGAGTCGGGCCTATGCTGGGAAAATTCGATGCTTCAAGGGAGAGTTGCAATGGCCTACCGACCCCTGTTTCGCGCTGTCGCGGCAGCATTTGCAGTCTTCACGTTGCTCGGCGTTGCAGCTCAGCCAACACAGGCCCACGGGCCCGGACCCGACGGACACGCCGCAGAGGCGCGCTATCTCGGCAACGAAGGCGTGCTCGTCATTCACGGGGAGACCAAGGTTCTGTTCGACGCGTTTTATCGCCAGGGCTTCGGGCAATATGCTCTGGTGCCGGACAATCTGGAGCGCGCTTTGCTCGAAGGGAGCGCCCCGTTTAACGGGGTGGACGCGCTGTTCGTCTCCCATTTCCACGGTGACCATTTCACGCCGCGGCCGGTGCTCGCCTTCCTGCGCTCCCAGCCGGAGGTCCCGCTCTTCGCCCCGCTTCAGGCGGTGGACCTCCTGCGCGAGGCGGTCGCGGCGGACGATCCGGTCCTTGACCGGGTGAACGCCGTGGCTTTGACGCCAGGGGATCCACCCTTTCAGACCACGCTGGGAGCCCTTTTGATCGAGGCGGTGGCCATTCCCCACAGCGGGGGCGCGCGCCGGGCCTCGGTCCAGAACCTCGCCTGGCGGGTCACCCTGGACGGCGACGCCACCGCCGCCCATTTCGGCGATGCGGACCCGGCCGATATCCATTTCGCGCCGTATCAGGCGTATTGGGACGCCCGGGTCACCCATGTGGCTTTCCCGCCCTACTGGTTCTTCGGAACGGAAAACGGACGGGCGATCCTCTCAGACCGGATCAAAGCCAGACAGGCCATCGGCGTCCATGTGCCCCACCGCGCCGCCCGCGATCCGGATGCCTGGAGTCATCGCCTCGACGCCGACCTCTTCACATCTCCCGGCGACATCCGCGTGATTGCGCTCGAATGACCGCCGACATTTTCCAGCCGGCGAAAGATCATGGGCGCGTTGGAGCGTGGCCCCCTTATGTGCCGCAGAAGGTGGCGACGACGCGTTCATCCGGGCGCGGAGGGGTCGCATAGTCGGCATGGTCGGGCTGGGGAACAAAGGGATGGGCCAGGATCTCCACCAGCCGATGGAAGGGGCCGAAATCCCCGGCCGTGACGGCGGCCGTAATCGCTTCCTCAATGCGGTGATTGCGCGGGATGAACAGCGGGTTGGCGCTGTCCATCAGGGCCTTGCGGGCGGCCGCATCCATCGGCTCGGCGGCGAGACGGGTGCGCCAGCGGGGCAACCACTCATCGAGATCCTCGGCTCGGTCGAACTGGGCGCGCAGGGCCGTCTCGTCGGCCCCGTCTTCCACCGCGTCGCTCAGATGGCGGAAAGCCAGGGTGAAATCCGCATGGCCCCGGGCCATGGCCGCCAGGAAATCAGCCGCGAGTTCCGCATCCGCATCCTTCGCGGTCTCGGCAAGGCCGATCTTGCGGCGCATGCCGTCGGTCCAATAGGCCTCGAACCGGCCCGTGAAATTCATCACCGCTTCCGTGGCGATGTCGATGGCCCGTTGCCGGTCCGAATCGATCAGGGGCAGGAGCGTCTCGGCGAGGCGCGCCAGGTTCCATTGTGCGATTCCCGCCTGGTTGGAGAACGCGTAGCGCCCGCCATGGTCAATGGAGGAAAACACCTTGCCCGGGTGGTAGACATCAAGAAAGGCACAGGGCCCGTAATCGATGGTCTCGCCGGAGATCGTCATATTGTCCGTGTTCATCACCCCGTGGATGAAGCCCACCTGCATCCAACGGGCCACAAGGGCCGCCTGCCGGTCGATCACGCCGTTCAGAAAGGCGAGATACGCGTTGTCCGCGTCCCGGGCGCGCGGGTCGTGGCGGTCGATGGCGTAGTCGGCGAGGGTCTTGACACCCTCTTCATCACCCTGGGGGGCGAAAAACTGGAACGTCCCCACACGGATATGGCTGGCGGCGACCCGGGTCAGCACACCGCCGGGCAGAATGTCTTCGCGAAAGACCCGCTCCCCCGTGGTCACAGCCGCCAGCGACCGGGTCGTGGGGATGCCAAGGGCATTCATCGCCTCACTGACGATATATTCGCGCAGGACCGGTCCGAGGGCCGCGCGCCCGTCCCCGCGGCGGGAAAAGGGCGTGGGTCCGGAGCCCTTGAGTTGGATATCCCGGCGGCGGCCCTGCCCGTCCACCACCTCGCCCAGCAGGAGGGCCCGCCCATCGCCCAGCTGGGGCACGAAATTGCCGAACTGGTGACCGGCATAGGCCATCGCCAACGGCTCGGCGCCCTCGGGCCGCCGATTGCCCGAGAATAAAGCGGCCAGATCGGCGTCACCCGCAGTGCCCCGGTCGATCCCAAGGTCTGTGGCGAGGGCTTCGTTCCAGCGGATCAGCGCCGGCTGGGACACCGGCGTCGGGTCGAGCCGCGCATGGAACCGGTCCGGCAACCGCGCATAACTGTTTTCAAACCGCACCGCCAAACCCTGCGCCATGCCTCGATCCTTTCCCGGTGTGCTCGCCGCCGTTAGGGACATAACCATAAAGCGGTCGCCAACAAGCGGGAACAGGCCATGAAACAGAGTTTATCCGCCGTCACCCTCCTCGTGCCGGACTATGACGACGCCATCGCTTTCTATGTGGGCATGCTCGGGTTCATCCTGGTCGAGGACAGCCCCCTGACGCCGGACAAGCGCTGGGTGCGTGTCGCGCCGACGAACGAGAGCGCCGCGCAGGGGTGCTGTCTTTTGTTGGCCAAGGCCGCCACACGAGACCAGGCCCGTGCCATCGGCAACCAGACGGGGGGCCGCGTGTTTCTTTTTCTGCAAACGGATGATTTTGATCGGGACTATGCCCGCTACCGCGCTGCGGGCGTCGCATTTGCGGAACGGCCCCGCGACGAGCCCTATGGCCGGGTCGCCGTCTTCCAGGACCCGTTCGGAAACCGGTGGGACCTGATCGAACCCGCAAAGGGCATGCCGGCCTCACGGTTCGACCAAAACAACAAGACGCTTGAGTGATGAGCGCGCCACGCAATGGGCTTTCAGCGTAAGAGCCACCGCCCTTAGCCGGATTTTTTCTCGGACTTGTACTCACCGCAGCCGTGGTAAATCTGCACCTCGGGGAAGTCCCACTGCACCAAATTGCCCGTGGAGTCGTAATAGGCCGCCGGTCCGATAAAAGAGGGCGGAAAGCGGTAGCATTTCCAAGATACTTGGCGGTTATAACCGACATTCTCCCGGCGATAGACGCAACTGCTGCACGGGCCCATAAGGCTTTACTCCCTGTCGATCGAACCTGAGCGCCCTGAAGGCTGAATGATCGTTTGCGCCGCCATCGCACCGGACAATCCGGCGCGTCCGAACTGTCTGACCGGGCACAATAGGCACCGGCACGGCTTTGCCGCCCACAAAAGGCATCGACGACCGGCAATGACAAGTGAAACACTCCATCAGCGCATTTCAAAGTCGTTTCTCCTGCAAGAACAAGCCTTTTGACGTCGCCCGCCGGGACGGACGCCAGCCGGGCCCGCGCCGGGCCCGGCCGGCGTCCGCACCCGCCCCCAACCGGCGGCCCCCCCCAGGCCCGGGGGGCAAATTCGGTTATGGTATGGAGAGAGAAAAGGCGCAGACACCCG
>JBHJGV010000062.1:0-24004 GCA_050331455.1 Alphaproteobacteria bacterium
CCATCTGCGCCGTCATCGCGAGCGCAGCGCGGCGATCCAGGGAGGTGCGGGATATTGTTCCGTATGAAGAGGTACCCTTACCCTGGGCTGCCGCGTCGCTTCGCTCCTCGCAGTGACGGGTTAAAGGATCTCGGAGTATAGGTCTTTCCATTGGGGGTTCATTCGCTCTATCAGGTCGAGCTTCTTGCGGCGCGAACCGGCCTTGATTTGTTTCTCTCTGGAAATGGCCGCAGTCATGTCATCCAATACTTCAAAAAAGACGAGCAATTTGCATCCGTATCGTTTCGTGAACCCGTCCGCCTGTCCCTCTTTGTGCTGGTGAACGCGCTGCGCCAGATTGGAGGTGACTCCGGTGTAGAGTGTGCCGTTGCGCCGGTTTGCCATGATGTAAACAACGGGAGTCTTGCTCATTGTCGACCAAATGCGGCTCTGCGCTGTTTGAGACCCATTCCACTTTTTTTATTCTACCCCATCTGCGCCGTCATCGCGAGCGCAGCGCGGCGATCCAGGGGGGCCCGGATGTTTTTCCGTGTGAGGGGATCCCCGTACCCTTACCCTGGGCTGCCGCGTCGCTTCGCTCCTCGCAGTGACGGTTTGAAGGATCTCGGAATAAGGGTCTTTCCCTTCATCCACCCCCATCTGCGCCGTCATCGCGAGCGCAGCGCGGCGATCCAGGGGGGGCCCGGATGTTTTTCCGTGTGAGGGGATAGCCGTACCCTTACCCTGGGCTGCCGCGTCGCTTCGCTCCTCGCAGTGACGGTTTGAAGATCTCGGAATAAGGGTCTTTCCCTTCATCCACCCCCATCTGCGCCGTCATCGCGAGCGTAGCGCGGCGATCCAGGGGGGCCCGGATGTTTTTCCGTGTGAGGGGATAGCCGTACCCTTACCCTGGGCTGCCGCGTCGCTTCGCTCCTCGCAGTGACGGATGAAGGGATCTCGGAATAAAGGTCTTTCCCTTCAGTCTACCCCACCTGCTCCGTCATCGCGAGCGCAGCGCGGCGATCCAGGGGGGCCCGGATGTTTTTCCGTATGAGGAGGTGCCCTTACCCTGGGCTCGGCATCGCGGCGTATTGACTGATGATGCGAGCATAGATCCGGGTCAGGGCCTCGAGGTCGGCGAGGGAAACGTGTTCGTCCACCTTGTGCATGGTCTGGCCCACAAGACCGAACTCCACCACAGGGCACAGATCTTTCAGGAACCGGGCATCAGAGGTGCCGCCGGTGGTGGATAGATCCGGTGTGCGTCCGGTCTCGGCAGCGACCGCTTCGGCAATCCGATCCGTGAAAGGGCCGGGCGCTGTGACAAAGGCCTCGGCATTGGAAGAGGCCTCAAGGGTGACGCGCCCCTTCCCCGCTTCATTTACGATGGCCTCGATCCGGTCGGTCAGGCTAGCAGCCGTATGCAGATCATTGAACCGGATGTTGAATCGGGCCGCGGCGGATGCGGGAATGACATTCGAGGCTCGATTGCCCACATCCACCGTCGCGACCTGGAGACTTGAGGGCTGGAAATGGGGCGTGCCGTCATCGAGATGCCAGTCGATCAACCGATCCAGGACCTTGATCAGGGACGGAATAGGATTGTCCGCCAGATGGGGATAGGCGATATGGCCCTGCCGTCCCGTGGCAGTCAGGGTCACATTGAGGCTCCCCCGGCGACCGATCTTGATCATTTCTCCCAATAGGGACGGATTGGTCGGCTCACCGACGATGCAATGGTCGATCCGCTCGCCCCTGGCCTTCAGCCAGTCCACCACGCGCACGGTGCCGTCCTGGGCCGGGCCCTCCTCGTCGCCGGTGATGATGAGCGCAAGATCCGGCTCGCCCGTGCCGGCCCTCGCAACCGCGGCCAGGAAACAGGCGATGGCCCCCTTCATATCCACCGCGCCCCGGCCGAACAGGTGATCGCCGTCCACCACGGCGCCGAAGGGATCGTGCCGCCAGGCCTGCGCTTCCCCCGGCGGCACCACATCCGTATGCCCCGCAAAAGCGAGACAAGGGCCGGAGCGCCCCCGGCGGGCATAAAGATTGTCGATAGTCGGACGGTCGGGCCCGCCAAAGGGCAGACGCACGGTTTCAAAGCCGAGGGCCCCGGCCGCTTGTTCGACGATGTCGAGGGCGCCCGCATCCGCCGGCGTCACGCTGGGCGCGGCAATCAGACGGCGGAGCAGATCGACCGGATCATCGAGGGCCGGCATGGCTTAAACGCCCTGCAAAGGCCGGCGCGGGCCGGGGTCCAAGGAGGCCTGGTCCACCATCCGGCGATAGTCATCGGCCGGATAGACACCGATGACCCGCATATGGGAGGAAAAAAACGCCAGTTCTTCGAGGGCGAGGCGCACGGGCCGGTCATCCGGATGCCCCTCGATATCCGCATAGAACTGGGTCGCCCGGAAGGAGCCATCGAGTTGATAGCTCTCCAGCTTGGTCATGTTCACGCCATTGGTGGCAAAACCGCCCATGGCCTTATAGAGCGACGCGGGAACGTTCCGCACACGGAACAGAAAGCTGGTGATCACGGTCCCGGCCGAACGGGGCGCGTCGTCCCGCTCCCCGGCCAGCACCAAGAAGCGTGTGGTGTTGTGGGCCGCATCCTCGATATCGGGCTTCAGGATCTGCAACCCATGGATCTCAGCCGCCAGACTCGAGGCCACGGCAGCGACCGTCGGATCGCCGCGCTCGGCGATCTGCCGCGCCGCGCCGGCGGTATCCGCTGCCACCTCCGCCCGGATGCCCAACCGGCGCAGGGTCTGCCGGCACTGGCCAAGCGCCATGATATGGCTGAGCGCGGTCTTGACGGTCTCCAATGTGGCGCCGGGACAGGCCAGCAATTGGTGCCGGATGGGGAGAAACCGTTCGCCGACCGCGAATACTTCCGCTTCGGGGAGCAGGTGATGGATATCGGCCACCCGTCCGGCCAGGGAATTTTCCACGGGAATCATGCCAAGGGCGGCGCGCCCGTCTTCGATGGCCTGGAAAGCGTCTTCGAAGGTCGCGCAAGGGACCGCTTCGTGAGCGGGGAAGAACTGACGCGCGGCGAGATGGGAATAGGCCCCGGGCTCGCCCTGGAAGACGATCTGCGGCGTGCCGCCGGGTTGCTGATCCTCTTTCGCGATCATGGCTTAACCCCCACCGCTTTGGGCGCCTCGGATTGGGCGTGCGCGAAAAAGGCCCGGGCCCGCTCAAGATCCGCCGGCGTATCGACACCGAAAGGCACATGATCCACCAGGGTGACCCCGATGGCCATGCCGGCTTCGAGAGCCCGCAACTGTTCCAGCCGCTCCCGCTTTTCCAGGGGCGAGGGCGGCAGGGACACGAACCGCTCCAGGGCCACTCGCCGAAAGCCGTAGAGCCCGATGTGATGGTAAAGCGGCCCATCGCCGGATGGGGCGGTTGCGCGCGTGAAATAGAGGGCCCGGCCCGCGGTCGCACCCTCGGGCAAGGACAGGATGGCCTTGACCACGGCCGGATCGTCTCGCTCCCGCGGATCCGTGATCGGGCTGGCCAGCGTGGCAAGGCCCAGAGCGGGATCCCCCTGAAGCGTCTCCGCGACGGCTTGCACGGCCTCCGGTGCCAGGGTCGGAAGATCGCCCTGGAGATTGATCACGGTCTCAACCCGACCGTCCGGGTCCAGGTGTTTCAACGCCGCATGGGCCCGGTCGGAACCCGACGGCAGATCCGGATCCGTGAGCACCGCCTCGCCGCCGCAATCGCGCACGGCATCGGCGATGTCGACCTCGGCGGCTGCCACCACGACGGGCCCGAGGTCGGCCTCACGCGCCCGCTCCCAGACCCGCACGATCATGGGCTTTCCCGCGATGTCGGCGAGGGGCTTGCCCGGCAGACGGGTCGAGGCCATGCGGGCGGGGATGATCACAAGGCTGGTCATGGGCGCCGATCCTTTCCGGTCCGCCCTTCGGACGGCCATTCGTAAGCATTCGAAGACACAATGCGCCGTCGCCTTCGGTCAAGACCCGCTCCCCCTTCACCGGCCCGCGTTTCAACAAGGGTATTGCGGTCAACGCTGGAGCGGCGGACAGGGGGAGCGCGGAAATGCTGCGCTTGCGAGGGACGGATAGGATCACTAATGTCCTCCACAACCCTGGCCGAAGGTTTGCTTTTTCTCGCTGAGATAAGCCAGAGATCGTTTGATGATCCGGGCTGGGACGACAGGCATTCGAGCGCACGGGAGTGGGAACATGGATTTCTTCGAATGGAACAAGGTCTGGGGCGCGCTCCTGGCTTCGGTTCTGGCTGTCATGGTGCTTAGAGAGGTCGGAACACTGTTCTACCATGAGCCGTCTTATATAGAAGGCGGCTACAAGATCGACGTGCCGGAAAACGAGGTGCCGGTCGAAGCCGATCCCACGGACTCGGTTGAGACGGTCGATTTCGCGTCTCTCATCCCGACCGCCAGCGTGGACGCGGGCGAGCGCGTCGCGAAGCGCTGCCTGTCCTGCCACAATTTCGAAAAGGGCGGCGCCAACCAGACCGGACCCTATCTGTGGAATGTGCTGGGCCGGGACATCGCGTCCATCAACGGCTTTAACTATTCGAGCACGCTGACCGGTCTCGACGGGGTTTGGACCTACGACAAAATGAACGGCTATCTGGAAAATCCGGCCAAATGGGCGCCCGGGACAAAGATGGCCTTCGCCGGCTTGAACCGTCAAAAGGACCGGGTCAACATCATCGCGTATATGCGCCAACAGGCCGATACGCCGCCGGCGGTCCCGATGGATGCCGAATAAGGTCCGAACCCGTGCCTGGGGATCCGTGCCTGAATAGGCCGTGATCCATTCCATGGAGAAGGCCGCGCGGGCTGAAGGCTCGCGCGGCTTTTTTCGATCCTGCCCCCTCATGGAGTCTCCATGGCGACCTATGTCCTGCGCCGCCTCCTGCTCATGATCCCCACCCTGATCGGGATCCTGGTCGTCAGCTTCGCCGTCGTGCAACTGGCGCCCGGTGGCCCGGTGGAAGAGATCATCAGCCGGCTGAGCGGCGGGCCGGACGCGGTCGGCGCGCGGCTCGGCGGGGCCGGGGAAAGCGGCGGTGACAGCGGCTATCGCGGCGCCCAGGGTCTCGACCCGGACCTGATCGCAGAGCTGGAGGCCCGTTTCGGCTTCGACAAGCCGGTCCATGTGCGCCTGGGTCAGCTCATCTGGAATTATCTGCGCTTTGATTTCGGGGACAGCTATTTCCGGGACGTGGCCGTGCTCGACCTTCTGGCGGAAAAGCTCCCGGTCTCGATCGGTCTCGGCGTGTGGACTGTGCTGATCATCTATCTCGTGTCGATCCCGCTCGGCATCCGCAAGGCCGTGCGGGACGGCAGCGCCTTCGATGTCTGGTCGAGCGCCGTGATCGTGCTCGGCTATGCGATTCCGGCCTTCCTGTTTGCCGTGCTGCTCATCGTGCTGTTGGCCGGCGGGTCCTTCCTGCAGCTCTTTCCCCTGCGCGGGCTTGCGTCGGACGGCTGGGAGGGCCTCTCCTGGTGGCGGCAGATCCTGGATTATCTCTGGCACCTCGCCCTGCCACTCACATCGCTGGTCATCGGCGGCTTCGCGACCATCACCCTACTGACAAAGAATTCCTTCCTCGACGAGATCGGCAAGCACTATGTGGTGACGGCGCGCGCGAAGGGCCTGACGGAGCGCAGCGTGCTCTACGGCCATGTGTTCCGGAACGCGATGCTGATCGTTGTTTCGGGCTTTCCCGGGGCCTTTGTCTCGGTGTTCTTCACCGGCTCGCTTCTGATCGAGACGATCTTCAATCTGGACGGCATGGGACTGCTCGCCTTCGAATCCATCCTCTCACGGGATTATGCCGTGGTGTTTGCGACGCTTTACATCTACGCCCTGATCGGGCTCGTGATCACGCTGATCAGCGACCTGACTTATATGGTCATCGATCCGCGGATCGATTTCGAAGCCCGGGGCGCGTGAGCCATGGCCCCCCTGTCCCGCTTGGCCCCTTCTTTCTTCGTCCTGTCGCCCATCAACGCCCGGCGCTGGCGCAATTTCAAAGCCAACCGGCGGGGCCTTTGGTCCATGCGGATTTTCCTGGCCCTGTTTGTCTTTTCCCTGGGGGCGGAATTCATCGCCAATGACCGGCCGCTGATCGTCTATTACGAAGGCGCCCTGCTCAGCCCGGTTCTGGTTGACTACCCCGAAACCCGGTTCGGCGGCGCCTTTCCCCGGGAAGCGGTCTATCGCGACCCGCATGTCCAGGACCTGATCCGGAAGGCCGGCGGCTGGATGATCTGGCCCCCGATTCCCTATCGTTACGATACGCGGGATTACCGCATGAACACTCCGGCGCCAGCGCCGCCCAGCTTTCACCACCTGTTGGGTACGGACGACAATCAGCGAGACGTCCTTTCACGGATTATTTATGGCTTCCGCACCTCGGTTCTGTTCGCCCTGCTGCTCACCGGCATTTCCGCCGTCATCGGCGTTTCGGCCGGCGCGGTGCAGGGCTATTTCGGCGGTTGGACGGACCTGATTTTCCAGCGCGTGATCGAAATCTGGAACAGTATTCCGGCCCTTTATGTCCTGATCATCCTGGCCGCGGTCTTGGAACCGGGCTTTTGGATGCTGCTCGGCGCGTTGGCCCTGTTCAGTTGGGTGGCGCTGGTGGGCGTGGTGCGGGCCGAGTTCCTGCGTGGCCGGAATTTCGATTATGTGCGCGCAGCCCGGGCCCTGGGGGTGGGCCACATCACCATCATGGGGCGTCATATCCTGCCCAATGCCATGGTCGCGACCATCACCTTCCTGCCCTTTTTGCTGTCCGCCGCCGTTACCACCCTCTCCAGCCTCGATTTTCTCGGCTTCGGCCTGCCGCCGGGCTCGGCCTCCCTTGGGGAGTTGGCACGCCAGGGCAAGACCAATCTCCAGGCCCCCTGGCTGGGCGTGACGGCCTTTGTGGTGCTGGGCACGATGCTGTCCCTGCTGGTCTTTATCGGCGAGGCGGCCCGCGATGCCTTCGATCCGCGCAAGACCGGGGAGCCGGCGCCATGACCGGGCTGCTCGAGGTTTCCGATCTGAGCGTCACCTTCCATGGCGGCGGGACGCCGGTGCAGGCGGTGGACACGGTCTCCTTCACCATGGCGCCGGGGGAGACTCTGGCGCTCGTGGGTGAAAGCGGATCGGGCAAGTCGACCGTGGCGCTCGCCCTGTCGGGCCTGCTGCCGGCCTCGGCCCGCACGCGCGCGCGGCGGCTGGCCCTTGAGGGCCGGGACCATGCCCATGCGGACGAAGAAACGCTGCGCCGACTGCGCGGCGCGCGGATCGGGATGATCTTTCAGGAGCCCATGACGGCCCTCAATCCTCTGCATGGGATCGGCCGGCAGATCGGTGAGCCCTTGCGGGTGCACCGGGGCCTGTCCCGCGCCCAGATCCGGACCCGCGTCATCGAACGCCTGGAGCGGGTGGGCCTTGGCGCCCTGACCAGACGGCTCGACGCCCTGCCCCATCAACTGTCCGGCGGGCAGCGCCAGCGGGTCATGATCGCCATGGCGCTGGCGGGCGAGCCCGATCTTCTGGTGGCGGACGAGCCGACCACGGCCCTCGACGTGACCGTCCAGGCCCAGATCCTGACCCTGCTCAAGGATCTCAAAGCCCAGCTTGGCATGGGCCTGCTGCTCATCACCCATGATCTCGGCGTGGTGCGCCACATGGCCGACCGGGTCTGTGTGATGAAGGACGGGCGCATCGTGGAAACCGGAACAACGCAGGCCCTGTTCAGCGAACCGGAGCACCCTTACACCCGCATGCTGATCGCGGCCCAACCCCGTCCCCTGGCGCCGCGCCCGATCCCCGAACAGGACCCCGTCCTCGAGGCGCGGGACCTCAGCATCCATTTTCCGGTGCGCCAGGGACTGTTCCGGCGGCAGACGGATGTGGTGAAAGCGGTCGACGCGGTCAGCCTTTCCTTGCGGCCGGGACGCACCTTGGCCGTGGTCGGGGAGTCCGGCTCTGGCAAGACCACGCTCGCCATGGGCCTTTTGCGGTTGGAACGGCCCACATCCGGGACGGTGCGCCTGGACGGATCACCGATCGAGGCCCTGTCGGCCTCCGCCTTGCGGCCCCGGCGGCGGGATCTGCAGATCGTGTTCCAGGATCCCTTCGGCGCCTTGAGCCCCCGGCTGTCCGTGGCGGGCATCATCGGGGAAGGCCTCAACGTCCATGGGCTCATGAAGGCGCGGGCGGACCGGCGCAAAGCCATCGCCGCCGTCCTGGAGGAGGTGGGCCTGCCGGCCGACGCCATGGACCGCTTTCCCCACGAGTTTTCCGGAGGCCAGCGCCAACGGATCGCCATCGCCCGGGCCCTGATTTTGAGACCGCGGGTGCTGATCCTCGACGAGCCCACCAGCGCCCTCGACCGCTCCGTCCAAATCCAGATCATCGATCTTCTGATGGACCTCCAGGCCCGGTACGGACTCGCCTATCTCTTCATCAGCCACGACCTGTCGGTCGTGCGCGCCCTCGCGGACGATGTGCTGGTCATGCGCCATGGGCGGATCGTCGAGCAGGGCCCGGCGACACAGGTGTTTACCGCGCCGACTACGGACTATGCGCGCGACCTGATCGGTGCTGCCCTCGCCCTGGCGCTGCCCGTCCAGTGACGCCCGGTCTCTCATGTCGGGCCGCCAATGTCAGGCCGCCAATGTCAGGCCAGTCACGCCCTGACGAGGGTGAGCGAGGGCGCACCCCGGACCGCTCGCCCATGCTATAAGAGGACCCTCCGCGCCATGCGCCAAAAGACAAAGGAGGGCCACCCATGTCCGCATCCAGCCTGTTCGCCCTGGCCGCGCTGTTCGTCGGGGCGCTGATCCCGCTCCAGGTCGCGTTCAATGCCCAACTTGGGGGCGTCACGAAAAATCCGTATGCGGCGGGGCTTCTGGTGTTCATGATTGGCGCCGGGGTCATGACCGTCGTGGCGGCTCTGATGCGGGCACCCTTGCCGCCGCTGGCGGAATTGCGGTCCGCACCGCCGACCATCTGGCTCGGCGGCATGATCGCGGCGTTCTATGTGCTCTCCGCCGTGATTTTGACCCCGAAGCTCGGGGTTGGCACCATGACCATCTTCATCCTGGCGGGGCAGATCTTCATGGCGCTCCTGCTCGATCATCTGGGCGCCTTCGGCAACCCGGTCCAGTCGCTGAATATCTGGCGAATCGTCGGCGGGACCATGGTGCTGGGCGGAGCCGTGCTGATCCGCACCCATTGACGCCGCACGGCCTTTTTGCTCAGGCATCCTGGTCCATGCCCATTCGGCGGATGTCGCCCCAACCGGGACGGCTGCGCCGGAGTGCGGCAAGGATCACCCGCGCAAACACCCAGGCCAGCAAGAAGACGTAGAAAATCCGTTGGGGGAGCACCTGGATCAGGAGACGCCGGCGCTCGCCCTCAATGGCGAAAGCCACCACGGTCGCCAGGATGTCAATCGCGAAATAGGCGGGCAGCATGAGGATCGGCCCCAGGGACCCGGCCATGAGGGTCTGAGTCACCGCCCCGAGAAAGAAGGGAAAGAAGAGGACCGGCAAAATACTGGCAAAGATGAAATTCGGGATGAACAGATACTTGAGCAGGGTGTTGGAACTGGCACAGGTCGGCCGCCAGTGCCGCCGGATACACTGGAATGTGCCGTAGATCCACCGGAAGCGCTGGCGCTGAAGGTCGTCCACGCTGGACGGGGCTTCCGTCAGGGCGACGGCGCGCGGCTCGAAGCCCACTTCGTGGCCCATTTCGAGGAGCGTCAGCGTGAGATCCGTGTCCTCCGCCAAGGTGCCCGAAGGAAAGCCGCCGGCCGCCTCCACCGCGTCACGGCGAAAACCGCTGCACGCCCCCGCCAGAATCATCACACAGCCGAACAGGGATTGGGTGCGCCGCTCCACATGGATGCCGGTGACATATTCGATCTGCTGCCAGAGGGTCAGAAGGCGGGTCTGATTGCCGATCTTCAGATTGGCCGTGACCCCGACCTGCCGGCCGGACAACAGGGACAAGGTCAGATACTTCACGGTCCGCGGTGTCAGCCATGTGTCGGCATCCATGGTGACGATGAAGTCATGCCGCGCAGCGCGCAGGCCCGTATTGAGGGCCGCGGCCTTGCCCCGGTTTACGGGATGCACGACCAGGCGCACGCGGGCGTGCCGGTCCCGCACGGCGGCGACCCGCGCGACCGTATCATCGATGGACCCGTCGTCGATCACGATCACTTCGAAGTCGGGATAGGCCGTGGTGAGCGCAGCGTTCAGCGCCGCCTCGATCACCGGACCCTCATTATAGGCCGGCACCAGGATCGACACCGGCGGCCAGAACCCATGGGCCCGCAGATCCCGCCTCAGGCTGCGGTTCTGCCGCCGGGCGAGGGCCGCATGCATGATCGCGCCGGCCAGAATGAATGTGAGCCGCAGCGCCGCCAGCAGCACCAGAGCGACAAACAAAAGCCTGACCGTTTCCACGATGTCGTCCCCCGCTCCATTCCCCATCGGCGCGATCTTACGCGCTGACGGCCGCAGCGGCGCCCATCCCGGGACGACATCACGTTCTTTTTTGACACACATGCATCCATGCAACGCCCGGACACGCATTCGAGCGTTTCATTTGGGTTGGCGATCAAAATGCAGTCAGCAGGTGTTGCTATTGGCGCAGGGAGGGCGGGAACTTCCGAGTGCCCCCTTTTGCGCTGCGAAATGGCAAGGGCCGCAAAACGGGTGGTTTTTCAAGGAGCCGCCATCCACAACCCGTTGAAGAGGCGCGTTCCGGGTCTGTTTTCACCCGTCCAGTGTGGTCGAGACATCTTCAAGCTGCAGTCTTGACCGCGATGAACGCTTTCTTTACCGACTGGCTGGCCTGGGGTTTGTAGGCTATTGTCCCGGCGACGGGTTGGGTGGCGATCGCAACGGATACAGGTTCCGGCGGCAACAAGTTTTTGGGGAGTTACGATGGCCACGGTTATTGGAACAGACGGAAATGATGGGATTTTTGCCGACGGCGTAAACGGCGTCGGTCAGGGCAGCACGGCGGGTGTCGATGACATCGACGGACGTGCCGGCAGCGATACGATCAATGGCGGTCTGGGTGCGGATGTCATCACCGGCGGCGCCGGCCAGGACTTTTTCTTCGGGAACATTCTGGAACAGGCCGGCGACCGGATCGAAGACTTCACGGTTGGCCTTGCGAATGAAGGTGGCGACCGGATTTCGGTGCAGTTCGATACCGCGCCGACCGTTACGCTCGGCACCCAGGGCAATGATCTTCTGGTGAACATCACCGCGGAAGGCCTGACGCGCACGGTGACACTGGCCGGCCTCGGCACCCTGAGCAATCCGGGTGTTGTCGTGGAGGCCAATAACGGCCTTTTCGCCGGTGATATCTTCATCACCAACACGGGGGGCGGGCAGAGCGGCGGCGGCGATGACGACGACGGCGATGCGGGCGGCGGCAACCAGGGCGGCGGCGGTCCCGTCCGCGTGCCGACGGTCACCGGAACCGAAGGGCCCGACTTTATCGCGGCTGAGCTCACCGACGGCGACGACATCATCGCGGCCCTGGGCGGAAACGACATCATCGTGTCGAGCCCCGGTAATGACGTGATCATCACCGGCGCGGGCAGCGATAACATTTTCGGCCAGGCCGGCACGCTGGACGGGACGATCGTGGCCGATTTCACGACCGGCACGCCCGGATCGCCGGAAGCGGATTTCATCAATATCTCGCTGGCACAGGCGAACCAGATCACGACCTCGACGCAAGTCAGCGGTTCGGATTTGCTCCTCACCGTGAACACCAACGGCGTGCAGGATACGATCATTCTGGAAGGCCTTGGCGTCCAGGGCGCCCCCGTGACCGTGACGGAAACCGCCGGCACGCCGGACGGGACGGCCCTGTTCGTGACGATCAACACGAACAACAATGTGGCCCCGACCGCCACGGATGATGTGTTCGCCGCCGAAGAAAGCGTGGCGCGCACGGGCAATGTGATCACCGGCGACAACGGGAATGGCGCCGACAGCGACACGGACGCCATCGGGAACCCGCTGACCGTGACCCAGGTCAGCGTCGGCGGCACGGTGACCGCGGTCGATGCGGACGCGACGTCGGTCGATCTCGCCAACGGCACCCTGTTGATCGATCCGGACGGGGACTTTACCTACACGAGCGATGCCGGTTTCACCGGAACCGATACGCTGACCTATACGATTACGGATGGTCTGGCGACGGACACAGCCGACGTGACGTTCAATGTGGGCAGCGGGAACACGCCGCCGACCCCTCAGGCCGACACGTTCACCGGCCCGTCCGGTTCGGCCCTGACCCGAAACGCGGCCCAGGGTGTTCTGGCCAACGATACCGATCCTGAGGGTGACACGCTGACGGTCGCCGCCGTGAACGGCGTCGCCGCTTCGGTCGGGACCACCGTGACCCTGACCGATGGCGGCGCCGCCGTGGGCAGCCTGAACCTCGCCGCCGACGGCAGCTTCACCTTCACGCCGACACCGGGGTCCACGGGCGCAACCTTCAATTACACCGCAAGCGACGGCACGGATACGGCGACCGCGACGGTGACCATCACCCTCGGCACCGGCGGCGGTGGCGGCGGCGGCACCACGCTCGAGGCCGTGAACGATGTATTCGATGCGGAGGAAGATCAGCTGCTGACCGTGAACGCGGCCGACGGTCTTCTTGCCAATGATTCCGGTTCGAACATCACCATCACCCAAGTGAATGGTCAGGACTTCACGCCCGATCAGACCGTTGCTCTCAATGGTGGCCTTATCACCATCGGATTGAACGGCGATTTCGTGTTCGAAAATGCCCAGGGTAATGAAGATCCGATCACATTCGATTATGTCGTAACCGACGGTTCGACGACGGATACCGCGACGGTGACCATCGAGTTCGACCCCGTCTTCACGGAGATCGGCAGCGACGCCAACGAGACCTTCGATCGCCGTGGCAGCACCCAGGACAACTCGCTGGATGCGGCCGGCGGGAACGATCGGGTGATCACGGGCGCCGGCAACGACACGATTTCGGGCGGTGCAGGCAATGACTTCATCGACGATATCGACGACCAGGATGCCGGCGAGAACGAGTTGTTCGGCGGGGACGGCGATGACGTGATGTTCGGCCGGGCCGGATCCTACGAGATCGACGGCGGCGCCGGGAACGATGTGATCACCGTCTATGCAGCCGTCGGCACCAACAGCGTCCAAGGCGGTGACGGCAACGACACCATCGAGCTGCGCCGGGGCACCGACAACACGATCGACGGCGGCGCCGGTGACGACACCATCCTGATCCGGAAGACGATCTTTAATGAGATTGGCCTTCAGAACACGGTTCTGGGCGGTGACGGAAACGACACCATCGAAGTCCGCGACGGCTATCAGAACACCATCATCGGCGGCGCCGGCGATGACGTTTTGATCGGCGGATCCGGCGGTGACACGTTCCAGTTCTCGGCCGGCTTCGGCTCCGACACCGTAAGGAATTTCGGTGAGCAGGGTGCGGACAAGATGGATCTCAGCGCCTTTGCCGGGCTCGACTTCGCCACCTTCCTGAACGATGTGACGGAAACGACACCGGGCACGTTCGTCTGGAGCCCGGACTCCGGCGACACGCTGACCATCGAAGGCCTGCCCTTCGACAGCCTCAGCTCCGTGTTCTTCATTTTCGACGGCAGTTGATCCCATCGACAGTCCATGAATGACGACCCCGGCCCTCTTGGGCCGGGGTTTTGACTGCCGCGTGATGGGCGAGTGACCGCAGCGCTGCGCAGCGAGCCTTTCAGGACCTCCACTGCCGTTTTTGTGACACCAAAAGGGCGGCTTGTATGCACAAGGACAGGTCCAGGTGGGTCGGCGGTCCGTACCCCTCAAGATCGAGTGTGGCACCGATGGGGTCTTGCTTGATCAAGGGTCATTCGATCTCCATACGGCGCTATGTGCCGGGCAATGGAGCGCTTTAACACGGAAGAGTATGGTTGGCGCACGGACTGGTCCGACGCCAGGCTTTGGCTTAAGATTTGCGGCGGGGCACGAAAGCCGGTGGCACCGGCGGGTTTGGGGTTGATCAGGTTGGAGTGGGTGAAGGCATGGCTAACATTAACGGAACGGAAGAAGGCGAACTGATCACCGGTTTGCCCGAGGCGGATTTCATCATTGCCGGTGCAGGTGACGACACGGTCGATGGCGGCGGCGGCAATGACATCATTCTGGGCAATGAGGGTGCGGACGAGCTGACCGGTGGTGAGGGGGCGGATAATTTCTTCGGCCGCATCGAGAATGTCGATGGCGACATCATCACCGATTTCGAGCTCGGGCTCAGCGAGGAGGCCGACCGCATCAGCATCCAGTTCGCCACGTCCTCCGTGTTCGCACTCGAATTCACGGATGTTGGCAATGATGTCGAACTCCTGATCAACAATTTCGGGGACAACACCAGCGCGACGGTCACGCTGCTGGGTCTGGCCGGCCTGAACCTGACGGCCGACATCGTCACCAATGCGCCGCTCAATTCCGGCGAGATCTTCATTTTTCCGGCCGATGAGCGCCCCGAAGACGGGTTGGAAGTGGTCGGCACCGATGCCGGCGAGCTGCTGTTCGGCAGTGAGTCCTCGGACGATATCGACGCCCGCGCGGGCAACGACACCATCGTGCCCGGCGCCGGTCAGGACCTGATCACCACCGGCCTGGGCCGGGACCTGGTGTTCGGCCAGCAAGGCGCCCTCAATGGCGACCGGATCACGGATTTCACCTTCAGCGACGGGCCGGGTGCTTTCCAGGGCAACACAGCGGACGCTTTGGTGCTGTCCCTCGCCGACCCCGCCAATATCACGACAACGTTCCAGACCCTGGGCAACGACCTTGTCGTGACGATCACGGATAATGGCGTCTCGGACGTGGTCACCCTGGACAACGCCCTCATCCAATTCGGCGCCGCCGAAGTCGAATTCGAAGCCGAAATCGTCTCCGGAACCCAGGTCGGGCTCACGGACGGCGCAGCCGTGTTCATCATCGCCAATGAAATCGTCAATGTGGCGCCAGTCGCCGTCAACGACACCTTCACGGCCTTCGACGACGAAACGCTGATCGTGAATGCCGCAAACGGCCTCCTGCAGAACGACTCCGATGCCGACGGCAATCTGATCGTTGTCGAATTCGTAGACGGCATCAACGGCCAGGTCCGGATCGACCTGGACGGCGAAACGGTTCCGCTGAACAATGGCGAAATTTTCGTGCGCGCTGACGGGTCCTTCGAATACACAGCCGTCGACGACAACCTGACCGATGCGGTTTTCACATACACTCTGTTCGACGGCATCGACGAAGTGACGGCGACCGTCACGATCGATGTGGAGCAGGGCAACACCCCGCCGGAAGGCACCGACGATGCTTACAGCGTCGTGCCCGGAACGCCCCTCACGGTGGGTACCGGGTCCGGGCTGCTGGCCAATGATACGGATGCGGAAGGCACGGCCCTGTCGGTCGTCTCGGTGAACGGCGACACGGGCGCGGTGGGCAACGCCGTCAATGTGACCGGCGGCACCGTCACGGTCGCCGCCGATGGCAGCTTCACCTTCCTGCGCACGCCCGGCGCCAGCGGCACGGCCAGCTTCACTTATGGCCTGAGCGACGGGACGGACACGGACACTGCAACGGTGACCGTCGATCTCGATGGCGGGTCGGGCGGCGGCTCCGGCGGCGGAAACAATGGCGGTGGGAACAACGGCGGCACCGTGACGGCCACGGACGATCAATTCACCGCGGACCCCGATGTCCTTCTGAATGTCGCGGCCCAGACCGGCCTTCTTGCCAATGACACCGGGACCAATCCGGTCATCCTCAGCGTCAATGGCATCGACCTCGGCGAGGATGGGCTCGTCAATCTCTCCCTCGACGGCGACGGATTGCTGCTCGTGAACCAGGACGGCAGCTTTTCCTTCGAGAAAAGCGGCACCGACACCTCGGCGGTGACCTTCGACTATGTGGTGACCGATGGGACGGATACGGATTCCGGCACGGTGACCATCGAATTCGGCGACACCTTCGATGAGGTGGGAACCGACAGTGCGGACAGCTTCGACCGGCAGGGCAGCACGGCCAACAATTCCATCGACGGGGCCGGTGGCAATGACCGGGTGATCACCGGCGCAGGCAACGATACCGTCGGCGGTGGTGCCGGAAACGACTTTATCGACGATATCGACAATCAGGACACCGGCGGAAATCGTCTGGTGGGGAATGACGGCGACGACACCATCATCGGTCGGGCCGGCTCCTACGACATCGAAGGCGGCGCTGGAAACGACAACATTACCGTTTACGCCGCCCTCGGGACCAATGTCGTCGAAGGCGGCGGCGGCAACGACACCATCGAACTGCGCCGGGGCACCGACAACACGATCCGCGGCGGCGCAGGGGACGACCGCATCCTGGTCCGCAAGACGATCTTCAATGAGATCGGCCTGGAGAACAAAATCTTCGGCGGCGCTGGCAACGACATCATCGAGATCCGCGACGGCTATCTCAACACCATCGAGGGCAATGCGGGCGACGATTTGCTGATCGCCGGTTCGGGCACCGACATCTTCCGCTTCGGCGCCGGTTTCGGGAACGACACATTGCGGAATTTCGGCACCCAGGGCGACGACAAGATCGACCTGACGGAATTCGCCGGCCTCGACTTTGCGACCTTTCAAAGTCAGGTCGACTCAACCGGCAACGGCACTTTTGTCTGGAATGCCGGCGACGGCGATGTGCTGACCATCGAGGCCCTGCCCTTTTCCGGTCTCAACGAAGCCTTCTTCCTCTTCGGTGACGCCTGATCGGCGATCCTCTCAATCCGGGGGGCGCTCCCATGCCCCCCCGGTCCTTTTCCGCGCCTTCTGACCTGCCCGCCCTGGAGGAGCATCCCATGTCGGACGGTCCAATCGCCGATACTGCCGAAGACCTGGACCTCACGGGCCTCCAATGCCCCATGCCCGTCCTCTATCTGCGCAAGGCGCTCGCCCGGGCCGAGCCGGGCACGGTCTTCACGGTCCGCGTCAGTGATCCTATGGCGAAAATCGACCTGCCCCATCTGTGCCAGTCCACGGGCGATGCCATCGACGGACCTATGAGCGACGGCGAGGGCCGCTGGCGCTTCACGGTGCGCAAGGCTTAAGCCTTTTCGTCCCGCCGGACGGGCTGCGGGATACGGCTTGACGCGGTTAATGTGCTTGCCAAGGCTGGATCCGGGTTGCAGGCTTCAGCCATAAGCGGGGGACAGGCCCCGGCTGGGGTGCATGAGAGGCGAGGAATGGGGTAAAGGGCCGGGCTCAGCCGGGCATGTGACCTGTTCTCTCGTGGTCCCGCCGCAGCCCCCCATGACACCCGTTTGCGGATCAAAGCCCCATGACCTCAGCTCTCTCGCGTTTGCAGGCCCGCCGCGATGGCGACGAGAACGGCGCCAGGGCCGCCGTCATCATCGGCGGCGTGATCGGCCTCATCATCGCGGCCTTTGTCTTCGCCGGCCTCTATTTCGTGGATCCCGCCCCGCCGCGGGAGCTGACCATCGGCTCCGGCAGCCCCGGGGGCTTTTACGATCGGCTTGGCCAGGACTACAAAAAAGCCCTGGAGAAGAACGGCCTAACCGTCAATCTGGTTCCCAGCCGCGGATCCATCGAGAATCTGGCGCGTCTGGAAGCGGGTGAGGTCGATATCGCGTTCATACAGGGGGGCGTGCTTCCCGACACGCCGCCGACGGGCATCGAATCCCTCGCCAGTATTGCCCTTGAACCCTTGTGGATCTTCACCCGCACACCCGAGCCCATAACCCGGTTGTCGGCGCTCGAAGGCAAGCGGGTCGCAATCGGACCGGAAGGCAGCGGGACCCGGCGCCTTGCCCAGACCCTGTTCCGGGCGGTCGGCCTGGATGGCATCGTCACCTATGACAATACTTCGGGGAGCCTTGCCGTTGCCGCTCTCCTGCAGGGCACCGTGGATGCGGTGTTCTTCGTGACCGCGCCCCAGACCGGTACGGTCCAGACCCTGTTGGCAAATGAGGCGGTCAGCCTCGCCCGGCTCGACCGGGCTGCCGGGCTGACCCAGGTGTTTCCGTATCTCTCCGCGGTGACGATCCCGGAAGGCGCGTTTGACCTCGCCAATAATCGCCCCCGCGCCGAGACCATGCTCGTGGCTCCGGCCACGACACTCCTGGCCCGGGAGTCAGTACACCCGGCCCTCATTGCGCTGGTGCTCGACGTGCTCCGGACGACCCACGGCGCCCAACGCACCCTGTCGACCCAGACCACCTTCCCCTCCCCGAAATTCGTCGAGCTGCCGCTGAACGAGGAAGCCCGCCGCTATTTCGAGAAAGGGCCCACCTTCCTGCGTCGTTATCTGCCGTTCTGGGCCGCCAATCTGGTCGAGCGGCTCTGGGTGCTGTTCATCCCCCTCGTGACGGTCATGATCCCGTTGTTCCGGGTCGCACCGCCGGCCTATCGCTGGCAGATCCGCCGACGGATTTACCGGTGGTATGACGACCTGCGGGACCTGGAGGGCCTGGGCCGGGAATCGAGCACCGAAGAGGAGCGCCAGGCGGTGCTGACCGAACTCATGGCCCTCAGCGCCGAAGTGGGCACCATCCGAGTCCCACTGGCCTATACGGATGATCTATATCACCTGCGGCTCCACATCGAATTCGTGATCCACATGCTGGGCGGCACCCTCACATTGAACGGCATGGAGCATTCGGATCGTCTCCAGGCCAAAAGAGCCTGACGGTCTGGGATTTTTTGAGACTTTCCGGGTTACCCTTGCGTCCGGCGCGGACAGGAGGGCATTCCATGGCGGCTTACGACACAGAGCGGACGGACCCGGGCGGCTGGACGGCGGGACGCGTGCTGGCCCTCGAATATGGGCTCGTGGTCCTGGGGATCCTGGTCGCCCTGGCCGGTGCGGCGTCCACCCTGCGCGTCGACGTCCGGGGACCGGTCGACGGGCCAAATGCGGGCGCAACGGATCGCGGGCCTTGGAAATAGACCGTTCGAGCGCCTATAAAGGCGATATGGGTGAAGGACAGGCACGATCCTGGCGGTCCAACCGACCCCGACGGAGCGGTCAGCCTGCGTCGCGCCGGATCGGCGTGCACGGGCCCCATGCCGCGTGTCTGCTGTTTTTCCTCATCGCCGCAGGCGCCCTTTGGCTGACCATTGCGCCGGCTGCTGCGGGAACGGTCTCCGAAACACCGCCCATATCGCTCCCGGGCCGCGCCGACGACGTGCCCGAGCCGGTGATGGGGACCCGCTCGTTCCTGCGGATTTCCGGCGGAGCGGTGGCCGGCACCTATTTTCAGCTTGCGGACGTCCTCGCCGGAGTGGTGTCCCATCCCCCCGGCTCCATCCGGTGCCTTGAGGCCGGCCGCTGCGGCCCCGCCGGTCTTATCGCGGTCGCCCAAGCCAGCGAAGGCTCCGTGCGCAATGTCATGGAGGTCAACAGCGGCGCCGTGGACACGGCCCTGGCTCAGGCGGACATTGTCCGCTGGGCCGCTTCGGGCACCCGCCTGTTCGCGCGGGTCGGGCCCCAGGACCGTTTGAGGGCGATCGCCAATCTTTATCCGGAGGCGGTGCATCTCGTGGCCCGGTTCGACGCGCCGCTGGTGTCTCTGGCGGACCTGGTCGGCAAACGCGTCTCCATCGACCGGCCCGGATCCGGCACCAATGCCACGGCGCGTCTCATTTTCGAGACGCTCGATCTCAATCCGGGCGACATGGATCTCGTGACCTTGAGTCCGGGCCGTGCGGCATCGGAGCTTGCGGCCGGCCAGATCGACGCTTTCTTCTTTACGGCCGGAGCACCGGTCTCCGTGGTGGCGCGCCTCATCGAGCGGGGCCATGCCCGCCTGGTGCCGCTGGATGGGCCGGCCATCGAACGCATCACGGCAAGCCACCCGGTCTTCCGCATCGCGCCCCTGGGCAAGGGCATCTATCCGGGCCAGCCGGACATTCAGACCTTGAGCGTCGGCGCTCTTTGGATCACCCATGCGGACATGCCGGCGGATCTGATCGAAGCGCTCACGGGGGCCCTATGGCACGCCAACAACCGGCCCAGCCTGATCGCCGGCCATCCGTCCGGCGCGGCCCTGTCCCTCGACAAGGCCCTGGACGGTCTGCCCATCCCCGTTCATCCGGGTGCCGTCGCCTTCTACCAGGCCGCAGGCATTCTGGTGGACACGGAGGAGCCGGGGGAGCCGGTTCCCGCCGACCCAGCGCCCACAGATGAACCAGAGGCCAAGCTCTAGCCTTATCGTCCGTCTTCTGCTCGTTCGGCTTCGGCTCCAGTCAGCCAGTCTTGCATCGCCGGCAGGGCCCAGACCGCGTCGCAATAGCGCTGGAGGGCGGGAGACAACGCGACGCCATAGCTGCGGAACCGGGACACGACCGGGGCATACATGGCATCCGCCGCCGTGAACGGGCCGAACAGGAATGGCCCGTCGGCCCCATGGGCCTCCAGCGCCCGTGTCCAGAGCGCCTGGATCCGCGCGATATCGGCCTCGACCGCCGGCGTGACGGGGGCGCTCAAGCCGGTCTCGGCGAAGGCCATGGACAGGGCGTCGCGCAGATCTCGGAACCCGCCGTGCATTTCGGCAGCCACGCAGCGGGCCCAGGCCCGCCGCCCCTGATCCGTGGGCCACAGACCGGCATCGGGCCTCAGCTCATGGGCGTATTCGATGATCGCGAGGGAGTCCCAAATCAGCCGGTCGCGATGGCGCAGCGCCGGCACGAGGCCGGAGGGCGAGTGTTGCCGAATGGCCGCTTGTGTTTCCGGGCGATCCAGACGAATGAGAACCTCCGCGAAATCAACACCGCCCATTTTTAGCGCGATCCAGGGTCGCAGGGACCAGGACGACAGATTCTTGTCCCCGATGATGAGAGTGAATTCAGGATCTTGGGTCATCGATACGCTCTCCGGCGGTCAGGGTCGGGTCCGCGCCATCCGGTGGTGGACCGTCGCGGCATGGCCTAGGGTCGGCCCGAACGGAAGATGAAAAAACAGCAAGAAAGGCTTCGTTGTGCTCGACTGCTTTACGACACTGGCGACGGAACCGTCGACCGCCCTCGATCTCGTCGCCGCCTCCGGGTTCGAAGCTTGGCTCGCCGAACAGGACGCAAGCGTGGCGGCCTGGGCCGAGGCCCATGAGTTCCGCGCCCAGACGGGCCGGCATCTGGCGCTGCCCGGCCCCGGAGGCAAGATCGAGCGGATCGTGTTCGGTCTGGGCGCCGGGGACGATCGGCTGGTGACGGCCGACCTGCCCGGTGCTCTGCGCAAAGGCGTCTACCACGTGGCCCGCGCCCTGCCCGACCAGTCTGCCTTCGACGTCATGACGGCCTGGGCGCTCGGCTGTTACCGGTTCGATGCCTACAAATCCGGCACGGTGCCGGACCTGCCCACCCTGCGCGTGCCCCGCGACGCCCCGATCCACGAAGTCAGCCGGATTGTCGAGGGCGTTTACCTGACCCGTGATCTCGTGAACACGCCCGCCAATGACATGGGCCCGGCGGAGCTGGAACGCGCCGTGCGGGATCTGGCCCGGCGCCATGGCGCGGCGGTGGACTCGATCATCGGCGAAGCGCTCCTGGAACGGAATTTTCCCCTGATCCATGTGGTCGGGCGGGCCTCGCCCCGGGCCCCCCGCCTGCTCGACCTGACCTGGGGGCGGCCAGATGCGCCGCGGGTGACCCTGGTCGGCAAGGGCGTGTGTTTCGACAGCGGCGGCCTGAACATCAAGCCGGCCGGCGGCATGGAACTGATGAAAAAGGACATGGGCGGCGCCGCCAGCGTGCTCGGCCTTGCCCATATGATCATGGCGCTCGGCCTACCCGTGCGCCTGCGCGTGCTGATCCCCGCGGTCGAAAATGCCATTGCCGGCAATGCCTTCCGCCCCGGCGACGTCTATCGCGCCCGCAACGGATCTACCGTGGAAATCGGCAACACGGACGCGGAAGGACGGCTGATCCTGGCGGACGCCGTGGCCGCGGGCGACGAAGACGCGCCGGAACTGCTGATCATGATGGCGACGCTGACGGGCGCTGCCCGGGTGGCCCTGGGACCCGACATCGTGCCCTTCTACACCCATGACGACCAGTTTGTTGCGGATCTCGTTCAGAGTGCGGAGGACATGCAGGATCCGGTCTGGCGTATGCCCTTGCACACGCCTTACATGCGTTTGCTGGAAAGCCGCGTGGCCGATGTGAACCATATCAGCCAGGGGCGGTTTGCCGGATCCATCACGGCAGCCCTGTTCCTCAGCCGCTTTGTGAAAAACGCCGGGTCGTGGGCCCATTTTGACCTTTATGCCTGGAACGCGCAGACCCGCCCCGGCCGTCCCATCGGCGGTGAAGCCCAGGTGGTGCGCGCCCTGTTTCGACTGCTCCAGAAGCGCTATGCCTTCTCGGTCGAGGTCCGTCCGGAGACGGACGAGACCGCGTCGGCAACATCGGCCCTGGCAACATCGGCCCTGTCTGCGAGCTGACGGACCCATGGCATTTCTGGACCACGATCCCCGCGTGACCCCGGCCCGGGCCGACCTGGCCGCGCGTTTCCTGGAAGGCCGGGTGCAGGCGGACCGCTTCGCGGACGGCCGACCGGCCCAGGTGGTGGCGGCCAGCGCCCCGGTGCGCCGGTCCCCCTCCCCGACCGCCCGCCTCGACACCCAAGTGCTCTTTGGAGAAACCGTCCAGGTTTATGAGCGCAAGGACGGCTGGGCCTGGCTCCAGGCCGACGCAGACGGCTATGTGGGCTATGCGCCCGAGATGGCCCTTTCCGAGACGGTCCTGCCGGTGACGGCGACGGTCCGTACCCTGCGGAGTTTCGTCTTTCCGGAACCCGACCTCAAGGCGCCGCCGCTCGACGCCCTCAGCCTGACGGCCCAGGTGCGCGTGACCCAGGCCCACGGCGCCTTCAGTGCCATCGCCCGGGGCGAGGACCCGGTCTGGGGCTATATGTTCACGGATCACCTGTCGGTCCCGGGCCACACGGCGCCGGATTTCGTCGCGGAGGCTGAACGGTTCCTTGGCGTGCCCTATCTGTGGGGCGGAAAAGACAGTCTTGGCCTCGACTGTTCGGGCCTCGTCCAGACGGCCCTGGCCCGGACCGGCGTGCGGGCCCCACGCGACAGCGACATGCAGGAGGCCGCTCTGGGGACGGCGCTGGATTGCCCATCGGGGCGCCTCGCGGACCTTATGCGCGGCGATCTTGTGTTCTGGAAGGGGCATGTGGGCATCATGGTGGACAGCGCGCGCATGCTTCACGCGAACGCCACCCATATGGCTGTCACCATTGACGATCTGGCCGCTTTTGCCGGCCGCATCGCTCCGCGGGACGGGCCGATCACGCATATCCGGCGCATGCCGGCGGGCTTGTGATCGCGCATAGCTGCTCCGGCGGGCCCTTGCGCGCGGCCGGCCCATGGCCGAAGCTTTGCCTCAAACCGAAACAGGGGAGACCGCCATGGGTTTCAACGGTTACAGCACGCTGCGCTTTGATACCAAGGACCGGGTCCTGACCATCACCATCGATGCGCCGGGGCCCATGAATGCTGTCAATCACGATCTGCACACGGATCTTGCACGCGTTTTCCTGGATGCCCAGGACGATCCGGACAGTGACATTGTGGTGTTGACCGGTGCCGGCAACGTGTTCTGTGCCGGGGGCGATGCGCGCTGGATGCAGGAGATGATGGACGAGCCCGCCAAGTTTCGCGGCATCGGGCCCCATGCCAAACGCATCGTCACCAGCCTTTTGGATTTGGAAAAGCCGATCCTGTGCCGCCTCAACGGCGCGGCCGCAGGCCTTGGCGCCACGATTGCCCTCATGTGCGACATCATCATCGCCGACGAGACGGCCCTGATCGGTGACCCCCACGTGAAAATGGGATTTGTCGCCGGTGATGGCGGCGCGGTGATCTGGCCCCAGCTCATCGGCTATGCCCGGGCGAAGGAAATGCTCATGACC
>JBHJGV010000063.1:0-14006 GCA_050331455.1 Alphaproteobacteria bacterium
CCCCCCGCCGCCCCCGCCCCCCCCGGCGCCCCGCCCCGCGCCCGCGGCCGCGCGGCCCCCGCGCCCGGGGGCGTGCCCATGAGGGGTTTCGTCGGCGGGTCGACCGTGCGCTGCTCGCCGTGCCCGTCATCGGCAAGCTCATGCGGGAGCTCCATGCCGCGCGTCTGGCGCGGACCCTTGCGGCCCTCGTGTCCAGCGGCACGCCGGTGCTGGAGGGTCTGTCGGCGGCGCGCAACACGGTGCGCAACTCGGTCATGCAGGAGGCCATCGCCGAGGCGGCGACCCAGGTGCGCGAGGGGGCGGCCCTGTCGGCGGCTCTGCGCAAGACCCGGGCCTTCCCGCCGCTTGTGGTATATATGGCGGCCATGGGCGAGAAGAGCGGCCGGCTCGACGACATGCTGACCAAGTCGGCCGACTATCTGGAGGCCGAGTTCGACGCCTTGACGGGAGCGGCGCTCAGCCTGCTGGAACCGCTGATCATCATCATCATGGGCGTGGTGGTCGGGGCCATCGTCATGGCCATCCTGCTGCCCATCCTGCAATTCAATGCCGCCGCCCTGCTTTAGGGCCGGCGTCCGGGTCATGACGTCAAGAAGGAGTGGGTCCATGGCGGACGATTTGAACACGGAACAGGGCGTGGACCGCCCCAGGCGGGCGGCACAGCGCCGGCGCGGCGAGACCGGGTTCTCCCTGGTCGAATTGATGGTGGTGATCGTGATCTTGGCGCTCCTGTCCACTTTCGTGGCGCTCAATGTGCTGCCGAATCAGGAAAAGGCCATGGTCGCCAAGGCCCAGTCCGATGTCAGCCGGCTTGACCAGGCCATCGAGCTTTACAAGCTCGACATGAACAGCTTCCCCAGCGTCGATCAGGGCCTCGAAGCCCTGGTAAGCCAGCCGGCGGGCCTTGAGCGTCCCGAACGCTACCGCGAGGGCGGCTACATCAAAGGTCTGCCCACGGACCCCTGGGGCAATCCCTATCAGTACATCTATCCGGGCGAGAATGGGACCTATGATATCTTCTCCATGGGAGCCGACGGCCGTCTGGGGGGGGAAGGTCTTGATGCGGATATTGGCAACTGGCGAAACTGATCCGGCCGCTCCACGCAGGCGCGCCGCCCGGGCCGGGTTCTCCCTCGTCGAGCTCATGGCGGCGGTGGTCATTATCGGGCTCGCGGCCGGGGCCGTGGCAATGGTTCTGCCCTCGGGCGGGCCGACCCTCGAACAGGACGTGCGGCGCTTTGCCGGCGGGCTCGATCGCATCGCCCGGCACAGCGTGATGACCGGGCGCATGATCGGTCTGCGGATCGAACCGGAGGGTTACCGTGCCTATCGCCGCCGCCGCGGTGTCTGGGATCCCTTGACCGGGGACGACGCCGCCGGAGACTGGCGCAAGGGCACCCGGGTAACGGTGGGGCAGGGTGCCCAAATCCGCCGTGAACCGATCAGTAGGCGCGACAAGGCCACCCGGGAAAAGCAGGGCCGGAAAAAGCAGGGCGTCAGTCCCCAGATCCGCTTCGATCCCCTCGGCATGGGCACGCCGTTCTGGCTGCGTTTCGAGAGGGGCACCGAGGCGGTCATCGTGCAGAGCAATGGCGACGGGAGCATCGAGATGGTGGAGGCCGCCGATGGGCCGCGCTGAAGCGCCGAAGGACGCGGGCACAGGTCCATTGACCGCGCCGCCGCAGGAATGCCGCGGCGAAGGGGGAATGACCCTGCTCGAGGTGCTCGTGGCCCTCACTGTTTTCAGCCTTGCGGTGCTGGCCCATCTGTCCCTCCAGACCGAAAATGTCCGTGCCGTGGGGGCCATCGAGGAAAAGATCCTGGCCCAGATCGTGGCGGACAATGTCCTGGCCGAAGCCCTGGGCACGGCGGAGCCGCTCAGGCCGGGCCGGCTGCGCGGCGAGATGGCGCTCGCCGACCGGACCTGGGTCTGGACCCGCCAGGTGCGGCCCACGGACAATCAGGTGATGTGGCGCGTGGATGTCGCCGTGCGCAGCGCCGATGCGGGCGATGGTCGGGAGAGCGCCTTTTTGAGCGGATTTCGGAGGATCCGATGACCGCTCCGGTCGAACGCGGCTTCACCCTGCTGGAGATGCTGGTGGCGCTGTTCATCTTTTCCCTGATCGCCGGCGCCGGCGCGGCCGTCCTGTCCTCCGGCCTGCGCTCCAAGGAAACGCTGGAGGCGCGGCGTAGCCGTTTCGACGACCTGGCCCTGGCCCATAGCATTCTGAAATCGGACTTTCTGCATCTGGTGAACCGGCCCATGCGTCTCGGGCGTGGGCGCTCGGACCGGATCGGCTTCACGGGCGGTGATTTCGGCCGGGACGAGCCGGTGCTGCGCTTTGTCCGGGCCGGCTGGACCAACCCCGATTTTGCCGAGCCACGGGCCAGCCTCCAGTCGGTCGAATACCATTTCGATGGGGCCGCTCTGACGCGCAAGGGCTATGACCGGCTGGACCCGGCGGAAGAAACGCCGGCGCGCACGCGCCTCGTCCTGTCGGACGTGTCGTCACTGGCCTTCACATTCTATGACAATGGGATGTGGGCGGAACAATGGTTCGGCGGAAACAACGGCTCGTCGCGCCTGCCGCCCCTGGTTGCCCTGGAGATGGACGTGTCCGGCGTTGGGCCGGTCCGTTTTGTCTTTCGCACATCGGAGCCAGTCGAATGAGGGAAAGGCGCCATGCGATGGCGGGGCAGGACCCCGGGGCGACCGAGCGGGCCCAGGGCAGCGTCCTTGTGACGGTGCTGCTCCTCGTCAGTGTCCTGTCGGTGCTCGCGGTCGCGGTGATGGACGATATCGGCTACGGCATCAAGCTTGCGGGCAATCGCGGCGATGCGGCGCGGGCCCAGGCCTTTGCGTTGGGGGCGGAGGATCTGGCGGTGACCCTGCTCGAGGCTGCCACCAGGGCACGGCCCGACCGAAACACACTTCAGGAGCCGTGGGCCCAGGGGCCCCTGATGTTTCCGCTCGATGACGGGTTCATGCGGGCCACCGTGTCCGACGCCAGCAATTGTTTCAACGTGAACAGCCTTGTCGATGGCCGCGTGGGCGAGGCGCTCCAGGCCCGTTCGGAAGCGGTCGAGCGGTACAAGAGACTGCTCGAGGCCCTTGAGTTCAATGACGACGAGCAGACGGCCCTTGCGAATGCGCTGGTGGACTGGATCGACACGGACGGCACGGCGCGCAACCAGGGGGCGGAGGATTACCATTACCTGGGGCTGGATCCGCCTTACCGGGCGGCGAATGGGCTTGTTGCGGATGTCACGGAGCTGCGGGCCCTGCGCGGTTATACGGTGCCGGTTTTCCGCGTCATCGCCCGCTTTGTCTGTGCCCATGAGACCACGGCGGACAGCAAGATCAACGTGAACACCCTGCGGGAGGCGGACGCGCCGCTGCTGGTAATGCTCGCCGGTCCGGCCCTGGGCGTGGAGAATGCGCGGGAGCTGATCCGTCAGCGGTCGCCCGACGGGTATGGCGATCTCGATCTCTTCTTCCTGGAGGCTGAGGCCCTCGGCACGGCACCCTTCCCCGAGACGTCCCGCAGGCTGGTTTCCTTGAAGACAGATGTGTTTGATCTTAAAGTCCTCGTCGTGGTCGGTGACATGGAGGCGCAACTCCATTCCTTGCTGCGCCGGAGCAGCGCGGGCACCTTCGCTGTGGCGGCGCGGCGTTCTGGAGAAGCCCTGTGAGCGAGACTCTCATCCTACAATTGGCGACGGCCCTGCAATTGGGAACGGCGATGACGGGCGAGCCGTCGTCGGCGGAGGGCGCCGAGCCGTGTTCGGCCCGTGTCGGCGCGGTGTCCTGGGTGCTCGTGCGGGACAATGCGGTCGCGGCGTCGGGCCGTCTCGATGGGCCGGAAGGGCTTGCGGCGCTCGCCGAGACCCATGGCGAGGTCGACCGGATCCTGGCGGTGGTGCCGGGCACGGATGTGGGAGTCCACCGGGCAACCGTACCCTCGCGGCGCGAAGGGGAGGCGCGCACCGCTGCCCCCTTCGTGATCGAAGATGATCTGGCCGTCGATCCCGAAGATGTCCATGTGGCTCTCGGCCCGGCGAACGAGACCGGCGCGCGGCTGCTGCTTGTGGCCGATCACGGACGCATGGCGGTCTGGCGCCAGGCCCTCGCCCCCTTTGCCGGCCTGCCGGTCGATCTCGTTCCCGAAACGCTGGCTTTTCCGTGTGCCGACGAAGGCGCCGTCCTGGTGGATCGCGGCGCCCATGTGCTGGTCCTGGCCGGGGCGTCGAAAGCGGTTGCGGTCGATACGGATCTTCTGCCCCTTTTGCTGCCTGGTCTTCTTGAGGGGGTGCCGCCGTCCTCGCCCCTTTGTGTGTATGGTCAGGACCCGGCAGCGTTGATTGGAGAAGGCGCGTCGGGCCGGACGCTTGTCGCGGAAGCGGCGCTCGACGACACCGCCTTCCTCGCCCGGTGTGCAGACCCAGCGCGCGCATCTGTATCGCTGCTCCAGGGGCCTTACAAACTGCGGGGGCGCTGGACCGTACAGCCGGCGCTGTGGGGCCGGGCTGCGGCGCTGGCGGCCTGCGCCGTTCTGGTGCTGGTCGGGATCGAGGCGTCCGAGGCGGCCCGCCTTTCGGCCCGGGCCGACCGCCTGCACCGGCAGACGGAAGCCGTGTTCCGGGAGGCCTTTCCCGATGTGCGCCGGATCGTGAACCCCCGTGCACAGATGAAAAGTCGCCTGAAGGATCTGGGGGCCGGGTCGGCTGATCCCTTCCTGTCCCTGACCGCGGTCCTGTTCCGGGGCCTGGAGGCCCTGCCGGCGGTCGAGATACGCGACTTACGCTATTATGCGGAGCGCGGCGAGCTCGGGGTCAGTGTCACGTATCAGGATTACGGCGATCTGGAGCGCCTGAAGGCCGCCGTCACCGGCGCAGGGGGGCGTTTCTCCGAGGGCGGATCGCGTCAGCAGGGAGGCCGGATCGTCGGTGACGTGACCATCGGGCTCCTGCGATGACCAGGATGGCGAAGGGGGACGGAGCGCCATGACGTGGTGGACTCAGCGGACGGCCCGTGAGCGCGTGATGATCGCGGCCATGGGCAGCGTGATGGTGGTGTTCATCGCCTACCAATTCGTTTATGTGCCCCTGGTCGATTATCGGCAGACGGCCGAACGCCGTGCCCACAGCGCCGAGGCGCTCTACCGTGAGGTGGCCCGCGGCGCGGCGCAGGTCGCGGCGCTGCGTGAAACAGTCGAGACCCGCCCGGCCCGGCCGGCAGGGGCGACCATGCGTAAGACCGTGACCGTCTCCGCCTACAAAGCCCAGATCACGATCACGCGGCTGGAGCCCCAGTCGGACGGTCTGGGTGTGTGGATCAACGACGTGGCCATCCGGGATCTGCACACCTGGATCGGCGTGCTGTCGAGCGATCACGGCATAACCGTCCGCCGGGCGACGATCAGCCGGCCGACGGATCGCAGCGGCGCGGATGCCCAAGCGCCGGCGGTCGTGCGGGCCCAGCTCCTGTTCGCGGAAGGAGACAACCGGTGAGGCTTTTCCTGCTTGTCCTCGTCTTTGTGGTGGCGCTTGGCGGCTTCCTGGCCGCCTCGGTCCCCCTGGCGAGCGTTCTGCCCCTGGCGGCCAAGGCGGGGCTCGATTTGCGCTATTCGGAGGCGACCGGAACGATTTGGGGCGGGCGCATCCTGGATGCCCGTGCCGGCAATCGGGATCTCGGCATCGTGGATGTGGCCCTTGCCCCGGCGCCGCTCCTTAGGGGCACGGTGTCGGTCTCCTGGCGGGCCCGGGGCGGCGATCTCGAAGGGGCAGGGCGCATCCGGCGCGCGGTGTCCGGCGCGGTGACCCTGGAGCGAACGGTCATCCAGGCGGAGTTGGCGCGCTTTGAGACCTGGACGCCCATGGACGGGCCCTTCGAGGCCCGGCTGTCCCGCGTGACATTCGCCCCTGCCGGATGCCAGGCCGCCGACGGGACTCTCGAAGCGCGGCCGCGGATTTTGCTTCGGGGCAAGCCGGTTCCCGCGCCGGACCTTGCCGGTGCCGTGGTCTGTGACGGGCCGGCCCTGGTCCTGCCGCTGGAGGGCAAGGACGCGTCAGGCGGTGTCGATATTGCAATCCGATTGTTCCCGAACGGGACCTATTCGGCGCGGCTGGCGGTTGAAACGCAGAACAAGGACCTCAGGGCGGCCATGGAAACCATGGGCTTTGAGCGCAAGGTTTCAGGTCATGAGTTTGTTCAGGATGGTCAATGGGGCCCTGGCACGGGACGGCGCTAAGGGGCGTGGATCGCGCAGCGAAACCGCGCCCATGATCAGACCGGGTTTTTGGATCGCGGCAGGCCTTGGCGTGTGGCTTGGCGCCTGTGGGGGAGGGCCCGATCCGTCCGGCCGCACCCGAACCGGGGACGATCCGGCGCGCAGCGGCGAAAGCGCCGTGCTTCAGGCCCTGCTGACCGATCCAACGGCACCGCCCCCGCAATCCCAGCCGAACCGAAGAGCCCAGACCGGCGATGCGCCGCAACGCATCGTGGCGCCGACACCGTCTCCAGCATCCGCCCCGTCAGGGCAGCGTGCATCGACAGCGGCTCGTCCTCCGCAGGTGGCTCCGGCCATGACCCCGTCAGCGCCCGTCGAGCCCGCTCGCCCCGCGACACCGTCCGTCCCGAACCGCTCCCGGGTCGAGCCATCCACAGAGCCGCCGCCGGGGGCGCCAGGGGATGTGCCCACAAAGGTGAGCCCGGCGCGAGACGGCACCGATCTTGCCGCGCGGGTAGGGGATCTGCCGCCCCAGACGCTCGAAGCGGGCATGTGTGCCATGTGGCTGTTCCGCCGGCAGCAGGACTCCAAGCCGGTGTTTTTCAGCCGCAGCCTGCGGGGGCCGGCACGGATGGTCCTTGACGGCACCCAGGTCACCCTCGACCGCGTCGCCTCCAAGGGGCGGGATTTCGCGGGCATTCGGGAGAGCCAGACCTTTTCCTACGGCGGCACCACCATTCAGGTGGATGTGCAGATTGAAAAGACCGCGCGCATCATTGACGGCGCCGAGGTGCCCCGGGGCCGGCTTCGGCTTGAGGACAGGGCCGGCTGGTCCTTTGTGATCCCCGTCTATGGCTTGATCGGGTGCCAGACCCGGGAAGCCGGCTGAAGACCTTGTCTTTACGACATAGTTGCGCGGCGCGAGGCGGAAGACCTCACCCCTGAAGCCATTGCCCGGATAGGACGTTTGGGCGACACTGACGCCATGGGGGACGTCCGCGGCAACGGCGCAAAGCAACAATGCATCGGTTGGCTGAAGCGATGGTGTCTGGTGTGCCGCATGCGACGAGGCCGTGTGCGGTGACCGCTTCCCTGTTCCTCCTGCTGTTCATGGTCCTGGCCGCTTTTGCCCCGGACCCGTCTTGGGCGGGTGATGAAACCCTGCGGCGCGAAAAGTCCTCACCCCATGGCGACGCGGCCGAAACCGACCCCCCATCTGAGACGCCTTCCCAGACAGATCCCGAGGACCCACTCGGTTTTTTGAGCGATGAACCCCTCGTGGTGCCCGATTTGCGTTTCGTCGGGGCTCGGGGCACCGTGCTGAAGTCATCCGGCAGCATGGAACAGGTGATCGTCGAGGGATCCCTCACGGATTTTGAGAAAATTCTCACCGAGGCCATGCAGATCGACGGGTTCTTCTCCGATGCGGAGCGCTTCGAGGAAGAACTGCGGGTAAGCCGGTTGCGGGTCCGGGCGGATGCGTTCTATCGCGACGGGACCGGGGTCGATTTCGACTTCAATCTTCGGGGCCGCTTCGTGCTGCCTCAAACGGACAACCGCTTGGTTCTTCTCCTGTCCGGCGATTTCGACGGGGCCCTTGGCGATGAGGACAATCCCCAGCAGTCGGACATCAAATCCCTGCTCGAGCCCGAAGACGAGCGGGAGGATGGCGTGCTGGCCATCCAAGGGTTTCTGGCCGCAACGGACCGACTCAATATCAGTATTCAGGCGGGCGGCCGGCTGCGGGGTGGGAGCCCCATCGCCTTTGTGGGCCCACGCTACCGACAGACCTTCGATGTCGGGCCCTTGGGGCTCATGCGTGTGCTGGTCCAGGCCCGATGGTTCACGGATGAGGGCTTCGCGGTTCGGGGCTTCGTCGACTTTGACCGGCGGTTGAGCGACCGCTTCTTCCTGCGCGTGACACCCCGGGCCGACTGGCGCGAAGAAGATGACGGCATTTTCTACGGGCTGGATTTCGACCTCACCCAGGAAATCACGGGCCAGCAAAGACTGCGCTACCAGGTCGCGATGCGTGCGGCGACTCAGCCCGAAGACGAAATCAGGCGCGTTACCTTCCGCCTCAATTATCGGCGGCGGTTGTTCTGGGACTGGTTTGCACTTGAAGTGGCGCCCGAGATTTCCCTCCTCGAAGAACGGGATTATGCCGTCACGCCTGGGATTTTCATTCGGGGCGATGTGATTTTCGGACCTTTTGGACTAGGCTTTTGAATTCTCTGACTTATCCATAAAATTAAAAAGTTGTGAATTACTCCGGATGATCAGCGCATTGGGTTGGACACACCAAAAACTTAGCATAACATGAATAAGAGTTCATCGTGTGGGTCTCGTTTTCGTACCCTTTTACCGCGACAACCCAACACATGGTGTCGGTCGCTGAAAAGCGCGATTGGGTCGAAGCGATAGTTCGCTAAGTCTTTGATTACGCACGATCAAGCAGGGATGTCTGGAAACGGTCCAAACTGGGCATGGCGCGAAATTCCGGTATGGGCGGTGAAAGCGTCCACCGGGCGCCTGAGGGATTGCTCCATCGTCCTGGTCCGGACGAGCGTCAAGGCGGCACAGAACCCAGTCGGTCGGCGCTCATCACCTTTTCCCCTCTTCCGCGAAAGACTCCGTGGGTGCCGCGGGATCTCGGAACCGGACCATTCCTCCCATAGGGCCGAACCATAAGACAAAGGGGCAGATAACATGGAACCCGCATTCGCTGAGTTTGGAATGGCAGAGCCAAGCCTAAAGCGCGTTCTTCTTGTGGAAGACGATCCGCGGGATGCCAAACTGATCCAGTCGATGCTGGAAGGGCAGATCGAGGAGCCCTTTCATTTCGAGGTCGTCACGCATCTGAGCGATGCGCTGCGCCGCCTGGAACAGGCGGATATCGACCTCGTTTTCCTCGATCTTGGCCTGCCGGACAGTCAGTCCTTCCGCGAATCGATCGCCCGGCTGCGCGAACACAGCGATACCCCGATCATCGTCCTCACGGGGCAGAACGATACGACTCTCGGCCCTGCATGCATCCATTGGGGTGCTGAGGATTTCATTACCAAGGATTCTCTTGAACCGTCCTTCCTGATGCGGACCGCCGTTCACTCGGTTCGTCGCCATTGGGTCACAACCCTGCGTCTGCGGGAAATCGTGCGCCGTTTCGAGGACGGGAGCGCCTGTCACGAAGCGATCGCCGATGCCGCCGAGCCCATGGTCTCGGTCACTGCGGCCGGGCGGGTGATCTTCATCAACGATGCGGCATGCCGGTTTCTCGGCACCTCCTTTGAGACCATTGCCGGGGCGGACCTGCTGCGTCACCTGAAGGAACGGGGCAAGGACCGCCGCCGCCGGGATATCCAGTTGGAGCGGATCGGCGACACTGTCTGCGACGGACAGGCCTGCCACATCCTTCTTTTGTCCGCATCAAGACATTTCTGACTCATCCCCTTCGCAAACGGCACGTCCATCATGAACCTCCAGATGCACAGGCCCGCTCCCCATCAGTTCGCCCCCGTTCCTGGGCCGCAGACTGTGCTCCATATTGAGGACGACGCGGCCGACTGCCGGTTGCTTGAAGCGGTGGTTCAAGGTGGGGACTGGCCGGATCCGGCGGCTCGGCCGCGCCGGCTCGTGCGGGCATCGTCCCTCAAAGAGGCCTACACGATCCTCGATCAGGATGCCGTCGATGCGGTCATTCTCGATCTCGGGCTGGGGGACAGCTCCGGGGTCGAGACCTGCGCCCGATTGCTCCACGATTTTCCCCAGGTCCCGGTGATCGTTCTGACTGGAGACGATGGCCCGGGCCGCGGTCTCGAGGCGGTCCGCCTCGGTGCACAGGATTTCCTCAGCAAGAACGACATATCCGCCGTCGGATTATGGCGTGCCTTGACCTTCGGGCTGGAGCGTCACCTGGCACGCCGGAGCCTCGCGCAGGCCCTTGCCGAGAAAGAAGACGCCCAAAGGGCGGCGGAGCGTGCCAGCCGGGTGAAATCGGAATTCCTCCGCCTCATGAGCCATGAGTTCCGCACGCCCCTCAATGGGATCATCGGGCTCGCCTCCGCCCTGGAGCAGGAGTCAGGCGCAGGCCATCAGCGGGACGCGGTGTCGGATATCCGGCAGTCGGGTGAGAAGATCTTGTCCATGCTGACGGATATCCTCGATCTCCTTGCTTTCGAGTCCGGCGAGGCCACCCTGGCGCGGGAGACCTTCTCGGCCGAACAGGTGATCTCCAAAATCCGGACCAAGGCCGAAGCTGCTGCCCGGGATAAGGGAATCGCGCTGCATATCACCGACGAGGCTCGCCACTGGCCGACCCTTGTGGCCGATCCCGGGCGCATCGGGCAGGTGCTTGCCCACCTGGTCAGCAATGCCATCAAGTTCACGGACAAAGGCAGGGTCGAGATCCGCGCCACCCTCGAAAGGGGCGAAGGCCCGGACGGCCGGGTGCGCTTCGACGTGCTCGATATGGGGCCGGGCCTGCCGCCCGCCGTCTGGACCCGGATCATGGACCACTTCGGACAGGGGGATCTGCAGGACACCGTCCCGGGCCGATCGGGCCTTGGGCTCGGTCTCGCCCTGTCCAACGCCCTGGTGACGGCCATGGGCGGGACGCTGAGCCTCGAGACCGGCCCGGAAGAGGGCGCGCCCCTCGAAGGGGCACATGTCTGGTTTTCCGTGCCCGTGGCGATCACGCCGGACCATCAGGCCCGCCGCCGCCCCCCCTTGAGGTCCGGCTTCACCGGTGGGGTGGAGGCGAGCGTGCGGACCGGGCTGGAGCGGATCTACCGTATTCTGATTGTCGAGGATACGGCCATCAACCGCCATGTCTTCGATGCCATTCTGCGCGGTACGGATTATCTCTATGATTTTTCCGAAGATGGATGGTCGGCCCTTAAGCGTGTGCGCAAACGGGCCTATTCCCTGATCCTCATGGATATCCAGCTTCCGGGCATCGATGGCATCGAAACGGCCAAACGCATCCGGGCTCAGTCGACCCTCAATGCGCACACGCCCATGCTGGCCGTCACGGCCTTCGGTGTCGCGGGCGATCAGGAGCGGTTTTTGAACGAAGGATTCGACGGCTATCTGCCCAAACCCGTCACGCCGGAGTCCCTGCTTACAGCCATTGAACGCTATATCCACCCGGTGACCGCCCCATCCCTCATTGAGACCTGATTACCGGTCGGGGGGCCGCCTTGCGTTTTTGATCCGTCTTCAGCGCATCCAGCGAGGCCTGCCATGTCCCACTCCCAACTTATCGACCGGCCGCCGCACACCCTTCCGGCTTTTGCGCCGTCGCTTTTCCCCATCGCCGATCCGCCCGGAGCGGAAGCCAGCGACATGCGGGCCATTCGGCTCGCGCTCAGCCGATTCACAGGTGTCTCCCGGGTCGAGGACCTGGCCTGCATCACGGCAGAAATCGCCCGGTCCGTCGTGGGCGCGTTCCGGGTGGAGGTCCACGCTTGTGGTGCGGAGGGCGGCACGCGTCTGATCGCCGAAAGCCTGCGCGGGATGTGTGCACCGGTCCCCATGGACGGCGCGCGGGAGCCAGCCTGGCCCGAGGGATTTCTGACCCATCTGAGGCACGTGCGCGTTCTGTCGTTGTCCCTGGCATCCGCCGGGGCGCCGGATCTCGGAGATGCCCAGTCCCGCCTGCGCGATTTGGGAGCGGGGCATGCCATTTTTGCGGCGTTGACCCAACAGGATCGCTTGATAGGCCTTGTCGTGTGTCTGTGCCGAGCTGATCAGGGCGTCGCGCAGCCCCTTCTCAACATGCTGGAGACGCTCGCCGGCATGTCCTCACTGCAGATGGTCGCTCTTCAGCAGAGGGATATTCTGGAGCGGGATCGAGCCGCCCGTGCGGTGCTTGTCACCCTGATGGCGGCGCTTCAAACGGGCCGGACAGGCAGCGAGGCGATTGATCGCCATGGCCCAGACCTGGCCCATATGCTTCAGGCGGATGGCTGCGCACTCGTGGACGGCCACACGGTGACGTCCTTCGGTGTCGCGCCTGAACCATCGGTGTTGCGGACCTTTGTCCAACAGCGCGAGGATGCTCTGGCAAAGGGCCCCCTCATGGAGCCGGGCGTTCCGGGCGGGGACGGCGATCGGCCCCTGGGCAATTTGGGGGGCCTCGACATTCTTGCCGTCCCGGTGGTGCCCTCAGCGACCACTCTGTTGTGGTTTCGCACCCACTCCCCCATGGCGGCAAGCGTCGCCGACCCTCTGGGGTGGCGGGAGATCGATGTGGAGTGCGCCTGCCGGATCGCGGAACTGTGGGACCATTTGGCCACGCGGGAGCATCTAGCCCGAACACGGCGCCGGCTGGAACGGGAAACGGCCCTCCTGGTGCAGACCAATCGGGAACTCGACCGCTTCGCCTATCTCGCTTCGCATGACCTGCGCGAACCGCTGCGCATGGTGGTGAGCTATTGCACGCTTCTGGAGCAGCGCTATGCCGCGCAGCTTGACGATTCGGCCCGCGATTTCATCGCGTTCGCGGTGGATGGAGCGCGCCGGATGGATCACCTTGTGGACGGTCTCTTGAGCTATTCCCAGGTCACGACCCATGGGGGCACGTTCGAGCGGACACCGCTGCGGCCCCTTGTGGAGCGCGTTCTGGAGGAGTTGAAAGGCCGGATCGACCGGTGCGGAGCGCGGGTTCACATTGACGCCATGCCGACCCTTGAGGTGGATCGCAATCAGATGATCCTGCTGTTCAGCCATTTGATTATCAATGCCCTGACATTCGTTGCGTCGGGTCAGAGGCCGAACATCATGATCCGGAGCCGGAAACGGCGGGACCAGGTTGATATCCTGATTGACGATGAGGGGATCGGCATCAGTCCCGAATTTGCGGACCGGATTTTCGATCTATTCCAGCGGTTGCATACCCGAGATCAGTATCCTGGAAACGGGCTTGGTTTGACAATCTGTCGACGCATAGTAACCCGCCATGGTGGTATCATCCGGGCTTTGCCGAAACCGGTCGGCGCTCGCTTCATCGTCACACTGCCGGTTAAGACGTTTCCAGTGTCATCGGAAATGACAGACCCGGATCGGTCGCCATCGTGACGCTGTCCACCCAGAAGGCACCAATGGCCTGCGCGAGCTTTACGAAATCGTCGAAATCATCAGGTTTCGTGACATAAGCGTTGGCATGCCGCTCATAGCAGTCGGTGATGTCCCGATGCGATGTAGACGAACTGAGGATGATGATCGGCGTGCAATGCAAATGACGATCGGCCTTGACCTCGCTCAAGACCTCGCGCCCGTGCCGCCCCGGCAAATTCAGATCGAGCAGCACCAGATCGACGGGACGTGCGGCGTGAATACGCTGTCGCAAGTGAGACAGAGCTTCATCACCGTCCTTTTTGACTTCAATTGAGGTCGCCTGGGTGATCCGGTCAAAGCTCTCGCAGATGAGGCGTGCATCGCCCGGATTGTCTTCAACGACCAAAATCTGAACAGGAGTATTGCTTTTCACACAGTCCTCCCGTGGAGTGTCGTTAAGCCCGCAATGATAACGGTATAGAAATATGCCTCGGCTGTCACCCTCAATTGTTGAGAATTCGGGGGGAACATTATCGTAAGGAGGGCATCGAGCCCTCTGATCGGTGCGAGACGGTGGTTCTAGTGCACAGACTCATACGGATGGTGCAGGCCGTCATCGCGAGCCGCGACAGCGGCGCGGCGATCCAGAGCCGCTGATTTGGAGCTTCGTGGCCCTGGATGGCTTCGCTTCGCTCGCCATGACGGCGCGAACTGAATCAT
>JBHJGV010000064.1:0-51609 GCA_050331455.1 Alphaproteobacteria bacterium
GGGGGGTGCCGGGGGGGGCGGGGGGGCCGCCCCGGGGGGGGGGGGGGGGGGTTGCCCCCGCGCCCGCCCGGGGGGGGGGGGGGGGGGGGGGGGGGGGGGGGGGCGGGGGGGGGGCCCCCCCCCCCCCCCCACGGCTGCCCAATGCCGCCGGTGGTAGGATCGTGCGCCCCGTGGTCGTAGGGCGGATTGCAATCCGCCGACATACCGGGCCGCAGGGGCCGGCGTGTGGGGTTGGCGCGGAAGAGGCGGATTGCAATCCACCCCACGGGGTGCCCAATGCCGCCGGTGGTAGGATCGCGCGCCCCGAGGTCGTCGGGCGGTTTGCCCGTCCCGGCGGCGCAACCTTGCAAAGGCCCCGTGTGGGTGGCATGTGTCAGGTCTTGAACAGAGGCCGTCCAATCCGTGGGGAGGCGCCCATGAAAGCGCGTGTGCATGTGTCGCTGAAGGCCGGGGTGCTGGACCCGGAGGGCAAGGCGATTGCCCAGGCGCTGGACCGGCTCGGCTTTACGGGCGTTGAGGATGTGCGCAAGGGCAAATTCTTCGACCTGGAGATCTCCCACACCGACCGCGCCCGGGCCGAGGCGGACCTGACGGCCATGTGCGAACAGCTCCTCGCCAACACGGTGATCGAGTCCTATGCCATCGAGATCGCGCCATGACCCTCAAGGCCGGCGTCATCGTGTTTCCGGGGTCGAACTGTGACCGGGACGTGGCCTGCGCCCTCTCCCTGGTGACCGGCACCCCCACACGGATGATCTGGCACGGGGAAACGGACCTGCCGGCCCTGGACCTCATCGTGCTGCCCGGCGGTTTTTCCTATGGCGATTATCTGCGCTGCGGCGCCATTGCCGTGCACAGCCCCATCATGGAGGCTGTGATCGCCCGCGCCAGGGCCGGCACGCCGGTGCTGGGCATCTGCAACGGCTTTCAAATGCTGACCGAGACAGGGTTGTTGCCCGGCGTGTTGATGCGCAATCGGGATCTCACCTTCGTGTCCCGCACTGTGGATTTGAGCGTCGCCAATCCGGACACGCCTTATACGGCCGCCTATGGCACGGATCAGACCCTGCGCATCCCCATCGCCCATCACGACGGGAACTATCTGGCCGATGACAGCACGCTCGACCGGCTGGAGGGCGATGGCCGGGTGGTGCTGCGCTATCTGGGGGCCAATCCCAACGGCTCGGCCCGGGACATTGCAGGCATCACGGACGAAACGGGCCGCATTCTGGGCCTGATGCCCCATCCGGAGCGGGCCGTGGAGCCCGCGCATGGCTCGACCGACGGGCGCGGCCTGTTCGAAAGCATCGCCGCCGCCCTCGGCTGACCCGTCCCACCACACAGGGAGACACGCCCGTGACCGCCGCCCCCGCCGCCATCACCCCGGACCTTGTGGCCGAACATGGACTGTCCCCGGACGAATATGGCGTGATCATCCGCAGCCTGAACCGGGCGCCGAACATCACGGAACTTGGCATCTTCTCGGTCATGTGGTCGGAACACTGCTCCTACAAGTCCTCCAAGGTGTGGCTGAAAACCCTACCCACGGACGGACCCCAGGTGATCCAGGGCCCGGGGGAGAATGCGGGGGTGGTGGATATCGGCGACGGCCAGGCGGTCGTCTTCAAGATGGAAAGCCACAATCACCCGTCTTTCATCGAGCCCTATCAGGGCGCGGCCACGGGCGTGGGCGGCATCATGCGGGACGTGTTTACCATGGGCGCCCGGCCCATCGCCATGATGAACGCCCTGCGGTTCGGCGCGCCGGACCACCCGAAAACGCAGCATCTCGTATCCGGCGTGGTGGCGGGCATCGGCGGCTATGGCAATTGCATGGGTGTGCCGACGGTCGGGGGGGAGACGAATTTTCACCCCGCCTATAACGGCAATATTCTGGTCAATGCCATGTGCGTGGGCCTCGCGGACACGGACAAGATCTTCTATTCGGCGGCCAAGGGCGTCGGCAATTCCATCGTTTATGTGGGCTCCAAGACCGGGCGGGACGGCATCCACGGCGCCACCACGGCCTCGGCCGAATTCGACGACGAGACGGCGGAAAAGCGCCCCACGGTGCAGGTGGGCGATCCTTTTACGGAAAAGCTTCTGCTGGAGGCGTGCCTGGAACTCATGGCCGAAGACGCCATCATCGCCATCCAGGATATGGGCGCCGCGGGCCTCACATCCTCCTCCGTGGAAATGGCGGCCAAGGGCGGCGTGGGCGTCGCGCTCGACCTCGACCGGGTGCCCCAGCGCGAAACGGGCATGACGCCCTATGAGATGATGCTGTCGGAGAGCCAGGAGCGCATGCTGATGGTGCTGCGTCCCGGCGCCGAGGACACCGGCCGGCGCATTTTCGAAAAATGGGGTCTCGACTTCGCCGTCATCGGCGAAACCACGGACACGAACCATCTGGTCCTGACCCATAAGGGCGCCGTGGTCGCCGATATTCCCCTCACGGCCCTTGTCGACAGCGCGCCTTTGTACGAACGCCCCTGGACGCCCACCCCGCCGCCGGCCGATCTGGCCGTGAAGGATGTGCCGGCCCCGCAGGATCTGGGCAAGGCGCTGCTCGCGCTGATCGGCTCGCCGGATCTCGCCAGCCGGCGCTGGATCTGGGAGCAATACGACTCCACCGTCATGGCGGACACGGTCATGGGCCCGGGCGGGGATGCGGCCGTGGTGCGGGTGCACGGAACGACCAAGGCCGTCGCCATCACCACCGATGTCACCCCCCGCTATTGCTTTGCCGATCCGGTGCAAGGCGGGCGCCAGGCGGTGGCCGAAGCCTGGCGCAATCTCGTCAGTGTGGGGGCACAGCCGCTGGCCATGACCGACTGCCTGAATTTCGGCGCGCCGACCCGGGCGGACATCATGGGGCAGATCGTCGGCTGCATCCAGGGCATGGGCGAGGCCGCCAGGGCGCTTGATTTCCCCGTCGTCGCCGGGAATGTGGGCCTGTTGAACGAGAACAACCGCCCGGCCATTCTGCCCACCCCGGCGATCGGGGGCGTGGGCCTGATCGACCATCTGGACCACCGGCGCGGCCTTGGCTTTACGGGGTCCGGCCATGTGCTGCTGCTGGTCGGGGAGACGCACGGCCGGCTCGGCCAGTCGCTCTATTTGAGGGAGATGGACGGCCGGGAGGACGGCGCACCGCCGCCGGTCGATCTTGACACGGAACGGCGCAACGGCGCCTTCATCCGCCAGCAGATTCTGGCGGGCAACGCCCTTGCCGTCCATGACCTCTCCGATGGCGGGCTCATCGTCGCGCTTGCGGAAATGGCCATGGTCTCCGGTCTGGGCGCGCGGATCGCCTATGACGGCCCCCTGCCCGCCCACGCCTATCTGTTCGGCGAGGATCAGGCCCGCTATCTTGTGGAGGCGGCGCCCCAGGCGGCGGCCCGCATGGCGGCGGCGGCGGCAATGGACGGTGTCCCCCTTGCCGTGATCGGCGAAACGGCGGGCGATGCACTGGTGCTCAACGGCGCCCCCCTGGCCACGGTGACGGCGCTGCAGGAGGCCCATGAGGCCTGGCTGCCCGCCCTCATGGAAGGCTAACCCTAGGTATACGGATAACGAGGAGATGTGCCATGCCCATGGCAGCGACGGATATCGAAAGCCTGATCAAGGAAGGCCTGCCCGGGGCCGAGGTGACCATCGAGGACCTCGCCGGCGATGGCGATCACTATGCGGCCCATGTGATCTGGACCGGTTTCGAAGGCAAATCCCGGATCGAGCAGCACCAGATCGTCTATGCGGCGCTGAAGGGCCATATGGGGGGCACACTGCACGCCCTGAAACTGACCACGGCGGCCGCCTGACGCCTCAACCCGCCGCGGCGAGGGCCCGGGTCTTGGCGCGCACTCGGGCGATCTCGCTCAACAGGGCATTCAAATCGACCGGTTTCGCCGCGTAACCGTCGAGCCCCATGGCAAGATACCGGTCCCGGTCGCTCGGCATGGCGTCCGCCGTCATGGCGATGACGGGCACGCGGCTCCAGGGCTGGGGGGCCTTGCGGATCGCCGCGATGGTCTCCGGCCCGTCAAAGTCGGGCATACGCATGTCCAGGAGGACGAGATCGAAGGTCTCCCGGGCCAGACGGTCGAGGGCCTGCTTCCCGCCATCCGCCTCCACGATGACCGAGCCGAGCGGCGCCAGGAACATGCGGGCCACCTGTCGATTGATCCGGTTGTCGTCGACCACGAGGATGCGGGCGCCCTTGAACCAGGACCGGTCCGCAGGCGTCCCGTCCGTAACCGGTGGCTGCGCACGGTCCGCCTCGTCCGCCGCAACCGGCTCGACCGTCATGGTAAAGAAGAAGTTTGATCCTATACCTTCCGTGCTCTGAACGGTGAGGTCGCCGCCCATCATGCGGGCCAGGGACCGGCTGATATGGAGGCCGAGGCCGGCGCCGCCCCCGTGGTGCGCGCTCGCCGCGTCGGCCTGGGCGAAGGCGGAAAACAGCCGGCCCATGACCTCCGCGGACATGCCGATCCCCGTATCGCGCACCGCAATCCTCACCTGGTGCGGTGCCTGATCCGCGCCCTCGCCCATGGGTTCGGTGTGAACATCCAGTGTCACACCGCCCCGCTCAGTGAATTTGAGGGCATTTGAGATCAGATTGCCGATGCACTGGCGCACCCGGACGGCATCGAAACGACAGCGCAGAACGGTGCCCGGCGCCACGGACAGGGTCAGCGAAAGGCCCTTTTCGTCCGCCGCCGGCTGCCACAAGGCAACCAGCCCCTCCAGAGTGCTGATCAGATCGCCGTCCACGGGCACGATATCGAGCTTGCCGGCCTCGATTTTGGACAGGTCCAGCACATCATTCACGATGGTCAGGAGGCTTTTGCCGGATTCCAGAATGGTGTCGATCTTGGCGCGCTGATCGGCGGGCAGAGACTCCCGGGCCAGGGCCTCGGCCATGCCGAGAATCCCGTTCAGCGGCGTGCGGATCTCATGGCTCATATGGGCCAGGAACTGGGACTTCGCCTCGCTGGCCGCGATGGCGGCCTTTCGGGCCTTTTTCAGGTCCTTCTCGTTCCGCTTCAACTCGGTGAGATCGATGCTGATACCAACAATCCCGGTCGCGCCAAGATGCTCATGGTGGATGCGCACGACCCGGCGGTCACGCGTGGTCAGCTCGTGCGCTTCACCGGAATCCATGGCGCCGTAGGTGTAGTCGGTGAAGTCGGCGATTTTCTCGTCCGGTGCATCCGGATAAAAGGCCCGGATCTGGCGGCGGATCGCTTCTTTTCGAGCGACGCCGGCCTCCATCTGGTCGTACATGACGGGCCACTGGCTGCGCGCGGCCGGGTTCACATAAAGCAGTTCGAATTCCCCGTCATACACGGCGAAACCGCTCTGCAAGCGGTCGATGGCGGTGAGCAGAAGCTCAAGGGTCAGTCGGTTGCCGCTCGACATGGGGCGCCTCGGTTTCGCTGGCACGGTCCGGTCCCATGGACCCTACGCCGCGATCATTGCCGTAACCTTGGCCATCGACCACTGTCTTTTTGGTCGAATTCGGCGCGCCGTTGACCCCTGGGGGGCGATCCGGCCGATCCGCCGCTCAACCCTGCGACGATAACGCCGGTCCCATGGCAGGCTCAAGTGCCCCGCGCGGCGCCTGTTTCCACTGGCTCCGGTCCTCCCGGGCCCTTAGCCTGGGATAAGGCAGGCCAACAGGGGAGCATGATCGATGACACAGTCCAGAGTAACGCGGCGCGCACTCGTCCAGGGCGGCGTGAGCCTTGCCCTTGTCGGCTGCATGGACCAGACCGGCGCACGGCGCGAGACCGCGGGCGCTGGCCTTGGCATCAAGCCCCTCGACATTTCCCTCGACCGGCTGATGCGGGTGACGGTCTGCACACGGCCCTTCCGCCCTGCGGGCCCGCGCCTGGAGATCGAGACCGTCGCCGACAAGACGGTGGTCCATTCCTATGGCCATGGCGGATCGGGCTGGTCCTTGGCCTGGGGCTCGGCGGAAGCGGCGGCCCAGCTTGCCCTGGCCGGATCGCCGGCCTCGGTCGCCGTGGTCGGCGCAGGCGCCATCGGGCTCACCACGGCCACGGTGCTCCAGCGGACCGGCGTGCCCACGACGATTTACGCCAAGGAGATGCCTGCCGAAAGCCGCTCGGCGCGGGCGACCGGCACCTGGTCGCCGGACAGCCGTATCGCCATGCGCGCCGATGCCAGCCCCGATTTCCCCCAGCTCTGGGAGGCCCTCGCCCGCCGATCCTTCGCGGCGCACCAGCATTATGTGGGCACTTTGGGCCACCCGGTGGAGTTTTCGCAGCGCTACACGATTCCGTCGGACACGGAGCGGCGGGAGACGGAGGACCCGGACGACTTCCTGCATATGGATCGCCGCATCCGCGATCTCACGCCCCGGTTCACGGATCTTGAACCGGGCAGCCATCCCTTCCCCACCGAGGCCACGCCGCGGCACGGGCCCGTGATGACCTTCAACATCGCCGAATACTCCCGGCGCCTGATGGGCGATTTCCTCCAAATGGGTGGGCGCATCATTCGCACCACCTTCAACACGCCGGCCGAGGTGGCGGCCCTTCCGGCGCCCGTCATTGTGAATTGCACGGGCTACGGTGCAAAAACACTGTGGCAGGACGACAGTCTCGTGCCCGTCCGTGGGCAGATCGGTTGGCTGACGCCCCAGCCCGACCGGCTCTACGGCGTGGTGCACGAAAACGTTATCGCCCTGTCCCGCCGGGACGGCGTGTTGATCCAGCATTTCGGCGAGAATGAGTACTACGGCTATGGTGACGACAGCGAGACGCCGGACATGGCGGAACTGACCATGGCCATCGGCCGCATCGCGCCCATGTTCGACTGGTCCCCATCGTAGAGCGCCCGAAGGATCGGGCAGGCAGCGTCAGCCGTTTTCTTGGGCGGCCTTGAACGCCCGGAACTGATCTGTTCCTTCCCGGGCGCTGACATGGGCCGATTGGACCGCATCATTGACCGTGTGAAGACTTTTGTTGATCGCGTCGACGGCATCGGCGGCTGTGTACATATGGTCCGTCAGCATAGCCACCGAACCGTCCTGGCGCTTCATGGACCCGCGGATGGTGTCGAATCCGCTCTCGATCGTTTCGATGGTGGAACGCACCGAACTGACCCCCGCCAGCACGGATCCGGCGGCCGTCTGCGTGCTTGAAATCTCTTTACCGATTTCTTCGGTGGCCTTGGAAACCTGTTGGGCAAGCTGCTTGATTTCGTTGGCGACAACGGCAAAGCCTTTCCCGGCCTCGCCGGCCCGGGCCGATTCAATGGCAGCATTCAGGGCCAGGAGATTGATCTGCTCCGCAATATCCTGAATGAGACGGACGATATTGTTCATGTCGTCAATGGCGGAGCGCAGCTGATTGGTCGATTGATCAGCAGTGCTCATATCCTGTGCTGCCTTGGTGACGGCGCGTCCGGCCCCCGTTACACTGGCCAGGATTTCCTGAGACGACGCCTTGAAGTCATCGGCGGCACCGGTCGCGGAATCCACCGTCTCTTTCGTGCGGGTCGATGCCGTCACGGCGACGGACAATTCCTGGTCGATCGCACCCACGCTTTCAAGGATACCGGACAGGCTTTTGTCCATCGTCATACTGATCCGATGTATTTCCGACCGCTTCGTCACCTCGGCCGTGATGTCCGTGGCGAATTTCACGATGCGCATCACCTTGCCGTCCGCATCGAGGATCGGATTGTACTGGGCAAAGATCCAGAAATCCTGCCCGTTCTTGGCGACGCGTCGGAATTCCCCCGATTTGACCTGCCCGTCCGCCAGGGCCGCCCAAAAGGACTGGTATTCGTCTTTTTGAGTATCAGTTTGATCGACAAGGATACGATGGTGTTGGCCGACCAGTTCGCCCTCGGAATATCCGGTGAGATCGAGAAAGATTTGACTAGCCCACAGAATGTTACCATCCGTAGAGAAATGGACAACGGCCTGCGAGCGGTTGATGGCTTCGATCTGACCGAGTTTCTCCAGATCGAGCGTGGTCTGCCGGGTCACGTCAACCGCATATTTGATGATCCGGTTGACGACCCCGTTCTTGTCATGATCGGGGACATAACTCGCGTCGAGCCAGAGCGTTTCGCCGTTTTTCTTGAAGCGGCGGACGCGGTCGACGAATTGTTCGCCTTCGGCGAGGCGCGCCCAAAACGCAGCATAATCCGGGCTGTCGGCATAGGCCTTGTCGCAGAAAATACGATGATGCTGTCCTTGAATATCCTCAAGACGATAGCCGACGGCGGTCGTGAAGCTTTCATTGGCCCAGATGATCGTGCCATCCGGTTCGAACTCGATGATGGCCAGGGCCCGATCGACCGCCCGGCGTCCCTTCATGTCTTTCGTCGGATTGTCAGGCGAGCTTCTGAAAAGCATCGGTTCATCCATCATGTGACCGAAAAAAGGGATGTGCGCCGGGTTGTGCTACGACCAAGGACATAAGAAGGCGTTAAGTCTGCCGCGCGGCCGGCAAGGAGCCTTCACACCCAGTCCCCTTCCCATCACACCTGCGCCAGGGATGAAAAAGGCCTTGGCGTCCGAGCCGCGACGAATTACCCTTATAAAGTATTCCGATCACCTCACCTTTTCTCGATCACCTCACCTTTTCTCAATGGGAGGCGCGGTCGGGTTCGACCGCGCAGCGATCATCCATGGCCATCTTCGAGCGAAAGAGACATGGCGCCCGGTCCCCATGGACCGCACGCGCCTTCCGTCTCGCCTGCATTATTGGGCTGTCGATTTTTGCCGCCTCACCCGGCCTTGGTCTGACGCCTGCTGAGAAAACCGGTGCGAGGGGGGACGACGGGGCCGCCACGCGGACCTTTCAGGTTTCCGATGCGGCCCAATTGGACGCGGCCCTTGCGGGGCCGGCCGGTCGCGCCGGCGGCGTGATCCTTCTCGAAACGGGCCGTTATGGCCCTCTTCTGGTGAGGGGGATCGAACCTGCTGCCCCCCTCTTGCTGCAACCGGCACCGGGAGCGTCGGTCGTGATCGGGCGCATCACGATCCAGACGTCGTCGAACGTCATCCTGCAGGGTCTGACCGTCCGCGACCCGCTCACGGTCAAGAACCCGAACGGCATCACACGGGCGAAGTCGCTCATAGCGGTCCAGCGCAGCCGTCGGATCACCGTGCGCAACCTCGACGTGGCGAGCACGGACGATGCGTCCGGCTGGTCGTTGGATGACTGGTTGGCCTATGCGAAACAGGGTATCATTGTGAAGGCTAGCGACGACGTCACGATTGCCGAAAACCGGATCGCCAATGTCTATATGGGCATTACAGCCCAGGGCGGCGCCAATCTCCGAATCCTGAGCAATACGGTCCGTGAGTTTGCCGGTGACGGTATTCGTCCCCTGGCGGATGGAACTCTGGTCGACAGCAATGTCATTTTTGATTGCGTCAAGGTGAACAACAATCACGACGACGGGATCCAGGTCTGGGCGCCGAAAAACCCGGATCGGGAACAGGGTCGGCGTTCGCCGGGCGTGGTGCGGGACATCATCATCCGCAACAACACCATTCATCAGGAAAAAACCCAAGCGCCCCTGCGCTGTCCGGCGCTTCAGGGGATCGCGCTTTTCAACGGCATGTATGACGGCTTCCTGATCGAAAACAATACCGTCGCGGTCGACCATTGGAACGGGATCACCGTTTTCGGCGCGACCCGGTCGATCATCCGCGGCAACACTGTTCGCTTCACGCCCGGCAGCACGCGTCGCCGTAAGGGCAAGAAACCCACCTGGATTGAGGTGGCTCCCCACAAGAACGGCACGCCCTCCGAGGCGATCACTGTCGAGAACAACTCAGCCCATCGTTTTCGGCTCGAAAGCGTTGTCGGACTGACGGAAAGGGGCAACCGGGAAATCGAGATCGGTGAGTGATCCGACCCGACCGGCAACGCTCGGAAGGTCAGGCGCCCCACGGCACGGCCGGACAGACTTTGGTGCGGACGGCGGGACTTGAACCCGCACGCTCTTGCAAGCTCGAGATTTTAAGTCTCGTGTGTCTACCGATTCCACCACGTCCGCGGATGGGAAATTGTTTAGGGGCTGGTCCGCGGCTGTGCAAGGCCGGGGCGCATGTCCCCCCACCCTCCGCCTACAGCCCATTTCCGCATCGGGCCGAGCGATCAGGCGCAGCGGAACCGGGCTGGGAAATGATCGGGGCGAACCTCGGCGTCGGCAATGTCTCGGGCCAGAGTGAGAAGAGGTTCGATCTGCTGCTCCCGAGCCATGGACCGCAACCGGTCGATGTCCCGGTGGGAAAGCCGCCGCTCCACCCGGTCCTGCAGCCAGGCCCGATCAAGCGCCATGGCAAAGCGGGCATAGGTCAGTCGCGGCGCGCCGCGCAGGGACTCGGGCGCGAAACCGCCCGTCACGTCATCGACGGAAAGAGCGCGTTTCGTCGACAGGGCCATGGCACGCATGACCGCCTCGCCCATCACGGCCGAAGAGCCCACCCCGTCCGCATCCGGTTTCATCCGGACCCGATCCGTTCCGGCCGCAGGAGACACGCGCGGGCTGCGCACGGCACCGACGGAAGCCATGAACAGGGCATCCGCATGGGCACGCCAGCCAAGGCCCGGCTCATGGTCGGCCCGGCCGGCCCCGGAGGCGTTCGTGGCCATCAGCAACAGCGCGAGGGCCGGATCGGCATGGGGCCCATGATCCACGGCGCCGAACGCACCATGCAATCCGCCGCCGCAGGGGACGATCTCGGCCTGGTCGCGGGGCAGTGTGGGCAGGCTGGCCCGCACCGCATCGGCCAGCGTCACCGATGCTTCGTCGGTCCGTGGAACGCCCACCGGGGCCGTCCGGTTCGATAGGATCATCGTCCCCCGGGCCCCGTCGACCCGGCGCGTCACAATGGCGACGCCCGTACGCAGTTTGGCGGTCGTCAAGGGCGCATAGCCGAACAGGTCCTGCAGGGCCGACAGCAGAGCCCCCCGATCGATGGCGCCCGGGCTTGCGGTCCGGAACAGGCGCCGGCGCAGGCTGGCGCGGGTGACCGTCGTCAGCACATCGATCATGTCTTCGACGCTGTGCCCCCAGGCAAGACCCGCCGCAATAAAGGCTCCGGTGCCCGATCCCCCGATCAGGTCGAAATAATCACACAGCCGAAACGGGCGTCCGGTGGGCCGTGTTCGGGCCTGACTCGACTGGGCCCGGAGAACGGCTTCGATCCGGCCCAGCATCGCAAGGCTGACAAGGCCGTGGAGGCCGCCGCTGTCGATGGACAGGATCCGCTTGGGCCCAGGGACGGATGCGGTTGCCGCGACGGGACCTGTCGCCGCGACGGGCGCCGCCCCTGTGTCGCGGATGGTGGTGTGAAGCCGTTCAGCCATGGTGCCCCTCTCCCCATACAATTTCGCTCGACCCTCGTTTGAAATTTTGGGTTCGATCGAGCCCCTCAAGACGTCTCGCTCGCCCGCCGTGTTGGCCACGGTCTGGCGCGTGCCGAATTCCGCGGCAGGATGGCGCCCCCTGCGCCCACAGGCAAGACACATCAACGGCGCCCGGCCATCGGCATTGACGCGTCAGCTCGTGGGACAGTCATCCGTGCTCTCGGGCGGGCCTTCGCTGTCCCCCGGAAAGGGAATGAAATCCTGTTCCGTGTCGGGCAGGCGGAACACGGTGTCCCGCCAGCCGCCTGCGATAGAGGCGCGCCAGTCATCCCGCGCGCGCGCAACGCGCTCGGGATCCGTCGACACGAAGTTCCAGACGATGTGCCGCGGGCCGAGGGGCGCCCCGCCCAGAACCATCACACGGGCCGTTTGGTCCGCGTCCATACGTGCCGCCGCTTCGGCGGGGATGACCCCCATGCTCCGGGCCGGGACCACATGACCGTCGATGCGCACCGACCCATCCACCACGTAAATCGCGCGCTCCTCGTGCTCGTCCGGCAGCATCAGATGGGCGCCAGCGGGTAGGCTGACATCCAGATAGAGCGTGGGAGAGAACACCCGGGTCGGGGCAGTCCGGCCATAGGCAGTGCCGGCAATCAGGGTCACGCGGGCACCGTCCCGGTCGAAGGCCGGCAGATCCGCCTGGTCCTGGTGGTCAAAAACCGGATCGATTTCCTGTTGGTCTTCGGGCAGCGCGATCCAGGCCTGAATGCCGTGCAGGCAGTGGCCGGCGGCGCGGACATCCGCACCCGTCCGTTCCGAATGCACCACACCAGAGCCGGCCGCCATGATGTTCACATCCCCGGGGCGGATGGTGGCATGGACGCCCATCGTGTCCCGGTGCTCCAGCGCGCCGTCGAACAGATAGGTGACGGTGGCGAGCCCGATATGGGGGTGGGGACGCACATCGAGGCCCTGGCCCGGCGCGAAATGCGCGGGCCCCATTTCGTCCCAAAAAATGAAGGGACCCACCATGCGGCGGCGGGCGGAGGGCAAAGCCCGGCGCACTTCGAAATTCCCGATATCGCCGACCTTCGGGGCCAACAGCTGCACCACGTCACCCATCGCTCTGTCTCCCGATAAACGCGAGCCCGCGACGCGCCAGGATGCTTTGCGGGCTTTTCTTCCGAGGGGCTGTATACGCAATCGCGGCGAGTGGGGAAAGCACCCGCTCCCTAAAGAAAACGCCAGGCCCCTGGGGACCCGGCGTCTTTAGCGCAATGCACTGAACGGCCCTCGGGCCGAACCTATTAGTGCTTTTTCATGCCGTCATGGGCGCCTTTGCCTTCGGCACCGGGGATCAGCACCGTGTCGATCACATGGATCACGCCGTTGTCGGCCATCACATCGGCGGTCGTCACGCTGGCCGTGTTCACCTTCACGCCGTCGGTGGCATCCACGTGGATCAGGCCCTTCTGCAGGGTCTCGACATCCATCACCTTGCCGGCCAGATCGCCGGAAACAACCTTACCGCTGACGACGTGATACAGCAGGATGCCCTGCAGCTTGGCTTTATTTTCCGGCTTCAGCAGGTCGGCGAGGGCTTCTTCGCCCAGGGCTTCGAAAGCGGCGTCGGTCGGGGCGAACACGGTGAGGGGGCCTTCGCCCTTCAGCGCGTCGACCAGCTCAGCGGCTTTGACGGCGGCGACTAGCTTGGTGAAGCCCGCCTTCACGGCGGTATCGACGATGTCGTCGGCCTTGGCAGCCGGTGCACCCATACCCGCAACGATAACACCCGCCGCAAGCACTGCGGCACGAACAAAAGTCAGCATGTAACTCTCCCAAATTTGGAACAAAGACAGTGTCCGCCAGACACCATTATGCAGTACGACGCAACGGCCGATGCGGACGTAGCTTTATGCGCTGCCAGATTGCCTCACCCTGTAGAGATCGTGACTATTGCGACAGGGAGTTCTTTGAAGTGGCACAGTGGCCCCATGGAGCGGGCCAGGCGGGTCGATTGCTTCTTTTTTGGCAATTTGGTCGGCTCTGCCCGAAAGATCTCTTAGTCTTGCCACAAACGCAGATCGACAGACAGAAACGGTTGCCGGTCAGAAAGAATAGGCGATGGAGGCGCGTGTGGTCGTGTCGAGACTCTCGGCATCCGCCGGCGGCGAGAAGTCGTACCGAACCTCGTTCGACAAGGCGAGCGACAGGGACTCAAGAAGCGGGAAGCCGAGCCGGACCCGGTTTGAAACCGTCGTCGTGCGGGTCGCGATGGCGTCACTCTCGTTCTCAAGCGTCACCCCGCCTTCGGATGTCCACCGGAACAGGCTTTCGACCGATGCGCCGACACTTGTCCGGGCAGAGGCATCCTGGGGCTCTTCCAGGCGAACCGTCGGCCCACCCTGGACCCGCCAAAGCTTTTTCTCCTGATTGACCACCCGGTAGCCGACGCCTGGGGTGAAGGCGGCCCGGTAGTCAAAGCCCGTGAATCGGTCCTGCTCGGCCTCAACGCCACCGAACAGGAACAAGCGATCCGAGAGGTCGCGATTGAGTTGGAAACTCCCGGCATAGCGCTCCCGGGTCGCCTCGCCCGACGCGTCGGCGAGGTCGGCCAGAAGGGTCAGCTCATAGGATACCGTGCCTTGGGTCCGCTGAACGGAGACGTCGACCGATCCTTCCCGCTGGCGCGAGTTGCCCGTGGTGGCAGAGATTCCAAGAGCCACGGTGCCGCTCCACCCCTCGAAGGAAAAGAAACGGGGCCTCTGAGCCTCCAACGCAGCGTCCGTGGCTTCGACAACGCTGCCCTGCTCCGCCGCAATCACCGCCGCCTCGGCCGTACGCTCGCGCAGGCCTAAGGAAAACCCGACGGCGGGAGCGAGGTCCGGTGCGCGGGCGGCGACGATGGCGAGAATTTCGGTTTCCGTTCCCGGCGCTGCCTTGGCCGCCAGCTTGACCGTCGCCGTCACCACATCAAGGGCACCGTTCTCAAGCGCCAATTCCACCATGCGCCGCAAGTCCGGCGACAGGCCGGATGCCGCAAAGGCCTGGCGAGGGCCCGGCCCAGCGCTGACGGCCATGGCCATCAGCACCGCCAGAACGAGGCACAATCGGCGGGCTGCCTTTGGATGCGTACTCAGATCCATGGGGGCGCAAGGTCCTAGGGGCGCAGGGTCATGGAGCGCACGACGTCCTGGGGGCACACGGTCCTGAGGGACGGCGGTCCGGACAGGGCGTCACGGTTGGGGGTATCGGTTGTGGCAGTTGGGTCGGAAAGCGGCGTTCGGCATCCCACACAGACCCGGCCACGGCTTCGCAATCTCCTTAACAACTTCTTAACAGTCTCGCCTTGAAAAGGCCATGGCCAAGGGGTGCGTCGACCAGAAAACAGCCGTGGCGGGAGTAGGCACCCCCTAAGACCGGTTCATCAGGCCTGCCGCACCGGCACCCAAAACACAAAAAAGCCTGTGTCCCCGGGGGCCCGGCACACAGGCTTTCAAAGATCCATCACAAAAATCGATGCCGGTCAGCGGCTCGCGGCGGCGCCCACATGGCCGGTCCGCACCGCTTCGTCATAAATCCAGCGATAGGTCTTTTCCATCCCCTCTTCGAGAGAGATGCCCGGCGCCCAGCCCAGATCCCGCTGGATCATGGTATTGTCGCTGTTGCGGCCGCGGACGCCTTGCGGCGCGTCCAGCTTGTGGCGCCGGGTCAGCTTCACACCCGCGATCTCCTCGACGATCTCGACGAGGCGGTTAATGGTCACGAGCTGATCGCTGCCCAGGTTGAGCGGCTCCAGCACGTCCCGGGTGGCGATCATCAGACTGCCCTTGATGCAGTCGTCGATATACATGAAGGACCGGGTCTGCTCCCCGTCGCCCCAGATTTCGATCTCGTGATTGCCGCTCAGCTTGGCCTCAATGACCTTGCGGCACACGGCAGCGGGAGCCTTTTCCCGCCCGCCGCGCCAGGTACCGTTCGGACCATACACATTGTGGTAGCGGGCGACCCGTGTCTCGATGCCGTAGTCCTCGCGGAAATGGCGGCACATCCGCTCACTGAACAGCTTTTCCCAGCCATAACCGTCTTCGGCCTGGGCGGGGTAGGCATCGTCTTCTTTCAGGGCGGTGACATTGGGGTCGCCCTGGCGATAGGCGGGGTAGATACAGGCGGACGAGGAATAGAAGAACCGTTCGACGGCGCCGGCCTCCTTAGCGGCCATCAGCATGTGGGTGTTGATCAACACCGAGAGCATACAGGCGGCTTTATTGTTCTCGATAAAGCCCATGCCGCCCATATCGGCTGCCAGGTTGAAAATATAGCGGGAGCCCTTTACGGCCGTCCGGCAGTTTTCGAGATCCATGCAGTCGAGCTGGACGTTCTCGGCGCCGTCATGCACCTGGTACCACTCGGACTGGGGCTTGAGGTCGACCGAACGCACATGCGCGAAGCCCTCGTCGATGAAATGCTTCACCAGATGGCCGCCGATAAAGCCACCGCCCCCTGTGACCAGAACACTGCCTTGCTTGTCCATCTGCATCTGCGCTCTCCTCATTGAGCCGGTTACTATACTGAAGAAGTCGTTGATCTTGCCCGCGGGCGCCTCGCCTGCGCCTACGAGAACACGCCGCCTACGGATCGGTATTTGTTCCGCCCGCCCGTGGCCTCACCCGCCCGCGGTCAGGGAAGGCACCGCCCTCATTTGCCCGCCTGCCGGGCCGCGACCCGGTCCGGAACCGGCCAGCGGCGCAAACCGGACAATTGCAGGCCGCTCAGCATCATGAAGCGCGGCACGATATCCAGATATCGGCTCGCAAGACGTTTGGGTTCCGTCGTCATGCGATACAGCCATTCAAAGCCGGACCGCTGCACGAAGCGCGGCGCCTGGGCCTTGCGCCCGGCCAGGAAGTCGAAGGCCGCGCCCACACCGATCAGCACATTCGCATTAAGGCGATGCAGGTGATTGGCCATCCAATATTCCTGCTTCGGCGTGCTGAGCCCCACCCAGATGATATTGGGTCGGGCGGCGTTGATCTGCTCGATCACGTCGTCGGCCTCAAGCTCGCCCACCTTTCGGAAGGGCGGCGCGTATTTTCCAACCACCTGCACCCCCGGATAATCCCGAGAGAGCGCCCCTTCGAGGGCATCAAGCGCATCCGGCAGACCGCCGTAGAGATAGTGACGGACGCGCCCGTCCCTGGTCTGGCGCAACACATAGTCCATGAGGTCCGGGCCGTAGACGCGATCGGCCGCGCGATGCCCCTGGGCCTTGCTCATCCAGACCAGCGGCATGCCGTCGGCCGTGACCATGCCCGCCCGATTGTGAATCGCGAGCAGCTTCGGATCGCGCTGGCTTTCGATGATGCCGTGGGCACCGGTGATGGTGACGAAGTGCTTTTCGTCCCGCTCGATCCAGGTCCTGATCTGTCCGTGGGTCGAGGCCAGGGTCCCCACGGACACATTGACCCCCAGGACATGGGACCACGTGTTTTCGATCATTCCTTCCCGTCCCCTGCTCGCCGGTGTCCGGCCACGCCGCGGCCACTTTTCCCCTCCGCCAGGCCTCCCAAGCCCGTGCAATCGACAGACCCATTGCCCTGCCGCCGTCCGCCTCCAAACGCAATACACAAGTGCGCGGAAATTTGAAATGGCGCGGGCGGAGACCGGCACCCGGATGGCGGGCCGGCGCGGGCGCATCTGGGCCGCTCGGCAGGCAAAATGTCTCGGCCCCCAAGACAGGGGGCGGGCCTCGGGCCCAGGCGGCACTTGCAATGGGGCACTGGCTGCTTGAGAACGATAGTGTCATATCACCTTGCATCATTGCCGTGCGGCCATGGTCCCAAAGTCTTTCCCCAGCGGCTTGGCCCATTGGCATTGGGCGCGGTCATGGGGGAAACCGGGCCTGTTTCGCCGCCGAAGCCCCTCTTGCGACGGGTCCGATGGCCAAGAGTCACGCTCGGACGTCGTTTCCTTTGATTGCGCATAAAAGCCAAACAGGCGGAGGCATCCGAACCAAAACCTTTCCCTCCACTGCAACCGGACGGTCCGGGTGGGGGGCAGTCCGAACACGGGAGTGAAACAGTCATGACAGCGAGGATTGAAATGAGACGACTTGGTGCGATGGCCTTCGCAGCCACTTTTGGACTGGTCCTGTCCGCCTGTAGCGAGGACGAGGCGCCGGAAACGCCGAAATCCCAGGTCGTGGCCAATGTCAACGGCTACGAAGTGACGGTGAACGAGTTGCGGAGCGAGCTGGAGGCCCTGAACATCCAGGCGGTCGATCCGGAAGATCAAAAGACCATTTCGGAAGGTCTGCTGCGCCGCATCGTGGGCCGCACGGTCCTGGCTCAGCAAGCCCGGCAGATCGAACTGAACAGGACGCCCGATGTCCAGATGGCCCTGCGCCGGGCCCGCGATCAGGTTTTGGCCTACGCCTATCTGAAACACAGGCTGACCGAGCAGCTGCCTGTCTCGCCGGTCGATCTGGCCAATTTCATCGAGCAAAACCCCCACTATTTCCAGGCCCGCAAACAATATGTCTTCGACCAGATCATCGTAGAACGGTCACTCGTGAATGAGCAGATGGAAGCCTATATCGACGAAATGACAGATTTCGGTCAGCTCGAAGCGGCTCTCGACGGCTGGAATGTTTCCTATTCGAAGCGATTGAATACGATTTACGCCAATCAACTGCCTAAAGACATGGTTCAGGGTCTCGATGATCTTGGCCCTGCCGAGATGTTCGTCATGCGAACGGACGAGTCTCTGGCCTACTCAAAAATTATCGCAGTGGAAAACACGCCCATCGAAGGCAAAGACGCCCGTCAGGTCGCCGAATACATCATCAGCAGCCAGCGTAATACGTTCCGGTCCCAGCGGATTATCGACCAGCTCATCTTCAACTCTCGCATTGATCTGTTCGGCGATTTCAGCGATGTGGAGCTTCTCATGGCCCAACGGCGCGAAGAAATTCAACGCCAGCGCGAGCAGATGGAAGCGGACGGTGGCGCAGGGCAATCCCAGCCATGACGATCTGAACCGGAGACACTCTGGACAAAAACTGCGGCCGTGCGGCGTCCCCAAAAAGGCACGCACGGCCGATAATCGATGGGTGTCTGAAACCGAGAGCGGTTTGCCGCACCGCCTCAACCGTCGTCCGACACCGACCGGTGTGTGTAAATATAGAAGTAAATATAAAACAGAACGGCGCCGATCAGGCTCAGTCCAGCGATGTGATAACCCTCATTGCCGAAATAATTGGCAAGGGCACAGCCAATAGAGGCCAGGATATAGCGGGATAAGTCTTCTTCGCGTCCCTGCTGCTGCCGCCGAAAAAACAAGATCACGATCCCCACAAAGATCAGAACCGTGCCCCAATCGTAAGGTGTGCTCATCGGTGTCTCCCCGGACCCTCGCAGGGGTGTGCGCGGGTCGCATCATGGATGGCGTCGTGACGGTCAGGTCACAACAGATGCACCCGTCCCGACCCCGCATCCTCCGCGTGCCGTTTCGAGCGGCCGCTGTCAATGGCAAAGCAGGCCACCGGGTTCGTCGGGAGGAACAACGCCTTTGACCGTCGCCGTCTTTGCGGCCAGTTCAGTGGCCCGCTTCATGCAACCCTTTGTTTTCTGTCCAAAAAGACATGTTCATTTCCTGATTGCGGGGTCGGATGTTTTTTGTACAGTTCTCAAGAAACGCTGTGCATGAATGAATAGGGAGGTATTCGCTTTTGGGGAAAGCGGAGATAACAGGGCGTGTATTCCGGGGTTGAGGTCTCACCAGGAGCGACCGGGCGGGTCGTTGGGAACAGCCCGTATCTGTCTCACGACGTGGTCGGACCCGTTACAAGATCGGACGGGATGCTCGGCACAAAACCCATGCCTCCCATACGGAACGCTACATCCACTGACAAGACGAAACGGGTGGGACGGTGCGACTTATCCACAGGGCCAGCGAACAGGTTAGACTTTCCCCTCTTGATGTTGGTGCCTCACCGGCACGTCAGGGCCGTTCGCCTTTGCGATGGAAACTTTTCGGGGGGGACTGGACCCGACACGGGCTGTGAAAATTGTGGAGACCGTGTATACCGTCCGTAAGGTGACGTACCGCTTTTCTACGGATTGATTGTGAAAAGCCCACCCGCATAGGCCGAGAGGCGTGTCGGGCACATGACCATCACCGGGAGGGGATCCTGAAGACGAGCCGCGCCAAGACCTGTCCGAAAGTGATGGCAATCGCGTCACGGGGCGGCCATTGGGTGGAGCTGCGCCGTCTCCGGCCCGCATGGGCCGGGTGCGCCGTCAGCTATGTCACGACCGACGGCGGCTATCTTGACGAAGTAAAGCGCGACCCCGTCGACACGGAAGCACCGGACCCTCGGTTTTTTGTCGTCACTGATGCCAGCCGATGGGACCGTTGGCTGCTGGCCAAACAAATGGTCATGGTTCTCCTGCTCGTGCTGCGCATCCGGCCGGATGTTATCGTGACGACCGGCGCGGCACCGGGGTATTTTGCGGTGCGCTTCGGGAAGCTCTTCGGGGCGCGGACCATATGGGTCGACAGCGTCGCAAATGCCGAAAGTCTGTCCCTTTCCGGAGAGCTTGCGGGGCGGTATTGTACTCTCTGGCTCACCCAGTGGCATCATCTCGCTGGGGAGGACAGGAGACCCGGGCCCCTCTATCGCGGTGCAGTTTTATGATTTTCGTCACTGTCGGGACGCAATTGACCTTCGACCGTCTGGTCATGGCTGTCGACGCCTGGGCCAAGGATCACCCATCGGTGGACGTGTTCGGTCAGATTTCGGATCTCGGCCCGGACAACTACGCCCCACGCCACTTCAAATGGTCCGCGCGGATCGAACCGGCCGATTTCGAGCGCTATTGCGACGAGGCCACCTTGATCGTCGCCCATGCCGGTACCGGCTCCATCATTTCGGCGCTGATGCGCAGCAAGCCGGTGCTGGTGATGCCGCGCCGGCTTGCCTTGCGCGAACATCGCAATGATCACCAGCTCGCAACGGTGGATCATTTCAAAACCCGGCCTGGCGTGTTCATCGCCGACCAGGCTCACGAAGTTGGCCCACTGATCGACGCGATCCTGGGCAACACCGGGAAAACCAAAGCCCTGGGCCCATTCGCCGAAGACCGCCTGATCGATGCAGTCCGTGCGGTCATTCACAAGTGAACGGGGTCGCCGCCGGCCCGTCCTGGAGCGTATAACGATGTTAAGCATCATCATTCCCGCCAGTAATGAAGAAGCGTATATTGGCGCTTGTCTTCATTCGATTTTCCAATCGGACTTGCCTGCGGACCTCGCCGGTCTGCCCCTGGAGGTCATCGTCGTTGCCAATGGCTGCACGGACAACACCGGCGCCATCGTGCGACAGTTCGCCGGCATGGCCGAGAGCCAGGGGTGGCATTTACAGCTTCTGGAACTGGACACGGCCGGCAAATTGACGGCGCTGAATGCCGGGGATGCGGCTGCGACGGGAACGGTTCGGCTCTATGTGGACGCGGACGTCACCGTCGAGCCGGCGCTTGTCGCGCAGCTTTGGCGAGCCCTCGACCGGCCAGAGCCGGCCTATGGCAGTGGGACGATCACGGTCTTGCCCGGGCGCAGTCTCGCCACCCGGATCTATGGGCGGGTCTGGAGCCGCCTGCCCTTCATGACCGATGACGTTCCGGGATGCGGCGTCTATGCGGTCAATGCGGCGGGCCGGGCCCGTTGGGGCGACTTTCCGAGCATCATCAACGACGATGCGTTTGTCCGCCTTCATTTCACGCCGGAAGAACGCATCGCCGTGCCGGCCCGCTTCTTCTGGCCATTGCCCGAGGGTCTGGAAAACCTGCGCAAGGTGCGCCGCCGGGTCGACGCCGGCTCCGCCGAACTCCAAAAAAAGTTCCCGTCTCTGATCGCCAATGAGGGTAAACCGCCGGTCAGCCGGGCCATGATGGCTCAGCTTGCCGTTGCCATGCCCGTCAGCTTTGCCAGCTATCTTGCCATACTCCTGTCCATCCGGCTCAGCCCGGACACAGGTTCGATGGCCTGGGCGCGCAGCCGCTAAGACGGGGCTTGCAATCGGGCCCGTTCTGTCCGACCACAGCGCATTCCGATACGGTCACCGGCCTGTGTCTCGACGCGTCAGGGCGTGCGCACGGCACCGGCCCTCAGCCTTGATGTCTTCAAGACGGTTGCGCTTGCCATGTCCCTGCCCCCTCCTCCCGTCACCGCGCCTTCCCCTCACCGCCCCTCCCTCGGCCTGATCGGCGCCGGCGCGTTCGGCCAATTCATGGTCCCGTTCCTGCGCAACCGGTTCCGAGTCGTTCTGGCGGATCGGCGTCCGGACCTGACGGATATTGCCGATCGTCTCGCGGTTGAAGCGGGCACTTTTGTGGAGGCGGCGCGCCAGCCGGTTGTCGTCGTGGCCGTCCCGGTTCAGGCGATGGAGACCGTGGTGGGCACCATCGCGCCCCATGTCAGCCCAGGCGCCCTCGTCCTCGATGTGGGCTCGGTGAAGGTGAAGCCGGCGCAGCTTCTCTCCCGGCTTCTGCCGGCCCATGCCGACATCGTCTGTACCCATCCCCTGTTCGGCCCCCAAAGCGCGCGCCATGGCATTGAGGGCATGAAGATCAGCATTTGTGCGGTTCGGGGACGTCGCAGCGGTCTGGTGGCCCGCTTCTGCCGCCGACATCTGGGCCTCGTCGCCATCGAGACAACGCCGGAGCGTCACGACCGGGAACTGGCCTATGTCCAGGGCATCACCCACCTGATCGGTAAGACTCTGCTGGGTCTTGAACTCGACAATTTCGAACAGACGACCGTGAGCTACGATCTGCTGCGGCGGGCCGTGGGGTTCATCGCCGATGACAGCGCCGAGCTGTTCCGGGCCATCGAGCTGGAAAATCCGTATGCGTTGGAAGCCCGGACAGCCTTTTTTGACGCGGTCCGCCGGGTTGAGACAGCCCTCCACGGAGCCGACGGCGAAGCGGGGACGACATCACGATCGACGGCGTCCCCTAAAATACCGTCTCCTTGAAGCGCGGGGCGGCCTTGCGGGCGTCGAGCATCCGGCGCAGATGCTGCGTGTCCGGAGCATAGAGGAACCCGAACGAGACCCCGCCGGTCCGCTCCCGCACGGCGTGGTGCAGCATATGCGCTTCGTGCAGCCGGGCGAGATATCCGGATTTGGGAACGCCAAGCAGCCTGATCCGCCGATGCACCAGCACGTCGTGGGCGAGGACGTAGGCGAGACCATAGGCGCTGATCCCGAACCCGATGGGCAACAACCAATCCACACCCCGAAAGCCAACAAAGATGGCCGCCACGGCCGGAAGGCTGAACAGGACAGCGAACCAGTCATTGCGCTCGAACGGGCCCTGGCGCGGCTCGTGGTGGGAGCGATGCAGCACCCAGAGCGGACCATGCATGATGTAGCGGTGGATGATCCAGGCCGCGGCTTCCATGCCGAAAAAGGCCATCACAAACAGAAGGCCCATCAAGCCCCATGCAATTGGTCCGTTGACGTCCATCGGTCCACTGATCTCCTTGCCGTATTCATCCCCAAATGGCCGGCCCGGCGGGTGCCAGTCCTGCGTCAGGAGTCCTGCGTCAGGCCCAGCGGGCCGCCGCGATCCGGGCGCCCAGCAGCCCCGCCAGGGCGACCCCGCCCAGAAGACCGCAGGGCAGAACCAGGGCGCTCAGCGTATCGCCGCGCCACAACAGGATGCCATAGGCCTCGAGGCCCCAGGTGTTGGGTGTCGCCCAGCCCAGGGTCTGGATCTCCGGCGGCATGAAAAAGCGCGGGATCATGCTGCCGCCGAGCGCCGAGAGGATCATGACCAGAATGTTGCCCGCCGTCATGGCCTGCCGGCGGGTCTGGCACAGGGCAACAAAAAACAGGCCGAGCCCTGCCGCAGCGGCGGCGCACAAGACCGTCGTGAAGAGCCAGGGGCCGAAGACCGGCCAGATTTCCACCCCGAACCCGAAAGCGGCGACGGCGAAGATGACGCCGACCTGCACCGTGCCCTGAAGGGTCAGATAGAGGAATTTGCCATCGATCACCGGTCCGATCCCGCCCGGTCCGCTGCCCATGCGCTCCAGCAGGCCGGATTCGCGCTCCTCATGCAGGCTCAAAGCGCCCTGGCAAGCGGCCAGCAAAAGGAACAACATGGCCACGGCGGCGGCATAATAGGGAATGCTGGCCGGCACCGGGGTATCGCGCCCGACCCGTTCCTCCGTAACAGGAAGAGGCGGCATATCGGCACCCAGCAGGTCGATCATGGCCTGCCGGACCGTGCCGCTCAGCACGGTTCCGGCAATATCCCGTGCCGGGCTGATCAGAACCTGGAGGGAGGGCGGCGCCCCCGGACCCTCGGCGGCCCCGATCACCAAACCGACATCGGCCTCGCCCCGGCGCAGCATGGCTTCGACATCGGCGCGGGCGTTGTGGATCGGCGGCACAAGGCGGACCGTCGAGGCGCCCGTCACGGAGTCCCGAATGGATTGGGTATCCGCGCTTTCCACCAGATCGGCAATGGCCACGCCCACCTGAATGTCGGCGCCTGCGGTCCGGGAAAAGATCAGGGCAAAGATGACAAAAACGGCCGGCGGCAGCAGAAAGGCCATGGCCAGCGCGCCAAGGTCGCGAAACAGACCCAGGGCCAGGGCCTTTGCAACGACATAGCGCATCACGGCACCATCCTTTCCAGAGCGCGGTCCGGACACACGTCCTCCGGCAGGAAATCATGCTCCATGGCCGCAGCGAGGGCGTCGCCCGACTGCACGAGGCTGGTCACGCCGGCGGACGGTCCGGCCGTGTCGTCCTCAGACCTGTCCGCAATGGCCTCGCCCTGCTGCCAGATCCCGAACAGGTCTTCAAGGTCCGGCCGGCTGAGCACAAGTTCCGTAATCAAATGGGTATAGCGCTGCACATGGTCGAACAGGCTCGGGAGGTCCCGGGCCTCGTCCAGAAACCCGGTCCATTCGGTGGCGCCGATGCGGGCGAGACCAAGACCGGACAGGACAATGGCTTCGGCCTCGACCGCGCCCGGCCGGATACAGATCCGGGTGCGGCGCAATCCCTTGAAATGGTCCTCGATCAGCACATCCGGCGGGCCTTCGGCAACGAGGCGCCCGTCCACCAGAATGCCCACCCGATCGGACAGGATGCGCGCCTCCGGCAGGTCGTGGGTCGTCACCACGATGGCCATGCCGTCCCGGGCCAGATCGTTCAGAACGGCATAAAGCTTTTGCTTCGAGGCGAGATCCACGCCGACCGTCGGCTCGTCCAGCATCAAAACGTCAGGTTCGGTCAGCAGGGTGACGGCAATGTGCAACCGCTGACGCTGGCCGCCGGACAGGCGCGCGGCCACGGTGCCGGCAAAGGCGCCCAGGTCGAAACGCTCCGTCACGTCGCGGACCCGCTCCTTCAGCCGCCGTCCGCCGAGCCCGAACAGTCTGGCGAAGGTGGTTAGGTTTTCCCGGACCGTCAGATGATCGAAGAGGGCCACCTGCTGGGAGACCCGCCCCACATGGGAACCGGACCGCCACCCGGCACGCACCGGCTTGCCGCGCACGATAATATGACCGCTGGACAGGCGCGCCCGGCCGCAGATCGCCTTCATGAGAGTCGATTTACCGGCCCCGTTCGGCCCCAACAGCCCATAGATTTCACCGGGTCGGATGGCAAGGCTCACGCCGGCGATGACCGCCCGGGCGCCGTAGCGCACATGGACATCCTCGACCTCGAGCAGGGGTCTGGACCCGTCGGTTCTGGAGACCCCGCCACTGAGCGCCATGATCTGTGGTGTCCTGAAAAAGAAAGAAGCGGATTGCCGGAAGATCGGACCTTACCGGTCGCAAAGCCTCAGGTAACGATCGAGCGCTGCGCGTAAATGACGCGTATAGGCCCGCAGGGCACCCTGGCCGCGACATAAGACATTGACCTGATTTTCTACGTCCTGGAGGTGATCGCGGATGGCGGCTCCGGCACGGGCCAGCGCGACGGTCCCGCCTTCATCGCCGAGGCGCCGGTCCTGCCCCACATCCTTGCCCATATGTTGCGCGGATCCGGCGGCGTCGAGCACATCGTCGAAGGCCTGGAAGGCAAGGCCGATGGACAGCCCCAGCCCATGGAGGCGGGCGCACAGATCCGCCTCTGCCCCGGCAATGAGGCCGCCGCCCTCCGCCGCGACGGCGAAGAGCGCGCCCGTCTTCTGGGCGTGGATCGAATCGAGAGACGGACCGGCCGTGTCGTCCGCGCGCCCCAGATCGGCCAACTGACCGGCGGCAAGCCCCCCGACCCCGACAGCATCGCTGAGCGCGCTCACGAACCGGTTCCGCGCTGCGGGCGTTCCGGCGGGACTGGCGGCGATCATGCCGAAGGCCTGTGAGAGAATGGAGATCCCCGCCAGGATGGTGGTGCTTTCGCCGAACAGCACATGATTGGCCGGCTGCCCCCGCCGCAGGGACGCATCGTCCATGGCGGGAAGATCATCGATGATGAGCGAAGCCGCATGGATGAATTCCACGGCACAGGCGAGATCGACGACCGCATCCGAAAAGGCCGCGCCTCCCGCCCCGGCGGCAGCACGGTCCGGTGTCAATTCCCGAAACGCAGAAAGCAGGAGAAGGGCCCGCAAGCGCTTGCCCGGCGCGCGGATGCTGTGCCGGATCGCGTTGCACAAGGCCTGGGCGGGTTGGCCGGGATAGCGGGTCAACTGCTCAAGGCGGGTGTCGATACGGACGACCCAACGATCCATGTCCGCGGCATCCATGGCTGGGGTTCCCGTCACACGCAGACCTTGCGCGGTACCGCTCATATCCCCCATCGTTTTTTCTCCGAGGCCCTGCTCCGTCGGGCTTTGCATGTCCAGATTGAACGCGCCATCGCCAAGAAATTGCACCCCCTCGACCATGGCGCACATCGTCCCGCCGCGCTGTCGCATCGTGTTCGCAACCCCACGGAAAGGCAAGGCGTGTCGAGACGCGCATGCGGCCTAAATGAAGTGTTCGAGCGTCGCGATGGCCGGACGGATCGCGCCGGCATTGACCGTCCATGCCCCGGGCGGTCAGCGGCAATCCGCTTTTCGATCGGTTGGACGCTTCCGGTACACTCCCGAGGCAGGTTGGCCCTGGGCGAGTTGCATCGGAACCAGCCCCCCGCAGTCAGGCTTGGGACGCGCCGGGCTGAAAGGGCGCATAGGATTGGCAGTCTTTGTCCGCACAGGACAGGGTGAAGAAGCGAGAGGCAGACGACGATGGCGGAACCTTTGGTCAAGCCGGCCCTTGAGGGCTTTGCGGTGCAGTCTACCAGCGATGGCGCGGAAGGAGCCGGCCGGGCGGTTGTGATCGGTGCCGGCTTCGGCGGCCTGGCGGCGGCGCTGCGCCTGCGCGCGAAGGGCTATGAGGTGGAGGTCTTTGAGCGGACCGGCATGGCGGGCGGGCGGGCCCAGGTGTTCGAACGGGACGGTTTCAAACACGATGCCGGTCCTACGGTCATCACCGCACCGTTCCTGTTCGAAGAACTTTTCACGCTCTTCGATAAGCGCCTTGAGGACTATATAGAGTTTCGTCCGCTTAATGTCTGGTACCGCTTTCGCTTTTCCGACGGCAGCCACTTCGACTATGGCGGAACCATCGAGGATACCCTGCGGGAGATCCGCAAGTTCAATGAGGCGGATGCGGACGGTTACCTGAAACTGCTCGCCCATTCGGAGCGGATCTTCAATGTCGGCTTCACGAAGCTTGCCGATCAGCCGTTCCACAGCCTGGGCTTCATGGTCCAGCAGATCCCCCATCTCATCCGCCTGGAGAATTATCGGAGCGTCTGGCAGCTTATCAGCCGGTACCTGAAGAACCCGAAACTGCGGCAGGCCTTCTCCATCCAGCCGCTTTTGGTGGGCGGCAACCCCTTCGAGCCCACCTCGATTTACACGCTGATCCATTTCCTGGAGCGCAAATGGGGCGTCCATTTCACCATGGGCGGCACCGGTGCCCTGGTCGAAGGCCTCGTGCGCCTCGCCCAGGAGGAAGGGGTGCGGATGCATCTCAACACCACGGTGAAGCAAGTCTGCATCGACAATGGCGAAGCCCGCGGAATCGAGTTGGAAGACGGGCGGATCGTGAACGCCAATATCGTCGTCTCGAACGGCGATCCCATGCATGTTTATAAGGAAATGGTGCCGAAGCGGAACCAGCCCATGACCCTGCGGGCAAAGCATGGCATGGGGCGGCTCTCCATGGGCCTTTATGTCCTTTATTTCGGAACGAACCGTCAGTATTCCGACGTTCAACACCACACGATCTGGCTGGGCCCGCGGTTCAAGCCGCTGTTGAAGGAAATCTTCCATGGCCGCACCATGCCGGAGGATTTTTCCCTCTATGTCCACCGGCCCACGGCCACCGATCCAAGCTTCGCGCCGGAAGGCTGCGATTCCTATTACGTGCTCTGCCCGGTTCCCAATCTGAATGCGGATATCGACTGGTCGGTGGAAGGCAAACGTCTGCGCGACCGGATTGTCCGGGCGCTCGACGAGACCATGCTGCCCGGTCTGTCCGAAACCATTCGTTCGGATTTCTGGATGACCCCGGAGGATTTCAAACACGACTATCTGAGCGAAGGCGGCGCCGGTTTTTCCGTGGCCCCCTATTTCAGCCAGTCGGCCTGGTTCCGCTTCCACAACCGCTCCGAAGGCTTGAAGAACTTCTACCTCGTCGGAGCGGGCACCCATCCGGGCGCCGGACTGCCGGGTGTGGTGTGTTCGGCCAAGGTCGTGGACAGCCTGATCCCGCCGGCCGCGGCCGCAAATGCGGGGGCGGTGGCACGCAGCGCCTGAGCCTGCGTTGCCCGCCTCCCCGACCAACCACGGTCTTAATGACAAACCACGGTCTTAATGGCCAACCACGGGCTCATAGGGACGTGGTGAGATTGAGCAGCCATTCGGGCATGACGGATAGCGCCGCACTTTCCAGGCGCTTGTCCAATCCGGTGAGGATCATGATCCCCACCAGGAGGAGTGAGCCGCCCAGCACCGGCTTGCTCCATTTCGCCACCGATGCCCAGGCCTGTTTGCGCTGCCCCAGGGCCCTGCGGGAGCCATAGGCGAACAGGCAAAAGGCGGTGGCGGTCCCTAAGCCGAACACGAAAAACGCAAGGCTCGCGCCGACGAGATTGTCCTGCTGGGACGCGGCATAGATCGCTGCGCCAAGGGTCGGGCCGACACACGGGGTCCAGACCGCCCCGAGTAAGGTGCCCACCAGAAACTGTCCGCCCACCCCGTCACCGGACACCTGCGCAAGCAGGGAATTGCCTCCCGCCGCGATCGGCGCCGTCAGGGAGGAAAAGGCCCGCTGGGCCTGGGGCACCAAAAGGATCACACCGCACAGAATGAGGATCGCGGCGGCCACGACCCGCACTCCATCGGCCGAGAGGCCGATTTGGTAGCCGAACGCGGTGATCAGGATCCCGAACAGCGTGAAAGACACCGTGAGCCCAAGACCCAGCGCAAACGGTCCCAGGGCGGACTCCCGCAGGGCCGAAGCCACCAGAATGGGCAACAGCGGAAGAACGCAGGGATTGAGGAGCGTGAGCGCTCCGGCCCCGAAGCTGAAGACAATGTCCTGCGGTGACATGGATGGGCCTTTCCCGCGCGGACCGGCCACGCGCATCACGGAAGGGGAAACCGGCGTCATGGGAACGGGGGGGACCGGCCGGTCCCCCCTCACCCATCGTGTTCGGCTACGATCAGTCTACGGATGCGGGCTCGGCGATGGCGTCGAGAACGAAGCGGCGCAGTTCGGTCTCCCGGGTCTCCGCGACGGACCGGCCGGCCTCGGTGTCCCCTTTGAACACCAAAATCGTGGACTGGCGGGGAATACGGTGTTCTCGGACGAAATCCTTGTCCTTGTCCCAGTTGACCCGGAAGAGCATCACATCGGAAAGGGCCGGGTCCGCCGCCAGCCTTGCAAGGATGGGTTCCTGGCGTTTGCAGGTCGGGCACCAGGTGGCGAAGACATCGACCAGGATGGTTTTGCCGGCATCCTGCGCAGCGGCAAAGGAGTCCGCCGCATAGGGCTTGAAGCGCGTTTCTTCGGCAGGGGACGGCGTAACCTGGAATGCCAGGGCAGCCAGCACGGCGGCACAGGCGAAGACAAAGACATGGGCAGCTTTGACTCTCATCGGATCGCTCCTCTTAAGGGGCACCGGCGCGGGTTGAGCACCCTTTTCGAAGGGCACGAACGACCGGGCGTGTTGACCGCGCCAGTCATAGGGCAAGGCGTCGCACAGGCCCAGGCGGGGGAGCCGCCGTTCACAGCCATGTAATCGATCGTGATCGGGGAGGAGTGGTGAGACTCCAACGCTTCGTATCCTGCGCGTTGGGCCTAGCCACTCGCTCAGTCTTTGTGGTGGTTCGGCTTTTCCAAACGGATGCCCACGGATCGCGGTGTCATCCGTGTTGGCCGAACCACTCGGCGCGCTCGTGAGGCCAAATCGGAGATCACGACCGGGCGTTGTATCCGCCATTAAACGGACCGTAAGCCTCTGCGTGTAGGTTACCGTGTCATGGGACCTCAGACAGCACATACCGCAGAGCGGGCCGAGCGCGATCGTCTAGCGGAGCTGGAGCGCCTCAAGATCCCGTTCGACACGCCCATCGCCGAACTACAGGCCATCTGTGATTTGACAGTTCGCCTGTTGGAGGTTCCCGTCGCTCTCGTCTCGATCGTGAGCGAGGACGAGCAGCGCTTTGCCGCCCAGGTGGGGCTGGACGGGACGTCCCGCACCCCGCGGGAACACTCCTTCTGTACCCACTGCATCATGAGCAGCGAGCCGTTGATCGTCGAAAATGCCCTGGAAGATCATCGCTTCCGAAATCTTCCTCTCGTTACGGGCGAACCGAACATTCGGGCATATATGGGCACGCCCCTTGAAACTGATCCCGGTTTGCGGGTGGGGACCCTCTGTGCCATCGACATGGAGCCTCGCCGGTTTCATACGCATCAGCGTGCGGATCTTATTCGCCTTGGTCGTATCGCCATAGAGATCCTCAAGTCCCATAAAGCCAAACAACGCCTTACAGAGGAACTGAACACGCTAGAGCGGCGGGCCAACGCCCTCAGCTTCCTGGCGCAAAGGGATGGGCTCACCGGCTTGCTCAATGCCTCGACCTTCCGCACACGGGTCGCTGAGAGAATGCAGAACCTTCCGGCCGGCACCCGGGGTAGCCTCATTCTGTTTGACGTAGACAATTTGAGATCCATCAATGGACGATACGGACACCGGTTCGGGGACACCTACTTAACGGCGCTCAGCGAAGTCCTCGGAACCATCCAGGATGAGGATGCCCTGGTGGGCCGGCTCGGCGGCGACCAATTTGCCGTTTATGTTTCCGCCGACAGGGCCCAAACGAATTCGGTCGAAGGGATGATCCGTAGGCTGCGGGCTGGCTTTGCAGAGACAGCCAACCGCCTGAACAAGCAGGAATTGGGCCGGGCGAGCATCGGGATCGCCTACACTCCGGATCATGCGTCCTCACTCGAAGAATTGAACCATTTGGCCGATGTGGCGCTCTACGCATCGAAGGAAAACGGCCGGAACCAGACCACCGTGTTCAGCAACACGCTGTGCTCCACGCACAATATGCCGTCCTTCCGCACCCAGATCCTGACCGCCATTCAGCGAGATGAGTTTGTTCCCTACTATCAGCCTCAAGTGTCACTGGAAGACGGTACGCTGGTCGGCTTCGAGGTTCTGTGCCGCTGGCATCATCCCACAAGGGGCGTTGTTCTGCCCAAGGATTACCAAGCCGCCTTCCGGGACCGAGCCGTCTCGCCGCAACTGACCCGCGCCCTCTTTCTGCAAGCGACACAGGATCTGGCGGCCTGGCGCGTCTGTTCGTCCAACCCGTTGCGCATTGCCATGAATGTCACGGCCTATGACCTGACGGATTCCCATTTTGTGTCCGACATGGAACAGATTCTCGTGGATAGAGGCCTGGGCTGGCAGTCAATTACAATCGAGGTCACCGAGACCGTGGTGATGGGCGAGGAAGACGATCAGGTCTTCGCCTCGCTGAAGGATTTGCGAGAACGCGGGGCCCGGATCGCCCTCGACGATTTCGGCACCGGCTATGGCGGCCTGAAGCATCTGCGGTCCTGGCCCGTGGACTCCATCAAGATCGACCAGAGTTTCGTGCGCAACATCACAGACGAGGGGGACGACTACCACTTGGTGAAGGCGGTCATCGACCTGGCCCGGAGCTTCAACATGCTGGTGGTGGCCGAAGGGGTGGAGACGACGGAACAGCGGGATGTGTTGAGGGGCCTGCGGTGCCATTACGGCCAGGGCTTCCTGTTCGGGCACGCGACAGCCGGCGCGGACATTCCCGCCAGCTTGAAGGCAGCCTGAAAACCCGGGTCAGGCGGACGCCCGGCGTGGCGGGGCCGTCAGGGTGACGAACACGGCGCCCGCCACGAGACCGGCCAGGCCATGGACGAGCTGCGGCCCGAGCCCCCGCGCGCCTGCGATCGGCATCAGGCCCAGCGCCGTTTCCAGCACCAACAAAAGGGCGACCACGGCGCAAAAACCCGCCGTGAGAAAGACGGGCAGTCTCAGGCCCCGAAAGAGACGCGTGAGCCCCGCTGCAACCCCGAACCCGACCAGAAGCGCGATCAACAGGATCACCGGCAAAATCTCCGAGGGCGCGGAGAAGTCGTTGAGCCCCACAAGATCCGTCATGGTCCAATCCAGCCGCTCCTGGATCGAAATGGGCACGCCAAGCCCGGTCATCCGCTGAATGACGAACTGGGTATGGGTGACGCTGAACACCACAAGGCCCACGGCCCAGGCCAGCACAAATCCGATCACCACCCTCACGAACCCCATGTTACGCCCTCCCCGGCGGTTCAATGCTAATGGGCAATCGCGCCGCCCATCCCGGGCGGGCGCAACTCCGACGCTGACATCCTGGGCCAGATCTGCTTCCCTGGCCAGAGAACTGATGGGGTGGTCCGCTGCCCTTGCCTTTTTTCCCACGGGAGGTCCCCATGAACCGGGCCGAATTGCGCCGTTTTTCACCCGCTCGCTTCGCGCCGGCATGCCTTGCGGCCCTGGTGATGGCCCTGACCCTGGCCCCGACCAAAGGCTCCGCCCAGACGCCGGGCGAGCGAACCTCCACGGATCCGCGCTTCCGTTACGACGTTGTGGCCGAGGGACTGGATCATCCCTGGGGCATGGCCTTTCTGCCCGATGGATCCATGCTGGTCACCGAACGGCCCGGCCGGCTGCGGGTGATTCGCGGCGGGGCGCTGCATCCGGCCCCCGTGACCGGCGTGCCTGCGGTTCTCGACGGCAGCCAGGGGGGGCTGTTCGAGGTTCATCCGCATCCGGCATTCGCGCGCAACGGCCTGCTCTACCTGACCTATGCCCATGGCACGCCCGATGCGAACGGGACGCGGCTGGCCCGTGCCCGCTTTAACGGCGCAAGCCTCTCGGGCCTTGAAGTGCTCTTCACCGCATCGCCTTCGAAAGACACGATGGCCCATTACGGGGGCCGCATGGCCTTTCTGGGCGACGGGACCCTGCTCCTCACCCTGGGCGACGGCTTCGACTTCCGGGAAGAGGCCCAGAACCTGAACACGGATTTCGGCACCATCGTTCGGTTGAACGATGACGGGACGGTCCCGGGGGACAATCCGTTTGTCGACCAAGACGACGCGCGGGACGAGATCTGGAGCTTCGGGCACCGCAATCCCCAGGGCATCGTTGTCGACCGTCAGACCGGCCGGGTTTTCGCCCATGAGCACGGCCCCCGCGGCGGCGATGAGGTCAATCTGGTCCTCAAGGGACGCAATTACGGCTGGCCGATCATCAGCTACGGCGTCGACTATTCCGGCGCGCTGATCACCCCGTTCACGGAACGCGCCGGTCTGGAACAGCCCCTTAAGGTCTGGGTGCCGTCCATCGCGCCCGCCGGCATGGATCTTTATCGCGGGCAAGCCTTCGCCGAATGGTCCGGCGATCTGCTGATCGCCGGGCTGGTGCCCGGCGATGTGCGTCGTCTTGACCTGGAAGGCACGCAAATCGGTGAGGAGGAAATCCTGTTCGCCGATATCGCAGAGCGCATTCGCGACGTCCGGGTGGGACCGGACGGCTCGATCTACCTTCTGACCGACAGCACCGAAGGTCAGGTGATCCGCGTCAGCCCGCGCTGATGGCGGCCGGCGATCACGGTCATTGGCGGCACGATGGGGAGCGACCGCGCCAAACCTTAATGCACGCTCACATTTTTTGCCGTTAAACGAATGGTAAATCAGGTTTCCAAATGGTGATGGCGGGTTGGGCCCGCCATCGAGCCAGCCTCATTGTTTCTCGACCAACGGTCCGGCCTTGCCGGGGGCGAAAGCCGCACCGACCAACACGGTTCAAACAGCCGCGCCGATGTCCCTTACGGGACGCTGCGCGACGGCGCGCAGTGGGTATGAGTCGATGATCACGTTTGCAAAGGGACGCCCTGCCCTTGCGGGCCTTGCCGCCCTCCTCGCCCTGGGCCTGATCCTCGGGTCGGCCCTGCCGGCACCGGCGAGCGCCCAGAGCCTGGGTCAGTTCAAACGCCAGTGGGGGCAGTACAAGCAGCAGTTCATGTTGGAAGACGGTCGGATCCTGGATACGGGCAACGAAAACGTATCCCACACGGAAGGTCAGGGCACCGGCATGCTGTTCGCGGTCTTCGCCAATGACCAGGCCTCCTTCGACATGATCTGGAACTGGACGCGCGGGCATCTGCGCCGCCGCGACCGGTTGTTTTCCTGGAAATGGGACGTCAACCACCCGCAAGGGCCTGTGCCCGATCCCAACAACGCGACCGACGGCGATCTTCTGATCAGCTGGGCGCTTTTGCTGGGTGCGGAGTTGTGGCAAAGCCCGGCCTACCAGGCGTCCGCCGACGAGATCATCCAGTCCCTGGAGCGGCTGGTCCTGGACCGGTTCGCCGGGCGGGTTCTCGTGCTCCCGGGCGTTCAAGGGTTTCGCAACAAGGGGGTGCGGATCCTCAACCCGTCCTATTGCCTGTTCCCGGCCCTCGACGCCATCGCGGCCCATACCGGACGCCCGATCTGGACCGAGGCCTATCGGGGCTGTCTGTCCCTCGTGCGCAGCGCCAGCTTCGGGGATCAGAGGCTGCCCGTGGACTGGATCGCCCTCACCTCCCGCGGCACGCTGACACCGGCCCCGGACTGGCCGACCCGCTTCGGATATGACGCCATCCGGGTGCCGCTTTATCTCGCATGGGGAGGCCATAAGGGCCGGGCGGATCTGGAACGCTTCGCCGACGCCTGGTCCCAGGTACCGCGCAACGCACCGCCGCCGAGCTGGATCGATCCAATCACCGGCGAAACAGCCCGTTATCGGGCATCGAACGGCTTCTTGGCCACCCGCCAGCTTGTGCGCTTCGCGCTTTATCTGGACGATCAGCGGCTGCGCGATGCCGAGGCCGTGCGCTTCCCGACCATCAGCCGTTTCGACGACTATTACAGCGCTAGTCTGCTGATGTTTTCATCCCTCGCGGCGATGACCATGGCCCTGTGAGCGAACCCTGTGAGCCTGCGTCGCGGTCAGTGGTCGCCATAGGCGATGGTGACGGGCTGAAGGGTCGATGAGGGGAACTCGACGCATTTGGCTTCGAAATCATCCGTGCCCGCGAGGCGGTTCAGAAGGCTGGTGTAGAACCCTTCCAGAATCTGAATCACCGCGCGTTCGGGTCCGGCGACCTCCAGGCCGATGGCCGGAAAGCCCCCATGGGTGAGCCAGAGAAAATCCTCCTGCTCGTCCATGGTAACCCAGCCCCATTCCGTCACATGAAAATAGTCGTTGAGGGCGTGTTGCAGGTCGCTGAGCGATTTCGTGGCGCCCAGATCCGCACTTTCCGCGATCTGGCCGCCGGCGCCCCGCATGAACTCTGCACATTCTCGGGGGTCGTCGAATTGTTCGAGCATGCTGATGAACAGGTCCCGCCACTGGGGGTGGAACCGGTGCTTCAACTGAGCGCGGATTTGATATTCATCCATGGCCATGGGTCCGTGTTCGGTCGGTGGCAATCACCGATGGGCTTGTCTTTTGGCGCCGGGCCCGTCCGGCCCCGCGGTGCGGCCGCCCCCTTCGGTCCGGCGCGCCCCACTTTGCGCAAAACACACTGTTGACTGTCAAATGCCAGGATTCGGTTTCGGCGCCCAATGACTCCGGCGAACATGACCGTATCGACGGGGTCGGGAGCGGGGCTGCGGCGCCGTCGAGACGTCACTCGCCCGTGGGGCGCCCGGTTCCCCCGAACCGGTAGCGCACGCCGAAGCGGCCGATGGTTTCCGTGTAATCCGCGGCATTATCGATGATCAGACGGCCTTCCAGCTCGAGTTGCTCCGCCAGGCGATAATTGACGTCACCGCCGAAGCGATAGCTGAATTGCACCGTTTCCTGCCCGGCATAGGTCAGGGTGTCTTCGACCCCCGGATCGATGATGATATCCGGATCGCCGGGGGTCAGCGCGGCGATCGCCGCCGCGGTCCGCGCCGGATCGTCCGGATAGAACGCGACTTGGTCCTCATCGAAGAACTGAATGCCCACCGCACCGTTCACGCCATAGCTGAGTTGGCCGGTGGAGCCTCGATACTCAACGGGGACCGACGCGGAGATGAAGGTCTGGGGACTGAAATATCCGCCATGGCCCGTGGTGAAGAAGCGCCGGTTTTCGTCGAACCCGAACAGGGTGGTGTTGTAACCCACCTGAAGCGACCGATCCTCTTCCTGGATGGGATAGAAATAGAAGCCGCCGGTCAGTTCCGCATAATTGTTCGTATCCGTGTCCCGGCCATCATAGACGGCGAGCCCACCGCCGACATAGACGCCGCCGCGCCCGAAATCCCGCACCACATTGATCTTGCCGCCCGTCCGCGTGATCGCGCCGAAGGTCTCCCCGGTCACCGGATCATTGGCTCCGGCATAGGACAGAACGCTGTCTGTCACGGCACGGCGGAAGAATTCGCCGGTCAGGAACCAGCCATCGGCGACCTCGTTGGAATAGGACAAGCCGCCCACAAGATTGACCCGCTCAAAGCCGAGCGGCGTGATACCCACATCCGCCGATAAATTGCCGCGCGTCATACCGGCCGACACGCCGATGCCCGCGGCGGCTTCGTCGATGACCAGATCGGGATCCGCCACGAGATTGCCCGTCACCGTGCCGGCCGCGCCGAATCGCTGGAGCTGGGACGCGGTCTGCAAATCACCGCGGGCACTGAGGAAGGTGGGCGTCACCTGGACATAGCCCCGGGCCTGGTTTGTCGGATTGCGACCAAAGCCGAACGCGTAGCGCAACTCGGTCTTGAGTTCGAGCAGTTCGCTGAAGCCCGCCTCACCCGTCCGGGTACGGAACCCCGGCGCCAGGGAGCCCACATTCTCCACCTGCCACCGCAGGTCGGTGAGGCGCTGGCCCACCGGATCGGTAGGGGGGGTCAACAGCTCGAACCGGGCCGCCGAACTCGTCTCAAAGACATTGTCCCGGGGGGCAAGGGGACGCACGCCCGAGGAGCGACCGACGCGCTCGGACGGATCTTCCAGAAAGACCTGCTCGGGTCGGCGATTGCGCTGGCTGAGCGGCGAGTCCTGCAGGCGCTGCTGCGCGCCGGATCCGCCTTGTCCAGTGTTCTGCTGGCGCCGCTCGGGCCGGTTCTGCTGCTCCTGGCGGCGCTCCTCGTCGGCCAGATTGCGCAGCAGCCGGCGGATACGCTCCGAGGAGTCCGTATCCCGATCAGAACTGTTCTGCGCCAGGATGATGCTGGGCTCTTCGGTCCCATCCTCCGCCGGGCCCGCGGCGCGGCGCTCCAGCGTCACAGGCCGCAAACGCAGTCGGTCATCCAGATCCGGCGCGCCCTCGAGCGCCATGTCCCGATCAAGGACCGCTGACGGGGTGGCAGTGCGCAGGCCCGACGGCACCGGCCCGGTCGAGGCGAGCGTCATGCCCTGCCAGTTATAACCGGCCGACGCCAGCCGCCGTTCCAGCGAGCCAAGCCACGTGTTCTCGGCGAACTGATAGACCCGATCGCCAGTGTCGAGGGACGCACCGTCCCGCTCCCTGCGGGTCTTGATCCGCTGCGCCTCTTCGAGCGCCTCGATGGCGGCGAATTTATCGCCAGCCGCCAGCGCCACATCCGCAACGAGCATATAGAGGTCGGGCTCGTCGGGCATGTTCGTCAGGGCGCTGTCGAGAATATCCGTCGCCGAACGGATGTCGCCGGCCTGAATGGAGGATCCCACAGCCCCCTTGATGGCAAACAGGTCCAACCGGTCGAATTCCAGCGCCTGGGCGTAGTAGAGAAAGGCCCGCTCGGGAAGGTCAGCCCGCTGATGGAGTTCGCCGGCCAGACGCAGGATGTCACCGTCCTCGCGGCCGGGCTCCAGGAACGGCTGAAGCACGTCGAATGCACGGGCATATTGGCGCTGATCCATCAGTTCGCGCACCCGCACGAGGACGGAGGACCGGCGCATGCGGCTCAGCTCGATGTCCAGGTCTTCAGGCAGATCCGGCCGCTTTTTCAGTTCGGCGATCAAATCATTCGCCTCGGCCCGTTCGCCGGCCTCGCCCAGGATCTGGGCCATCCGCAGAAGGGTATCGGCGCTCAGGTCCGACAAGTCGCCGCTCCGGCGCACCCGCTGGAGGAGCGACACGGCCGTGGCCGGCGCTCCGGCCTGGACATAGACATCCGCGATCCGGACAAGGCGGACCGTGTCGTCGGAATTTTCCGACTGCAATTCAGCCAGGATCCGCCGGGCCAGGATGGGCTCGCCGGACAGGGCCTCGAACTGGGCGTCGGTGAGCTTTTTGGAAAAAACCGCCTCGGTCAACAGGTCCTGATCGCCGGACTTGCGCTCGCCCGCCGGGATGCTCTCCAGCAGGTCGATGGCCCGATCCCATTCCTGGTTTGTCAGGGCATAGATGGACAGGGCCACCTTGGTCTCGTTGGACAGGGGCACCTGATCGGCCAGGGTGCGGATCACTTCGTTTGCGTTGCGGACCTCGCCAAGCTGGTTCAGCAGCAGGGCATAGTCGAGCTTCAGCCACGGGTCGTCGGTAATCTGCCGCTGGGCCGCTTCCAGTTCCTGCCGCGCCAATTGGAAATTGCCGGCGTCCTTGGCCTCCTGGGCCCGATCACGCAGCAAGGCCGCCTCGGCGCGCTGAAGCCCCAGGGCTTCCCGGTCCTCCGCGGACAGACGCCGGCCCATGGTGACCGCATCCTCAAAACGCCCCTGCTCCTGATAGATGTTGACGAGGCCCGCCACGATCAGCGGTTCCTCGCCGCGGCTTTCGAACAACTCGCTGTAGAGCTCCTCAGCCTGTTCCAGCTCTCCCATATCCGCGTAGATCCCGGCGAGGACCTGTTTGGCGTAATGGGCGTCGTCGAGGTCGAGATCGACGATCTCGAACAGGATCTGTTCCGCCTGTTCGAAATTGCCGGCTTCCCGCGCATCGAGAGCCTCGTGGTAGCGCCGCCAGAAGCCGGCCGCATTGAAGGCTTCCGTCACGGTGGGAACGATGTCGGCGTCGGCTTCGGCGGCCTTGATGAAGGCCTGTTCCGCCAATGCGAAATCCTCCAGGCGCAAACGCGCGAAGCCGAGGCCGGCATAAGCGTTGGCATCGTCCGGGTTTTCTCTCAGGGCCTGGGAGAAGGAGCGCACGGCATCGTCGAGGCGCGCTTCGAAAAGATCCGCATAGCCCTGGTTGACGAGCGCCGTGGCATTGTCGATGAGGGGCGGACTGACAACCCGCGACAACTTTGCCTGAACCTCGACATCATTGGGATACAGATCGAGGAAATCCTCATAGATCGGCTGATCCTCAAGGCGTCCGCCGAGCCACAGCAACCCGTTCCGGTAAGCATCGAGGGCCTTTTCCGTCCGGATTGAGCTCTTCAGAAAAGGGCGCAGGATCTTCAGCCCTTCCCGCCGTGTTTCTTCGCGATACGTCAAGACCTCGCCGAGCGTGATGATGGCGCGCCGATCGTCGGGGCTGAGTTCGACCTCCCGGCGCAGACCGCGCACGGACTCCTCCCACCGCCCCTCGACACCCGCCATGGTGTGATAGTACTCGATGGCGAGTTCACCCTGGGGTGGGTTCCGTCCGAAGATCGACTCGTAACGCCGGAGAGCCTCTACGCCTTCCCCCTCGCTGGCGAGGCGGCGGGCCTGGGCGAGAAATTCGCCCTGGTCCTGGTACAGACGGATCATCAGAAGCAGGCGTTCGATCAAGTCTTCGGAGGCATTGGTCTCCTGGAGGCGGACAACATAAAGCCGGGCCTCTTCGATGTCACCGCTTTTGGCCTTGTGGCGCCCGAGATTGAACAGGGCCTTTTCATTGTCCTCGTCGATATTCAGCAGCTTCTGGAGCGCTTCGTAGGCCGCCGCCTGATTGTATCGGTTCTCCCAATAGCGGGCCTGGGCCAGCAGATGCGCCTCAAGCGCTTCCGGTGCGGCCGGTTCCGCCGGAAGTGGGTCGCTCGCACCGCCGAAGCGAGACGAGGCCTGGAAACCGAAGGCACTCAGGGACGAATTGCCGGCCTGGGCAGGCTCCGGACAGCCGAGAGAGACGACACTTACGCCAGCAAGGCCGAGGATCATTCCGCAGACAGAGCGATGGGCGACCATCAGGGCCCCGCGCGCAGCACGCCGGGGCGACAGGATCGGCGCGCGCGGATCGTTCCGGGGGGGCAGCCTTTCGTCTTGGTGGGGACGTTGCATCCGATACTCACACATAAGCCGTCTCCGCAAACCTGAATTCAAGCCCCCGACCGTCTATCGGCCGGACCGGCCGGGCGGCGCGTCGGGCGCACTGCCGGGGCCGTGGTCCGGATTTCGTCCGGAAGGCCTGCCCGAAGCCGGACCGCCTCCCTGGGGACGTCTGGTCACTGATCTCGCGCCCGGGCTGCACTAGACCTTAACCATGTGAAAATCGGAAAACCAAGAAGTAATCCGGCGAAGCCCGCCAATCCGATCATCGCCACGGGCTTGTCCGACAGGAACCACTGGAGCCAGATCAGGAACGGCAGACGGCCCACATAGTAGCGGTCGGTGACCCGATAACTGGTTACCGTATCGCCCTGCACGGTCACGAGATCGCCCTGGACCTGGGGATTGAGATCGGGAGACGTCAGCGCATTGACGAGCTGGCGCAATTCGCTGCCCTCGCTGCTGAAGAGGCCGACCACCGTGCGGTCGAGATTGAGGGGCGAGCGGAAGGAGACCATCCCGGATTTCAACGACGCGATCCGCACACTGACCTGATCCAGCAGACCGGCCTCGGCCACCCAGTTGGAGATCGAGCCGGTGGAGGGACCGATTTCCCGGGCACCCGGCACCACCACCGTGTTCTCCCGGCGTTCGAACCCGAACTTTTCGGACCAGCGGCGCAGCAGCGGCTGGCGCTCCCAGGACCCCACCAGGATGAGATCCTTGTCGCGCCCCTCATTGACCTCGTCCGAATTGAGGATCTGGACCCGGAAGCCAGGATAACCGGTCCGCGCCCCGAACAGCCCCATCAGGGCCAGGACGGCCTCGATCTCGTCCCGCCGCATGGCGTTCGGAATGATGATGGCCGTCTCAGAAAGGTCCGCATAACGGGTGAACGGGAAACCCGACTGGGTCAGGAAGGCCAGATTGGGCATGCGGGTCTGGCGATAGATGGGGCTCAGATCGATTTCCGACGTCACGTCGATCACGGACCGCAGATCCTTCGGCACCACATCGACGCATTCGTTGTCATCCCGAACGGGCTGCAGGTCGAAAAAGAACTGGAGCTGGTTCTGACCGCCGATCTGGAACAGGGGGATCTTCACGGTCCCCTGGTTCATGGTGGTGTCGTTGAGCGTGATGCGGTCGATCCGGTCCTGGAAGCTGTCTTTTTCCAGCGGAAGGCTGTCCACATAGACGTCATTGATCAGAATATCGAGGCGGGACCGCTTGGCATCGATCCACGGTCCGGCGGAATAGCGGTAGTTGACCGTCACAGGGATGCCGTTGTCCGACCACAGAAAGATATCCGGCGATGTCCGAAAGTTGAAGGTCAGACTGCCGGGCGTGAGGCCGCGTCCTTCCAGGCGTTCCTGGGGGACCCGGCTGCCCAGCATAACCGGACCGTTCGTGGGCAACCAGCGCGGGGCATCGTAGATTTTGCGCTCCTCAATGGCCGGCGCGGACACCGCCATCACGCTGCCGCTCAGACCGATCGTGCCGGCACTCAAAGCCTGGGCCGCTTCCAGAATTTCCGCATCGGTCCGTCCCATGACCAAGAGCAGCTTGGCGCTGGCCACACCCGGATTGTCCACGATGGCGAGTGTCGGGCCGTCAATATTGGGCCAGGGAATACCGAGTCCGCCCCCGGGATTGGGACGGCCGAAGACGATGGCATTGCTGCTGGGCAGGGTGCGCTGGCTCACGGGGAAATAGGCGCCTCGGAAATCCGCAAGATGTCCCCAATAGGACGCGACGATGCCCGCCGCACGCAGCATGGTGGCACTGGGATTTTCATCCAAGACAAAGGGCAGAACCAGCTTGGTGGGATCGCTGGGATCGAAGAAAGGCTGGGGCAGACGGCTCAGTTCGTTGCGGACCCGGAACCGGCTTGCAGCCATGCTGATCTTGCTCAGATGGCCGATCTTGACCCAGGTGTCCTGATCGCTCGAGCCGGGACAGGAGGATCCGGAGTCGCTGCCCTCGCCGATGAACTCGAACAGAAGCTCGTTATTGGTCTTCACAAGATAGGGATCGACATTGAGCTGAACGGTCCGCGTCGTGCCATAGGTGGGATCGAGATCGACCGTGCCGATCCCCTCGCCGTTGAGCTGGACCACGACATAGCTGCGTCCGGACAGCAGGCTGGGCGAGAAGGTCATATTGAGGGAGACCTGCGCCTCGGTGATCACCTCGTCGCTGCGGACCTGAAAGGGAATGCCGCGCACGGACCCATTGCGCAGCTGGATGGACGGTTCGGCTCCGAGATCCCGCAGGGTCAGGACGATCCGCCGGGTATTATCGCCCCGTTCGAGCAATTCGGCCGGCTCGGTGATGTCGATCCCGATAATGGCATCGTCGCTGACGGTCGGTTGCGGGGGAAGGCCGTCGGTGCGCCGCCGCGCCGAGGGTTGATCGAAAATTGACGGTGCCGGCCGCGTCGTCACGGTCGGCCGCCGGCTCTCGGAAGGCTGATCGATCGGCTCGAGGCGACGGGGCAGACCAGGCAGCAACGGCGCTTCCTGCGACCGCGTCTCCTGCGGCGTTTCCTGGGCCCGGGCAACCGGGGCTTGGGCGGCAAAAAGGGTGAAGAGGCTGGCCGCAAGACCGGCGATCAACAGGGCGCTCCTCTGGCCGGCGGCTTCACGCATGGCATTCTCCAGAATCGTCTTGGCCGATTTCCGTTGCTGAACGGACGGCGCGGTCGGACGGACCCAATGATTAACCCGGTCATAGGTATGGTGGCGGATCCGATCCCCGCCCCAGCGGAAGAAGGTCCCGATGGAGCTGTAGATTTCCCCGGCGGACTGCAGCGGTGTGGCTTCGATGGTCTGATCCCAATCGACCCAGGCATCGCCGCGGCCGTAAATAAGACGCACCAGGGCGGCTTCTTCCTCTTCCGTGGACGGCGTGAACTGGCCCGCGAGCCGCTCGCTGTCCCAGGACGCGATCTGTGCGGAGACGACCACCCGGTCATTGCCGGCCTCGGCGTCGATATGGATGGCCGAGCCGATGTCCCCCGCCGGACGTGGGACATTCAGATAGAATTCCCCTTCGGACAATTGGGATGCGGTGCCCGCCAGGGACCGACCGTCCTCCAACCAGACGACCACCGGCATTTCGGCGCGCACGAGATGGACGCCGCTTTCAGCGGCCTCGCGCGCCGTGGCCAGCGCCGCCGAGAAATAGGTCAGGCTCACGGTCGCCCAGAGGATGTTAAGGAAGGTGGAGCCGATCTGATCCTGGGTTTCCTGGATTAGCAGGGGCTCGGTCAAGGTGCCGCTATAGAGCAGCATGGTCTCCTGAACCACATTATAGAGCCCCAGGAGCACGCCCACGGCGAGGACGGCGACCATGAGCATGTGTCCGATCATGAGACGACCGTCGAAATAGGTATCGTTGGTCCCGCCCCCTTTCGAGGTCACTTTGAAACGCCCGCCCCTGGGCTTGATGAACGTCTTCACCGTGGGCCAGAGGAGGTGGAGCGTGAGGGATGTCTCATAGACGTCGGACCAGAACGAATGGCGGAACCGGCCCTGGATCCGCCAGTTCACATACACGATGAGCACCAGATAGGGCAGCGCATAGGTGAACACCTCACTCGCGCTGGCCTCGATGATGCGGATGTCCATGATCAGAAAAGCCAGCGGCGCCGTCAGCAGCACGAAACGCGGCAGCGGAAACAGGAAATGCATCATGGCGCTGAGGTAGCAGATGCGCTGGGGCAGGCTCAGTCCCGGACCGAGAAGAGGACTATCCAGGCGCAGAATCTGAACCATCCCCCGGGCCCAACGGATGCGCTGGCCGATGAAACGGCCAAGGGTTTCGGTCGCAAGGCCCGCCGCCATGGGGAAGCGGATGAACGCGCTCTTCCAGCCGGCGCGGTGCAACTTCAACGCGGTGTGGGCATCTTCCGTCACCGTTTCCACCGCGATGCCACCGATGCCTTCGAGGGCATCCCGGCGCAGCAGGGCACAGGACCCGCAGAAAAAGGCCGCATTCCAAAAATCATTGCCGTCTTGGACCAGACCGTAGAACAGCAGACCTTCGGGCGGCACCCGTGTTCCCGCGGACAGATTCTTCAGGAACGGATCCCGATTGTAGAAATGGTGGGGCGTCTGAACGAGCGCCATGTCCGGATCCTGGAGGAACCAGCCCGCGGTGAGTTGAAGGAACCACCGCGTGGGGATGTGGTCGCAGTCCAGGATGGCCACGAGTTCGCCGTCGGTCTGGCGCAGGGCATTGTTCAGATTGCCCGCCTTGGCATGCTCGTTCGTGTCCCGCGTGACATAGCCGATGCCGGCCCGCGCCGCAAAATCGCGGAATTCATCTCGCCGACCGTCGTCAAGCAGGTAGATCTGCAGCTTCTCAGGGGGATATTCGAGATCCTTGGCGGCGTAGACCGTCTTGGCGACAAGGTCGAGTTCTTCGTTATAGGTCGGGATGTAAAGGTCGATAGTCGGCCATAGCGCGGTGTCGTCCGGCAGCGGGACCGGCTTGCGCTCCAAGGGCCAGATCGACTGCACGAAAGTGATCGCCAGGATCACCCACAAATACAGCTCGGCGGCATACAGACCGAGGCCGAAAAACCAGGCCAGGAAGGTATCGAAGTCCAGGGTTTCCGTGACGCGCCAGTACATGTACCGGCTGGCGAACATGAACCCCATGACCGTTAGGATGGTCAGCACAAGGCGATTCTCGATCCGCCCCGCGATGAACGCTCCGACCACGACCACCAATCCAACCAAAGCCTGAATGTGCGGTTCGAGCGGCGTGGTCACCACCACGATCGCCACGAACAGGCCGAGCAGGAAGGCTGGCAGGAGGGCCCATTTGGGCGGATTGACGTCGGATATTGGCACCATAACCTGACACACAACTAAGGGCGGTCCGCCACCGCGGCCCGCTTCGATGGACAACCTGCACGGGCGCCCGCCCCTCTTACCCCTTGGCGAAACCCACCAAGCCTGCGCCGTGGCGCCGCCCGTCTTCGAGTCTCACCCCGATCCGGGCGCCGTACCGTTCTAAAAGCTTATCGGCGACCTTGTAGAGGTCGTTGGTCGAACTTGCATTCGGCGCCTGGTCGATAAACAGGGAGCGTCGCGCGAGGGCCTCGGGCACATGCTGGTCGCGACGCACCGACCCCAGCAGGTCTTGGCCCAGATGACGCGTCATGACAACTTCCATGTCACGCGCCAGATGCCGGGTCGGATCCGTCTTGTTCAGGATGAAACTGACCGGCACTTTGCTTTCCGCTCGAAACCATTCCACGGGATCCAACAGCGCCAGGGAGGACGGATCGGGTTCGAGCACGATGATCTCGAGCGCCGCCGCATTAGCGGCGTAGTGACCCGTCACACCACCGCCGGCTGCGGTGTCATTCAGAATGAGAAACCCTTCGGAGAGGAAGCCCTGCAATTGGGTGGCCAACCATTTTTCCGAGACCTGATCCGTAATGGTCAGTTGGGCGCGGGCGTCGATCTCAAATTTGCCGAAGGGCAGCAGAAACAAATTCTTGCGGACCTCGACCAGGTGATCGAACAGGCTGTGCCGTTTCGAGGCACCGTCATACCACCCGTCGTCATAGGTCAGGGGCAAATTGAAAAAGACACGCACCGCATTTTGCGGATCGTAATCGATCAACAGGGTGCGCATGCCGTTATCGGCGAAGATGGCCGCCATATTCGTAGCGAGGGTTGATTTTCCAACTCCGCCTTTCGGAGAGCTGATGTTCACAATGCCCATGGCGGCAATCACCGTACAGAAAAGTTACACCCTGGTCAGGGCCGGCGGATATCGACTCTCGCCTTGCCCGGATCGTATATTGCGTCGTTTCCTTTCACGATCTTCAAACAGTCACAAGCTTATTGTCCGTTTTCGCCTTCGGCGCCGGCTTTTCCCGGTGTTTCAGGCGCAAAAACACATTGGAAAGCTGGTGGGTCGGCTTGACGGCCTCGACCGGCTCGGACGCCGCTTCGACGGCCTTCACGCGAGGGTCGGCGGGCACTTCGGACCCGAAAACGGAGCGCCGTCCGCGCTTGCCGCGAAGATTGATGATTCCCTGCTCGGCCTCGATCCGCTTTTCCTGGCGCGCCAGGTTCACGCTGATCTCCCGGCGGGCGGGCTCATGGGCGCGGACAAGGTCGTTGAGGATGGGCCAACGGGATGCGGCATCCAGGAGCCGCTGTTCCTCGACGATTTCCTTCAGCTTCAGGTCTGGCATCCCAAGGCTTTGAGTCAGGCGAGTCTTTTCAATCGTCATTTCTGCACCCCACGTCCGGTGAAAACCCCTTGACTGGCGTCTAATCCGCTAGAGGTGGAACCCCCTAACCCGATCGACGGTCCTCTCGATACAACTTTCGTGCCAATGAGCAAAGCCTGGCCTCTTGTTCCAACATCCGGTGAACCATTGCGCGGTGGACCATTGCGCGGCGAGCCGTGGGACGGCCGGGAGGCACCCTGAACCCGTGGGTCTCCTAAAGCCCGTGGGCCCCTGAGCCCGGTGTGTGTGGAAACCTGGAGCCAGCGGAGGGCTGACACGGGCCGGGACAGCAGGACCACCGGCGAGGCACCCGACACGGACAATCATCCGACCAACCCACACGAGACACTGCCCCATGGCCTGTGTGAAATCGATGGATCAAAGTTCGATAGGCTCCACCACATCAGCACAAGTAAACAAGGGCCTTTCTGGCGGTCAAAATAAGGCAAGGGGGAAGACGATGCCCGCTTGAACCGCTCAAAAAAGGTAGAATGAACCGGTCCAGCACCCTTTTTCCGATGGTGTGCTAGCAGAAATCCAAGAGCCTGCAAAGACCGAACGGCCCGAACCCGCCCCCCCCTGCCCATGCCCTTTTGGTGAAGCCCGTGCGCTCTCCGAAACGCGAGGTCCCCAAGATTCTGTCAAGGATACCGCAGCGGCCATCCGCATACCCCGGTCACGAAAAACGCTTGCGACCTTGCGTTTTCGGAAAAGGCACCGATCTTTCATCAACAGGCTGATCGTCTTTACACCAATGCCAATCCGGCGTTTCGTGGCAAGCGGTGGAAGAGGCCGCCGCCCCCTTTGGGCGTACCCCGAAAGCGCCGCCCCAGTCGGCCGCCCCAGTTGGCGGCTCCAGTCGGCGGCCCCGGGCCGGCGTGAGGGCACGGGTCAGGCCGCCGGACCGGTCACCAGGGGACGCCGATCCTCCAGCCCCATGGACAGGATCAGCGGATCGTCTTGCTGGGCCTTTGCGAAGGCCTCGCGGGACGTCAGATTGCGCCAACCGAGGGCAAGGAGGATCTGGGCCACCGGCGCGCCGAGGGAGGCACCGGGGCCGGTGATGATGATTCTTTCGGGCGCGAATTCCTTGACAGCCACGTCCACGGCGCGGGTGAAATCATAGGTGCGGGTGATCTGGTCCGCGAGCGTGTAGTGGTACAGCGCTTCAAGGTCGGGCACGGCGGTGCGCCAGATCACACCCCGCCCGTCGACGAGCGGGCGCCTCGGTGCCCGGAACAGATCCGGATGTAAGGCCTCTTGGGCGAGGGCTGCGACCGGATCGAGGAGCGGCGTGTGAAAGGCCGCATGGCGGGCGAGGCGCATGGGGAAGCGATCCTCGATGGGCTGAAGCCGCGCGGAAAGACTGTCGAGGGCCTCGTCCTCTCCGGCGATCACCCAATAGCCGCCGAGCCGGATCGAGACAAAGAGCCGGCCGCCACTGTCCCGTTCGGCCTCCATCATCGCATTCGACACCGCCCGTTCCCGGTCCCGGTCCCGGCGCCAGTCCAGGCCGACCACAGGGTAGAGCAATTGTCCGCCCACCCCGTGCCGGGCCATGAGCGCCCCCATCGTATCGACCAGCGTGATCGCAGCCTCCGGCGAAAGGGCCCCGCCGGCCGCGAGGGCCAGATACCAGCCCAGCGAATTGCCGGTGACCGCCACGATATCGAAGCGCTCGGCATCGATGGCAGCCACATCGGCCATGGCACAGGCATGGATGAGGGCAGAGGCGTTCTCGCTGGCGGCATGGGCATCGAGACTGTATTGCGGGCGGGCATCGAGCGTCCGGACCGGGATCCGTCCGTGGGCGATACGATGAGCGTCGATCACGTCGAGCGCAGCCGCCCTTTTCCCGTGGTGACGGCGCAGATAGCCCAGTTGGTCCCGGCCATAGGTGCCCCGCCCGGGACAGATCAAAAGCGCGCGCTCCCTCATGCCGCCCCCCTCCCTTGCGCTCTCTCCCCTTCCGCGGCGAGGCGCAGGGCCGCCGCCAGGATCCCGTCCTCCCCCGGCAGGACCGCTGTCGCGGCCGGGCCGAGGGGGATGAAACTGTCCTCCCCGGTGATCCGCGCGACCGGGCGCGAAAAGCGGTGCTCGCAAAAGCCGGTCATGAGGGCCTCGCTCAAGGACCCCGTCCGGCGGCATTCATCGACGATCAGGACACTGCGCGCAGGTCCCACCGCCTCCAGGATCCGCTCCATGGCCAGGGGCTTGAGCCAGCGTAGGTCGATCACCCGGGCTGCGACACCATGATCCTTATGCAGACGGGTTATGGTCCGTCGGCTGAGAAAGGTCCCATTGCCGTAGGTCACGATGGCCAGGTCCTCCCCGTCCCCGAAGATCTTCGGCACACCGATATCCGGCAGCGGCGCATCGGTGGGGGGGACCGGCGAGAGCATGGCGCCGTCCCCCTCCTCCAGAAGGTCCTTGGTGCCGTAAAGGGCGATGGGTTCCAGGAAGATAACAACCCGGCCCTGCTCCCGCGCCAGATGCACGGCCCGGCGCAGGAGTCCCGGCGCCTCCGCCGCACAGGACGGGCACAGGATCACGAGTCCCGGCACATCGCGGAACACCGCAAGGGAATTGTCATTGTGGAAATGGCCGCCAAAGCCCTTCTGATAGCCGAGGCCGGCCACGCGGATGACCATGGGATTGGCGAACTGGCCCTGGCTGAAAAAGGACAGGGTCGCCGCCTCGCCGCGGATCTGGTCCTCGGCATTGTGAACATAGGCCAGGAACTGAATTTCCGGGATGGGAAGAAAGCCATTCTGGGCCAGGCCGATCGCGAGGCCCAGGATGGACTGTTCGTCGAGCAGCGTATCGATGACTCTCCGGGGGCCAAATTTCTCCTGGAGGCGCACCGTGGCTCCGTAGACGCCGCCCTTGGCGCCCACATCTTCGCCGAAGACGACAATATTGCCATCCTCGGCCATGAGGTCGGCAAGGGTCAGGCTGATCATCCGGGACAGGTGCTGGGGCGTCTCCAGGGCCCTTGCATCGAGTGAGCGGGCCGCGTCCACCGTGGCGCGGGGCACCGGCCGGGGCAACGGCGCCACCCGCCAGGGCCCGTCCGGATGCGGAACGATTGGCTTCGCGATCTCCTCGGGCGTTTCAAGGCGCGGCCGGCCGGCGGCGGCCTCCATCACATGGGCCACCCGCTCGGCGATGCGGGCATCGAAATCGAGGAGGCCTTCCAGGTCCAGAAAGCCCGCCTCCAGGATGATCCGCGCCCCATGGAGGAGCGGATCCTCCCGGGTCTCGGCCTCAATCAAATCCCGGCCCCGATAGGCCGTCTCCACGTCGGATCCGGCATGGCCCATGAGGCGGACCGTCCGCAGATGGAGAAAGACCGGGGCACGGCCGCGCCGGGTCAGGGCCACCGCATGCCGCGCGGCGCGCCATGCATCGAGCAGATCCCGGCCATCGGCCTTCACATAGGTGAGCCCCGGCCGCGCGGAAAAGACCGCTTCGATCCACCCCCTGGGCGTCGGCACCGAAATGCCGATGCCGTTGTCCTCGCAGACGAGCAGCAGAGGTATGGGGATGCCCTTAAAGGCGGTCCAGCAGGCGGCATTGATCGCCCCTTGGGCGGTGGAGTGGTTGGCCGAGGCGTCGCCAAAACTGCACAGCACGATCCCGTCGGATCCGATGGCCGTGTCCGTCTTGCGCAGACCCCTGGCAAGTCCGGCAGCGAACGCGGCCCCCATGGCCTTGGGCAAATGGGAGGCGATGGTCGATGTCTGGGGCGGCACATTGAGGAGTTTCGAACCCAGCACCTTGTGGCGCCCCCCCGAACACGGGTCTTCGACGCTGGCGGCAAAGGACAGGGCCATATCCCACAGCGGCGTGCCGCCGGGAGCGGCGCGGGACCGTTCCAACAAAAATGCCCCGGACCGGTAATGGAGAAAGGCCATATCCGATAAGCGGCTCGCCCGGGCGAGCACGGCGTTGCCCTCATGGCCGGCGCTGCCGATGGAGTAAAAGGTCTTGCGCTCCCCCGCGAGGCGGCGCGCGGCGAGATCCAGGTGACGGCTGATCAGCTGACTTTCAAACAGGTCCATCACCGCCGACGGTGTCAGTCCGACCTCCGCGGGCGTGAGGGTGGTGAGACGCGCCGGCAGATGCCCCGCCTCCAGATGGCTTCGAAAGCTGTGAGACCCCGTCATGGCCCGCGCCGCCTTTCTTTCGCTTGTTCGCCCATCACTCAGGCAGCCTACCGGTGGACACAGAACCGCGAAAGACTGCCCATTCGCCGACACGGCCTGCGGCCGAGCGCCCTGGGCATTGAAATCCATTCAGAAATCACAGGCGTGATCGGCACTGTCATCGAAGCGTCACCGATGTGTGTTTCGTTCTGGTGCGCTTAGAGTTTCGGGATGAGTTTGCGTCCGGTGAAACCGGCTGGTCGACCGGCTGTTGGATGGCTAAGGATCGAAAACAGATCCGCCGGCACGGTTTGGTCATGCCGCAGTTGCGCCTGGGAGACGGGCTGCGGTGCGGCGGAGATAAAAAAGGGGTGAGGTCGTCGATGGTGGGGACTGTCCGGGTTTGCGCATCGGACTGTGGGCTTCTTCTCGCCGCCAATGCGAGTTCCAAAACGGTATGGGTTTCCGGGACCAGCCTCGATCAGGCTGGTCCTTTGTTGTGTGCGCTCCACGCGGGAAAAAGAGCGGATTGACGTCCGCGCTCTCGCGTCGGTTGCGCCTGGATGGCGGTCCAAGGCCAGGAAGCATCCGGGTCTGGGCGTTCGGGTTTGAGGGCCAATAGCGGTCCCGTTTCGACGGTTTTTGAAAAGCACAAGGGCAGAGGATACACCATGCAGGATATTGAATTGCTCAACGCAGGTCATGAAGCGGGTTCCGTCGGTGAGGCCATCGCCAGCCCCTATTTGCAGGCTGCTGACAGCTCCACGGCAACCGTGACCACGACCAACACAACGGATGGCGGCTTTACGCTCCAGATCCTGCACGCTTCCGATCTCGAAGGCAGCGTCGGTGCTCTGGGTCAGGCTCCGAACTTCGCGGCGCTTGCGGATGCGTTCGAACAGGATGTGGAGAATACGGTCATCCTGTCTGCGGGCGACAACTATATTCCGGGTCCGGTCTTCTCGGCCGCCGGTGACCGGGGTGTGTTCCGCGACGGCGGCCTGTTCAACGATGTCTACAACACGTTTTTCGGTCTGCCGGGCAATGTGGACAACA
>JBHJGV010000065.1:0-21038 GCA_050331455.1 Alphaproteobacteria bacterium
ACGCCGAGGTCCGTCGTGCGCTGCGCCGACGCCGCCGCGTTTGGTTGGGTGTCATGCACAGGCCCCCCGTTGGGGCGGCCCTTCGTGTAAGTGCCCAGGCTCAACAACCAGGACCCTTTGACGTGGTTTCGCGCCACATGGCCCGCGGCACGGGGTGCAGGTCAACGCTTTGGCTTGACGGACAAATTCCACTTTGGCATGTTGCATCGACCGGGGGATGTCAAACCTGACGTAGGCGTGATTATCATTCTTGCGTCCGAGCATCGTGTGGAACGATGATCAAATCCGAATTGGTCGAAAGGCTCGCGCGGTCTTATCCTCACCTGTATCAGCGTGATATTGAGCGGGCGGTCAACCGCATCTTCACCGAGATTGCCCAGGCATTGGCCCGCGGTGAGCGGGTCGAAATCCGTGGGTTCGGTGCGTTCACGGTCAAGCATCGGGACGCACGCACGGGTCGCAACCCGCGCACCGGCGACCCGGTGGATGTGGAAGCCAAGGCCGTGCCTTTTTTCCGGGCCGGCAAGGAACTTCGCGAAAAGTTGAACGACGGCATTGATGACGAGGACGATGCGGCTCTCATCGTCACCAAACGAGGGACCAAGACCACCACCCGTCGTGTTCTGGAGCCCGAAGACGCCTGAGGATCCTCACCTGTGCTTCGCATTCTGTCCTGGCTGGCGCTTTTGCCATTCATCGTTCTTGCGGTCACGGTCGCTATCTTCAATCGGCACGCCATCGAATTGCGCTTCGATCCATTGGCGCAGTTCGATTTGGCGCATCGGCTTGAACTGCCGGTCTATCTGGTGCTGTTCGCCTCGATTTTGGTGGGGCTGCTCCTGGGCAGCCTGACCATGTGGGTGCAGCAACGCAAATGGCGCGTCCGGGCGGCCCGCCAGACCCGCCATGTTCAGCGGTTGGAAAAGAAACTCGCACAATTTGAAAGGGCATCGTCGACCGATCGTCTGACCCTTCGGCCCTGACATCGCGTGTTCATTTTTGAAGAAGCCGGCAGCCACTTAACAGTCTGTCTGCAAACGATTATAGCGTCTGTGTGCAGACTTTCGGTGCCCGGTTTGGCAGGCCGAACAAGGTGAAATAAGTCCCGCCCAGGGCGATGGCCCGAAAGGCTTCATCGTCCAGATCCATGAAAACCTCCGCCCACCTCATCAAACGGCGGCGATAATCGGCGATGTCAGCCCCTGCGCTGGCCGTAAATCCGGTTGCTGGAACCAGCCTTTCGGCGAAACGGCCCATAAAATCCAGATACAACGCACGCGGTTCCGGGTCTGAAAACCCGACGGCGAAGAGGCCGGATCCGGTCAGCAAGCCGTATAAATTGCGGTGCCGGGTCATCAGGGCGGACACCAGGGCCACGTGATCGGCCGGATCGAACGTGGTCAGCGCGTCCGAAAGGCCCAGCCCCACCCAAACGATCCGGTTGTCCGGATAGCGGGTGAGAACTTCTTCCAGAAGTGGCAGAAAGACCGTTGGCGCTTCGTCCGTGCCCAGATCGGCCGTGAGAAGCAGGGGCAGGGACCGGTCCCGGAGCGCCTCCATGAACGGCGCCCATTGAATGATCGCGTCCGGAGCCACAGGCTCGACGCCGCGCGGCAGCAGCACCCCATTTGCCAGATCCAGGGGACCGAGGGCCTTGAACAGGCCCGGATATTCCGTCTCCAGCAGACCCAGCCGTGCCGGAATGGTCTGGGGCCGGGTGAGATCGCCGAAAGCCATGGCCGGAGTGACGGTCAGGTCTCCGGCGGCGCCGCCCACGAGATCGGCGGCATTGGCAAAATCGTGTTTCAAGACGCGGGGCGCGGGCAGGGCATCGCAAGCTTGCGGGTCATCGCAGGAGCGCTCCGCGTCCGCTGATCGGCCCGTGCCAGACAGGGCGGCGAACAGGATGCCAGCCCGGGAGAGCATGTCCGCGGTCTTTGAAAGCGGCTGCCCGGGACCCGCCAGCGGTCGCGGATAGACAAGGCCATCGACGATGGCCGAGGACGGCTGGGTCTGGCGCGGAAAACAGGCCGTGCTGGCGGGATCGAACAAAGCGCGCTTCGCGATGGTTGCCTTCACACCGGTATCTGCCAGCTTCTCAGCCACCGTGGACGGCCCCGGCGATGGCCCCGCAGCCTCGCCCGACGTGTCACCGGGCGCCGGGCTGTCCTGCGATGGGGCGGGGCCGGCGACATCCGGGTCCACTGTCTCGCAGGCCGCTACCAGGAGCAGCGCCAGCGCCGACACATTCGATATTCGCCGCAGTCCCATCATGGGTTCAACATCCCAACGCCGCATGTCGTTGATCCGGTATTCTGTTTACGGGACCTTCGCGTTGTCCCACAAGGCTTGCAGCGTCGCGGCCGTGCTGATGGAGCGGTCGTTGGCACGCGGCTGCCCGCGGACTTACAGTCCTCTTCATCCTGACTCACACGCCAATAACGGAATCCTGTCCATGTCCCTAGCCGCCGACGCGCTGGCCGATTTGCCAACCTGGTCCCTCGACGATTTGTATACGGGCCTCCATGATCCCCGTCTCGAGGCCGAAGCGAAAGGGCTGGCCAAGGATGCGGCGTCTTTCGAGGCCGACCTCGCCGGGCGTGTGGTCACCCTCGAACCCGCGGCTTTGGCCGAGGCCGTCCAGCGGTATGAGGCACTCGAAGAACGGGCCGGGCGCCTTTCGAGCTATGCCGGACTCGTCTTTGCCACCGACAGCACCGACGCGCCAACGGCCAAATTCTATGCGGACATGCAGGCCGGCCTCACGACACTGGCCAGTAAGCTGCTTTTCTTCGAGCACGAACTCAACGACATCGACGACGACACCCTCGACGCCGCCTTTGCCCAAAGCCCCGCCCTGGAGCGCTATCGCCCCTGGCTGCGCCGGCTGCGGACCTTCCGGCCCTTTCGCCTGGACCAGGATCTGGAGCGCCTGAGCCTGGAGCGCTCGCAGACGGGCAACGCGGCGTGGGTCAGGCTGTTCGACCAGACCACCGCCGCCATGCGTGTTTGCGTGGACGGGCAGGACATGACCCAGGTCGAGGCCATGGACCAGCTCAGCCATCCTGACCGCGGCGCCCGGGAAGCCGCGGCCAAGGGCCTCGCCCAACAGGCCGAACGCCAGGCGCCGCTTTTCGCGCTGATCTTCAACACGCTGGTCAAAGACAAGGCCATCGACGATCGCTGGCGCGGGCTCCAGGCGCCGACCCATGCCCGGCACCTGGCCAATGATGTGGATCCGGAGGTGGTCGAGGCCCTGGCGACCGCGGTGAAGGACGCCTATCCGCGCCTGTCCCACCGCTACTACGCGTGGAAAGGACGGGCCCTGGGGCTCGAGCCCTTGGCTTATTGGGACCGCCTGGCGCCGCCGCCGGGGGAAGACAACCGGATCATCCCCTGGGGGGAGGCCCGTGACGTGATTCTGGACGCCTTTGGCGGGTTCTCTCCGCAGATGGCGGATCTGGGCCGCCGCTTTTTCGATCAGGCCTGGATCGACGCGCCCTCCCGGCCCGGCAAGGCCGGCGGGGCCTTCGCCCACCCCACGGTGCCCAGCGCGCACCCCTATATCCTGCTCAATTACCGGGGCAAAGCCCGGGATGTCATGACCCTTGCGCATGAATTGGGCCATGGAGTCCACCAGATCCTCGCAGGCGGGCAGGGCCTTCTGCTGTCCCAGACGCCGCTGACCCTTGCGGAAACGGCGAGCGTCTTCGGGGAGATGCTGACCTTTCAGGCCCTGCTGGAACGGGAAACCGATCCGATGCGCCGGCGCCATCTCCTTGCCGCCAAGATCGAGGATAAGATCAGCACTGCGGTCCGGCAGATCGCTTTCTACGAATTCGAGAAGGCCGTGCATGACTCGGCCCGGGGCGGTGAACTGACGCCGGAGGATTTCAACCGACTGTGGCGTGAAACCCAAGACGCCGCCTTGGGGCCGGCGATCGATCTTGAGGGCTATGACGGGTTCTGGGCGCTTGTGCCCCACTTCATCCACGTGCCGTTCTATGTCTATGCCTATGCGTTCGGAGAGGGTCTCGTGAATGTCCTTTACGACCTTTATGCCGAAAGCGATCCGGGGTTTGTGGACCGCTATCTCAGACTGCTGGCCGACGGGGGAGCCCGGCGCTACGACGCCGCTTTGGAACCCTTCGGCCTCGATGCCCGGGATCCGGCCTTCTGGGCCCGGGGGCTCGACGTGATCGAGCGTATGCTGAACGAGCTTGAGGAACAGGATGGCTGAGGATAAGGCAACATTCGGGGGCCGATTGAGCCGTTATGCCCGCGTCGGGGCCGGTATGGGCGGAGTTGCCCTGCGGGTCGCCGGCGCGCGTGTCATGGGCTCCGCGCCGGACCACGGCCGCCACGCGTCCGAACTCAAGGCTGCCCTGGGCGGTCTCAAGGGGCCGCTGATGAAGGTGGCCCAGATCATGTCCACTATCCCGGACCTGGTGCCGCCGGAATATGCCGAGGAACTCGCCGAACTTCAGGCCCATGCCCCGCCCATGGGTTGGACCTTCGTGCGCCGGCGGATGAAAAGTGAGTTGGGCGCGGACTGGGAAAGCCGGTTTTCCGCATTCGAACGCGACGCCGCCCATGCCGCGTCCCTCGGCCAGGTGCACCGGGCGCGGGACCTGACCGGCGCCGCCTTGGCCTGTAAACTTCAGTATCCGGATATGCAATCGGCCGTCGAGGCGGATCTCAGCCAACTGCGTGTGGCCTTTTCCATCTATCGCCGGATGGACACCGCCATCGATCCCACCCAGATGGCCGATGAAATCGGCGAGCGCCTGCGCGAAGAACTCGATTATGCCCGCGAGGCCGCCCATATGCGCCTTTACAGCCGCATGCTGGAGACCGTGTCCAGTGTCACCGTGCCCGACGTGGTGGACGATCTGTCCACGCCGCGTCTGCTGACCATGACCTGGCTCGAGGGTTCGCCGGTTCTCGACGTCAAGGGCGCACCGCTGGAGCAGCGCAACGCCCTGGCCACGGCCCTGTTTCAGGCGTGGTGGTTGCCCTTTGCCCGTTACGCCGTGATCCATGGCGATCCCCATTTGGGCAATTACGCAGTGCGGCCCGACGGGTTCGGGATCAATCTGCTCGATTTCGGCTGCGTCCGCATTTTCCCGGCCGATTTCGTGAATGGTGTCATCGATCTTTACCGGGGCCTGCTGCACGATGACCGGGACCTGATCGTGGCGGCCTATGAGCGGTGGGGCTTTCGCAATCTCTCCAACGGTCTGATCGAGGCGCTGACGATCTGGGCTCGGTTCATTTATCGGCCTTTGCTCGACGACCGGGTGCGGACTGTGGCGGACGGGATTTCTCCGGCGGAATACGGTCGGCGGGAAGCCTTTGAGGTGCACCAGGCCCTGAAGATCCACGGACCGGTCACGCCGCCCAAGGAATTCGTCTTCATGGACCGGGCAGCCATCGGTCTGGGGGCCGTGTTCCTGCATCTGGGCGCTGAGCTGAATTTCTTCCGTATGTTCAATGAAGCCATTGAGCATTTCGACCGGGACTCCGTCGCCTCGGCCCAGAAAAACGCTCTGGCCGCGGCCGGTGTCCCCATGGACTGATGGTCCTCTGAGATGATGGTCCCGTGAGATGACGGTCCCGTGAGATGACGGGGCGCGGGCGGACCATTGTCTTGACAAACGCCCCGTATAAAGATACATTTCAAGTCAAATGAGGGTTTCGCAAAGCGCCGGTCGAAAGACGGGCGCTTTTTTAGTATCGATCGCCCAAGGGATGGATCGTGAAGGGCGCGCGGGGTTCATCGATCCGCGCCTGGGCTTCTCTCAGATCCCGCACATAGAGCGTGTTGCCGCCGCTCCGTTGATAATCCGCCAGGGCGGCCACGCGCTTGGACTGCGGGTCGAAGGCGATGGGCGTGAAGCCACGCGATGTGATCAGGGCATGAAGATCCGAATCCTTCCGGCCGTAGCGCGCGCCGCTGCCATTGATTTCCACCAGGATGGTCTTCAGGGCCGGATCCGACAACAGACTGTCCGCGCCGTTCAGCGCGGGCCATTCAAAGCCTTCGACATCAATCTTGAGAAAGAGGTCGCCGCCGGAGGACTGTTGGGTCCGCCAGGGCTCGACCAGGGCATCCAGCCGGTCGACGGCGACGGACACGAGGGCATCGGCGGGCAGGCGCGCCTGTTCCTCCGCCGTCGCCACATGGTTGGTCGTATCGGAACCGGCCGTAAAGGTCAGGGTCGCCGCTTCATCCGCACAACCCCTGTTTTCCAAGGTCACCAGGGCCTCAAGGGCGTTCACGCGGATATTTTCGGTCAGGCGGCGGAAGGTGGAGGGGACGGGTTCGATGCTGAGGCACGGGCTGCCCACGGCGCCGGCGGCGAGCAAGGTATAGGCCCCCAGATTGGCGCCCACATCGATGAACAGGTCCCGTGCTTTGTGGCGGCACAGCACGAAAGGCATGTCGGGGCTTTCCATCAGACCGACATAAAGATTGCCCGTGAGGCCGGTATCGCCCGATTGCACCAGAAAGGCCGTGTCGTCGATCCAGCGGACCTTGTACTGGGCCGGGAAAATCCGTGACGCGATCTGCCACGCTGCGAAGCGCCCCACGGCCTTGACCTTGTGCCGCCGCGTCATGGGGTGGCCGGTGATGAATCTCAGCGTCTGCAGCACGGCGCGCGCCATGGCACGGCTCCTTCGTGGGCCCATCGAACCTGATCCCTTCTTACGCGGTCCCCCGGGGCCGAAGCAAGCCACGACCTGAGCCCAAAATCCGCGCTGAGGAGACGATGCCCATGCTGACCGTGGTCTGCTGGAAATGGCGCCCCGTGCCCGGTTCCCGGCATCCCGCCGCCCCCTACACCGCGCACCATGTGAATGTGCTGCGGGCCATGGTGCGCCGGCATCTGCACCGGTCCCACAACTTTGTTTGCGTCACCGACGATCCGCAGGGGATTGATCGGGACATTCGCATCGTGCCCTTGTGGGACGATTTGCGGGATCTGGGTCGGTGCTATCTGCGCCTGAAGGCCTTTGCACCCGACATGGCCGGGTGTCTCGGTGACCGGTTCGTCTCCATCGATCTCGACACAGTCATTGTGGACGACATTACCCCCCTGTTCGAAACCGATATGCCTTTCAAGATTTGGGGCGATGTCCTCGCGTCGACACCCTACAATGGCAGCCTGTGGCTGCTCCGCGCCGGTGCCCGACCCAGTGTGTGGAGCGCCTTCGATCCCGAGGCGGATATTCCCCGGGCGGCCGAAGCAGGGTTCATCGGGTCCGACCAGGCCTGGTTGTCCCTTCATCTGGGGCCGGGGGAGGCCAAATGGGGCCGCGACGACGGGGTTTTCTCGTTCCGCCATCACATTCTGGGCCGGCGCAACTGGCCGCTCGGCGCCCTGCGCCGATCCCTGCCTGAGGCCATGCGTGCCCGCCCGCCCCACGGTGCCCGGATCGTCTTTTTCCATGGAACGCACGATCCCAGTCACCCGTCCGTACAGGACACCTTTCCCTGGATCAAGGAGCATTGGACATGATGGTCAGAGCCCAGACCACGGCCCTTTCGGCCGCCCGAAGCCAATCGCGGGCCTTTTCCCGGTTCGACTATGTGACCGAGCACAGCCTGGCCGACGTGTCCGATCCCCGCTATTTCCTCAGTCTTCGCACGCTTCTCAAGATCAATGATCGCATCGACATCATTGCCGATCGGAACGGAACGCCTGCGGCCATTTCCATTGCCGTTATGGCCATCACCCCGGAGGCGGTCCTGTGCCGACCCCTCGCCACACTGCCCACCCGTGATGTGGGCGGATGGACCTGGACCCTGCTGACCGGTGGCGCTGAGGGCGATGCCCAGCGCGCGGGGTCGAGCGCCCAGCGGGGCCAGGACCCCGAAACGGGCCGCCGGTGGCGCCGGGGGCAGGGTGGCTTTTCCTGTTACGAAGCGGACGGAACGCTTGTTGCCAGCGGACTGACCCGGGACCAGGCCCGGGCCCTTGCCTCCGAGGCACTTCCAAGCCGTGCAGCGCCGAACGGGGAGGTCGTCTGATGCCGAGCGAGACCGATCTGGCCAATCTGGCCCTGGTGGAGTTCTGCGGGGCTGACGCCATTACCGCTTTGAGCGACGGGACCGACCGGGCCCGGACCGTGAGCCGCGCGCTGGCCGGCGTCGTGCGCGCCGTTCAGCGGCGCTACGGCTGGGGCGAGTGCAAGACCCGCGCGCGCCTCTCCCGCCTCGACGAAACGCCGGCCTTCGGCTTTGCGTTCTACTATCAAATCCCGGCGGGTTGGCTGCGGACCATCAGTGTCCATGGCGACGAGGCCGGCCGCGCACCCATCCGCTACTCCATGGAACGGGGGCGGATCGCAACCGATGCGGACGCGGTCTATCTGGTCTATCTCGCCCATGAGCCGGACCCCAATGCGTGGGATCCGGTGCTTTATCGCCTGACCGGTTGCGAGTTGGCCTACGCCATCGTCGAGCGGGTCACCCAATCATCGGACAAGAAACAGGAGATCGAGCGGGAGCTTCGGCGCCTGCGCCTTGCCGCGCCGGCTATCGATGCTGTCGAGGATTTTCCGGAGAGCCGGCCGACCAGCCCATGGGTCAGCGCACGGCGCGGACGGGGAGGGCACTGATGGCCGACACGATCCATATTCCCCAATACAGTTTTGCCAGCGGCGAATGGAGCCCGCGGCTCCATGACCGTTCGGATCTGCAACGCTTTTCCGTCTCCGCCCGGACACTCAAGAATTGGCAACCGTTGATCCAGGGCGGGATCGACCGGCGGCCGGGCACCCGCTTTGTCGGCCCATTGGCCGCGCACGACGTCAAGGCCCGTGTGATCCCCTTCGTCTTTGATCGGACCACCGCCTATGCCCTGGCCTTCGGCGACCGAACCGTGCGCTTCTTTCGAAACCAGGCGCCGCTGATGGTGCCGGACAACACCGCAACCGTGACCAATGGCACCTTCGATGCCGGTATCGCCGGTTGGACCGATCTGTCCACGGGTACCGCCGAAATCCGCCATGACAGCGAGGCGGGGCGCCTGGTGCTTGCCGGTGCGACCGGTGAAACGGCCCATGCGGAACAGGCCGTCTCGGTTGGTGCCGGGATGGTCCATGTGCTGGCCTTCGAGACCGCTCAAGGGCCGGTCACCTTCCGGGTCGGCAGCACCAGCGGTGCCGATGATGTCGTCTCGGACATCGTCCTCGGGCGGGGCACCCATGTGTTCGGATTTACAGCGCCCAGCTCCACGGTCCATCTCCAGTTTCTCCAGGCGAGCGGCCTCGACCGGATGATCGGCCGGGTGCGCTTTGTGCCCGGCGGCCCGCTTGATCTCGATACCCCTTACGCTCCCGATGCGCTGTTCGATCTTGTGACCGATCAGTCGGCGGATGTCATGTATATTGCCGTCGAGGGCAGCCTTTACGCCCCGCGCACCCTGAAGCGGCGAGGGGATCTTGCCTGGTCCCTTGAGATCACCGACTTCGTGGACGGGCCCTATCTGCCCGAAAACACCACTGATACCACCATCACGCCGTCGGCCCTTTTTGGCGTGGTGACCCTCACCGCATCGGCTCCGGTTTTCACCCCGGACCATGTGGAGGCCCTTTGGCGCTTGCGCCATGCGGGCCGGGCCGCCTCCGTCTCGGGTCTGTCCGGACCGGGAGAGACGGCAGCCATCGAAGTGTCCGGCGTGGGCGATGAGCGGGAAATCACGGTTGCCATTGATGGGTTGTCCGGCGATACGATCGTGCTGGAACGCTCCACGGACGGCGGCCTCAGCTATGCGGTTGCGGCCACCTATACCACAAGTGGTACCCGCACGTTCAAGGATGGCCTCACGGACACCCTGCTGTACCGGGCGCGGATTTCCGTTTACGGAGCGGGTCTCATCGATCTGTCCCTCGCCGTCGAGTTCGGCTTTACGGACGGCTATGCCCGCATTATCCAGGTGAACAGCGCCAGCGAGGCCCTGGCAGAAGTCCAGCGCCCCTTTGCCAAAGCGGTGGCCACGAAGGCCTGGCGGGAAGGGGCCTGGTCCGCGGAGCGGGGCTTTCCGGGCGTTGTTGAGCTTCATGAACAGGCGGCCTGGTATGCCTCCGCCCAGACGCAAACCCGCAAGGCCCAGGCCGACACGGTCTGGCGTTCGCGCATCGGTCTGTTCACGGATTTCACGCCGGGAATCGAGGACGACGATCCCCTGAGCTATGCCCTGGCCAATGAGCGCGTGGATGCCATTGAATGGATGATCTCCGCCGAGGCCTTGATGATCGGCACGCGGGGCGGGGAGTGGGTCGGGCGGGCATCGGCCCTTCAGGAAAGCATCACGCCGGCCAATTTCAATGCCCGGGAAAGCACGACGGCGGGTGGCCGGAAAGTGCGTCCTGTAAAGGAGGCCCGTCGGGGGTTGTTCGTCCAGCGGGCGGGCCGCAAGCTGATCGAACTGGCCTTCCAGGCGTCGGCGGACGGTCTCGCCACCCGGGATCTGACCGAAATCGCCGAGCACATCACCGGACCAGGTCTGGTCGATATGGCCTTTCAGCGGGAGCCGGGCCAGACGGTTTATTGTGTGCGGGCGGACGGGCGGCTCGCCTGCCTCGTCTATCGGCGCGAACAGGATCTCATTGCCTGGTGGACCCTTGAGACGAAGGGACAGATCGAAAGCGTGGCCGTGCTGCCGGGCCAGGGCTGCGATGAAGTGTGGATGACGGTCCGGCGCACCGTGAACAGTCATACCCGGTGCTTTGTCGAAGTCATGACGTGCAATGACGACTGGCGCCGCAAAGGAAGCTTCGGCACGCCGGACGGCGCCTTTTTCGTGGATGCCGGGCTCAGTCTGTCGCCGGACGAGCCGAATGCAAGCCTGACACCTGGCGCCGTGTCCGGCGATGCGGTGACATTCGCGTCCTCCGCCGCCATTTTCGGCGATGGAGATCTGGGCAAGATCATCCGGATCAATGGGGGTAAGGCGGAGATCACGGCGCAGACCGGCTCGTCCGTCACGGGACGGATCCTTGTGCCCCTGCGCTCCCTGGCTCTCGCGCAGCCGGGGGAATGGACGCTCGGTACGCGAACAACCATCCTTACGGGCCTCGACCATCTTGAAGGCGAGCGCGTGCAGATCTGGGCCGACGGAGCGCCCCATCCCGACCAAGTGGTGAGTGGCGGGAGTGTTGGCTTGGAACGCGCCGCGTCCCAGGTCCATGCCGGGCTCGGCTTTGATTCTGTCCTGGTTATGAACAAGGTGGTGGACGGAGGGCGCAGTGGATCGGTGACGGGGCAGCGAAAGCGCATCGGCCATGCCGTGTTGACCCTGGTTGAGTCCGTCCCGCCTCGGGTCGGAGCCAGCGTCGCGACAGCGGAAGACCTCCCATTCCGGACGCCAGACGACCCGCTCGGCTACGCGCCGGCCCTGCGCACCGGCGTCATCGACGGTCCCCTCAGTGGCAATGACTATACGGACGATCCCCGCCTCGTCGTTCTCGAGGATCGACCCGGACCTTGCCTGATCACCTCCGTACACCGGCAGGTGGAGGTGCACCAGCGATGAAGGTCATCCCGTTCCAGCCCCGCCACCTTGTCGAGCTTTGCCCCGATGGGCGTGACCCGGGCGCCGCGTTGGTGCGGCCGGAGGATGTCGATCCGTCACGCCTCGTGGGGCTGACCTTCCGGGAGCAGACAACCTTAGCATGCTGCGGATTGACCCGACTGGACGATGGGTCGGCGCAGGTCTGGCTGTTCGCTGATGAGACCTTCCGTCTGCGACCCATCACCATGGTGCGCACCCTGAGGCAATGGCTTGCTTGGATCGAAAATATCGGGATCGCCGCACCCCTGTGGGCCCGGGCCGCGACGGACTGGCCGGGCGCCAACCGCTTGCTGAGCCATCTGGGTTTCACCCACCGTCAGTCCAGCCATGACGGGCTTTTCGAGGAGTATGTGAAGAATGTCGGGACTTGATATTGCCGCTCGGGGGGCCGGAACCATCGTTGATCTGGTGGGTACGGAGGTTCGCAAGAACACCATCCGGGATGCGGCCCGGTTTTCCGCCACCGAGCGGCGCAGAAACGCGGCCGATCTATCCCGCCTCGGACAGGTGGAGGCTGATGCGGCCCTGCGCCGGGGGCGTCGGGAGGCGGGGACCCGCCGGGCGGGCCTGTCCGCCGGCGGTGTCGATCTCGGCTCGGCAACGGCGCTTGCCCTGCAAGCCGAAGGCGCTGCGGACACCCGGTTCCAGGCGGACAGCGTCCGGCGCCGCCGGGAGGCCCAGGCCGTGGCCCAGGAAAACGCCGCCCGGCTTGGCGCCTTCAATGCCGATGTCCGCCGCCGGGGCCTGACCTTCGACCAGGTGGGAACGCTTTTGGGCGTGGCCGGACGATCAATGCGGGGCGGCGGCCCGATCGGCGGTGGCGGCGCCTTGGCGGCCCAGGGCGTGCGCCTGTCCGGTGGCAGCGACTTTTGAGCCGTGCCGGCGGATCACCAGCGGCCTGGCAAATTTTTGAAGGATCGGCCCCATGACGGTTTCGACCATTGCAACCAAGGTCATCTATGCCGGCGACGGTATCGCCACGTCTTTCGATATCAAGAGCGGCTCTGCGGTCATCGTCTTTCAGTCCAATGACCAGATCCGCGTGACTCATGTGTCGGCCGGCGGGCTCGAGACCGTGTGGACCGAAGGCACCCAATACACGGTGAGCGGCGCGGGCGATGCTGCGGGGGGCCGGGTGACCTTGTCGTCCGCGGCGCTGTTGCCGGTGGGCGACCGGTTGGTCCTGGAGCGGATCGTTCCCGGGACCCAGCCCGTTGATCTTGAGGATGCGGGAACCTTCCAGCCCCAGACCATTGAGGACCAACTGGACCGGATCGCGTTCTCGATCCAGGATCTGGGCGAGGCGAGGGGCCGCAGCCTGCAGTTCCCCGGCTTCGAAACCGGCAACGCGTCCCGCCTTCCGACGGCGCAGGACCGGGCCGGCCGGGCCCTCGGCTTCACGGGCGACGGCGCGGGCCTTGCCGCCGGACCCAAGCTTGACCTGCTGGATACGATCGTGAGCCAGGGTCTTAGCACCCTCAGCTTTGCCGACCTCAATTACGTGAGCACGGTCGCGGCCCTCACGGCGCTGACCAAACCGGCCATCGTCACGATGGTCTATGTGCTGGGGCACACCATGGTGGGAGACGGGGGCGGGGGACCGTTCCTGTGGGATCCGGACGATGTGACACCGGCCAATGGGGTGACGATCCTGGCGGCGGATGAGGGGGGCGACGGCCGCTTCCGGCGGCTTACGGGCGACGGCCTTATCAATGTGCGCTGGGCCGGGGCGGCACCGGGCCGCTCCGCCGCGGTGAATGCGGCCGCCTTCACGGCGGCGCTTGCCGTCGGGTCGGTCTTCGTGCCCCAGGGCGTTTATGATCTGGGCGCGAATACGATCGCCCTCAAAGGCGACGGAAAGGCCCTGATCGGCGAAGGGCCTGACACATTCTTGCATTTCACCGGCGCGCAAATCGGTCTTGCCATCGGGGACATCGTCGTTCCGGGTCCGGATACCCGATCGATCGACGAGCGAACGACCTATCGCGAAATGCAGGTGCGCAACCTTTCTGTTTCGGGAACGGGGACGCGGGCGGTGCACCTTGTGAAGGTGACCCAATGCGTTGTGGACCGGGTGCATCTGCGCGATGCCGGGCTGGTGACGGCAAACAGTGCCTGGACGGATGGCTTCCGGTTCGAGTTCAGTTTCGGCAGTCAGTTGTCCAACCTCTACACACTGCGTGCCGGAATCGCCAATCACTGCTTCGAATTCGTCAGCGATTTCAATGCCAACACCGTCTCGAACTGCTATACCGGCAGCACGGAAGCGGAGGCCGCCTTTTACATGGACAAGGTCATCGACTGCGTCTTCAGCAGCCTGACCTGCCAGCGCACCAAGGTGGGCATCCGCTGCCTCGATGTGCGCGGCTGTACCATCAACGGGCCTTACTTCGAACAGATCCGGCAGCCCTTCGTGCTCGGCGACCGCAGCTCGAACACCTTCGTGCGGGGACTGACCATCAATGGCGGGGAGTATCTCGGGCCCTTCGCCCAGAATTCCGACCGCGCCAAAGCCCGTGCCATTTTCGATCTGCAGCGTGTGCGCGGATTGACCATCAACGGACCCATGCTCAGTGAGCTGTTCGGCTATGGTGCCGTGGCGCCCGTGACCTTCACGCCCAACGGGGGCGATACGCCCAGCCGGTCCGCCAACGCCCTGGCCTTGATCGCGCCCGACGATCCCGATCTCGATCCCAACCCGGCGGGGCGGATCGAGCGCGTGATCCTGCTCGATCCCGGTTTCGGCTATTTCACGCCGCCAACCGTCACGGTGGGCAGTACGGCCGGAGGCAGCGGCGCAACAGTCACCGCAGAGGTGGTTGGGGGACGGATCGCCCGGCTCACCTTGACTGATCAGGGCAGCGGCTATATGCCGGCCGTGCCCACGCAGATCTTTGCCCTGTATGAGATCGCTGAAAATGTAAGGGTGAACGGATATTATTCAGAGCCCCAGAACGGCCTCGGCATTCCCGGCCCCCTTTGGCCCTTCATCGCACGCACGGCCCAGGCGTCGCCGAATATGGGCATCAACGTCTCCGATGATGTGGTGCTGGACGGAAGGAGCGGGCAGGGGCGCGCCGAGGTGATCGTCAGCGACGGACCCATCAACAACAACCACGCCCATATTGTCGTCAGCCGCGATGCCCTCGGCACGGAGATCCGGCGCAGTTTCGTCCCGACGATCTTTCCGGCCTGATGACTCGAAACATGGTCGCCCAAAGCCGCACGGGCTGGACGGGGCCATGGCGAAGACCCTTCGGGCGCGCCTGCCCATGGGGTAAGCACAAAGGAGCCATCCATGAAAACCGTGTTTCGCGGCCTTCTTGAATCCATCGGCATCGACTGGGTGATGAAGACGGCCATTCTCGCGATGCTCGAAGTCCTGAAGGAGATCGTTCAGGAGACCGACAATACGTGGGATGACCGTCTCGTGGTGCCCATTGTTGACGCCGTCATGGCCCGCCTCCAGGGCGAGGATCCTGCGCCCCATGTGGAGCGGGCACGCCCGGCGCTGGAACGCTTCGCCGGTCTTGCGCCGGTGGCCCCGGCGATCACCGCCGGCACCTGAGGCCGCCCGTCGGCGTCAGGCCGACGGGTCTCGGCTGGAAAAGCGCGACAGATGCGCCTTGACGGCCGCATTGAACCCGTCCGGCGCCTCGATATTGATCGAGTGTCCGCCCTCCAGATCGACAATGTCGAGGGCGGGCATCGCCTCTTCGGCCCGGTGCCGCAGGGGCTGGAATTGAGCCTCCCATTTGCCGTTCACCAGGAGGGTCGGCACGCGGATTTCCTGGAGCCGCTCGGTAATACTCAGGCCGGGGAAGGTTTCCCGGATCGATAGCGCAACGGCTGCCGGATCGACGGCGTCCGCATCCTGGTTCATGGCGAGGTAGATGTCCTCGGGAAAGCGACGGGCGCGGCGGGGGTGAAAAGGCAGGGCTCGGATGGCCTCCAGGCCTTCGCAGGCGATCCGGTCCACCTGGCGGCGCATGGCCCGGGCGGCCTCTGACTCGAAATCGGGCGGCGTGAGGGCGGAGATGGAATTGGTGAACACCTGGGCGGTGATCCGGTCGGGATGGGTGAGCCCGTAATTCAACGTGATACCGGCACCGAAACTCTGTCCACAGACGAACCAGGTTTCCGCGCCGACGGCCGCCCGGATCTGCTCGAAACACGCCGCGTAACCGGCGGTGCTGTAGGCGGCGGGATCGTCCGGGGTGGGCGAGCGGCCGTGGCCCCAAAGCTCCACGACGACCGGACGGCAGAACGCCATGAGGCCCGCCAGATTGACGGTCCACTGGACACGGCTGGATAGAAACCCGTGCACCAGCAGCAGGTAAGGGCCTTCGCCGCCATCGTGAACATCATAGTGAAGCATGGGCCGCAAGATGCCTTGTCCAAAAACAAATGATCCAAAAACACTGATCCAAAAAACAATGACGATGGGGCGCCGACGGCCTCCCCTTGAGCCCATGCTATGCCTCGAGCGCACACCAAAGTGTACCGCACAGTCTTGGCGTGCGCATGTCGCAAGGGCGATGGGCGCGTCGTGCGGCTAGGCGGTCAAACACCGATGCACCTTAGCGCTGGAACCGCTCGAAGTTCAATTCACGCTCCCCCTTCGGAAATCGAACCGGCCGGCTTATTCCAAGATCCCGCACCCGCGGGATATCTTGTGGGCAATGATGATCGGCGCATCCACGGGGCAACCGTGGTCAATACCATCGGGACGGTGCCTAACCCCGCTCATCGCCCGCATCGGTCTGCCGGTCCAGCGGGGCCGCGGGCCGGTGGAGCCCGATATGACGATCCCCGGCATGCCGGGCGTCTGGGCCCTGGGGGACTGCGCCATTGTGCCCAATGCCCACGAGGATGGGGCAGCCTCCCCGCCGACCGCCCAATTCGCCGTTTGACAGGGCCGTCATCTGGCGGACATCACGGCCCTGCGCTTCACCCGGTCCGAGGATGTGGATCGGGCGGAAACGGATCAAGAAACCCAACGAGCGGCGTAAGCGGCCGGCGCCCAACGCGAAGGCCCCCCTCGGGGCGTCCCTCGGGCTTGGCGGGCCCGTGCGGGACCGCGTACACTCCCTGACGAAATGTCATCGGTTATGCTGGAGCGGCAGGCCCGGTTGGAACATCGTGAGGAGGGTAGGTCTTGGAACACGTGGATGTCTTGATTGTCGGGGCCGGGATTTCGGGGATCGGCGCAGCTTATCATCTGCAAAAGCGGTGCCCGAAAAAAAGCTTTGCCATCCTGGAGGGGCGGGAGGCGATCGGCGGCACCTGGGATCTGTTCAAATATCCCGGTCTGCGCTCGGACTCCGACATGCACACATTCGGGTATGCGTTCCGGCCCTGGCCGGACAAGGACAGCATCGCCTCGGCGTCCGCCATCCTCACCTATCTGGCCGACACGGCCCGGGAATACGGTATCGATGAGAAAATCCGCTTCCGCCATAAAGTGGTGGCGGCGGACTGGTCGAGCGCGGATGCGCAATGGACCGTCACGGTCGCGCGGGGCGAGACCGGCGACACGGTCAAGATGACCTGCGGTTTCCTCTTCATGTGCACGGGATACTACAATTACGAGGAAGGCTATTTCCCGGACTTTCCGGGTATGGACCGTTTCCAGGGCCGCATCATCCATCCTCAAAAATGGACGGCAGACACGGACTATGCCGGCGAACGCGTCGTGATCATCGGCAGCGGCGCAACCGCGGTCACCATTGCGCCCGTCATGGCGCAGAACGCCGCCCATGTGACCATGCTCCAGCGCTCACCCAGCTATGTGGTGGCCCGGCCCATGGAGGATGTGGTGGAAAAGGCCATCCGCCGCTGGCTGCCCAAATCCTGGACCTACACGATCATCCGCTGGAAGAACATCCTGTTTACACTTTATTTCTTTAAGCAGAGCCGCAAGAATCCCGAAGGGGCCAAGAAATTCGTCCTGGACCAGGTGCGCGACGCCCTGGGTCCCGACTACGACATCGAGACCCATTTCACCCCGTCCTACAATGTATGGGACCAGCGGGTGTGCATGGTGCCGGACGGCGACCTCTTCAAGGCGATCCGGGCCGGATCCGTCACCATGGTGACGGATCACATCGACACCTTCGATGAGACGGGGATCCGACTGCGCTCCGGTGAACATCTGGATGCAGACCTTGTGGTGCCCGCGACGGGCCTGCAACTCCAGCTCCTCGCCGGTGTGCCGCTGACCCTGGATGGCGCGGCCGTGAACCCCTCGGAGTCGTTCCAGTACAAGGGCGTGATGTTCAGCGATATCCCCAATCTGGCCTGGACCATCGGCTACACCAACTCGTCCTGGACGTTGAAGGCGGATCTGACGGCGGAATATGTCGCCCGCCTGCTGAAGACCATGGATCGGAAAAAGGCGAAAATCTGTGTGCCGAAACTCGACGATCCTGAGGTCACGGCTGAGGATTTCTTCGACTTCACCAGCGGCTATGTGCAGCGGGGCAAGGATGTGCTGCCCAAGACGGGCTCGAAATTCCCCTGGCGCCTGAAGCAGGACTATGTGCGTGACATTTTCATCCTGCGTTTCGGCCGTGTCGAAGACGGCACGCTCGAGTTTCGCTGATTATCCGTCTACAAACAGGAGGCGGCGATGAAAATCAATGCCGATTTCTCCCAACGGGTCGTGATGCACGGGCCGGCGATGCCATGGGTCGCCTCGCCCATGGCCGGGGTGGAGCGGCGCATGCTGGACCGGATCGGGGACGAGGTGGCCCGGGCCACCAGCCTTGTGCGCTATGCGCCGGCCTCCCATTTTTCCCGCCATGTCCATGGCGGCGGCGAGGAATTTCTGGTGCTTGAGGGTGTGTTTCAGGACGAGCACGGAGATTTTCCCGCAGGGTCCTATATCCGCAATCCGCCCGGCTCCGCCCACACACCGCGCTCGGAACCGGGATGCGTGATCTTCGTGAAGCTCTGGCAGTTCGATCCCGATGACCGGGCCCAGACCATGATCCATACGGACAGGCTGCCTGCGTTGCCGGATGCGGCCCGCCCGGGCCTATCCGTCCAGCCCCTGTTTCGTGACAAGCGGGAGGATGTGCGCCTTGAAACCTGGGCGCCGGGGGCGCGGCACATGGCAAAAACCGCCGGTGGGGCGGAACTGTTCCTGCTCAGCGGTCAGCTTACGGAAGGGGAGGATGTGCTTGGTCCCCACTCCTGGCTGCGCGTGCCGGACGGCGGGGCCCTGGACCTGACGGCCGGACCGGACGGGGCGAGAGTTTGGATCAAGACGGGCCATCTGCGCTCCGTCGCCGTGCCGGCGTCGTGACCGTGTTCTATTCCCTCCGTGACGCCCTCAGATCCGCCGCGGATCGACGGGATATCGTCGTGACGGATTCCCGGTTTTTCGGCGGTGCCGGTCTGGTGCTGGCCCTTGTGGTTTTCCTGGGCTTTTCCGAGACGTTTTATCTGCGCAGTGCGGATCTTGGGCCCGTGCCGACCCTGTTTATGGTCCATGGGGTGATCTATTCCGCGTGGTTCTTGCTGTTTCCGGTTCAGGTCTGGCTCATTGCAGCGCGGCGCTGGCGGACCCATCGCGCATTTGGCATGGGCGCCATGGGTCTCGCCGTCGGCATGGTCGTCACGGGCCTGATGGCCGGTTTCGATGCGCTGGAGCGCGGCGTCGAAATACCCGGTGCCGGCGCGGCGGCCTTCTTCTTCCTGTCTTTTTCCGATGCGGTGGGCTTTGCGGTCTTGTTCGCTGCGGCCCTTGCGGCCCGACGGCTTGGTCCATGGCACAAACGCCTGATGCTGATCGCCTCGGCGAGCGTCATCCTGCCCGCGGCTGTGCGTATGGCCGGCATGATCGGGTTTCCCGAGGCCGGCGCGGGCGTGCAGCTCGGCCTGCTTGGCGCGCTCGGTCTTTACGATATCTACCGGTTGGGCCAACCCCACATGGCGACGGCCATCGGCGGTGTGTTCCTTGGGCTGAAGCTGCTTGGCGTCCTCAGCCTGGCAAGGACCGATGCCTGGGCCGGGTTTGTCGCCTGGCTTGCCGGCTAAGGCGGTGGCACCCATGCATGTTGAAACCATTGAGACCGCAGCGCGCCTGATCGAGATCGAACTCGATTGGGACGAGCTTTACCGCCGGGACCCGAGTGCGACTGTGTTCTTATCGTCCCGATTCCTGACGTCGATCGCCTTCCGGGCCATGGGGAAGTTCAGGATCCTTGTGGCGTGGTCTGATGACAGGACATGCCTTGGCGCCTTTCCCCTTTTTGTGAAAACGCGCTGGAGCAAGAGCGGAAACTGTCTCTATAATGAGCTTGACATGCTCGGCCATGTTTTTGACGCCGATTACACGGGCATTCTGTGCGATCCTGATCATGAGGTCGCGGTTTGCGAGGCTTTTGCCCGCGAAATCCAACAGATGTCCTTTGGGCTGATTGTCTTAAGCTATTTTGCCGGTCCTGCGGGTCGCCTGAAAACATTCTGTTCGGCGTTTGACCCTGAACGCTTCGCCGTTACGCCCTGCGAGCGGAAAATCAATGACGGCAAGACCAACAATCTACTGTGTCCCTCCGTCGACCTGCCGGACAGTTTTTCAACCTATCTCGCGTCCCTCAGCACGAATTCCCGGCAGAAACTGCGCCGCCTCCTGCGCCAATTGGACAGTGATCCGGAGCTTCGCATCACCCGGTCGCGCCCGGAAACCTTTCCGCAGGACGTCGCCCTTCTCTCCGAACTGTGGTATTTACAGTATGCAGAACATAAAGGAGCGAAGCGTGCGGCCAAGCTGACGGCCCAGTTCAGGGAAATAATCATGGTGGGCCTCGCCAACGGGCTCATTTACCTGGCGGTCCTGTGGCGTGCCGGCAAGCCGGTCGCGGCGCAGGCGAATTATGTCGATCCGGTCAAGGGGCATGCCCTGTTCCATGTGGGCGGACGGGACGAAACCGTGCGCGATTTACCGGTTGGGCTGATGCTGCAAGCCCACTGTATCCGTTGGTCGATTGCCCAGGGCTTGACGCGTTACGACTTCACCTTGGGCAATGAGCCGTACAAATACAGTTTCGGGGCGGTGGATCGGGAGATCGGCTGCGTCGAGATTGCCACCCTCTCGGGCACTAACACGACCGGGCGTTTGGACGAAACCAGCCGCGATGACGTGGCGGAACACATCCGCCGCTATGTGCGCCGGGGACGGAACGACGATGCGCGCATGGCAGCGCGCCAAGCTTTACAGGTCTGGCCGGATCTGGAGATCGCTTGCACGGTCGAGGCATTGATTGCCGAAGCGCAAGCAAAGGGCCGCTGAGGCGTCCATGCCCGCACATTCGCAACGGAACCGCAGGCGGCGTATCGACCGCCCCCCTGCCGTCGAGGGGGCTTGGGGGGGGGGGCCCCCACGCGGGCGCGCCCCCCCGCGCCGACCCCCCGCCGCGGGGGGGGCGCGCGGGGGCGCCGCGCCGCCGG
>JBHJGV010000066.1:0-48463 GCA_050331455.1 Alphaproteobacteria bacterium
CCACCCCCCCCCCCCACCCCACATTCCCTTCCCCTTCATCACCTTTAACTCCACCCGCACCTCCACCCCCACCCACACCCCGAACGCCAACGACAACGCCAACGCCACCGCCAACGCCAACGCCAAAGCCAACGCCAACGACAACGCCAGAATTGACGATAGCATAGGACAGCGGCACCAGTGAGACGCAGAGCCCGAGCACCAAAAGGATGTAACCGACAACCTCCCGTCCCCGGGCCGCCAAGCGGCGTTCGATCCAGACCGAGACGGCGACCGTAAAAATAAAGCCGAACACGCCCGCACGGCGAACACAGGGAGTGTCCGCCGACAGAAGCTCGAAGCCACCCAAGGCGCCGCTGCCGCCCAGAGCCCAGCCGATCAGCAGGAAGAGCAAGGGATAGGCGATCGCCAGCCCCAGGCAGAAAAACAGGCTGGTGCCCGTCCATGCACGGGGCAACGCCTCGTCCGGCGTGCCCGTGACTTGCGGTTCGCCGATCCACCGCGAGAAACCGTGCAGGCCGTCATTCAGCCAGCGGATATAGCGTCGCTCCCAGCCCGCCTGCCCTGAGACGATGTTCCGGAGGCGGCGGTTGCCCGCCCGGTCACCCCCCCGGTCACCCCTTTGAAGCGGCGGCCTGTAGGAAAAAAAGGTCCACACAAGGACGATCAGGCAAGGCGCCAGGATGACCGCAATCGGCAGCAGCCAGCCCCAATCCAGGGTGACCTGCCAGAGAAGAGGGACCATCACGGCGGCAAGACCGAGCAGGGGCAACAGGATCCGAGAGGACATGGGGAACAGCACCGGCCCGTCATCCGGGTCAGGATGATGCGCCGGCTCCGCCGGTTCCGGCGCACCGGGAGCGAGCCGTCCCGGTCCGATCACGCGGCCCAGATGGCGCAGCAGGCGGGGCCACTCCGTCTCGTCCTTGCCGTCTTCCCAGTTGACAAGGTCAAGCCCGTGGAAGTTGTTGAATTGGGGGTGATACTCCAGCAGATCGAGGTCATCGAGAAACGCCTGGATCAGCTTTTTGTGGCGCTTCGCGCGTTCCGCCTCGCCCGTCACCCAGTCGCTCTCCACGGAAGCGAAGGACCAGAGCACCAGGACCCGTGTGCTCGCGTCATGGGCGTCCAGGATCTCCTGGGTCACCTTTTCTTCCGGATTAAGGTCTTCATCCCACCAGACGCTATAGCCCGCGCTGCGCAGGGCATCCCGAATGGCCCGCGCCCGATCCTTGTCCTGCCAGGAATAGCTGAGAAAGATATCCGTCATCGCCCCGTGCCCCCTGCCGCGTGTGTCGGGACACTATTGAATCATTGGTTGAGGAGGACAAGACGGATGCCCGCCGGACCGAGAGGGAGAGGCCCCGGGCCGTGGGCATTCGCGCGTGTCTGCCCGGGGGCACAGGGGGCATGTTCAGGGCACGGCGCGCCGCGGCCTGCCTATCAATGGGCGCCTTTGGGTTCTTCCATCAGTTCAACGAGGGTGCCGCCCATGTCCTTGGGGTGAAGGAAGATGATGGGCGTGCCGTGGGCGCCGATGCGGGGTTCACCCGTGCCCAGCACCCGGGCGCCCTTGGCGATCATCGCGTCGCGGGAGGCGATGATGTCCGGCACCTCGAAACAGATATGGTGCTGGCCGCCGGCCGGATTGTTTTTCAAAAAGCCGTGGATGGGGCTGTCCGCGCCGAAGGGCTCGATCAGTTCGATCTGGGTGTTGGGCAGGTCGACAAAGCACACCCACACGCCCTGGGCCTCCATGGCGAATGTCTCGCCGATCCGGGTCGCGCCGAGCACGTCCCGGTACAGTTTCACGCTCTCTTCGATGGAGGGCGTTGCGACACCGACATGGTTGAGGCGGCCGATCATGGTGGGGGCTCCTGGGTGAGGGGTGAAGGGCCTTTGCACGCTCATATAGCGCAAAGGGCTGGACAGGTGCGGGGGGCGGCCTTGCGCCTCCTGCACCGCCGTTTCAGGCCTGCGTCGCTTACTCGGCGGTATCACCCGGAGAGGTGAAATCCTCTTCCAGGCCCGGTGACACGAATTCCGGACCCGTCCCCACGAACGGAATGAAATGGGAGCGAATGCCCAGTTTGGTGTGCTGATCCCGGAGGGTCGCCGCGTCGGAGCCCTTCGCATCGTTCGCCCCGAAATACAGACGCAAGCCGCCGCGGGCGAATGCGGCGCCGTCGGACGTTCCGGCATCGGCGAAAACGGTCAGGCGTGGGATTCGGTCCTGGGAGGGCTGAAACTCCGTTCCCACCGCACCGTAGAAATCGTCATTGACGTAACCCGTGGTGCCGAACAGGCCGAATGCCTTGTTCGGATACAGACCAAGGCCGGCAAGCGCATAGGGATTGTTTTCGTTGGCCCGGAACTGCCGGCGGAAATTCTCATAACCGGCCTCGCCGAAAATGGTCAGGGTTTCGGTCGGGTAGAGTTCGGCTTCCGCGCCCAAATGGACCCGGACGGATTCGTCCCGCTGGTCATAGCGCACGATACCGCCGAACAAATATCCGCCGTCGCCGGTCCGGCGGTAAAAGGCATGGCCTTCACCGCTGTAATAGGCGTCATCGCCGAAGCCGCCGACATAGCCGCTGCCCTGGACGCCAAGACCCTTGCCGTTATGGGCGGTGAGCGAGCCCTGACCGAACCCGCCGGCGTCCCCGTCATAAAGGGCGGCGAAAATGCCCAGATGGCCTGCCACCGTGCGCGGGGCGTAGTCGGAGCGGGTCTTGAGGCCGCGTAAGGACAGATTGGTATCGCTCCCTTGTGCCGCCGCCGTTTCGAGCGGCACCGCGGACGCTGCCACCAGGACAGGGAGGGCGAGGGCAGCAAGCGCCAGGATCGAAAGAGCCCCCGCACCGGGGAGTCCGGTCCGCCGGCTTTGGGCCCGGCCTCGAAGGCTCGAAGACGCGAACGCGGCGATGTCTGTGGTCTTCATGGGTCCAGGGTTCCTCTTTACTGGCTGGTCCGTCCGTGACTGGCTTTTCGACTCCGGGACGGTCTTGAGCATGGGGGCTTTGCCCCCCCCTGCGCCCGCTTCCCTTGCCCGGGAAACCGCCGGTGCCCCCGTGTTCGTGGAGCCCAAACACTTTTGCGCTTATCGATTAACATGACTCGGAGCAAGAGTTTACCGGCTCCGTCCCGGAAAAAGATGTCTTTGGTGTATCGGCCCCTGGGCCTTTTGGGGGAGGGATAGGGTCCTTTGGCTTGTTTGTTTGAGAAAGCGACCGGGTATGGGCCCCTGCGCGGCGGCCCGGGGCCCCGCACGGGGTTGTCCCGCATGCATCCCTTGTTTAGGGGGTGGCAAGACGGTCGTCCCAGGACCCCATGAAAAGCCACGGCCCATGATCATCGGGGCCGGCATATCCCTGCCGGCGCATGCCGCCTATGCTGACCTGGGTCGATCGCACATGCAGGCAAAGGAGCATGGTTTTGAGCAAGACGACAGTGCGGAACACATGGGCCGGGGCGCTGGTCCTTGGCCTCATCGGCGCCGGTCTCGGCAGGGCAGGGGCCGAGCCCGTGCCGCCGGCGGAGACTCCCCTGCTCCATCGCCTGTCTGCTGATGTGTCCGCCGAGCGGATCGAGGCGGATATCCGCACCCTGGTCGGTTTCGGCACCCGTCACACGGCCTCCGAGACCGAAAGCGAGACGAGGGGCATCGGCGCGGCGCGGCGGTGGATCCATGGGGCGTTCACGCGGATCTCCGAGGCCTGCGGCGGATGTCTGGAGGTGCGCATGATCGGCGATACGGTGAGTGGGGAGCGGCGCATTCCGGACCCGGTGGAGGTCGTCAGTGTGGTGGCGATCCAGAGGGGCACGCTCGATCCCGATCGCATGGTCATGATGTCCGGCGACATCGACAGCCGGGTCAGTGACGTGATGAACGCCACCGCGGACTCTCCGGGGGCAAATGATAATGCGACCGGCGTCGCAGGCGCCCTGGAAGCCGCGCGCGTCCTCTCCAGGCACCAATTCCCCGGAACCATCGTCTATGCGGCCCTGGCCGGGGAGGAACAGGGCCTGTTCGGGGGGCGGATCGTCGCCGCCAAGGCCCGGGAGGAAGGCTGGCGCCTGAAGGCGGTGCTCAACAACGACATGATCGGCAATATTGAAGGCATCAACGGCGTTATCGACAACACCACGGCCCGCATCTTCTCCGAAGGCACGCGCGCGGTGGAAACGGAGCGCGAGGCCCGCCGGCGCCGCGTCACCGGCGGCGCGGGCGACAGTCCGTCCCGCAATCTGGCCCGCTACATCGACCGTATGGCGGATCGATACATCCCCAATCTCGATACCATGATGGTCTATCGCCTGGACCGTTTCGGCCGCGGCGGTCACCACCGGCCCTTCAACGATGTGGGTTTTCCGGGCGTGCGCATCATGGAGACCAACGAGCATTATGACCGTCAGCACCAGGATCTGCGGGTCGAGGACGGTCGGCCCTATGGCGATGTGATCGAGGGCGTGGATTTCGACTATGCCGCCAAGCTCACGGCCCTCAATGTGGTCAGCCTTGCGGGCATGGCGCTCGCGCCGCCTTTTCCGCCCCAGGTGGCTATCCGCGGCGCCGTGCAACCCTCCACGACCCTGACATGGGCGCCCGCCGATGGTCCCGAAGCGGATAATCTGGCCGGCTACCGTCTCTATTGGCGATTGACGACGCAAGCTCAGTGGACCCACAGCCGCTATGTGGGCAAGGTCACCGAATTCACGCTGGAGAATGTCGTCATCGACAACTATTTCTTCGGCGTGGCCTCCGTGGCGAAAGACGGCGCCGAAAGTCCCGTCGTGTTCCCCGGTCCGGCCGGCTCCTTCGGCGAATGATATGAAAAACGCCGGCGGATCATCCGCCGGCGTTTCTTTGCTCTGTGGGCTGAGAAAGAGATCAATACCGGTAGTGTTCCGGCTTAAACGGGCCTTGCTCGGCGATGCCGAGATATTCGGCCTGGTCCTTTGTCAGGGTCGTCAGGCGGGCATTGAGGCGCGCCAGGTGCAGGGCGGCGACCTTCTCGTCCAGGTGCTTGGGCAGCACATAGACCTGGCGGTCGTATTTGTTGTTGTTCTGCCACAGTTCGATCTGGGCCAGCACCTGGTTCGTGAAGGACGCGCTCATCACGAAGCTCGGGTGACCGGTGGCGCAGCCCAGATTCACGAGGCGGCCTTCGGCGAGCACGATCAGACGCTTGCCGTCGGGGAACTCCACTTCGTCAACCTGCGGCTTCACATTGTGCCACTGGAAGTTCCGGAGGCTTTCGATCTGAATTTCCGAGTCGAAGTGCCCGATATTGCAGACGATCGCCCGGTCTTTCATGTCGCGCATGTGGTCGACCGTGATGACGTCCTTGTTGCCTGTCGCGGTGACGAACACATCGGCGATCTTGGCCGCCTCGTCCATGGTGACGACTTCAAAGCCTTCCATGGCGGCCTGGAGGGCGCAGATGGGGTCGATTTCGGTGACCATCACGCGGGCGCCCTGGCTGCGCAGGCTTTCCGCCGAGCCCTTGCCCACATCGCCGAAACCGGCCACGACGGCAACCTTGCCGGCCAGCATGACATCCGTGGCGCGCTTGATGCCGTCGACGAGGCTTTCCTTACAACCGTAAAGATTGTCAAATTTCGACTTCGTGACCGAGTCGTTGACGTTGATGGCGGGCACTTTCAGCGTACCGGCGCGGGCCATTTCATAGAGACGCAGGACACCGGTGGTGGTCTCTTCCGAGACGCCCTTCACGTCATCCAGAAGCTGCGGATACTTTTCGTGCATCAGACCGGTGAGGTCGCCGCCGTCGTCGAGCAGCATGTTGGGGTGCCAGCCGTCCGGCCCCTTCACGGTCTGCTCCACGCACCACCAATATTCCTCTTCCGTCTCGCCCTTCCAGGCAAACACCGGAATGCCCGCGGCCGCGATGGCAGCGGCGGCCTGGTCCTGGGTCGAAAAAATGTTGCAGGACGACCAGCGGATTTCCGCACCCAGTTCAACGAGCGTCTCGATCAGAACGGCCGTCTGGATGGTCATATGCAGGCAGCCGGTGATGCGGGCGCCCTTGAGCGGCTTGGAGGCGCCATACTCCTCCCGCAGTGCCATGAGACCGGGCATTTCGGTCTCGGCGATCGCGATTTCCTTGCGGCCCCAGTCGGCGAGGCCGATATCGGCGACCTTGTAGTCGGTAAAGGTGGTCATGGATTCTCCTGATGGTCAGTGAGTCGGGAAGGCGTGCGGCACGCGCGCATGGTGAGACTGCGCCGCCGTCAAACCCGCCTTACCCAGGTGCATCTAAAGGAACCGGCGCGCTCGCGCAAGAACCATATAAGGAAATCTTTATGTGGTGATGTCCGTAAGAGGAGACTGGCTGGCCTTTCCTTCCCCGAAACCGCTGTCCACGAGGGCGGCGATGGCCTCAAGGGCGTCCGCCGCGTCGGGCCCGTCCGCCTCCAGGTCGATGCACTGTCCACACCCGGCACCGAGGGTGAGAAGGCCCATGATCGACGTGGCGCAAACGTCGAAGCCGTTTTTTCGGACGCGGATGGTGCAGGCGAACCGCCCTGCCACCTCGACCAGTCGGGCCGATGCCCGGGCATGCAGACCCCGCTCATTGCAGATGGTCAGCCGCCGCCGCAGGCCTGCGCACGCGCTTTCGGTCACCTTGGGGGGCTGGGGCTCTGTCATCGGAAAACGTCCTCAGGTCGCGGGGCCGGGGGGCGCCTGGCCGGGGGGGCCTTGGCCAGGGATTGGATGGCCAGGCAGGGCCAGGCCGGCCGGGGCCGGACGCGGGGCGGTGTCCGGCGCCCCATCAGCGGTCGTCCCCCGCCAGGATGCGAGAGGCCACGTGAATATATTTGCGGCCGGCATGCTGGGCGGCGCTGACGGCTTCATCGAGGTCGTTGGCCCCGCGAACGCTGGCGAGCTTGATCAACATGGGCAGATTGATGCCGGCGATCACTTCGACGCGGGCTTTGCTCATCACGGAAATGGCGAGGTTGGACGGGGTCCCGCCGAACATGTCGGTGAGCAGGATGACGCCTGATCCATCGTCCACGGCGCCGATGGCTTCGAGAATATCGCCGCGTCGCTGTTCGATATCGTCTTCCGGACCGATACAGATCGCCGTCATGCGGGCCTGGGGGCCCACAACATGTTCCGTGGCGGCGATAAACTGTTTGGCAAGCTCGCCATGGGTGACGAGAACCAGTCCGATCATATCCTTATCCGGCCCGAAATGTGCGGGATTGACAAGGGGCTCATGCGTCAGGCAGCGGCTCCGCCACGCCCACCGCCGAGCCTGTGCCTAGCCAAGTGGATAAGTATCCTAGAGGGCTTCGCCCTACAATCAAGGCGACTTTGTGCGGTGCGGAGGATTCGAAGGGATCGAGGGCCCAGCAGGGCACGCAAACACCGAGAAGGCGGGTGGTCGCGGCCGGATCGGGCATGCGCTGCAGCTGCTCCGGCGGCACCAGATCGAGCACCAGATCAATGGCGGCACAGGACAGGGCCGGCACGGTGATCAACCCGACGCCCCGCACCTCGAGCAGCCCCTTGGTGTTCGCCGGGGCCCGGGCGATGAGGCCGTTGCGTTCAACGGAAAGAAGGGTCTGATCGTCGGCGACCAGCCGGGCACCACGATCCAACAGACGCAAGGCCAGATCCGACTTGCCGCCGCCGGAGGGCCCGCGCAGCAGCACGCCGCGCCCTGACAGAACCACACAGGTGGCATGCACCGCCCGGGGTTCCGGTGCACCATGGGGTCCCGGTTCAACAGGAGCCCCCGGTTCATCGGGCCCCGGATGGCGCGCGGCCACCGCTGCAATCCTATTTCACGGACACCGCGGGGAGGCGCACGACAAAGCGCGCGCCGGCCACGGTGCCGTCGGTGGTGTACCGGTTCTCAGCCCAGATCTGCCCGCCATGGGCTTCGATGATCTGTCTGGAAATGCTCAGCCCCAGGCCCGAATTCTTGCCGAAATCGGCTTCGGCCGGCCGGCTCGTGTAGAACCGGTCGAAAATCTTGGTCAGGCTGTCCTCGGGAATCCCGGGCCCTTCGTCTTCGACCATGATGCGCACATGGGCCCGCCCGCTCTGGCGTTCGAGCTGGGCGATCATGGTCACCATCCCGCCATCGGGCGAAAAGGAGATCGCGTTTTCCACCAGATTGTGGATCACCTGGCCGAGCCGGCTTTCCATGCCGTTCACCGTGAGCGCCGTTTCGCCCCGCGCGCCCGCCTTGACCACCGAAGCCACGCGAATCTCCCGGTCGATCCCGGCCACCGTGTACACCTCACGGATATTGCGCAGCAGGTTGGGCACCTGGACCGGCTCTGAGTCCTCCCGGGACAATTCCGCATCGAGGCGTGAGGCGTTCGAAATATCCGTAATCAAACGGTCCAGCCGGTCCACATCATGCTTCATGACGTCGATCAGCCGGCGGCGCGCATCATCCGATGGCGCGATATCGAAGGTCTCCATGGCACTGCGCAGGGAGGTGAGAGGCGTCTTGATCTCGTGGCTGACATCGGCGGCGAATTGTTCGATGGCGACCAGACGGGTGTTCAGCGCTTCCGTCATGGCACGGAGCGATTCGGCGAGATTGCCGATCTCGTCGGCCCGCCGACTGAAATCCGGCAGCCGCGCCCGGGCGGACTCGCCGGACCGGCCCTTGGCGAAGCGGATCTGGTCGGCGGCCTGGGCCAGTTTGCGGATCGGCCGCACCACTGTGCTGCCATAGAGGAGGGCGATGAGCAGGTTCATGGCCAGCGCGATCAAAAACACTTGGAAGATCGCCCGGCGCTCCTGCCACAACACGCCTTCGAACGCATCGCCCTGGGTCGACATCAACACCGCGCCGACATAGGCCCGCACATTCTTGACCGGCGAGGCGACGCTGACGATCAGATGGCCGTCCTCGTTGCGCCGCACGGATTGCAGATCGCCGGCGCGCGGCGCCTCGCTCAAGGCCGCCTCCAGTTCCGGCAGGGGGCGGGTGAGGTCGATATGGGGCGGCGAGAGGGCCGGCCCCGTGAGCCACTGGAAGATTTCGTCGATGATGGTGAAAAAACGCCGGTCGGCGGCCGGTTCCATCAGGCGGCGGCTCGTGACCTGTCCCTCGTCATCCAGCAGCCAGGAGTCATAGATCAAGGTTCCGTCGTAATCATAGACCCGGGCGCGGTATTCCGTGGGGGCGACGAGGCGGCGCAGGATCTCCACGGCTGCCACCCGGTCGATGGCGTCATAGGGCTGGCCCTCCTGGTGTCCCAGCCGGGGGACGAGGGCGGTCTGTTCCAGGGCGCCGGCAACGAATTTGCCGTGATTGTGGAGGGCGAGCAGGCGCTCGTCGACGGCGCTGTTGCGGAATTGGCTGGACAGGATCAGTCCCACCATGAAGATCACGAGACCGATGAAGTTCAGGCTCGCGATCCGGACGGTGAGGCTGGAGAAGAACAGGCGCGATCGCCGGGAGGGGCGGCGCCCGGTATCCAGGGGCGGCGCGGAGCGGTCCGACGGTGTCTGCGGCGCAAGGATTTCGCCGCGCAGACCGATGACCGGACGCTGATCGGCTTCGGCGCCGGACAGGCGGCGCTCGTCACCCCGGGACATGCCCCACCGCGCCCGGATCCGGCGGGATAAAGGGGGGCGGGACAGGGGGGCACCGGGCCCGTCCTCATCCAGTCCGTTTTCGCTTGCCCGGTCTTGGCTCCGGCCGTCGTCATTCAGCCCGTTTTCGGCCCGTGCGGCCTCGCCGCGACCATCGCCGTTCGGGTCCGCAGACGCGCGGCGAGACCGCCCCATTTCCGGCTCGGTCCCGTCCTGGTTTGGGGCGATCTCGTTTGGGGGCCCATTTGGGTCGATGGCCCTTGCGTTCCGATCGGTCATCCAGACCCCTTCCGAAAAGCCCCGGCCGGGCCACAGCCCGTGCGGCCGCCCATCGGGGTCAGACCGTCACGCCGGATTCCTTGAAACGATAGCCCACGCCATAGAGCGTTTCGATGGCATCGAATTCCGGATCCACTTGGCGGAACTTCTTCCGCAGCCTTTTGATATGGCTGTCGATGGTGCGGTCGTCGACATAAACCTGATCGTCATAGGCGGCATCCATGAGATTGTCCCGACTTTTGACGTAACCGGGCCGCTGGGCCAGGGCCTGAAGGATCAGGAATTCGGTGACCGTCAGGGTCACGGGGCGGCCTTCCCAGGTGCTCGCATGGCGGTTTGGATCCATGGTCAGCTTGCCGCGCACCATGACCTGGGCGGCTTCTTCCTTGCCGGGGGCCGGTCCGATCACGGCGGCGCGGCGCAGCACGGCCCGGATCCGTGCCAAAAGCAGGCGCTGACTGAAGGGTTTGCGGATGAAATCATCCGCGCCCATCTGAAGCCCCAGTTCTTCGTCCACCTCGGTGTCCTTCGAGGTCAGGAAGATCACCGGCACATCGGTCTTCTGGCGCAGGCGGCGCAGGACCTCCATGCCGTCCATGCGGGGCATTTTGATATCGAGAACGGCGAGATCCGGCGGCGTGGCCGCGAGGGCCGCCAGCGCGGACGCGCCATCGGTAAAGGTTTTGACATTGTAGCCTTCCGCCTCCAGCGCGATGCTGATGGAGGTCAGAATATTACGGTCGTCATCGACGAGAGCGACTGTGGGCATTGAGTCCACCCCAGACTGACGGGCTTTTGAGCGAGGCGGCCACCGAATCGCCCGGGTCAAAGCCCGTGTGGTCACGAAACAAACGGTTATGAGGCGAAGTGGCCACCGGTTCGCCTGAAACCTCACACACCGCCGACGGCGGATGGACCGGCACAGGGACCTATTCGCCCCCGAATGACAATGGCCCTGATTCACGGAGCCCTGAGTCAGGGGGGGCCCTGAGTCAGGGGTGGGCCTGAGACACGGAGGCCCTGAGTCACGGAGGCCCTGAGTCACCGGTTGGCTTGGCGACAGCCGTTACGCTGCAGTGCCATCGGAAAACCACCGATCCGACGTCTTTCTATAATCTGTCCTTAGCATAAGACGGGGCGGGAAAAAGGCCAAGCCGGGGCCGATGATGGCGCCATCGCGTCATGCTGAGCCCTTGCGCGTCCCGGCATGCCGTCCGCGTTCCGTGGTGCGATGCAAAAGGACCAAGCCCAACACTTGGCGGGCGCCCAACACGCGGGGGGCATTGCACGGAAAAGCGCTGCGGCCGTTGTCTTGCATCTTTCCGAACACAGACGCGGGCCAATACAGTTGTGGCCGGCTGGATCTCTCCGGTTCGGCCCTATCCGCTTGAGGCCTCGTCCATTGGATGGGGTATGCGCAATCGGGGCGGGCACAAGGGGGGCAGCCGCAGGCGGCGCGAGCCGGTTCATCCTCGCTCATCAAGGCTTTTTGCCGGCTCGGCCCTTTTATTGCAGGATAGCCGTGAGGTTGCGGTCATGGCCCATACCGGGCGATGATCCATGAAATATTGGCGGTTTCTAAGTGGGGTTGTGCGCACAATGACGGGGAATGAGACGGGTTTGTTCAACACCAAGTTCGGTCTTGATCGGCACGGGTTTCGGAATCTGGGAGCGGTTCGCTGGAACGATTCGTCGCCCCGACTGTATGAGCTGGCCGTCGCCCGCGACGAGGGGCGTGTCTCCGCCCATGGCGCGCTCGTGGTCAACACCGTGCCCCACACAGGCCGGTCAGCGCAGGACAAGTTCGTGGTGGCCTATCCGTCCACGGAGCACACTGTCTGGTGGGACAACAACAAGCGGATGGACGTCGCCAGCTTCGACCGGCTGTGGGATGCGGCGACCGCTTACGCCCAGGACCGTGACCTGTTCGTCCAGGACCTTTACGCCGGCGCCGACCCTGCCAATCGCCTGCGCACACGGATCGTAACGGAAACCGCCTGGCACTCGCTGTTCATCCGGCATTTGCTGATCGAACCGGGCCGGGAAGAGCTGCCGGGCTATGAACCCGATTATCTGATCGTCGATTTGCCAGGCTTCCAGGCCTGCCCGGACAGCCATGGCTGCCGCAGCGACGTGGTGATTGCCTGCGATTTCGAACGACGCATCGTGCTGATCGCCGGAACCTCCTATGCCGGTGAAATCAAGAAATCCGTCTTCACCATTTTGAATTACGTCCTGCCGGCCAAGGGCGTCATGCCCATGCACTGCTCGGCCAACGAAGCCCGCGACGGCTCCGGAACGGCTGTGTTTTTCGGCCTGTCGGGCACGGGTAAGACGACCCTGTCCGCCGATCCCCACCGCATCCTGATCGGCGATGACGAACATGGCTGGTCGGAAAACGGCGTGTTCAATTTCGAAGGCGGCTGCTACGCCAAAATGATCCGCCTGTCCGAGGCGGCGGAACCGGAAATCTACGCGACGACGCGGAAATTCGGGACCATCCTGGAAAACGTGGTCATGGACGACGAAACCGGAGAATTGGATCTCGAAGACGCCAGCCTTGCGGAGAATTCCCGGGGCGCCTATCCGCTTGATTACATTCAGAACGCGTCGGACAACGGGCTGGGCCGCCACCCGACCCACATCATCATGCTGACCTGCGACGCCTTCGGCATCATGCCGCCGCTGGCGCGAATGACCCCGGAGCAGGCCATGTACCATTTCCTCTCCGGCTACACGGCCAAGGTGGCCGGCACGGAAAAGGGCGTGACCGAGCCCCAGACCACCTTCTCCACTTGTTTCGGCGCACCGTTCATGCCGCGTCATCCGAGTGAATACGGCAATCTGCTGCGGGACCTGATTGCCCGGCACGGGGTTCAGTGCTGGCTGGTGAATACGGGCTGGGCCGGCGGGCCCTATGGCGAAGGCGAGCGCATGCCCATCAAGGCGACCCGGGCGCTCCTCAACGCAGCCCTGTCGGGCGACCTGAATCAGGTCTCCATGCGCCCTGATCCGATTTTCGGCTTCGAGGTCCCGTTACGGGTCGATGGGGTCGACACGGACATCCTCAGCCCGCGGGAGACCTGGCGGGACGTGGCCGCCTATGACGGGCTGGCGCGGGACTTGGCGATGCGCTTCGTCGAGAACTTCAAGCCCTTCGCCCCGTTCGTGGATGAACGCGTGCTTGCCGCCGGCCCCAAGACGGACTGACCGAACCCATCCAGCGGCGGGCGGCCCGCCGCGGGATGGGGGGGCCGGCCCGCCAACCCTCCATTAAGCCTTTAGGGCCTAGCCTGAACGTGGTTCGGGCGATGGTCACGAGGTCCGTGGCGCAGTCCCCCGACCATGCAGCCTCATCAGGTGGGGTCGGGGGTCCATGCCACACGGCAAGGTTCATTACGAAATTTTTGTCCGGAAGCCGTTGGTCGGCAGTGGCTGGAAGCTGGTCGATGCCCTGCATCAGCGGGACGCCGCCATCGAGGTTGCGGGCGTTCTCTTTGCCGAGGGTGGCCTCAAGGGGGTCCGGGTCGTCAAGGAAACCCTCGATCCGGACACGGGCGAATATATGAGCCTGGTCGTCCACGAGGTGGGCGACGGCGGCGCGGTCACGGGCGCATCGGCGTCCTCCGACGAAGCGGTCCTGCCCTGTTTCTGTCCCCAGGATCTTTATAGCAGCCATGCACGGGCCACGATCGCCCGCCTCCTGAGCGATTATCTGGGTCGCCAGTGCATGACCGTGACCGAGTTGCTGCACCGGGCCGACGCCCTTGAGACACTCGCCGCCACCGGCACCATCGTCCAACACGCCATCCAGAAAATCGCCGTGGCCCATGCCGGCGCGACCGGGCAGAGCATCCACGATACGGTCAGAAAGCTGAACGATCTGGTCTCCCGCGCCACGGAGCGGGTTTACAAGGATGCCCGGTCCGGCACCCTGCCCGAGATCGGGGAGGACGGACTCGCCGGCGCCTATGACAGCGTCGCCTATTCGGACGAGCCTGACTATCTGCTGTGCTCGTCCGTTGCTGCGCATCTGGCGGCGCTGAAGTCCTGGGGCGAGAAGCTGCGCGCGGTGCTGGCCCTCATGCCGACGCTGCCCGATGAAGGCCTTGGGCGGGAGATCTGTCTGCGCATCATCGATCGGTTCGTGTGCGACATGGTGGCAGGGCGCGCAGCGCTCCAGGATCTGATGGGCATGCATGGCAGCCTCGGGGCCCTGCTATGCAGTATGACAGACCTGTTTCTCGGTGCGGTGGATCAGGAGGATCCTGAGATTACCACGGGCGTGAAGGCCCTCTCCGTGGAGTTTGCCAAGGGCAAGCTGCCCGGTGCGCGCGGGGCGATCGGCCAGCGGATCCTGACGGAATTGCGGGGCCCTCGGCGTCTGGAGCCCGATTGTCTGGAAACGGAAGTGGAGACGGTGCGCGGCCTTGCCGGCCGGATGGTGGTCGGGCAGGGCAAATTCCTGACCATCGACGACATCACCGAGGCTTTTGCGACCCGGTCGCGGCGCCTGCTCGCCTCCGACATCATCGAACCTTATTTGGAAGCCTTGCCCGATCAACCCACCCGGATCCGCAAACTCTTGGCGCTCGAACCCAATCTCGTGGGCCAGGACAACAAGCGCAGCCTTGCCTCGATCCTCCTGCCCCAGATCACCGCCCACGGAACCGAGCGTCACTACCTGACCGCCAAGATCAATCCCGTGGTCAAGCTGCGGGAAATCGCCGCGTTTCAGGCCCAGGTCCTGTCCTCGGATTTTCCGGACACAAACCGGCGGCAATTGGCCGAAGCCCTTGACATTCTGGCCTGCGACGTGGAGGCGAGGGTCCAGGTGATCGAAGGGATCTGCAAGCGTGACGTGGCGGCCGAGGAAAAGGTGCTGGCCCTTCTGCGCCTCGTGACGGGTACGGTCTTTACACAAGGCGAAATGCTGCGCCGGGCGAAGCTGTCCGCCGTCCGCCTGATCCGGGAGCCCCAATTCATGAAGCGCCTGGCGCAAAGCGCCATGATGGAAGACAAGGTGAAGGTCCGCCTGAAGGAAATGCGCGATCTGATCGACCTTGCCGAACTGCACAAGCTGTCCGAGGCGGCCTGATCCGTCAGCTGCGGGCTCTGTCCTCCCGAACGAGCCCCGGACAATCAGCTTTCCACGATCAAATTCTTGAACTTTCGGGCCACCACATCGCGCATCACTGTGGCGATCTCCTTGTAAGCATCGGCCCGCCCCGCGCTTTTGCGCCAGACAATCCCGATGGACCGGGTGATCTGGCGCCCTTGAATGGGGCGCACCACGACTTCGCTGCGCGAGCCGATTTCCGACCAGACATAAAGGGCGGGCATGAAGGTCGCACCCATTCCCATGCCGACCATCTGGCGCAGGGCATCGAGGCTCGTGCCCTCATAGCCGCGCAGCATGACCGCACCGAATTCCTGGCACAGAGCATTCACCTGGTCGTGAAGATGGTAATGGGGCTCCAGGGACAGGATCTCCAGGCCGCGCAGATCCCGCGGCGCAATCGTTTCGCGCCGGGCGAGGGGATGGTCGGCGGTAAGAACCACATAAAGGGGCTCACGGAACAACCGCTGGGCCACAAGCTCGGATCCGATGATCGGCAACTGGGCCAGGATGACGTCATGGACGCCGCGGGTCAGCTCGCTTTCGAGATTGCGCGGCGCGCCCTCGCGGATATGCAAGCTCAGTTCCGGGTGCTGGCGGTGCAGCCGGGCGACCACATGGGGCAGCAAATAGGGCCCGAGGGTGGGCTTTGCACCCAGGCGGATGGTTCCCACAAGGCCGCTTTGCGCCGTGGAGGCGAAATCGATAATGCCCTGCACGTCCTCCAGGATGTGGCGGGCCCGCTCCACGATGTCCCGCCCGATCGGCGTCATGGCCACACCGGAGCGGCTGCGCTCCACCAGAAGGACACCGAGAGCCTGCTCCAGGCTTTGGATCTGGGTACTGAGAGACGGCTGGCTGATCTCGCAGCGTTCCGCGGCACGCCGGAAATGTCCCGTCTCCGCGAGCGCGACAAGATAGGTCAGTTGCCGCAACGTTATGGTGGGCCGGGCCATTCGAATCTTGTTCCTGGCGAACCGAGGCTCAAGGGGCGGCCTCAGGTTCTTCGGAGCGCGAGGGTCAGATGGATCGATGAACCGATCCCGAACGACCCCCTCACTCGGTTGCTATCCTTGTGCGTGATTTGAGGGCGCCTGTCCACTTTGTCCGGAGGGGGCCGGCATTCAGGCGGACTATTGTGCGTGTGCGAAATGCCGGGGCACCGGGCCGCCCGCCTTCCCGGTTTTCCCAGTGCGCAGCCCGGACTTTGCCATAGGAGGAGCCTTCGCTCTCACGGCCTCTATAGGGAAATCCTATCGAAATTTTACCTCGGGTCGCCTTCTTAAGACGCAGCTGCGCTGTCAAATAAAGGGCAGTCGGGAAATGAAGCAGCGCAAAGAAGCTGCCCGCAGACGTCGGAGGCGTCGTATGTCAGCCCCACATCCAAAGGATGTTTCGTCTAAGGCAGAGACTCCTTTCTCCCGGCGCCGGGGTCCGTTCGACGGACCGGCCGCCTGGACCGGGGACGTTGTCGTGCTGCCCGGTGACGGCGTCGGGCCGGAGGTCATGCAGTCCTGCCTGACCGTGCTCAAGGCGGTCTGTCCCCGCCTGGACTGGACCCTTGCCGATGCCGGCGCGAAGGTGGTGGAACGCGGCATCGCCTCGGGCCTGCCGAAGGAAACCGTCGAGGCCGTCATCCGCACGCCTGTGGTCTTGAAAGGCCCGTGCGCCACGCCCGTCGGCCACGGCTCCAAAAGTGTGAATGTCACCATACGGAAATTCTTTGAGTTGTATGGAAATGTCCGGCCCGTCCGGTCCTTGCAAGGGCTCAATACACCCTATGCGGATCGGTTGATCGACCTGATCGTGGTGCGGGAGAATGTCGAAGACCTCTATGCCGGCATCGAATACATGCAGACCCCCGATGTCGCCCAGTGCCTCAAGCTGGTCACCCGCAAGGGGTCGGAAAAAGCCGTCCGGCTAGCCTTTTCCCTCGCCCAGGCGGAGCGTCGCCCGACCATCCATTGCGCGACCAAGGCCAATATCATGAAATTGACGGAGGGCCTGTTCAAATCGGTCTTCGAGGATGTGAGCGACGCGTTTCCCCGTATCGAAGCCCATCATATGCTCATCGACAATTGTGCCCACCAGCTTGTGATGCGTCCCGAGCAATTCGACGTCATCGTCACCACCAACATGAACGGCGACATCATCTCGGATCTGGCTGCAGGTCTCGTCGGCGGCCTTGGCCTTGCCCCCAGCGCCAATCTCGGGGACAGCGTGGCCGTGTTCGAACCGGTGCACGGGTCTGCGCCCGATATTGCCGGGCGCAACCGCGCGAACCCGACCGCCATGATCCGGTCCGGCATCTTGATGCTGCAGCATCTGGGCCTGTCGGCCGAGGCAAGCCGTGTCGAGGATGCCCTGGCGTTGGTCTATGAGGACGGCCGCGCGCTGACCGGCGATGTCAGTCCGGACGGGGACGGTGTGGGCACGGACCGCTTCACCGATGCGGTGCTGGAAGCCCTGGAGGCGGTGCCGCTGCCCGGTCCGCGGGCGGGCAATCCAAGCGTTCCGGAGCCTTCCGGGACGACGTTGCCCAAACGCAGCCGGCGTGTGCAGTTCGACGGCGTGGACATTTTCGTGGAGTGGACCGGCACCGTCGACGATCTGGCCAGGCTGCTGAAAAGCCTGACGGCCCATGACCCCTTCGACCTGACCATGATCTCGAACCGCGGCACGGTGGTCTATCCCGTGTCCAGCGGCTTCACGGATACCGTCGACCACTGGCGCTGCCGTTTCATGTATCGCGCGGGCGATCGGGACGGCGGCCGGCTTGTCGGTGCCCTGATCGACAAACTCGCGGTCTCGCTCCGATGGATGCATGTGGAGCAGCTCATCTGCGTGGATGGTCAACCCGGATACAGCCGGGCCCAGGGAGAAGGCTGATTTGCCCATATGGTCCGCCCCGGACGGTGCGGATCAGCTTCCCTGGCGGCCCGTCACAGGCGGGCCTTGAGCCATTCGCCCATGCGGCGCAGGGCCGCCTCGCTGGTCGGCAACGCCGCGTTGAAATTGATGAAGCCATGGACGAGGCCCTCCGCTTCCTCATAGGTCACCGCGACACCCGCCGCTTTCAGGGCCTCGGCATAGGCCTCGCCCTGGGGCCGCAGCACGTCATGGCCGGCCGTGATGATGAAGGCCGGCGGCTGCTGGCCCAGATGGGGCGACATCATCGGCGACACCCGAGGATCGTCCTGACGGGCGCCTGCCGGCAGATACTGGTCCCGGAACCAGGTGCACAGGGCCGGCGGCAGGACATAGGCGTTCGCCAGATCCTCGAAAATCGGGCCGGTCATGTTCAGATCCGTGGCCGGATAAATCAGGATCTGGGCCTTGGGCAGGCTGCGCCCTGCCGCCGCCAGATCATGCATCAGCACGGCCGTGAGATTGCCGCCGGCACTGTCGCCGGCATAGGCGAGGCGCCGCGGATCGATCCCGAAGGTCGCGCCCTTGGCCTCAATCCAATCATGGACGGCGAGCACGTCGTCGGGCGCCGCCGGAAAGGGATGGTCCGGCGCCTTCCGGTATTCGACCGCCAACACCCGCGCGCCGGACGCTGCGGCCAGCCGCGCACAGGCGCCTTCATGGGTATCGAGATCGCCGATCACCCAGCCCCCGCCATGGAGATAGACCAGGGTCGGCCGCTGGGCCGTTGACATCAGCGCGTTGTCCTCAGCGTCATAGACCCGCACGGGAATGTCGCCGGCCGGTCCGGGAATGCCGGCATCCTGGCGCAGGACCATGGCCGGCCCCGGTGTGTCGAGCACCTTGCGCCCATCGCGATAGGCCTTGCGCATGGTCTCCGGGGTGAGCCGGGCTGACGGGTCCCGGGCCGCAAGCCCCATTTCGCCGATCGCCTGGGCCCGGGCCTCGATCCGCCGCCCTTCATAGACGCGCCGGCGCCCGGCGAACCACAGGGCCGCGGCGGGCTCGGGCAGGCGGGCAAGCAGGAGGGCGAACAAGGCTTTCAGAGCACGGATCATGGCCATGCAGAGACTCCGGAGGGTTTGTGTCGGACGGGACGATGCGAAGCGGCCGGGGGGGGGAGCGGGGTCAGACCCGGCCCGTGATGGGGATCAGGGCGCCGGTGATCGAGGCGGCCCGGTCGGAGGCAAGAAACAGGATCAGGTCGGCGACGTCTTCGGTCTTGACCCAGATGCTCGGATCCGTATTCGGCATTTCAGCCCGGTTGGCCGGCGTGTCGAGGATGGAAGGCAACACGGCGTTCACCGTAATGCCGGTTTCCTTGACTTCCTCGGCCAGCGCTTCGGTGAACCGCATGACGCCCGCTTTCGAGGCCGCATAGGGGCCCATGCCCGCGCCGGCCTTGATGGCCGCACTCGCGCCAATGGAAATGATCCGGCCGGCGCTGGATCCTTTGACATGGGGCAGGGCGGCCTTCGTAGCATTCACGGCGGTCTGGACATTCATGGCGAAAAGGCGGGTCCAGTCGTCAAGGGCGCTGTCCTGGAAGGGGATCCAGGTGAAGCCGCCGGCCACATTGACCAATGTGTCGATCCCGCCGAGCCGGTCGGCCAGGAGGTCAATGCCCTGCCGTGCCGAAGACGGGTCGATCAGATTGACCCCCGGCGCCATGGCCACGGGCCCCTGGAAGGGCACATGGGGCCCGGTTGCCATGTCCAGCACGCCCACATGGGCGTCCGCCGCCAGGAATGCCTCGGTCACGGCCGTCCCCAGCTGTCCATAGGCCCCTGTAACGACCACTTTCTTGCCCGCCAGTCCGTCGATGACCATATGCGCTTCTCCCGGTTGCGCGCCTCTTGCGCGCCGTTCGAGGGTCATACCATGGAGCGGCGGGTCATGGCGAACCGTTGCGGCTCGTCCGGCGGCGTCCCGGGTCAACCGGCCCGGGCGGCCTCCTCCACCTGGCCCAGGCGTTCCTTGCCGTAGAACATCTCGGTGCCGACGAAAAAGGTCGGGATACCGAACGCGCCTCTCTCGACGGCCCGGTCGGTGTTCTGGACGAGGGTCTGCTTGACGGCCGGGTCCTGGGTTCCCTGCAACAACCGGTCCGCGTCAAAGCCCGCCTCCTTCAGCACACCATGGGCGACCTGCGGATCGTCCATTTTTTTCCGCCCTTCCCACATGGCCTGCATGACCGTCTCCACATAGGGCATCAAAATCCCGTCGCGCTCCGCCACAATCGCGGCCCGCATGACCAGCAGCGTGTTGACGGGAAAATGGGGGTTCATCGTGAACTGGTGCAGGCCGAACCGGTCGATGAAGCGGCGGGTTTCGAGCTGTTCGTAGGCCATCTTATTGGCGATGTTCGCGAAGGCGATCATGGGGGCTTGATTGTTGGTGAGCTTGAAAATCCCGCCCAGAAGGCATGGCGTATAGATGACCGGTGCGCCGCTGCGGGTTTTCAGTTCAGGCACGACCTTGTGCACGAGATAGGCATTGGGGCTGGCGAAATCGAAGATGAACTCGATGGGCGTCATGGGGTGTCTCCAAATGCTGTGGGCCGTTTGGTTTTGAGGGGAGTACGAACGAATTGCATTGTGTGCCGATCATCTCACCAGGTTTCGCACCAGGGCCGCAGGTCGAGTTCATGGGTCCAGGCGGACCGGTGTTGGCGGTGCAGCCAGACATAGGTCTCGGCGATGCGCTCGGGGATCAGCAGGCCGTCACGGGCTCGCCGCTCGTCCGCATCGGGATGGTTTTCCCGGATGAAGGCACTGTCGATGGCCCCGTCGATCACCACATGGGCCACGTGAATGCCCTGGGGGCCCAGCTCGCGCGCCATGCTCTGGGCGAGCGCGCGCAGGGCATGCTTGGCCCCGGCAAAGGCGCTGTAGCCCGGCCCGCCCCGCACACTGGCCGTCGCGCCGGTGAAGATGATGGTGCCCGTGCCGCGGGCCGCCATGGGGCCTGAGACCTCCCGGCCCATCAAAAAGCCGGCATAGGCGGCCATCTCCCACACTTTTGTGTAGACCCGGGTGGTGGTCTCGCCGACCGGGAAATTGACATTGGCGCCGATATTGAACACCGCAACCTGGATGGGGCCGACATCGCGCTCGATTTCGGCGACGAGGTCCGCCATAGCCGTCTCGTCCCGCGCATCGACCCCGAAGGCCCGGGCCTTGTGGCCATTCGAGCGGATGCCGGCCGCCAGGCGTTCGAGATCGCCCCGGTGGCGGGGCCGGCGTACGCCACAGGCCGTCAGGCCTTGGGCGGCGAAGGCGCGCGCGAGCGCACCCCCGGTGGCATCGCCGGCCCCGATCACAAGGCACGCGCCCGTCTCGCCGGCCTGATGCGTTGGAGCCTGATCCGTTGGAGTCTGGTCCGTTGGAGCCTGATCCGTTGGAGCCTGATCCGTTGGAGTCTGATCTGTTGGAGCCTGGGCCGCTGGAGCCTGGGCGGTTGGGGTGGGCCCGTTCATGCGCCATCCTCCCGAGTGTGCCGTTGGCCGGTTCGATCCGTCCTCTCGGCCCGTGCATATCCACCTAATTCAGTGTGCCCGGACCCGCGACAAACGCAATCCCCTATGGCGGCGATTTCTCTTCCCGATCTCCGTGTTCGGACTGTCATCGCCCCAGGGCTGCGCCCATACCCCGCTCGGGTGAGCGGGGGTCATGGCATCACCTCCCGGCAGGGCGCGCCGCGGATAAACGCTGCGTTCCCGAAGGTTGTCCCTGCTTGACCGGTTCGCATCTTGCGACTAGGAAGACGCGGGTTTTGTGACGGGAAATGAAAGGGTTCCAGGCCGCTATAGCGCCCGGAACAGGGCTGTCCATACCGTGTTCACGAGGCACGGCGCCTGCTCCGCAGCGTGACGATTTCGAGGCGGATGGGAGCCCTCTCCCGCGGGATCGGGACGGCCCGCCAAGATCCGAAGAGCCGGCTTCGGTGCGCAGGGCCCAGTGACCCGGTGCCGGAGGCGACAGGCGCGAAAGAGATGACGGCGAAAGACAAGACAGGCCGGCACCGCACCCCTCCTATGTTGGCGTCGGGTGGGATCGTTCCGAATTTGGCCTCACTTTCCGGCCATTTCCGGTCCCGGTTTTTGGGCTTGCGGGGACATATCGGGCCCGACTTGTAGAAAATCAGGCTAAGCGTTGAAAACAGTGGGAGTACTGCGTCGTGGCTACTGAAGTTGATCTGTCTGCTCTCGATGGTGCTAACGGGTTCGTGATCAACGGCATCGATGGCGAGGATTACGCGGGCATCGTCGCGGTTGCCGGTGATGTCGACGGGGACGGCGTCGACGACCTGATCATCGGCGCGCCCGGCGGCGACCTGCCCGGGGCCGACGATGCCGGCGAGGCCTATGTGGTCTTCGGCTCTTCCGAATTTCTCGGCACGACGTCTACCCCCAGTCTCGACCTCTCCGACCTCGACGGCCTCAATGGCTTCGTCATCAACGGTCTTGCCTTGGGCGACGGCCTCGGCAATGCGGTCGCCGGCGCGGGCGATGTCAACAATGACGGTTTCGACGATCTGATCCTCGGCGCTTACCGGACCGACACTTACACCGGTTCAGCTTATGTGATCTTCGGCTCCAGCGCTTTCGGAACCACGAGCGACTTGTCCGAGTTCGATCTTTCCGACCTGGACGGCACCAACGGCTTCGCGATCAACGGGATCGACGAAGGCGACAATGCCGGTTTTTCGGTCTCGTCCGTGGGCGACTGGAATGGCGACGGCTTCGATGACCTGGCGATCGGCGCCCGATATGGCGGGGACGGTGACTATTCCGGCGAGGTCTATATCGTTTTCGGTGCCAGCGGAGGCTTCGCGCCGAGCCTGGATCTCTCCGATCTCGACGGCTCTAACGGATTTGTCGTCGGCAACAGCGGCTCCGATTATTTTGCCGGTTACTCCGTTTCCGGTGCGGGCGACGTCAACGGCGACGGCATCGACGATCTCATTGTCGGGGCCCGCGGTGCGAGTGCCGGCGGCGTTGCACGCTCCGGCAAGAGCTTTGTCGTGTTCGGAACGACCGCGGCCCTTGGCGCCAGCTCCTTCTCCCTGGACACCCTTGACGGGCTCAACGGGTTCGCAATCGACGGGCGCGGCGAGCAGGATTTCAGCGGCAGCGCGGTTACCGGCATCGGCGACATCAATGGCGACGGGATCGACGATCTCCTGATTGGGGCTTCGGAAGAAAGCATCCCCGATGGGTCGCCGGATGGTGCACCGAATATCGATGAAAGTTATGTCGTTTTCGGATCGAGCGCCTTCGGCACCACCGGGGCGGTCTCCATGCTCGGCCTGTCGGAGCTGGACGGCGTGAACGGCTTCGTCATCGCCGGGCTGTCCGCAACGGCCCAGGGCACCTCCGTCAGCGGCGTGGGCGACTGGAACGGGGACGGCCTCAACGATCTGATCATCGGCTCGCCCAGCGAGCCCGTGAATGGCAATGCGGGCACGGGCCGCGCCTTCGTCCTGCTGGGCTCCTTCGGCCTGGGTACGTCCGGCGCCGCCGCCACCATCAATGTGACGGATCTCGACGGCAGCGACGGGTTCGTCATCAACGGCATTGACGGCGGCGACAGCGCCGGGAGCACGGTTTCCGGCGGCGGCGACCTTAACGGCGATGGCATCGCGGACGCGATTGTCGGCGCGGACGATGCCGACGGAGCCGGGGGCAATCAGTCCGGCGAGACCTTTGTCGTGTTCGGGGTTTCGAGCGGACCCGCCACCGATATTTCGACCGATTTCGGAGACCAGACCAATTCGGATCCCTTCGACGTCACCATCACCTTCACCAGCGCGGTGACCGGCTTCGAGGCGGCGGACATTTCCATCATTGGAGGGATTGTCGTTGGCGGTCTGGTTACGGCCGACGACACGGTTTTCGTCGCGACCATCGATCCCGATGCGGAAGGGCCGGTGACCATCGGCGTGGCCGCCGATGCGGCCCAGGACGGCGGCGGCGCGGGCAATCTTGCCGCGCCGGATACCATCATCACCCTTGATCAGTCTCCGCCGGCGGTGGCGCTGACCACCGACCAGACAAGCCCCACGGGCGATGCGCCCTTCGACCTGACCGTGACATTCTCCGAAGCGGTGACGGGCTTCGAAGCGGCCGATCTTCTCCTTTCGAACGCGGTTGTCGTCGGCGATGTGACCACCGCGGACAATACGGTCTTCACGGTCCAGATCGACCCCCTGGCCGATGGCGCGGTCACGGTCAATCTGGGCGCCGGTGCGGCCCAGGATCTCGCCGGCAACGATAATGAAGCCGCCCCGGCCCCCGTCGCCCTGACAGCCGATCTGGTCGCGCCGACCCTGGCCATCGCCACGACGGAGCCCGATCCCACACCGACGGATCCCTTCACGATCACGCTGACCTTCTCGGAGGCCGTCGCCGGGTTCGAGGCGGCAGATCTTGCCGTCACCGGCGGCAGTGTGGTCGGTGCCCTGACGACCGGGGACAACACCGTTTTCGAAGCGGTCATCGATGCGGATGCGGACGGCCCGGTCAGTGTGGACGTGGCCGCCGGACAGGCGGAAGACCTGGCCGGCAACGACAATGTGGCGGCACCGACCTTCACCATCACGGTCAACGCCGCGGCACCCACACCGCCCGAAGCCACCATCACCAGTGGCGTCGTCGGCCCGATCACGGCGGACCCCTTCGTTGTGACCGTGACCTTCACGGAAGCCGTTGTGGGTTTCGAGGCCGCCGATATCGACGTCACGAACGGTGTGGTCAGCGGTGCGGTGTCGACCGCCGACGACACGGTCTTTGAAGTGACGATCGACCCGACGACGGACGGCGATGTGAACGTTGCCGTGCCGGCGGATGTCGCCCAGGACGGGGAGGGCACGAACAATCTGGCGGCCACCCCGTTCGTCGTGGCCGTGGACGCCACAGCGCCGACGGCCGTGCTGACGACCGCTTCGACGGTTCTGCCCGATACGGATCCCTTCGATCTGACCGTGACCTTCTCCGAAGCCGTGTCCGGTTTCGAGGCCGGCGATCTGACCGTCGGCAACGGAACCGTCACCAATGTTCAGACTGTGGATAATACCGTCTTCACGGTGACCGTCGATCCGACCGCCAACGGGCCGGTCCAGGTGGGCCTGCCCGCCGATCAGGCCGAGGACGCCGCCGGCAACCCGAACCTTGCGGCGAGCGATCTCATTGTCACGGCCGGGGCGGTGCTGGATGTCCCGGCCGTGGTGATCACCACGGATGAGGCCAGCCCCACCAATGCGGACACCTTCACGGTGACCGTCACCTTCTCCGAAGCGGTTACGGGCTTCGACGCAAGCGACATCACGGTGGGCAACGGCGTCGTGGTCGGCGCCGTGGCGACGGCGGATGATACGGTCTTCACAGCAACGATCGATCCGACCATTGACGGCGCCGTGGACGTGTCCGTCGCGGCCGCGATCGCCCAGGCCGCGGGCGATGGGGACGACAATACGGCCTCCAATCTCCTGTCGGTCACCGCCGATACGATCAGCCCGACCCCGCTGATTACGTCGGCGGAAAGCGATCCGACGGCAAATGATCCCTTCGAGATCACGATTACCTTCCCGGAGGCCGTTTCCGGTTTCGAAGCCGGCGATCTTTCGGTGTCGAACGGCGCCGTAACGACGTTTCAGACAACCGATGATACGGTCTTCACGGCAACCATCGACGCCGTGGCCGACGGTGCCGTCGATGTGACCATCGCCGCCGCCGCCGCCCAGGACGCGGCCGGCAATCCGAGCGCCGCCGCCTCGCCCTTCAGCATCGATGTGGAAACGGCCAGCCCGACGGTCACCATCGCCAGTGCCGAGGGTACGATCACGGCCAATGATCCGTTCACGGTCACGGTCACGTTCTCCGAGGCTGTCAGTGGCTTCGACGCCTCCGATGTCAGCGTGTCCAACGGCACCGTGGTGGGCGCCGTCGTAACGGCGGACGACACGGTTTTTACCTTCGATGTGGATGCCACCGCCGACGGCCCGGTCACCGTCGATGTGCCGGCCGATGCCGCCGTCGATGGCGGCGGTGCGGGCAACACGGCCGCCAGCACCTTCTCCATCACGGTCGATTCATCCGCACCGACCGTGACCATCGACGCCGAAGAAGGCACCACGACGCCCTCCACCCCCTTCACGGTGACGATCACGTTCTCCGATGAAGTTTCGGGCTTCGAGGCCGACGAGGTCACGGTCACCGGCGGCACGGTCATCGGCCCCCTGACAAGCGCCGACAACACGACCTTCTTCGCCGCCATCCGTCCCGATACGGCGGGCCCGGTCAGCGTCGACGTGGACGCCGCCGTGGCGACGGACGAGGGCGGCAGCGGCAATGTCGCCGCACCGACCTTCACCACCACCTTCACGCCCGACACGCCGGAAACGGGCCTCACGGAGATTGATCTCGATGCCCTGAACGGCACGAACGGCTTCGTCATCAATGGTATCGAGGCGGATGATTATTCCGGTTACGCCGTCTCCCATGCCGGCGACCTCAATGGCGACGGCATCGCCGACCTCATTGTCGGGGCCCGGTTCGCCGATGGCGCGGGCAATGGCGAAAGCGATGCCGGCGAGGCCTATGTGGTCTTCGGCGGCAGCGGGGTGAGCGCCGGCGGCAGCTTCGACCTCTCGACCCTGGACGGGGTCAACGGCTTCCTGCTGAACGGCCTTGATGCGGGCGACCAGTTCAGCCGGTCGCTGGACTCGGCCGGGGACGTGAACGGCGACGGGCTGGACGACCTGATCATCGGCGCGCCCTTTGCCGATGCGAGCGGCAACGGGTCCGGCGAAAGCTATGTCATCCTCGGCTCGACCGATTTCGGGGTCTCCGGCGCTGCGCCCAGCCTCGATCTGTCCGCCCTCGACGGCCAGAACGGCTTTGTTTTGAATGGTGTCGACGCGGAGGATTACAGCGGTATTTCCGTCGCCTCGGCGGGTGACGTGAACAATGACGGTTTCGACGACATGATCATCGGCTCGTTCCTGGCCGATCCCAACGGGGTGGACCGGGCCGGCGAAAGCTATCTCGTGTTCGGATCGTCGGCGTTCGGGACAACGTCGGCCGCGCCGTCCATCGATCTGTCCTCCCTCGACGGCCAGGACGGCTTCGTCCTCAACGGCGTGGGCGGGGCGGACCGCTCCGGACGCACCGTCGGGTCCGCCGGGGACTGGAACGGTGACGGGATCGACGATCTCGTGGTCGCTGCGCCGCCCGCCAATCCCGGCGGCGCCCGCTTCGAGGCCGGCGAAGTGTATGTCGTGTTCGGATCAAGCAGCCTGGGCGCGCCGGGCAGCCTCGATCTGTCCACGCTCGACGGCACGGACGGCTTCGCCATCGGCGGCGTCGGCACGTTCCCGGCTTTTGTCGAGGACAACACCCTGCGGGTGGGCGACCGGGCCGGCGGCGCCATTGCCAGCGGCGATCTGAATGGCGACGGGATTTCCGACCTCGTGGTCGGTGCCTACCGCGCCAATCCGGATGGCTCCCGCAGTGCCGGCGAGGTCTATGTCATTTTCGGCACCTCAAGCTTCCCCAATGTGGACCGTGTGGAATTGAGCAGCCTTGATGGCGTGAACGGCTTCAAGATCGAAGGCCTGACCGCGTTCGATCGCTTCGGCCGGTCCCTCGACGTGGCGGACGACATCAATGGCGACGGGATCCAGGATCTCGTCATCGGCGCGGATCTTGCCGACCAGAACGATGCCATCCGCGGCGGCGAGAGCTATGTCGTGTTCGGATCGACCGAGTTCGGCAGCTTCGGCTCCTCCGATACCCTGGACCTGGAAGGGCTGACCGCCGATGACGGGTTCATCATCCGTGGCCGGGACCAGGCGGATCTGCTGGGCCGGTCCGTGTCCGGACTGGGCGATGTCAACGGCGACGGGGCTGGCGACATCATCATCGGCGCGTACGGTGCAAACCCCAATGATGTGGGCCGCCTCGGCGGCGAAAGCTATGTCATTTTCGGGACGCCTGCGGACGATCCGTTCACGGGTGAGGATGGCGTCAACGATACGCTGACCGGCACCGCGAATGGCGAGGCGCTCAGCGGTCTCGGCGGCAACGATACCCTGACGGGGCTCGGCGGCGACGACACTCTGACCGGGGGTGCAGACAATGACACTTTCGTGGTCGGATCGTTGTTCGGAAACGATACGATCGTTGATTTCGATCAGGCCGGGGACGATGTGGTGGACGCCACAGGAACGGGCGACAGTTTCACGGCTTTCGACACCAACACGGACAATGTCATCGACGTGAACGATGCTGGCTCCACCGTGGCCGTGGTCAACACGACGGACCTCCAATTGACCTTCACGGACGGCTCAACGATCCTGTTCGAGGACACCGCGACCCTCGCGGTGGACGACATCTTGTTCTGACGGACCTGTAACGCCCGCTCGTGTGGGAAAGGCCGGTCCGTGCCCCTTGTAAAGGACGCGGGCCATGGCCGGATCCCAGACACAGCCACCCTATCGTCTCCATGGCCTCAAGCTGTCCTATTTCACGGGAAAGCTTGAGGCCTATTTGCAAGTGAAGGGAGTGCCCTTCACCTTTGTGGAGATGGACACCGCCGATTTCCGCGCCTGCGCGCAGGCGACCGGCGTGGCGCAGATGCCCCAGCTCGAGGCCCCGGACGGAACCTGGCTGACCGACACCACCGATATCATCGGCCATTTCGAGGACCGGGTTGCGGACCCCGCCTTACGGCCGGCGGATCCGGTCACCGGCTTTGCGAGCCTTCTGCTCGAAGACCTGTTCGACGAGTGGTTCTGGCGGCCGGCCCTCTATTACCGCTGGGCGTTCAAGGACGATGCGGCCCTGATGAGCGCGCGCATCGCCAAGACCATGTTGCGGGACATGCCGCTGCCCTTCGCCTTGCGCCGCCGTTTCATCCTGGCGCGCCAAAGGCGGGTGTTTCTGAGCCAGGACGGGATTACCAAAAAAACGGCGCCCCAGGTGGAAGCCCTGTTTCTGGAGGCGCTCGACGGTCTGGAGGCCTGTTTGGCGGACCGGCCTTTCCTGTTCGGGACCCGGCCCGTGGAGGCCGATTTCGGCCTGTTCGGCTCCATGTTCCGGCATTTCTCCATCGACCCGACGCCGGCCGGCATCATGCGGGAGCGCGCGCCCCGGGTCCTGCACTGGGTGGCGCGGGTCTGGGCGACGCGGGCGCCGGATCTTGCTGGCACGACCCAGCCCGGGGCCATTCCCGGCGATCTGGCGCCGCTCTTTCACATGACGGCAGCGGATTATCTCCCCTATCTCGCGGCCAATGCCCGGGCGGTCGCCGCGGGGGCCCGCGATGTCCGCTACGAGACCCGAGACGTCTCCTGGCGGGTTCCCGCCGCGCCCTACCGCGCCCGCTGCTTGGCCGTGCTCCAGACCCGATTCCAGGCCCTGGATGCGGCGGGTCGGGCGCAGATCCTGACGCTGCTGGGCCCGGGGGGAGCCGTGCTCGCCGAACCGCCCGCCGCGGATCTTGCAGCTCCGGCCAGGCGGGGGCGCCCGCGGGACCGTCTGTGGCGGCGGACGGGGCGCTAGCGCGCCGGATTTCTTGACCGGGCGGCCCTTGACCGGGCCACGGCCGGACCGCCATCGTGAGTTCAGGACAACGATTTGAAGGGACCAGGCCATGGCGCCGCAACGGGAACCGCTGAAACTGATGGGCGCGCCGGGCTCTCCCTATACGCGCAAAATGCTGGCCGTACTGCGATATCGGCATATCCCCTATTCCATGATGTGGGGCGGCCATGGCCGCCCTCCCGGCACGGACTATCCGGTGCCCAAGGTCAGGCTGCTGCCGACCTTCTATTTTCCTGATGCGGATGGCCGTCTCGAGGCAGCCGTGGACTCCACACCGATCATTCGCCGTCTGGAGGCGGACTACACTGGCCGCTCGATCCTGCCCGATCATCCTGCCCTGGCTTGGATCAACGATCTGATCGAGGATTTTGGCGACGAATGGCTGACCAAGGCCATGTTCCATTATCGCTGGGCCTATCAGGATGACATCAAGAATGCCGGGCCCATGCTGATCTATTGGTCCGAACCCACCCTGGAGGAGGGTGCGGCGATGGCCCTCGCCGACCAGTTCGCCGAGCGGCAGATCGGACGGCTTTATGTCGTCGGATCGAACGAGACGACCGCGGAGACCATCGAGGCCAGCTACCAGCGCACGCTTGGGATCCTCGTCGCCCTGATCCAGCAGGGCGGCTTCATTCTCGGTGATCGGCCGGCATCCTGTGATTTTGCCGTATACGGACAACTAACCCAGCTTGGTGTCATCGATCCAACGCCGGCCCGGGTCACCAGGACCGTCTCGATGCGTGTGAGGGCCTGGCTCGACCGGGTGGAAGATCTGTCCGGTCATGAGGGCGGAGAATGGCGCAGCGTGGATGAGGCCGCGCGGTGTTTGCGCCCCCTGCTGACGGAAATCGGCCGGGTCTATGCGCCGTTTCTGCTCGCCAATGCCCGGGCCGTGATGGCGGGCGGCGGCGCGGCGGTGGACGGCGAGATCGACGGGCGGCCCTGGACCCAACCGGCTTTTCCCTATCAGGCGAAATGCCTAGGCTGGATCCGGGAAGGGTTCGTGGCCCTGCCGTCGTCGGCCCAGATGGATGTCATGCGGATCATCGCCGGCACCGGATGCGAGGCCATGCTCGACGCGTGATGGAGCCGGTGTGAGCGGGGCGCATGACGCCGTGACCGGGCCGCAGCGGGGGAGGGAGCCTCCATGGCGTTGATCGATTTGCTCGCCGCCTACGGGATTGTCGCATTTTTCGTCATCGCTGCACTTGAGCGAGTGTTTCCCCTTATTCCGTCCCATGCATTATTCGCCTTTATCGGCGTCATGTCGGCCGAGACCGGCGGTGTACTGATCGTTGCCGTGACCGTGACGGCCGCGGGTAGCGTTGTCGGCGGGCTCGTTCTTTACGGGATTGGCCGGGCGGTGGGGCGGGACCGTTCCCTCGCCTTCGCCGAGCGGGTAGCCCCCTGGGTCGGGACCCGTCCCGCCACGGCGCGCCGCTGGCTGGACCGCACCGCGCGGCGGGGCCGTCTGATCGTCGGCACCACTCAGCTCGTGCCGACTATTCGCTTGCTGACGCCTTTGTTCGCCGGCCTTCTGGCCGTGCCGCCCATCGGGATCTGTGTTGCCCTGTCCGTGGGCAGTTTCCTCTGGGTCATGATTTTCAGCGGAACGGCATGGATTGTCTCCGTGCACCGTCCGTCCCTCGATCCGCTCCAAGTGACCCTTGGAGTCACCCTGGGGCTCGTGGCGGTCCAACTGGCCATGGGCGCCCTGTGGTCCCTGGCCTGGGTCATCCGCCGCCGAATGTGCCCCGCGATCATCGGACCCGACCAGCCATAGGGTCCTTCAAGATCCTGCGCGTGCCGGACCGGTGCGGGTGTGACCATTCGGCTTGATCCCTGGTTGATCCGGTCCCCCATCCCGAAGCGGGGCGATCTGTCGCAAAGGCGACCGGCTTGCCCTGCCTCACGGGATGCCACCAGAAAGACGCCCTTTCTCGCGCTTCCGGCGGGCTGTCGCACGCCTTTACCGGGCACGACGCCCTCCTTGCAAGCCAAGAGCCGCAATGTCTGCGGCACGCCGTCCTTCCGCTGGCGGACGGCGTGATGGGAGAGGCGCCATGACGCTTTGGCCCCAACCGCGCTTTGCGCCATTCAATGCGACTGCACAGTTTGGTGAAAAACTCGGTTGGGGTTGACATGCGACACAATGAACGGATGAAGCGATTCTGGCTCGGCTCGGCCGCCCTCCCGATCATCCTTATGATGATGACATGGCCGGTTTTGGCGCAGAGCGAAGCGGGCAACGTCGATGGTCCGGTGGTCGAGGCGTCCACCGTGGAGGCGGGCGCCCCCGGAGATCGGGCCATGGAACGGCTGGTGATTTCGGCAACGCGTCGCGCGGCAGGCGTGCAGGATGTGTCCCTGTCCGTCTCCGCCATCACCGGCGATCAGCTCAAGGACAACCAGATTGTTGATCTCAGCCGGCTTCAGGCGCTTGTACCAGGCCTGCAATACGCCCAGTCCGGCAGTGATGCCCGGCCCGCCATCCGGGGCACGCGGACGGAACAGGTGATCAACAACGCCGACCCGTCCGTGGCGTTTTTCGTCGACGATGTCTATCGCAGTCGGCCGGGGCAGGCCCTGTCGGCCTTCGTCGATGCGAACCGGGTTGAAGTGTTGCGCGGTCCCCAAGGCACACTGTTCGGGCGCAACAGTTTCGGCGGTGCCATCAATCTCATTACGAACCGTCCGGAAATCGGCGTGTTCGACGGCGCGCTCGATGTGACCTTCACAAATTTCGACGGGATCCGCGCCGAGGGCTTCGTCAATGTTCCTGTCACGGATGGGGTAGCGGTCCGCTTCAGCGGCTTCCGGGATGTGCGCGATGGGTATGTGGTCAACACCTTCGATGAGTCGAACAGTCTGAAGGACAATGAGGATTATCTGGTGCGCGGACAGGTCGGCCTGGAGCGCGGCGCCTGGCGGGCCGTTGCGCGTCTTGAATATTTGGATCAGGCGGGCAATGGCGACGGGGATTTCGGCTATCGCGCGCTGGGCGTGCCGGTCGACCCGCAAACCGGGCTCGTGACGGCCCGCGATGGGATCATCGAGCCACGGATCGGCGAGGACCCCGCGGGCATGAGCAATGGCGGGCGCCCGGATGCCAATTTTTTCCCCGCCGATCCCGGGCCTTACGTGATTTCAAGGGACACGGACCTTCAGAAAGATCTGGAACAAATCAGTTTCTCCGCGGAGATGAACTACGATATCGGCCGCTTCGCGTCCGTGACCCTGATCGGATCCTATACGGATTATAGCGAGACCCGCATCGATGACGGGAACCAGACGCCGGAACCGGGAAACATTTTCGGGAACACCGTTACCGCCGAAACCTTCACGCAGGAAATCCGCATCGCCTCGGCCGGGGACGGGCGCTTCGATTGGGTCGTGGGCGGCTTCTTCCTTCAGGATACGGCGACGGACCGGTTCCTGTTTGCCGTTGCCAATGTGCCCGAAGGCGGCGACGGGACGACAATGCCGGCGCTGACCCAGGTGCCCGGCTTTTCCTGCTGCACGGAACGGGAAGACAAGAACAACGCCATCGCCTTTTTCGGTGATATGACCGTGGACGTCACCGAGATCGTCCGTGTGCTGGGTGGGCTGCGCTATACCCGCGAAGACCGGTCCTTGAGTGCCACGAACGGGGTGTCGGGCGCGGAAACCTTCGACCGTTTGACCTGGCGCGCCGGCATCGAGGCGGATGTGGCTGCCGACACACTGCTCTATTTCACGGTTTCGACCGGCTTCCTGTCCGGCGGGTTCAACTTCATCAACAATCCGGTCGTGCCGCAGACCTTCGATGAACAGCGGGTCATCGCCTATGAGGTGGGGAGCAAGTCGAGCTTCCGTGGTGGCGACGTCGTCCTCAATCTCGCCGCCTATTACAACGATTACACCAATCTCCTGACCCAGGGCTTCGTGGTTGATGAGGCTGCGGGCGGAGCGCTGCTGTCTTTCCTGCAGAACGGCGGGGCCGTGGAGGCCTGGGGCATCGAGGCCGAAGCCGTCTTTACCCTGATTGATAATCTCGACGTTACGGCGGCGCTGGCCTATAATCGCTCCGAATTTGGAGACTTCATTGCTCTGGCTCCGTCCTCTGTTGAGGCCGGCGGCGATTTCGTGGCGCCCGACGGCAGCCAGGCCTTCCAACTGGACGGTCTGCAGGTGCCCCTCAACCCGGAATTCACCGGCACGCTGGCCGCGACCTACCGCATCGATCTGGGGGCGGCCGGAACGGTGCTGCCCGGTGTGACCTTTTTCTATTCCACCGATTACCGTACGGCCGACCAGCCCTACTTCTTTGCCGTACAGGACGATTATACGCGGACGGATCTGCGGCTCACCTGGCGCTCCGACGACGAACGGTTCACGGTACAGGGTTTCGTCACCAATCTGGAGAACGACGCGGTCTTGACACGGTCGGTGATCTTCGGCGGAGGTCTTGCCGTGGAGGACTATGCCGAACCGCGCATTTACGGCGTGCGGGCCGGCGTCCGGTACTGATGAAGCGGAAAGGCTCCGGCGGGGCAGGGAGGCATGACCCATGGCCACTTTCGGTACGCTGAACTGGACCATCGTCGGCGGCTATTTGCTCGCGAGCCTCGCTCTGGGTTTTGCCGTCAGTGCAAAAGTGACGACAGCCGAGGATTTCTTCCTCGGCCGTCGGGCCACACCCTGGTGGGCCATCGGCCTGTCGGTCCTCGCCACCTATGTCAGCGCTTTGACTTTTCTCGGCGCACCCGCCTGGTCCTATGGGACGGGCATGTCGGTGATTGCCATTCACCTCAACTATCCGCTGGTGATCATCCTGGTCATCACGGTTTTTCTGCCGTTCTTTTTCCGCTCCGGCGTCGCGTCGATCTACGAGTATCAAGAGCGCCGCTTCGGCCCCACGTCCCGGGCCGTGCTGGCTGGGATCTTTCTGCTGTCCCAGACACTCAACTCCGCCGCGGTGCTCTATGCCACGGCCCTGGTCATCGAGTTCATCACAGGCATCGACGTGGCCGCCGCCATCGTGATCATGGCCTGTGTGGCCCTGGTCTACACGGCCCTGGGCGGCATCACCGCGGTGATCTGGACCGATGTGATCCAGGCCAGCATCCTCCTGGCCGGCGGGGCTTATATCATTTGGATGCTGATAGCCAATCTGCCCCAATCTTTGGGTGAGACGGTGCTCGACCTGCGCGCCGCCGGTAAGATGAACGCGCTGGATTTTTCGTTCGACCCTGCAAGTGCCACGACGATCTGGGCCGGGATCATCGCCATGTCGCTCTACCACACGACCGTCTATGGCGCGAGCCAGATGATGGTGCAAAGAACCCTGGCGGCGGCCAGCCTCGCCGATGCCAAAAAGGCGTTCCTGGCCATGGGCTACGGGGCCTTCTTCGTCTATCTGCTCTTCATTTTTCTCGGTGTTCTGTTTTTTGCCTATTACGACGGCCGGGCGTTCGCCAACGGCAACACGATCATTCTGGACTTTGCCCAGACTTATGCGGTCCCCGGATTGATGGGCGTTCTTGCCGCCGCCATCGTCGCTGCCTCCATGTCCAGTCTCGATTCGGCCCTCAATTCGCTGGCCACGATCTCGGTGGTGGACTTCTATCAGAAATATCTTGAACCGGAGCGCTCCCCGGAGCATTACCTCGCGGTGTCCCGGATGTTCACGGTCGTCTGGGCGGTGTTGATCATCGTCCCGGCCCTGATTTATGCCCGCAGCGAAGGGTCCGTGCTCGAAATTCTCAGTAAAGTGGGGTCCTATTTCGTCGGTGCGAAGCTGAGCATGTATGCCCTCGGTTTCTTCTCCAACACGACGACGGAACGCGGCCTTCTCGTCGGCGTGGCTGCGGGCTTTGTCGCTGTGTGGTTCACGGCAACCCAGACGGATATCGCCTGGCCCTGGTTTGCGGTGATCGGCGCAGGGGTGAACGCGGCCGTGTCGATCCCCGCCAGCCTCATGATCGACGGCCGGCCGGCGGGCCTTCATCCCTACACGGTGGCTGGCCAGAAACAGGTCATGGCCCAGGCCGGCGAACCCGAAACGGTCGAGGGGTGGTCCGTGGTGCCCGGACGGTTCGACCGCGCGAGTCTCTGGCTTTTTGCCTTTTTCATCCTCACCCTGGTGATCACCGCCTTTTTCGACACGATCATCCTGTGGACCGGCTTCTAAGGCCCGCCCGCCCAATGTTCGGTTGGGCCTGTTTTTCCATAGGGCGGCCATTCATGGGCTTTAGCCTTGCGCCGACCAGCGGAGCCAGAGCAGCCCGCGGGTCCATGGGTGAACCTATGGATTCAAACCGACCTGTACGACCCCGAAATCGGCTCTTGAATGGGCCGCCCAGGGCGGGCGCCCGGACGGGGGGTCACCGTGCCGTGCGACCCCTCAGGCGAGGTTCAGCCGGGCAGCGACCTCGTCTCCAATGGCGAGGGAGGCGGTGAGTCCCGGGCTTTCGATGCCGAACAGGGCCACGAGCCCGTCGAGGCCATGGCGCGCCGGCCCGTCGATGCGGTAGTCGGGCTGGGGCTCTCCGGGGCCGTGGATTTTAGGCCGGATGCCCGCATAATCCGGCAGCAGCGTGCCGTCCTTCAGGCCCGGCCAGAACCGGCGGATGGTGTCGTAGAACAGGGGCAGGCGGTCCGTCTCGACCGCGTAGGTCTCTTGATCCACGAAATGCAGATCGGGGCCGAAACGGGCCTGTCCGCCCAGGTCGCGCCGGTAATGGGTGCCGAGCGCGCCCTTGATGGGCGGCGGATAGATCAGCCGGCGGAATGGCGCCTTGCCTTGCAGCACGAAATAGTTGCCCTTGCCGAAATGGACGCGGGGAATGTCCTGCGCAGGGAAACCATCAATCCGGGCCGCGACCTTGGAGGCGTTGAGGCCCGGCGCCGTGACCAGGATCCGTGTGGTGAGGCCCGCCGGATCCGCGCCGCCCGTGCGCACGCGAAAGCCGCCGCCCGGCAGGGACTCGGCGCCCTCGAAAGGGGTGTTGAGCACGACGGACCCGCCGGCATCTTCGATCTCGCCTTGCAGGGCCACCATATAGCCGTGACTGTCCAGAATGCCGCTATGGGGGGAATGGAGGGCCGCCACCGCATGGAGGTCGGGTTCCATGGATCGGGCCTGGGCCCCGGTCACCTGCGCCATGCCCTCCACGTCATTGTCCTGCGCCTGACGGAAAATGGTTTCCAGGCGGACGATCTCGTGGTCCTCCGTGGCCACCACCAGCTTGCCGCATCGGTCATGGGCGACGCCGTGGCTGTCCAGAAAGGCGTAAAGGGCGCGCCGCCCGGTCACGCAGAGCCGTGCCTTGAGGGAGCCGGTCGGGTAGTAAAGGCCGCCATGGATGACTTCCGAGTTCCGGGACGACACCCCGTGGCCGATGGTGCCCGTTGCCTCGATGACGATGGGGGCCAGCCCCCGCCGCGCGAGGGCATAGCCGGCGGCGAGACCCACGGCGCCCGCGCCGACCACAATGGCATCCACATCCCAGTCAGACATCGTTCATGCCCTGCGCCTCATCCCGCGCCCTCCGTTGGGTCCATCCGAATGTCCCCGCCGCCCTGCTTCATGGACCGTGGATTGGCGGTCGATCCAAAGGTCATTCAGCATCGGGATTCGTCTGAATGCTCTCCATGTAAGCGATGAGCTGGGCGATTTCGTTGGTCGTGAACTGAAATACCGGCATTTCTGAAGAGGGGTGGCCCACCATGATGCCTTCCGCCAACGCCTCCTCCAGGTGGTGGAGCGGCCACAGACTGGCAAAGATCCGGAAGGGGGGCGCGTCCGGTTCAGGGCTTTCGCCCTCGCGGTCCACGGCATGGCAGGCGGCACACAAGTCCTTGGCGAGTCGCGCGCCTTCTTGAATGGCTTCGTCCCGGGTCTGGGCCACGACGCCTCCCGGCCAGGTCGACGCCAATAGGGCAAAGGTGGCCAAGCCGGTGGGGACCGCCCGGGCCCATCGGCGCAACACGGGCCACGGCTGGGATGGATGCTGGTCTTGAAAACGCTGCATTCTCACGCTCCCTGATTGTAATGAATGCGATGTCGGCCGGATCTCTCGGCGTCCAGCCTCGTGGTTCTGCGCCCTTGGAGCCTTGAGCGCAATCAATGCCATCCTTACCATCCGGTTGAGGACCCCTGGCCGAACGGTTATGCCGAACCGGCGCAACAACCCGGCGCAACAACAATGCCCTCCCGCCGGGCTTGATGACACGCGGATCACGTTTTGCGGGCTGGGAAAGGGTGGTGGAATGGTGTTTTTGATCGCGAGAGCGGGATGGCGGCATGCCCGCATGGGATGGGGCCGGTTCGGTCTCGTCCTGCTCCTTGCCCTGGCGGCGTGGCTCCATGGCCCGGGCGCGGCGGCTCAGGACGAGTCCCCGCCGCGCGTGCCCCAGCCGATCCCCCTTCCCGAATCCAAGCCGGCGCCGTCCCCGTTCGAGGCCTTGCCCGATTGGACTGAGGAAGCCGAGGCCTGCTACCAGGCCGTGGAGCAGCCAAGCGACGGCGTGGTCCTGTGCACCAAGGCCATCGAGGCAGGGGGACTGAGCCTCGACAATCTGGCCATCACCTATTCCAACCGCGGCAATTCCTTCTTCGATCTGCGGCGCTTTCACCGGGCGATTGATGACTACAACATCGCGTTGGGTCTCGTGCCGGATGATCCGGTGACGCTGTCCAATCGCGGCGCCGCCTACACCGATCTGGGCCAATATGCCCTGGCCCTCGAAGACCTGGGCCGGGCCATCGAGCTCGATGGGCAAAGCCCGACGGCCTGGGCCAATCGTTGCTGGGTCCATGCGCTGGTCGAAGACTTTGATGCGGCCATCAAGGACTGCACGAAGGCCATCCATCTGGCGCCGACCGATCCTGTGCCCCTGTCAAGCCGCGCCTTCGCCTATTTGTCGAAGAACAAGCTCAAAGCGGCGCTTGCGGACGCAGACAAGGCCGTGCGTTACGGCCCGCATTTGTGGGAAGCCTATTTCTACCGCGGTCTGATCCACGACGCCCGCCGGGACAAAAGCCGCGCCCTGGAGGATCTGGCGAAGGCCTTCGAACTCGGCCCCGACGAGCCCCGAATTGCCCAAACCATGGCCAAGCTGGGGTTCAAGGTGCCGACGAAAGACGCCGAAGACGAAGTGGAGGATGCTGGGAAGCCGGCCGCTGACGACGCCGATAGCGCTCCTCCGGCCACAACGCCTGGGGAGTGACAGCGGCGTGAACCCGGTTTCGGGACGGTTTCGCCGCGCCGCCAACCCCAGTAAGCTGCGGCGGACAAAACCCACGCATGACAGGGCCGGGCCGTGCCGACGCAGGCTTTTCGGCCCTTTAGACATTGTTTTGGAGAAATGACGGTGAGTGATCCCACGCTGTTCGAGCGCGAGGTCGAAGAAGACCTTCGCCAGGACCGTATTGCCCATCTCTGGCGCAGTTATGGTCCCCCCACGCTGATCGGCATCGTGGTCGCCCTCGCCGCCGGCGCTGGCTACATCTATTACGAGGACCGGCAGGCGGCCGCGAAAGCAAACGCTGCCGCGGCCTATGCCACGGCCGTCGAAACCCTCGCCGCAAGCCCCGGCTCTAAAGCCGTTGCCCGCCTCGAGGCGTTGGACGATGCGCCCGGCGCCTACAGCGCCCTGGCCCGGTTGAACCGCGCCCAGGTGGCCGCCGATGCCGCCGAGATCGATGCCGCCGTCGCTCTTTATGAAAGTGTGGAACGCGATCCGGACACGGACCGTCTGCTGCGGGATCTGGCAGCCCTGAAGGCGAGCTATCTGCAGGCCGACCGGGAGGATCCGGAAGCTTTCGCCGCCCGGGTGGAGCGTCAGCGCCGGCAAGACAATGCCTGGCTGCCGTTCGTCAAGGAGCTGGCCGCCCTGGCGGACCTCGAACGGGGCTACCGTGCCGGGGCCCAGGCCGCCTTCGCCGCGTTGAGTCTCGATTCGGACGCCCCCCAAGGCCTGCGCAACCGCGCCAAGCAATTGGCGCAGTCGCTGGCACCGCCCCAGACCGGGGCGGGACTTGAGGGTCTGGAGGCGGCTCCCGCCGCCGCCGGCAGCGTGTCGAACCCCCAGGGGACAACCGGCGATGAAGGGATGACCGGCGATGACGGGACGACCGGGGATGACAGCAGTGCGGGCGAAGAAGGGGACGATGATGGGGCGTGACCGGGATGAGGCGTATGGGGATGATCGGCGAAGGATCAAAAGTCTGATCGCCGCCGGCAGTATGGTGCTCGGCCTGCTGGCGGGTGGCTGCGCCGTGCTGGACAGTGTGGCCGGAAAGAAAAAGGACGACAGCGGCGAAGACATTGCGCCCAAAAGTCAGCGCATCTCCATTCTCGAGCTGGAGCCGAAACTCGAACCCGACCCGCGCATCGCCGACCTTGCCGTCACCGTGCCGCCGGCGGTCGTGAACGCCAATTGGTCACAGCCCGGCGGGACACCCCAGAATCATTTCGCGCATTTGACGCTGGGCGAGATCGCCGCCGGCGACGACAAGGCGCGGCCCAGCATCCTTTGGAGTGTCGATGGCGGGCGTGGATCGAGCAAGGACTCCCCCCTGATCTCTCCGCCCATCGTGGCCGACGGCCGCGTTTTCGTTCTCGATTCCCGGGTCACCGTGCGCGGCTTTGATCGCAAAACCGGCGAGGAGAATTGGGAGCGGGATTTGACGCCCGAGGGTGAGAAGTCCCGGGTCGGCTTCGGCGGTGGTCTCGCCTATGGTGATGGCCGCGTCTACACAGTGACCGGCTTCGGCCAGGTGGTCGCCCTCGATCCGTCAACGGGTGAGGTCGTCTGGGAACGGCGCATCCCGGTTCCCATCCACACCGCCCCCACCTTCAGCGCAGGCCGCCTCTATGTAACGGCGACGGACAATCAGCTCCATGCCTATGACGGCAACACTGGAAAAAGTGTTTGGAGTGAGCGGGCCATGTCCGAGGCTGCCGGCATCCTCTCGGCCGTGAGCCCAGCCGTCGGCAACGGCCTCGTGATTGCACCCTTCAGCTCCGGCGAGGTGGTCGCCTATCGCGAGCAGAACGGCCGGGAGATCTGGGCCGACACATTGGTGCGCACCCGGAAAGCCACGGCCATGGCCGGGATCACCGACATCGCCGCCCGCCCTGTGATCCATGACGGGCGCGTCTATGCCGTCAGCCATAGCGGCCGGATGGTCTCCATTGATCTGCGCACGGGCGAGCGGGTCTGGGACAAGAACATTGCTTCGGTCCAGACGCCCTGGGTGGCCGGCGATTTCCTGTTCATGGTGACGGTCGAAAGCGAGCTGCTGTGCATTTCGACCCGCGACGGGCGGATCCGCTGGCTGACCCGCCTCAAGCGCTATGAGGATCCGGACGACCGGGACGATCCCATTTCGTGGATGGGGCCACTGCTGCTGAGCAACCGGTTGCTCATGGTCAATTCCCTCGGCGAGATGGCGTTCATTTCACCCAAGAACGGCCAAGTTCTGGTTGCCTTCGAGGGGCCCGGCGAGATGTTCATTCCGCCGGTCGCGGCCGACGGCACCGTTTATCTGCTCACGGATGATGGAGAGCTTACGGCCATGCGCTGACGCGGCCGGGCTCTATCGCGGGGGGCATGATGCCGGGGCGTCCCAGGTGCCCCGGCTTGAGGACAGTTGATCACCATGACACCGCGAGTGGCCATCATCGGCCGGCCCAATGTGGGCAAATCCACTCTGTTCAACCGACTGTCGGGCAAGCGGATCGCCATTGTGGACGACCGGCCCGGCGTGACCCGCGACCGGAGGGAGGCCGACGCCCGGATCGGTGACCTCCCCTTCCTCGCCATCGACACCGCCGGGCTCGAAGACGCCACGGGCACGACCCTCGAAGCGCGCATGCGCAGCCAGACCGAGGCCGCCATCGCCGAAGCGGATCTGTGCCTCTTCCTCATCGACTCCCGGGCCGGCGTCACGCCCCTGGACCGCCATTTCGCGGACCTGCTGCGCCGGGCGGCGACCCCCGTTCTTTTGCTTGCGAACAAATGCGAAGGGCAGGCGGGCGACGCGGGCCTCTACGATGCCTATGCCCTGGGTCTCGGCGAACCGGTCCCGGTCTCGGCGGAACATGGCGAAGGGCTCGGCGATCTCTATACGGCCATGGAGCCCTTTCTTGCCCCGTTCCGCGATGCCCGCGAAGACGCCGCAGCCGGGGAGAGCGACCCCGCCGAGGGGGAAGCGGAAGACGGGGACGAACCGACGGCCCTCGGCCCCGACCGGCCCCTACGGATCGCCGTATGCGGACGGCCCAATGTGGGCAAATCGACCCTGATCAACACCATGGTCGGGGAGGACCGCCTGTTGACGGGCCCGGAGGCCGGCATCACGCGCGATGCCATCGCCGTGCCCTGGGTCTGGGAAGGCCGGCCCCTGCGCCTGTTCGATACGGCGGGCATGCGCCGGCGTGCCCGCGTGACCGGCAAGGTCGAAAAACTCTCCGTAGACGATACGCTGCGCTCGATCCGCTTCGCCGAAGTGGTCATCCTGCTGATCGATGCCCAGACCCCCTTCGAGAAGCAGGATCTGGCGATCGCCGACCTGATCATCCGGGAAGGCCGCGCCCTGGTGATCGGGTACAACAAATGGGACACTGTGGAGGATCGCAACACGGCCCGCCGCGAGGCCCAGGACATGCTGGACCGCCTTCTGCCCCAGGTGCGCGGGGTGCCTCTGGTCACGCTTTCGGGCGAGCAGGGCAGCGGTATCGACCGGCTCATGGCCACCGTCTTCGACGTCTATGATATCTGGAACCGGCGCATCCCCACGGCCCGCCTCAATCAATGGCTCGATGCCGCCCAGGAGCGCCACCCGCCCCCCGCCGCAGGGGGCCGGCGCATCCGGATCCGGTACATGACCCAGGTGAAGGCGCGCCCGCCCAGCTTCGCCGCCTTCACATCCCGGCCCGACGCCCTGCCGGACTCCTATGTCCGTTATCTGATCAATGGCATTCGGGAGACCTTCGACGTCCCAGCCGTCCCCATCCGGCTGTTCCTGCGAAAGCGGGACAATCCATATGTCAAGGACAAGTGACGGCCCCGCTCCCGCGCAAGGCCGGGTCTGGCGCGATGCCCCATTTACGCCTAATTTGAAACGGCGGGGTCTTCTGGCCGCATGAAGGAGGACAGGGGGATGGTGGATCGAGAGCCGGCACGGGGTTTCGCCCTCGAAGGGCTTGATGCCACCGATGTGGCACAGCGCCATTTGGGCATTCTGCGCATGATCGCGCCGACGGGTTGGCTCCGCGCGCCCACGGAGATGCAGCGCACGGCGGCCCTGGTTGCGACCGGCGTGTCAGGTGACAGCGCCCTGGTCGCGGACCGTGCGATTGCCGCCGGAGACGCCTTTGCCAAGGGGCTGCCCTTCTGGGTCGGCCTGCGCGGCGACATCAGGATCGCCATTGGCACGTTTCTGGTGGCCTTCGGCCTCACCCCGGAAGACGCGTTGGCCCTGCGCCAGGCGGTGCGGCGGCGCTATCGCGACGACGGGGCCGGCTATGTCGAACCCCATGCCTTTCTTGCCGCGCTTGTGCATCGCCGCCGTACCGGGCCCGCGCCCGACACCGCCCTGTCCACCGGTGACGGGGCGGTCACGCGGATCCAGGCATCGATCCGTCTTTTGCGCCAGCGCTACTGGTTCAGCTATTACCACGACGTGGCTCCGCTCCTGGCAGCCCAGCCCGGTTCCCTGGACCCTGCGGAACGCTTTGCCGAAAAATTGCGGCGCACCGTTCAGCGGCTCAAGGATGCGGGATTTCCATCCTATGCGGATCGTCTGCGCACGGCGCTGATCCTGCTGGCCGCGGGGCCGGAACCGGCGGCCACGGTGCGCCTGATGGAAGATTGGCGCCAGGGTCTGAAGGGCCAGCCCTTACCCCATAAGCGCCTGGGCAGTGCCGGTCTCGCGCTCATGGCCCTCGGCTGGGGATCGGCCGATCGGGAGGGGCTCGAGGCTATGGCCCGGCTGTATGGGGGCCTGCGTCACGGCCGGCCCAAGGCCGACCCGGCCACGGCGGTCAATTCCGCTGCCGCCTTGCTCGCGCGGATGGGGCCAGCCCAGGGGCGCGGACCCCTTGATCCTGACACGGCCTTTTTCCTGTTCGATGCCCAGGCGGCCAGTCTGGCCTGTGCCGAAGGCGCCGCGGCCTCCCAGGAGGACGAGGATTGAAAGCTGCCCGGATGTGAAACGTCACTTAAGCGGGGGTATTCATTCGGGCGCCGCGTCCGGAGCATCCGCGAACAGGGACGGGGCCGATCCGATCCGGATTCCGGCAAGGGACAGGGTGCCGTTCTTCATGCTGAGCGGCAGAGTGAGATCCTCGCCCTCCTGATGGTCCGCATCCGGGTTGGATTGGAGGGCCAGCACCGCATGGGTCAGGGCCGCGAAGCTGTGGTCCACAAAGCCGTTGCCGGACAGTCCCGTCAGCACGGCCCCGGGCCGCTCCAGACGGATGTCGAGGGTGCCCTGGGGCCGGCCGCGGCGATCGAGCGTGACCGAGCCGGCCACATGGGTCGAAACAGGGGCCCAGTCGATCGTGACATCGGCCACGTCCACCCGGCCGCCATTGCCGCGCCAGGCCTGCAGCGTTTCCGTTGCCAGCCAGCCATGGGTGTTCGCCGCCTCACGGGGGATCCCGGTGATGGTGAGACGCCCTTCCGCCCGCTCGAATGTCGTGGACAGGCCGGGCACGAGCGGCAGGCCAGACTCACCGCCTTCGGCCCGTAGACTGATCCGCCGGATGGCGCCGTCCTTTGTGTCCCCGGGTGTCGTCTCCGTGTCCGGCGCGGAATGGAGTTGGATGCGGCTGATCTTGAACGTATTCCTCGCCGCCGGCGATGAGGTGCTCTTGCCGTCCGGGTCGACGATCCGGGTGGACCGTTGTCCGGACAGGGCCTGAATGTCGATGGCGAGGCGCCCCAGACCTGCGGCCGTCTCCACAAGGCTGGAGCGGGCCGCCTCAGCCGTCACGATCACATGGGTCACACGGGTGCGCTCGCGGTCGGCGCGCTCCAGGGTGAGCGTGTGTTCTCCGATGGCTTCGATGATCACGTGGTTGGACTGGAGGGGCAGGGCATGCACCCGGATGCCGTCGCCCTGCCAGCGCCAAGACCGGGTCTCGTCGCCGCCAGAAAGGTGCGGGCGCTCGATGGTCATGCTCAGCCGATAGGGGAATCCGCCGATCCGTACACGGTCATAGGTCGCCTCGAGGCCGGCGGAGCGTTGTCCGTCGATCCAGGTCTGAAGTGCGCCTTCGAGCCGCTCGGCCGTGGTCGTCCAAAGCCAGCCATAGGCGCCGATCAGCGCAAGAATGAAGCCGATGGGCAGGATGAAGCGCATCGTGATCCTGTCAGTGTCCTGAGCCCGCTAAGGCCGGGTCGGTCTGCGGACGGCCGCTGCCATGGGCCGGCCGCGACGGGCTGCGAGCCGCCGCCGTCCGTAACGGTGTCTTACAGGACATGGTCATTCGGGCCAAATCCGGTCAACCGCATTTGGAGTAGCCGCAATTCTGGCAGGCATCGCAGCCTTCGCGGCGGATCAGGGCCGGCTGGCTGCACCGCGGACAGAGCCGGGCCCCCGGAAGGCTTTGCAGGGACGGGCCCGAAAGGCGGGCGGGCGATCCGCCGGTCTCATCACCCACTCCAAGGGGCAGGGATGCGCCTTCCGGTCCGGTCTCGCTGCCGAGCGCGATGGAGGTGTCCTCCGGCAGCCATCCGATGGCTTTCAGATGGCTCTCGATAACGTCTCCGATGGCGGCAAGCAGCGAGGGCACATAGCGCCCGTTCATCCATTGGCCGCCCCGGGGATCGAAGACCGCCTGGAGTTCCTCCACGACGAAACTGATATCGCCGCCGCGCCGGAACACGGCGCTGATCATCCGGGTGAGCCCAACGGTCCAGGCGAAATGCTCCATGTTTTTCGAGTTGATGAAGATCTCAAAGGGCTCGCGCCGCCCGTCCCGCTCGATGTCGTTGAGGGTGATGTAGATGGCGTGGTCGGAGTCGGGCCAGCGGATCTTGTAGGTGCTGCCCTCGAGCACCGCGGGCCGCGCGGCCGGCGGTGCGCCATCGGCGACGGCGAGGGCACGCTCCGCGTCCCCGGTCACGGTCAGGGCCCGCGAAGGGGTCGCCTCATCTTGGCTCGCGCCGGATGCCTCGCCTGCGTCCCCGGGCACGGAACCGGCGGCCGGATCGTCCGTTTCCAGACTGAGAACCGAGCCCGTGACCTCGTTGGGCCGATAGGTCGTGCAGCCTTTACAGCCCATGGCATAGGCACGGGCATAGACGGATTTGAAGGCCTCGAAACCGATATCGGCGGGCACATTGATGGTCTTGGAGATGGCGCTGTCGATATAGTCCTGGGCGGCGGCCTGAATGGCCACGTGGTCTTCAGGGCTTATGGTTTGCGCGCTGACGAAGTAATCCGGAAGCGGCGTGTCCGGTCCGAACCGGTCTCGGAACAGCCGATAGGCATAGTCCTCCACGGGCGCCATGGTGCGGCTGCCGTCCGGGTTCAGGATCGAGCGCTGATAGGTGAAGCTGAACACGGGTTCGATGCCGCTTGAGGCGTTCTCAGCGAACAGGGAGATGGTGCCCGTGGGCGCAATCGAGGTGACAAGCGCATTGCGGATGCCATGGGCGGCGAGGCCCGTGCGGATCGCCTCGGGCAGCCCCCGGATGGTTTCGCCGGCCAGATAGGCGTCCCGGTCGAACAGGGGAAAGGCGCCCCGCTCGCGGGCGAGATCGATGCTGGCCCGGTAGGCGCAATCGCGTAAAGACCCGAGCCATTCCCGTGTCAGGCGCACGGCCTCCTCGGAATCATAACGCACACGGCACTGGATCAGGGCATCGGCAAGGCCCGTGATGCCAAGCCCGATCCGCCGTTTGGCCCGGGCTTCTGCGGCCTGGGCCTCCAGGGGATAGCTGGAGACGTCGACGACATTGTCCATCATCCGCACGGCAACCGGCACAAGGGCCTCCAGTGCGGCGGTGTCCAGCGCTGCACCGGGGCCGAACGGGTCCCTGACGAGACGGGCCAGATTGATGGAGCCGAGCAGACAGGCGCCATAGGGGGGCAGGGGTTGCTCCCCACACGGATTGGTCGCCTGGATGCTCTCGCAATAATGGAGATTGTTCCGGGCATTGACCCGGTCGATGAAGATCACGCCGGGCTCGGCATAGTCATAGGTTGCCCGCATGATCCGGTCCCAGAGGGCCCGGGCGTCCACGGTGCGAAAGACCGTCCCTCCGAAGCGCAGGGGCCAGGGATCGCCGGCCTCGACCGCCGCCATGAAGGCGTCCGTGACGAGGACGGACAGATTGAACATGCGCAGCGCGGCCGCATCGGCTTTTGCGTCGATGAACGCCTCGATATCCGGGTGGTCGCAGGACAGCGTCGCCATCATGGCCCCGCGCCGGGCGCCGGCGGACATGATGGTCCGGCACATGGCGTCCCAGACAGTCATGAAAGACAGCGGCCCGGACGCATCGGCCCCGACGCCCCGCACCGGCGCGCCTTTGGGCCTCAGGCTGGAGAAGTCGTAACCGATGCCGCCGCCCTGCTGCATGGTCAGGGCCGCCTCGCGCAGATGATCGAAAATGCCGCCCATGTCGTCGGGGATTTGCCCCATGACGAAGCAATTGAACAGGGTGACCCGCCGACCCGTGCCGGCCCCGGCCAGGATGCGCCCCGCCGGCAGAAACCGGAAATCGGACATGGCGTCCTCGAAGCGAGCGGTCCAGCGCGCCCGGTCGGAGGGGGCTTCGACACTCGCCAGGGCCCGGGCGACCCGTGCCCAGGTCTCCTCGACCCTCATTTCCGTGGGCCGGCCGGTGGCGTCTTTCACGCGATACTTCATGTCCCAGATCTCCTGGGAGATGGGCATCCGGGTCATAACAGGCTCCGTGGGCTGGTCTGAAGGTGGGGTGCAGATCGGCCGATGGGGGGCGGCCACTCAGATGTCTACAATGAACCGAGCCGAGCCGTTAAAATGTTCTTTTTTTGTTCGGTTGTCCAGCTCGGATGAAAGGTCGGGCGCGGCCGGTGTTCCGAAATTTGGGGGCAGATCTGTGGAAGGCCGGTAAAATTCCATCCACAGGCGACGGGCCATCCCCGTAAACCCCAGGATCATCCACAGGGCATGGTTCAGGTGCCAAACTTGTTCACCTTTTCCACCACGTTTTTCACAGCCGGACGCGTCACGCCATGGGAGGGGTGTCTGCGAGGCGGGACGAAGCGACCTCAATCTGGTCCGTGAGGTCGTTCAGGAACCGATCGCGGCCCAGTCCCGGGGGAATCGGTTCTTGAACCTCGATCGTAATCGTGCCGGGCCGAAACGCAAAGCCCCTGGCAGGCCAGCACAGACCGGAATTCAGGGCGACGGGCACGCAGGTCACACCCAGGGACCGGTACAGGGCGGCCACGCCGGGCTTGTAAGGGATTCGCTCCCCGGGCTGGGTGCGGGTTCCTTCGGGGAAAATCACGATCGGCCGGCCCTGGGCGATGGCCCGCGACGCGTCCTTGAGCAGCGCCCGCAGGGCCGATGCCTTGGCGTCCCGCTCGATCCCGATCATCTCCAGCTTGCGCCCATACCAACCGTAAAAGGGGACCTTGAGCAGTTCCCGCTTCATTACGACCGTCGGGTCCGGGACAAGGTCGAACACCTTGATCGTGTCCCACATGGCCTGGTGTTTCACGGCGATCAGCACGGGGCCGGGCGGGATGCGCTCCAGGCCCCGCACGATCACCCGCACCCCGATGAAATGGCGAAACCCCCAAAGGACCAAACGGCGCCAAAGGGTGGCCGGCGCGGCAGCCACGCGGCGCGGCAGGGCGAACACGGGCAGGGTCGGCACCCCGATGACGATCGTCAACAGAACCATCCAGGCCATGAACGCCGCGATGCGCACGGGATGGGCC
>JBHJGV010000067.1:0-15068 GCA_050331455.1 Alphaproteobacteria bacterium
CCTCAAGGGAGTCGTCGCCATTGCCGCCATCCAGCGTGTCGTTCTCAGTGCCCCCTCGCAGGGTGTCGTTGCCATCCTCACCGAAGAGACTGTCCGCCCCCGCATCACCGGTCAGGCTGTCATCGCCGCCATTGCCGAAGAGAGTGTCGTCCCCCTCGCCGCCCACAATCGTGTCCGACTGACCCTCGGACGCAGACCCCTCATCGCCCAGAACAGAGTCCGGGCCCGGGCCCGCGTCGATGCTGTCGGAGGCGAAGCCACCGCGGATGACGTCGCGGTCCTCGCCGCCCGTGATGGTATCATTGCCGCCGAGACCGGAGATGACGTCGTTGCCTGCGAAACCGTTCAGGATGTCGGCGTCCAGAGTGCCCACGAGATTGTTGTCGAGGGTGTCGCCGTCGAACTGGGATGGCGGATTGCCAGTCGTCACCGTTTCCACATTGGTGAAGGTGATGGTGACCAGGGTGCCCGAGGCGTTGGTGAAGGTGACGGTGCCGGCCGCGCTGTCCACCGTGGGTGTTCCGCCGAGGGCGGACAGATCGAGCACATCCCCGCCGGCGCCGCCGTCGAGAAGGAGGCTGGTGCTCGGGGAGATGACCACCTGGTCCTGGGCGTCGAGAACGACCCGGCCCGCATTGCCGTTCCCGTCGAGCACAGTGACACCGGACAGGTCCACGGTGCCGGCCCCCTCGACGCGGACCTCGGTGGCGCCCTCGATGCGCGTCAGGGCGCCGATTTGCGCCGCCGTGAGGATGACGACCCGGCTGCCTGAGCCGCTGATGCCGATCTCCTCGATGCCGGTCAATGCGACCTGGGTAAGGTCCAAGGTGTCGCTGGTCAGGGTGGCGGTCAGACGGTCCGTGCCCGTCCCGCCGTCATAGGTTTCGTTCGAGACGAAGGTGCCGCTGATGGCGCCGATATCGATCACATCGTCCCCGGCACCGGTACGGATCGTGTCCGTGCCCGAGCCGCCGGTGACGGTTTCGTTCCCGGCCCCACCCGTGAAGCTGTCATTCCCGCCCTGAAGATCAATGGACAGGGCGTTGGCGTTGCCGATGACCTCCTCGGCCGAACTGCTGCCCCGCAGCGCCGGTGTGCCCGTGCTGCCGTCGAGAAAGGCAAACTGCGCATTGGTCAGATCCGTCACGGATCCGTTGCCGATCAGGGTCAGGACCAGGTTCGGATCGATGGCGAAGGTGGCGGTCGTTGAGAGGAATTCCGGCGTGACGTTGAAGGTGGTGGATGCGTTGCCAACGCGGCTGATCTCCACCCGTTCCACATTCGCCAGGGTGCCGCCGACTCGGGTGGGACTTCCTAAGTCCGACCGGAGCAGCACCGTGTCGGTCCCCGCCCCGCCATCGATGGTCTTGGTAAAGCTGCTTCTGTTACTGATGTTTTCTGAAAAACCGCCAAGATTGATGGTTTCATCGGCGGAGCCGCCGGCGAATGTGTCTTGCCCCCGGCCGAGAAAGATGCTGAAGGCCGTGGCACTGCCAATGATGCTGTCATTGCCGCTGGTGCCGAACACGGTTGGGGCCCCGGGACTGCCATCCAGGAACACAAAGCGCGCATTGGTCAGATCCACCGTCGTGCCATCTGCCAAAATGAAAAGAGACAGGTTCGGATCAATCGCAAATTCTGTATCAGCAGACACGAATTCCGGTGTCACGAAGAAGGACGTCGCGGCGCCCGTGTTGCCGCTGATCTCCACCCGTTCCACATTCGCCAGGGTGCCGCCGACTCGGGTGGGACTTCCGAAGTCCGACCGGAGCAGCACCGTGTCGGTCCCCGCCCCGCCATCGATGGTCTTGGTAAAGCTGCTGCTGTTACTGATGTTTTCTGAAAAACCGCCAAGATTGATGGTTTCATCGGCGGAGCCGCCGGCGAACGTATCTTGCCCCAGGCCGAGGAAGATGTTGAAGGCGGTCGAACTACCAATGATGCTGTCATTGCCTGTGGTGCCGCTCACCGTTGGGGCTCCGGGACTGCCATCCAGGAACACAAAGCGCGCATCGGTCAGATCCGCCGTCGTCCCATCTGCCGAAATGAAAAGAGACAGGTTCGGATCAATCGCAAATTCGGTATCAGCAGACACGAATTCCGGTGTGACGAAGAAGGACGTCGCGGCGCCCGTGTCGCGGCTGATCTCCACCCGTTCCACATTCGCCAGGGTGCCGCCAACTTGGGTGGGACTTCCGAAGTCCGACCGGAGCAGCACCGTGTCGGTCCCCGCCCCGCCATCGATGGTCTTGGTAAAGCTGCTGCTGTTACTGATGTTTTCCGAAAAACCACCCGCATTTACCGTGTCATCGCCTCCGCCCGCATCGACAGTGTCCTGGCCCGAGCCGAGGGTGATGAGGTCGGCGCCCGCAAGGGCGACAATACTGTCATTGCCACCGAGCGCGTCGATGACGTCGGCATCCGTGGTGCCGGTGATGGTGTCATTGCCCGTGGTTCCGGTGAAATTCGCCATGGCGCGCCCCTGTTTCCCATCTTTCTTCCAAGGGAGAAAACTCCCGTATTAGGATGGGTACACAAAGAGAGTACACGCGTCAAATCATGTCTCAAAGCGAGATTAAATGAAAATTCAATATGAATGTTCGGTGACAAATCCTGTCGCGTTCAATAATGCACGCCAATCATCCATCGGTTTTCAACGCATTCCGATGAAAATCCTAAGACATGCATCGTGATCCTCTTGAGCATGTCTTCGCGTTATTGACGGTGTGGCCGCCAAGCGCAACCCACAGTCTGCACCATCTCTGGTGCTGATGCTGATCAGAGGGTCGAAGCCGTCACAACTCACGGGCCTGGCCGACGCATGACGCGGCAATCCACCCGTGACACTGAATAATGATTGATCTGGAGAAAATGGCGGGCGTGACGGGGCTCGAACCCGCGACCTCCGGCGTGACAGGGCAGACCCGCATTGAGATTTCAGTCGATGCTCATCGGTGTCTGTGGATTTCCTTTGAGTCTCAATACCTTATGTCCATCTTGAAAACTTCACCGATTTAGCCCGAATAAGCACTTTTGCTGTAGGGCCCGGAGTCTTGCATTTCTGGTCCCTTTCTCTTTGCCCATTTCAGCACCGATTTGACACCCGCTACGAGCACCGCAATTCACTGGATGTCCACGCTCAGGCAAAGCTGATCCGCGACCTTACTGAGGAGACCGAAGTCTTGACCTTCAAAACATACCGTTCGGGAACGCCGATACTGTTACGGCCGCCAAGGGTTTTCCACGCTGATCTTGAGATCAGCGAATTCCCTCCCATTGCGGGTTACGAGGATCAAATCCCGGCACAAGGCCGTTGCCGCGATCATGGCGTCAGGCACGTGATCATCCAATGGACGGCCTGCCCGGCGTTTGGTCTCCATGATGTCAGCACACGCAATCGCCGCAACCTCGTCCCAGGCAATAATTCGATCCCGGAAGAGTGAACCGAGGAGAGCCGTAAATCGTCCCGACAGATCATCCCGACGCCGACCCGGATTGAGAAGCCGTATGCCGTTGTGGATGTCCCAGACGGTCACGGCGGAAAGCGCCATGCCGTCTTTCGCGATACGATCGACGTGATCCTGAACCGGGGCGTGCGGCGCGGGCCGCATCATCTCCGAAATGACGTTGGTGTCGAGAACGTACTTCACATTTGTCAATTGTCAGAAGAGTCAACCAGAAAACGCACCGGCTGAAATCCGACACGGCTGCGTTCCGGCAAGTCGACCGCGTGATCCGGCCCGAAATAATGTCTGAAAACGGCCGACGGCGTTTCGACGGCTCCATGTTCGGCACGCTTTTCCTCGATCAAACGGCGAATTTAGGCTTCCATGGACAGGCCGAGCCTCTTGGCTTCCTGTTGAACCCCGCGCCTTGTCAGGCGGATCAATGTCTCGGACTGTAATGGTGGCGCTCATGGGTTCTCCATCAATCACATTCATGCTAGCATTATACGCTTGTGCACTGACGCATTCAGGTGGTTCAGCTTATACTGTCTTTACGAGGAGCGTCAGCGACGACGCAATCCAGAGCCGCACACGCTGAGTATTCTTCCCTGGATCGCCGCGCGGCCTTTGGCCGCTCGCGATGACGACCTGCACCGCGATCTCCTCGTCCACGACCGAGAGCTTGATGGCCGCAAGATCAAAGCCGCTGCTCTTGGAGGCGGAGCTGTGACGGACGGACTTCAGCGTTCGGAGTTTTTCGGATATGCCGGTCGCCAAACCGGTCTGGAACGCATTGAACGCAATAATGAGTTATTTCTGGTCGCGACTCCCACAGGCGTCCCGGATCGCCCGCGGGGACACCATGGCGGGTGGCCATAGCCGACCAGCCAGCGTGTCGAACAAACAACCGCGCCCGCATTGATTTTTAACCCGCCCCGCCTTACACTACTTCATTACTGCAAGTAAGGAGCACCCAGCTATGAGCACGGCAACGGTGACGTCCAAAGGACAATTAACGCTGCCCAAGGAGATACGCGACGCGCTTGGTCTGAGCGCAGGCGATAAGGTGAATTTCGTTCTGATGAAAGACGGGAATTACGCGCTTCTGCCGGCGACCCATTCGGTCAAAACATTGGAAGGGTTCTTTCACCAGCCGGGGCGCAAGCCGGTTTCCTTGGAAGAGATGGATGAGGCCATTGCCGATGGGGCGACGGGCGCGTGATCGGTCTCGATACGAATGTATTGGTCCGGTATTTGATGAAAGATGATCCTGCGCAGAGCCCCATCGCCGTCGAAGTCATATCGAACCTCAGCCGGGACGAACCAGGCTACGTCACCTCCATAGTCCTCGCGGAATTAAGTTGGGTCTTGACGCGAGCCTATAAGGAGCCGCGCAACAGGATCGCTGACGGGCTGGAGGCCTTGCTGCGCTCGAATGATCTGGTGATCGAGAACCGCGCAGCGAGCTTTCGCGCCTTAGCACTCTACCGCGCAGGGCGCAGCGTTGATTTTGCCGATGCGTTGATCGCGATGACCGCATCGCTTGCCGGAGCTTTGGAGACAGTGAGCTTTGATCGCAAGGCAGCCGCCGAAGCGGGCATGCGACTGCTTGAACGATCAGTAGGCGTCACATGAAACATTTTCTCCGACTGCTGGCGCCCTCCGTATATTTTCCGTATGAGGAGATCCCCGTACCCTCGGCTGCCGCGTCGCTTCGCTCCTCGCAGTGACTGCGCCGTCATCGCGAGCGCAGCGCAGCGATCCAGGGAGGTGTGGGATATTTTTCCCTATAAGGAGATCCCCGTGCCCGTACCCTGGGCTGCCGCGTCGCTTCGCTCCTCGCAGTGACGGTTTAAAGGATCTCGGAATAAGGTCCTTTTCCTTCATTCTACCCAGCCTGCGCCGTCATCGCGAGCGCAGCGTGGCGATCCAGGGAGATGCGGGATATTTTTCCGTATGAGGAAATCTCCGTGCCCTTACCCTGGGCTGCCGCGTCGCTTCGCTCCTCGCAGTGACGGATGAAAGGGGCTCGGAATAAGGGCCTTTCCCTTCATTCGAGCCCGCCTGCGTCGTCATCGCGAGCGCAGCGCGGCGATCCAGGGAGGTGTGGGATATTTTTCCGTATGAGGAGATCCCCGTGCCCGTACCCTGGGCTGCCGCGTCGCGTCGCTCCTCGCAGTGACGGTTTAACCGACATTCCCCTATGACGCTCAAAATCGCAGTGCCGGACGCAATCTGAATGCCGCGGCTGTCGGCGAGTGCGTCCCCCGCCAGATCCGCCAGGTCAAGCGGGTCGTCCAGGTCTCGAAATGCGAGGCGGCCAGCATCCAAGGTGAGCCGGGAGCCGTGAAAGTCCCGTTTCAAACGAGGGCTTAATTGCCTGCCCTCATAACCATTTGATTTTACAAGAGAAAATGGCGGGAGTGACGGGGCTCGAACCCGCGACCTCCGGCGTGACAGGCCGGCACTCTAACCAACTGAGCTACACCCCCGCATGGGTGGCGAACGAGCCGTCCGCAGGTAAGGACTGGGAGATAATCGGATCGCCGGAGCGGTGTCAAGCGCGCCGGCGCCCTCGGCTCACCCTCCCATGGCCGCCCTGGTTACCGGGCGATTACCTGTTCCACAAAGGGCAGGATCCGATCCACGATGCGCTCGACACCGGCCCTGTTGGGGTGAATGCCGTCGGGCTGGTTGAGGGCGGCCTCCCGGGCGACGCCCTCGAGGAAGAAGGGATAGAACACCACACCGAATTCCGCCGCGAGCCGGGGATAGAGGGCGTCAAATTCGGCCGCGTAATCAGGACCCAGATTGCGCGGCGCCAGCATGCCGCACAGCAGGACGGGAATGCCTTCGGCCTTGAGGGTGGTCAGGATGGCCCGCAGATTGGCCTCGGTCTCGGCCGGCTCCAGGCCGCGCAAGGCGTCATTGGCGCCGAGTTCGACAATGGCATGGGTCACCGGATCGGCGAGGCTCCAGGCAAGGCGGGCCCGCCCGCCCGCCGTCGTATCCCCCGAAACGCCGGCATTGATCACCGCCACGTCATGGCCTCGCGCGGCCAGCGCGGCCTCCAACTGCTCCACGAAGCCCTCGCCCGGGGGCAGGCCGTATCCGGCCATCAAGCTGTCGCCCAGGCCCAGGATCCGAATGGCCGGGCCCGCCGCGTCCGTGCCGTCTTGCGCTGCGGCCGATGCCAAAGGCACAGTGAAGACGACCAGCAACAGGGCCGCGATCGCCCGCAGGACGCCCGATCCATAGTTCAACATGTCCTCGCTCCTCCACCGCGCCTGAATTCAAGACCTGCATTCTGAGTCTGATCTTTGGGCGGCGGCCCTGCGTAGTGTGTTCGCGCGCCCCGTCCCGTACGCCGCCTTTCGAGGCTGCCGACCCCAGGGATGCCGACCAGGAGACCAACCCGTGCTGACACTCGACACCATTACCCTGTCCCTGCCAAGCGAGGCCGGCCCGGTCGACATTTTGCGCGGCATTTCCCTCGACGTGCCCCATGGCGAGGCGGTGGGTCTCGTGGGTCCGTCCGGGTCCGGCAAATCCACCCTGCTGATGGTCATTGCCGGGCTGGAGCGGCCGACGGGGGGCACGGTGGTGGTCGCGGACCAGGATCTCGGCCGGTTGGGAGAGGATGGCCTTGCCCTGTTCCGGCGCGACAATCTGGGCATCGTGTTCCAGTCCTTCCATCTGGTGCCGACGATGAGCGCCCTTGAGAATGTCGCCATTCCCCTGGAACTCGCGGGCCGTGCGGATGCCTTCGAGCGGGCGCGCACGGAGCTTGAGGCCGTCGGTCTCGCCCACCGCATGGGCCATTACCCCAGCCAGCTGTCGGGGGGCGAGCAGCAGCGTGTGGCCCTGGCCCGGGCCGTGGCGGGCGAGCCGCGTCTGATCCTGGCCGACGAGCCCACGGGCAATCTCGATGGGCGCACCGGCGAACAGATCGTCGACCTGCTGTTCGGGCTGCACCGGCGGATCGGGGCCACCCTCGTCCTCATCACCCATGATCCCGGGCTTGCGGGCCTGTGCGACCGGGTCGTCCATCTGCGCGACGGCAAGATCGACTTTATCGAGGCCGGCCAGGGCCGCGCGCCGGCCGGCGCTGCCGGGCTGGAGGGCGGCGCCCAATGACCCTCGCCCTGCGCTATGCCCTGCGGGAGCTGCGCGCCGGCTTGCGCGGCTTCTGGATTTTCCTTGCCTGTCTCGCACTCGGGGTCGGTGCCATCGCCGCCGTCGGATCGGTGTCCGCCGCGTTTCAGCGCAGCCTCGCGGAGGAAGGGCGCAGCCTTTTGGGCGGCGATCTCGAGGTCGAGGTCACGCTTCGGGAACTGGAGCCGGAAGAAAAAGCCTGGCTGGCCGACCGGGCCGCGGCGGTGGGCGATCTTGCCACCATGCGGGCCATGGCGAAGCGCGAGGACGGCACCGCCCGGCGCCTTGTGTCCCTGAAGGCTGTTGACCGGAGCTATCCGCTGGCCGGCGACATGGTGCTCGATCCGGACGGTCCGATTCAGGATCGTCTGGCCCAGCGCGACGGGGTCCACGGCGCCGTGGCGGAAGGCACCTTCCTGCGCCGGCTCGATATCGGCCTGGGCGATCGCATTGTGGTCGGTACGGAAACGTTCGAGATCCGCGGCGAGATCCTCGAGGAACCGGACGCCGTCGCGGGCGGGTTCCGTCTGGGGCCGCGCCTGATTATCAGCCTGGAGGGCCTGCGTGCCTCGGGCCTCATTCAGGTGGGCAGCCTGATCGACCATCGCCGCCGGGTCGCCCTTCCCGCCGGGGCCAGCGATGCGGAGGTGCGCGCCCTCGCCCGCGCGGCCGGCGAAGCCTTTCCGGACTCCGACTGGCAAATCCGCACCCGGATGAATGCCTCGCCCAGCACGCGCAATTTCGTGCGCCAGCTTTCGGTGTTCCTCACGCTTGTGGGCCTGACGGCGCTGATCGTCGGCGGCGTCGGCGTCGGCAATGCGGTGCGCAGCTATCTCGACCGGAAAGTCCGGGTCATCGCCACGTTCAAATGCCTTGGCGCCCCGGGGCCGCTGATTTTCCAGATCTATTTCATCCAGATGGCGATCATCGCCGCCTTGGGCATTGCGGCGGGCCTTGCCATCGGTGCCCTGACGCCGCTCCTCATCGGCGTGCTTTTTGCCGACATGCTGCCCATTCCCGTGCGGTTCGATCTTTATCCGGCCGCCCTTGCTCTGGCGGGCCTTTACGGGGTGCTGGTGGCCATGGCGTTCTCGATCTGGCCGCTCGCCCGGGCGCGGGAGCTGCCGGCGGCGGGCCTGTTCCGGGATCTGGTGGCGCCGGCACGCAGCGTGCCCCGGGCCGGCTATCTCCTGGTCATGGCACTTGCCTTTGCTGTTATCGGCGTCCTGGCCGTGACCTTCACGCAGAACCGGATCTTCTCGGCGATCTTCCTGGCCGCCGCCGCCGGAGCCTTCGTGATCCTGCGCCTCGCCGCCGCGGCCATTGCCGGTCTCGCCCGGGCTGCGGGGCGCCCGCGGATCGCGCTGCTGCGCCTTGCCCTGGCGAACATGTATCGGCCGGGGGCGCCAACGGGCAGCGTTGTCCTGTCCCTCGGGCTCGGGCTGACCCTGCTCGTCACCGTGTCCCTGATCGACGGCAATATCTCCGCCCAGGTGCGCGACCGCCTGCCGGAGGACGCGCCGGCCTTTTTCTTTGTGGATATTCAGAACACCCAGGTGGACGCCTTCGACGCCATGGTGCGCGATGTCCCCGGCACGGGCCGGATCAACCGCATCGCGTCGCTCCGGGCCCGGATCGTCAAGGTCAACGGTGTTCCGGCGGAGGAAGTCGAGGTGGGCGATGGCGGGCGTTGGGCCCTGCGCGGCGATCGCGGTGTGACCTATTCGCGGTCCGTGCCGGTCAATTCCGAAGTGGTGGCCGGCGATTGGTGGCCGGAGGATTACAGCGGCCCTCTCCTGCTCAGTATGGATGAGGACCTGGCCCGGGAATTCCGCATCGGTATCGGGGACACCATGACGTTCAATCTGCTGGGCCGGGAGCTGCAGGCGCGCATCGCCAATCTGCGGCGCCTGGATTGGGAGACCATCGGACTGAATTTCATCTTCGTTTTTTCGCCGGGCCTGCTGGAGACCGCGCCCCATACCCATGTGGCCACGGTGCAGGCGGCGCCTGCCGCCGAGGATGAACTGGAGCGGCGCGTGGGCGATGCCTTCCCCAATGTGTCCGCCGTTCGGGTCCGCGAAGCGCTGGGCGCCATCAACGAGCTGATTTCCGATCTTGCGCTCGCCATCCGCGGCACCACGGGCGTTACGCTGATCGCCGGCATTCTTGTGCTCGCGGGCGCCATGGCGGCCGGACATCGCCAGCGGGTCTATGACGCCAGTCTTCTAAAGACCTTCGGCGCAACGCGCGCGCGGGTGATCGCCGTCTATGCCATCGAATATGCGCTGCTGGGTCTGGCGACGGCGGTCATGGCCGCGGGCGCCGGCACCCTCACCGCGTGGCTGGTCATTACCGAAGTGATGGACGCTCCCTGGGTGTTCCTGCCGGGCACGGTGGGTCTGACCATTCTCGCGGCGACATTGGCCACGATCGTGTTGGGACTGGCCGGCACCTGGCGGTCCTTGAGCACACCGGCGGCCCGGGTGCTGCGGGCCGAATGACGCGCGCGGGACGCCCCGAATAGCGGGGACCGGGGGGCGGGAAAAAAGGCCCTCCGTCTTTGCCTTGAATTCAACCTCCGGCTTGGCAAAATGCGTCCCGTTGGATCGGGGCTCGCGCGACTCGCTCGTATTTCGCGCTATGATCCCCATCTCTTGCTCATTCCCGCCATGTCGGCGGGACCCATGTTTCGACGCCACAAACGGGGAATTCTTCCATGGTACAGCAACCTCGCCACGCCTTCGGCGCGCGCAGCACGGCAGCAGTCGGTGCAGACATCGACGAAGGCCTGCGCCAGTACATGCTGTCGGTCTACAATTACATGATGCTCGGCCTCGGCCTGACGGCTGCCATGGCCTTTGCCATTTCGACCCAGCCGGCCCTCGTGCAGGCGATTTTCGGCTCGCCGCTGCGTTGGGTCGTCATGCTGGCTCCACTGGGCATGGTCATCTATCTGTCCGTGCGCATTCACAAGATGAGCTTTGGCGCCGCGCAGATCAGCTTCTGGGCCTATGCAGCCCTTATGGGCGTGTCGCTTGCTTACATTCCGGTCGTTTATCCGGCCGCGACCGTGTTCAAGGTGTTCCTGGTCACCGGCATCACCTTCGGCGCGACCAGCCTGTACGGCTACACGACCAAGCGGGACATTTCGAGCTGGGGCGGTTTCCTGATCATGGGCGTGATCGGCATGGTCGTGGCCGGGCTCGTGAACATCTTCCTCCAGTCGAGCGCCTTGCATTTCGCCATCTCGGCCATCGGCGTTCTGGTGTTCACCGGTCTGACAGCTTACGACACCCAGCGGATCAAGGAAGTCTATCGCGAGACGGCGGGCCGCGAGGCCCTTGGTAAGACCGCGATCATGGGCGCCCTTGCCCTCTATCTCGACTTTATCAACCTGTTCTTGAGCCTGCTCAGCCTGATGGGGGGCGGCGGCGACGACTGAGCGATCAAGTGGATCCCTCACCGCACTCTTTAGACTGTGTCGAAGACCCCAGGGCCCAGCGCCCTGGGGTTTTTGCGTTTTACGCCGGTTCAGTGTCCTGCATGATCAGGATCGACGGCGACAAGGCCCTGCTGGTCCCCGGCGACCCCGTCCCCGACGACCGGGACGCACCCGAGAGGGATGCGCCTCACTCATCCGCAAAGGGAGCATAGGGGCAGCGGCCTGAAACGGTGCGCGGGGGCAGACGGCTTTTCATGCCTGACGGGCCGGGTTACGCTTTCAGCCAATAAAGGGAGCGGGCCGGCCTGCCCCGGTCCGAAAACCGCCATGGACACCATGGCTCTGGGAGGAAAAAGCATGCGAGGCTCCAGTTTCAAGGCGGCCGTCTTCGCGGCCCTGCTCGGCGGGGTCGCCGCCCTGCCCGCCACGAATGCTTCAGCGCATGGGAGCCAGGCGATGGAAATGCCGGCGATAACGATCTATCACCTGGAAGGACGCCGGTCGGAGCGGATCGTCTGGCTGATGGAAGAACTCGATCTTCCTTATGCGCTCGAATATGTGCGCGGCGATCTCGGCGCCTCCATGCAGAAGGTGCGCGACCTCGGCCATGGCATGCATATGGTGCCCACGGTCGTTTACGGCGACCAGATCCTGGTCGAATCCGGTGCGATCATCGACGTGATCCTGGCACGGCATGGCGGTGGACGGCTCGCGCCTGCCGTGGACAGCCCGGATTATCCCGACCACGTGAAATGGATGCATTACGCGGAAGGCTCCCTCGCCGCCCGCCTTTTCAGCGATTACCGGGTCTGGCGCATCAACCCGCCAACCCAGCGCTCCCGCCTGGTGGACAGTCAGGATGTCGTTCAATATGCGGAAGATTTCCTTGGCGAGCACGACTGGTTCGGCGGCGCGGCCTTCTCCGCCGCGGATATCATGATGGTCTTTCCCCTGAATGTCGCCACGGGCCTCAATCTGGTGGACGAGGCGCAGTTTCCCAACATCAAGGCTTGGAAGGAAAAGGTCGAAGCACGCCCGGCATACAAGCGCATGCTGGAAAAAGCCCGGCCCGACGGCATGATCGGCAATCTTCCGCCAGTCCAACATCCGCCCTCGGACAGCCGCGGCGGTACGCCGCCCGGTAATTGACGGGCTGAGCCTATCATCCGTGGGGAGATTTTTACGTGGTACGTTTCGAAGGACAGACGGTCTGGATCACCGGGGCATCCTCCGGCATCGGTGAAGCGCTCGCCCGGGTCTTCAGCGCCGAGGGCGCGTCCGTCATCCTGTCCGGACGGCGGGTCGACGCCCTTGAGGCTGTCGCCAAGACCATGGACACGGACACGCTGATCCTGCCCTTCGAGGCCACGGACTATCCGGCCCTGGCGCCGGCCGTGGACGCGGCCTGGGCCTGGAAAGGCCGGGTCGATGTCCTCGTCAACAATGCCGGCGTCAGCCAGCGCAGCCTCGCCGTTGACACCGCGCCGGACGTCTATCGGGACCTGATCGATATCGACCTCATTGCACCGATCTGGCTGACCCAGCTCCAATTGCCCCGGATGGTCGATGCGGGCGGGGCCCATATCGTCGCCATCAGCTCCGTCGCCGGACGGATCGGCGCGCCGCTGCGCACGGCTTATTGCGCCGCCAAACACGGCCTGATCGGCTATATGGACGCGTTGCGGGCAGAGGTGGAAAAGCTCCACAAGATCAAAGTCACCAATGTTCTGCCGGGCTCCGTTGCCACGAATGTGTCGCGCAACGCCATGACGGCGGACGGGTCGTCGCGTGGACGCTCGGATGCGGCCATCGACGGGGGCGATGATCCGATGGACTGTGCCAGGGCCATTGTTGATGCCGTGGTAAACGGCGTACCCGAACTGCTGTTCGCCCAGGGACAGGAGCGGGAAGCCGCCATGCTACGCCATGCGGATCCGGACGCCTTTTTCGATCTCATCCGAGATATCGGCGCCGTCGTTGCCGAACATCACGTGGCCGAACGCAACGCTCAAGAAACGGATGGCTGACCGGATCCGCCCGATCAAGCTGCCCGGACTCGCAAGCTGCCCGGACTCTCGAGCTGGCAGAGTGATGTCGTTCAGCCCTCGACCGTGAAAGTGAGCCCGGCCCGCTCCTGGAGGCGCTTGATGATGGCGTCGCCGAAGGCCGGTGCCGGGGTCAGGATGCCGCCCTCGCGGGTCGGCACGTCCTCGATCAGGCACAGGGCGCATTCTGTGATGATCTTGGAGGTGGAGCCGTAGCCCGGGTCCTTGTCACCCGTCACGCCCACCCGCAGGGACCGCCCCTCGGGCGCCTCGCCCACGAACAGCACGTCGTAAAAGCCCGCTTCGCGTTCCTGCTTGGAGGGGCCTTCGCCGGGCTTGGGGCCGCCCTCGCCGCCCATGGGATTGGCGCTGGCGATGGCTTCGGCCATGGCCCGGCCCTGCTCCCCCGGACCCGTGACCATCATTTCATCATAGACGAAATCGGCGCCGTAGGCCGCACCCATCAGATAGTTCGAGCGGTGAACATTCTTGGTATTGATCGGTGCCATGAAGAACGGCGCCACCCATCCACCCACGGCCGGATCCTCGGCGATCTCGAGGCCCGTGGGCTGCTCAGCGCCCTCGTGGCCCGGCGTCAGTCCAAAAGGGGAAATCAGGGTCGTGAACAGACTGCGATCCTTTTCCAGGGCCTCCATGGTGGCCCGGCCGCTCGCTGCCGTTCCGCCGGAAAAGGTGCCCTGCATGGCCCGCATGCGCCCCTTGATCCGGGGCATGACCTGGCCGAAGCGCGCTTTCGCCTCCTGCTGGAGGAAATAGACGCCCATATCGAAAGGAATGGAATCGAACCCGCAGGAAAAGACGATCCGTGCGCCGCTGGCCTTGGCCTTGTCGTCATAGGCCTCGATCATGCGGCGCATCCAGAGGACCTCGCCGCACAGATCCACATAGTCGGTCCCGGCTTCTACGCAGGCGGCGACCAGGGGCTCCCCGTAATGGGTGTAAGGACCGACGGTGGTCAGCACCACACGGGCGCGCGCCGCCATGGCCTTCAGGGATGCCGGATCGCCCGCGTCGGCGACAACCAGGGGCGTTGCGGCCGGGGCGCCGACGGCATCGCGCACCTGGGCGAGCTTGTCCCGATTGCGGCCGGCAAGCGCCCAGACCGGCGAGGCCGCCGAGGCATAGTTCTGGGCCATGTATTCGGCCACCAGCTGGCCCGTGTAACCCGTCGCGCCATAAATGACGACGTCGATATCCTTTTGCCCAGGCATGAGCGTTCCCCCTGATTTTGAAGGCTGTTCGGCAATAAGCATGCCCGATCCCGGCATTCCGTCAACCGGGTGGACCCGGCCACCGCCTAGAAGGTGCGGGCTTCGGGCAGACGCCACCAGGGCAGATAGGGGTAGCGGTGATGCTCCAGGTGGTAGCCGAAATGGAAACAGGTCAGTAGACTGACGAGCCAGGGGTAGGCGTTGCTGCGGCTCATATGGTCATCCTCGAACCCTTGCGCGGACGGACGATGGGGCAGATAGGTGCCGAAATAGAAAAGCTGCGCCGAAGCGAGGATCGACGGGGCCGCCCAGAACAGGATCATGTTGGCCATGGGCGCCCCCAGCACCCAGACATAGACCTGGAACACCAGGGCCAGCGACAGGGCCTCGCGCCACGTGAAATAGCGTTTGAAAAAGCCCAGATACCAGGGCCAGAAGGCGCGGGTCGCCGGATCGTGGAAATCCGGATCGTCGGCACTGCCCGGCGTCCGGTGGTGCTGGTGGTGCTTGGTGTTCAGGGGACGGAACCAAAATCCCGCATAGACCCACAGGCAGATCTGGCCCACCACCCGGTTGATCGCCCGGTTGCCGACGCACAGGGTGCCGTGCATCGCGTCATGGGCCAGAATGAACAGACCCGCATTGAGCCAGCACAGCACCAGGAAAAGCGCAAGGCCGCCCAGGACCGAGGACGTCGTGGCGTCGAGGGGGAAGAAGAACACGCCGATGACATGGGCCATGGCCC
>JBHJGV010000068.1:0-38227 GCA_050331455.1 Alphaproteobacteria bacterium
CACCATCCAGGGATGCTTGCCCTCCAAAGGCGCCCTCGTATTGGGTCCGTGCCGCAGAACAAAATCGAGCCCAATCGCAGGGATCAGTTCGAAACTGGAGACGAGGTCCCCGGTGATGCTCCGGGCCCGGCCGAGCAGGGCAACGGCCTGCGCCGCATTCACAAGGCCAATAAAGGCGGTCACGGACTGGCGCGGCCGCGGGCGCAGTTTCAGGGTCGCCGCCGTGATCACGCCGAGCGTGCCTTCCGCGCCGATAAACAGGTGCTTCAGGTCATAGCCCGTATTGTCCTTGCGCAGACCGCGCAGCCCGTCCCAGACCCGCCCGTCGGCGAGCACCACCTCAAGCCCCAGCACCTGGTCCCGGGTATTGCCATAGCGCAACACATTCACACCGCCCGCATTGGTGGAGAGGTTGCCACCAATACGGCAGGAGCCTTCGGCCGCAAGGCTCAAGGGGAAGAACCGATCCGCCTGTTCCGCCGCGGCCTGAATTTCGGCAAGGATCACTCCGGCCTCAACGGTGATGGTGTCATTGGCCGCATCCAGAGCCCGGATCCGGTTGAGCCGTGTCAGTGACAAAAGAATGGATGTGCCAAATGGAATCTGGCCGCCCACAAGCCCCGTATTGCCGCCCTGGGGCGTGATCGGGATCCGGTACTCCGTACACAGGCGCAGGACATGCGATACCTCTTCGCTAGTGCCTGGACGGACAATCAGCGGTGTCTCGCCCTCATATTTGTCCCGCCATTCCCGCAAATAAGGCGTGCTGTCGGCGGCACCCGTGATCAGGCCATTGGGCCCGACGAGTCCTTTCACGTCGTCTACAAAGGCTTGTGGCAAGGTCAGCATCAGGGTTCCTCTCGGCTTTTTTCGTCCCGGCCCAAAGCCGCACGGCGCAGGCGGTCGTTGATTGCTTCTCCAAGGCCGGTTTCGGGTATCGGCGCGACGGCGATGGCTTCGACGCCCTGGTCGTCGAGATCGCGCAAGGTGCTGAACAGATTGGCCGCTGCCTCCAGAAGATCGCCGGTCTCGCTCAGTTGCCGGACCAAAGGGCCATCCGTCCCGCGATCATGGGCGCCGAAGCCGATAAACGCCTCGCCGGGCCGGGGAGCGTCCGCATTGAGGCGCAGGCGGGCGCGGGGGGCATAATGGCGGGCGAGCTGTCCCGGTGAGCGCGGCGCGCCATCCAGTGATCCCGCCTCCGACAAGGGCCCGACAACGGCCTCGATCCGCTCCCGGGAGAGTCCGCCAGGGCGGAGCAGAGTCACCCGATCGTCATCCACGGCCAGCACGGTCGATTCAACGCCTACGGAACAGGGGCCGCCATCCAGGATCATGTCGACCGCATGGCCCAATCCCTGGGCCACATGCTCCGCACGGGTCGGGCTCACCTGCCCCGAAGGATTGGCGCTCGGCGCCGCCAGGGGACGCCCTGCCGCGACGATGACCGCCGACATTACCGGGTGAGCCGGCACGCGCAGGGCCAGGGTGTCGAGCCCGGCGCTGGCGAGATCGGCGATGCCACAGTCAGGGCGCCGGGGCAGGACCAGGGTCAACGGCCCGGGCCAGAAGGTCTCGGCGAGGCGCCGGGCCGTTTCCGAAAACACCCCAAGGGCCGCGGCCTCCTTAAGGCTGGCGACATGCACGATGAGCGGATTGAACCGGGGGCGTCCCTTCGCCGCAAAGATCCGGGCCACGGCCTCACCCCGGGTGGCATCGGCGGCCAGGCCATAGACGGTCTCGGTGGGCAGGGCCACAAGGCTGCCCGCGCGCAGGATGGCGCCTGCCCGCTGGATGGCCGGGCCCGTCGCCTCCACGGGTCTGTGCACCGCACTGTCCATCACGCGCTCCTTTCGGGCCGGGACGGCCTGCAAAACCTGACCGGCATCCATGCTATAAGGGTGGGAGAAACAACGGGAGGCACCCTATGACTTATCAGGCTCCGCTCAAGGATATACGGCACACCCTCGACAACATCATCGGATTGCGGCCCTTGATGGATACGGGCGCTTTTCCCGACCTCTCAGACGATCTGGTGGGTGCCATTCTGGAGGAGTCCGGCAAGCTGTCGAGCGAGGTTCTGGCGCCCCTCAACTGGACTGGTGATGTCCAGGGCTCCAAACTGAACCCCGACCACACGGTGACCTTGCCGGATGGCTTTGGCGATGCGTATCGCACCTGGGTGGAGGCGGGCTGGGGCAGCGTGCCGTTTGACCCGGGCTATGGCGGCCAGGGCCTGCCGCGCCTGATCATGCTGGCGGTTCAGGAAATGGTCCAGGCCGCGAACCCGGCCTGGGGTCTCGGGCCGCTGCTCACGCAAGGCGCCATCGAGGCACTGCACGCCCATGGCACCCAGGAGCAAAAAAGCCTGTTCCTGCCCAAGCTGATCAGCGGCGAATGGTCGGGCACCATGAACCTGACCGAACCCCATGCGGGCTCCGATGTGGGGGCCTTGCGCGCCAAGGCGGAACGCCGGGGCGATGGCACCTACGCCATCACGGGCACCAAGATCTGGATCAGCTGGGGCGAGCATCCGGCGGCGGAGAATATCGTGCATCTGGTGCTGGCGCGCCTGCCGGAGGCCCCTCCGGGCACGCGGGGCCTGTCCCTGTTCCTGGTTCCGAAAGTCCTGGTGGAGAAGGATGGATCTCTGGGGGCACGCAACGATGTCAAATGCATCGGCCTGGAGGGCAAGCTCGGCATCCATGGCTCGCCCACCTGCGTTATGAGCTATGGCGAGAACGGCGGCGCCATCGGTACCCTGATCGGCCGGGAGAACAAGGGCATGGCCGCCATGTTCACCATGATGAACAATGCGCGGCTGAATGTGGGCATCCAGGGCGTCGGCCTCAGCGATGCAGCCTTCCAGAAGGCGCTGGCCTACGCCAAGGACCGCAGACAGGGCAAGCCCTTCGGCCTTCAGCACGAACTCATCGACATGATCCCGATCATTCAGCATGCCGATGTCCGCCGCATGCTGCTGCTCATGAAGGCCCAGACCGAGGCTGCCCGGGCGATCTGCTATGCCACGGCCCAGGCCGCCGATCTGGCCCTCAGCCATCCCAACGAGACCCAGCGCGCGACCCACAAGGCCCGGGAGGAACTGCTCACCCCCATCGCAAAGGCCTTCAGCACGGATCTCGGGGTGGAGAATGCCTCCATCGGTGTGCAGGTCCATGGCGGTGCCGGCTTTGTAGAGGAAACCGGAGCCGCGCAATATCTGCGCGACAGCCGGATCTATCCCATTTACGAGGGCACCAACGGCATTCAGGCCATCGATCTCGTCACCCGCAAGCTGCCCCTTGAAGGGGGACTGGTGCTAGAGCGCTTGATGGACGAAGTGCGGGCCACGGCCCATGCCCTGACGGCTACGGAGGATCCGGCCCTCGGCCACCTGGTCCATGGCCTGAAGGTGGGGGTCAGCACCGTGGAGCAGGTGAGCGAGCACCACATGGCGGCCCTGCGCGATAAGCCGTCGGATGCGCTCGCCGGGGCCACCCCTTTCCTGCGCCTGATGGGCACCGTCCTCGGCGGGCACTATCTGGGGCGCGGAGCCCTGGCCGCGCGCCACAAGATTCTGGATGGCGACACGGACACCGCCTTCTGGGGCTCCAAGATGACCCTGGCCAAGTTCTATGCCAGCGCGGTCCTGCCCCTGGCGCCGGCCCTGGGCCAGACCGCTCTCGGCGGCAGCGACGTGCTCTATGAGGCGGATCCGGATGTTCTGACGGGCTGACCCCATGGCCGGATCCCGATGGCTGCTGACGGTTTGTGGGGGGCTGGTCGGGCTTGCAGCACTGGCGCTTTACCTTGCTAATCACGGTGTTCTTGGCGCGCCCGACCGGGACGGGGGCGGGTTGTCCATCCCGCCAGGCGGGGCGGCACCGGCGACCCTCCCGCCCCAAAAACCCGTGTCCGTCCTTTTCCTGGGAACGAGCCTGACCCATGGCCGGGATTGGCCGGACAAAGCAACCGCACGCCTGACCGCCTGCCGCGGCGCGGCCGTGACGGCGGTGACGCTGGCCCGGCCCGGGGCGTCGAGCGCCTGGGGCGACGGGGCTTTGCGAGCTTGGCTCAAGGATCATGCCGGGGCGGCGCCGGACTTCGTGGTGGCGGAATTCGCCGTCAATGACGCCTCGCTGCTCCGAGGCCTGACGGTCTCCCGGAGCCGGCATTTCCACGGGCGCATTCTCCAGGCCGCCCGCAAGGCCGGGGCTCGTCCGGTGCTCATGACCATGAACCCCGCCTTCGGGCGCCATGGCTGGGAGCGGCCCGGCCTCGATGCCTACAATGCTCTCTACCGCCGGATGGCCGCGCATGAGGATATCACGTTGATCGACACGGTGCCCGCGTGGAGCGCCATGCCGGAGTCCGGTCGCATGCGCCTGATGCCCGACGGCCTGCATCCCACCGACCAAGGCATGGCACGCGTCACCATTCCCGCCATCCTGGACGCCCTGGCGCCTGTCCTTTGCCCAAAGCCATCCCTGAATAGCCCAGGTTGAGGGAAAATTCCGGTGCGGGCGACCGTTCACAGCCTCTTTGCCTTATTTCCGGCGCAGCGCGGGGGCCATGTGGCGCTCCATGCCGGACAGGGCGCGCCTGAGTGCCGCGACAGCCCCGCTCCGGCATCCCGAACGGGGGAACTTGGACATTCACCAGGAAAGGGGAAACCCATGACAGTCCGTTTTGCCGGCCTTGCAGCCGCTGCCTTCGTGGCTTTCGGCGTTGTCGCGCTGCCCGCCACCGCCGGCCACCACGAATTGGGTATGGTGCTGGAAAATCGCAGCGACAAGGACAAGGCTCGCGACAAGTACCGTCATCCGAAGGAAACCCTCGAATTCTTCGGCGTGACCCATAAGTCCCGCGTGGCCGAAGTACTGCCGGGCGGCGGCTGGTACGGCCGTATCCTTCTGCCTCTGGTGGCCGACAATGGCGCCTATTTCGGCATCAACTATGCCGGTGCCATGGTCGAGAAGCTCTTCCCGAGCAATGCGGAAGGCTCCAAGAAATGGGCCGCTGAATTCCCGGCCAAGGCCGCCGAATGGGTCGATGGCGATCCGGACGTGAAAGCCTGGCGTTTCGGTGAGGCCCCTGAGGACCTCGCCGGCACCCTCGACGTGGTCCTTTTCGTACGCGCCGCCCACCACCTGAACCGCGCCGGTGACAGCTTCTTCGCGGATGCCGCCGAAGAGGCCTTCAGCCTGCTGAAATCCGGCGGCGTCGTCGGCGTCGTCCAGCACCGGGCTCCGGCCGACATCAGCGACGAATGGGCCGTCGGCAATGCCGGCTATGTCAAGCAGTCCCGCGTGGTCGAAGTGTTCAAAGCCGCCGGCTTCACGCTGGAAGCCGCCAGCGAAGTGAACGCCAACCCGAACGACAAGCCGACGACGGATGATTTCGTTTGGCGTCTGCCGCCGTCCCTGGCCGGTGACCAGTCCGACGAGATGAAGAAGAAGCACATGGCCATCGGCGAGTCCGATCGCATGACGCTGAAATTCGTCAAGCCGTGAGGCATCAGCGAGATCGTTGAGAAAGCGCGGCGGAGACCCGGTCTCCGCCGCGTTTTTTTCGTTTGGTGGATGGGCGACTTCAGCCGGCTGTGGAGCGGGTCTCGGCGAGCCGGTCGGCCCGGTAATCCCGAACCCACTGGCCGGCGAACCAAACAGCCAGCAGAAGGACGAGGCCACCGCCGGTCAATAGACTGACCGACAATTCACGGACGATCCGGGTCGGGAACAGCGGGGTCAGGTTCACGGGGCCCGCGGTGACGCCGTTCGAGAGCGCAAGGCTTGAGGCGCCGTTCTTGTACTCCGCCGTCACTTTCACGGGCTCGGTCGACAGGGAGCCTTCGCCGCTGGTCACATAGATGTCCGAGCCGTAAAGGCCCGACGCCAGGGTGCGGATGCGCAGCACGATCTCGTTGCGTTCCTGGCCAAGCATGAAATTGCTCACCATGTCCGATCCCGCGAAATTGACGATCCGCGCCGGCCCCCCCTGGTTCAGCGTGGCGGGAGTCATCCACGCCTCGATGATGAACCGCTCATTGCGCCGCACCGCTTCGCAGAAGGCCCGGGTCTCCTTGGTCCGCAGCAGGTTGCCGGGACCCGGGGTGCCGAGAGGGGTGGCGCTGCCGAGATCGATCACGTGGGTCGCGCCGGCCGGCGGGGGCGTGCCGCAGACCGGATCGGCCGAGCCGCTTGGCGCAAGTGCCTTGGAGCCCGTGGTCAGGCGCGCGCAAGGCACATCGCCCTGCCAGGGGCGGTTGCCGAGGGCATTGTCCCCGACGGTGAGGAAGTAGAAGCACTTCCAGGTATCAAGGCCCATGCCCGGCACCACATGGCGGGACACGAGACCATAGAGCACGGGGCCGGCGACCAACAGCACAAGGACGATCGCCGTGGCCTTGCGGGCGCTGTAGAGCGCCTCGCGCACCAGAATGCCCGCGGGCAGGGCGATCATGAGCCCGGCCGCATTCGCGACGACGTCGCGTAGGCTCAAGGTGCGGCCCACAAAGGGCTGCAGGATCTCGATGATGACGCTGAAGAGAAGGATCACCAGCAGATGACCGGTCAGACGCGCGCCCAAAGGGGCCGTCGCGAAGATCAGGACCGTCCACACACCGTAGGCGGAGAAATGCAGCAGCTTGTCTTGCACCCCCGGGGCGGGGGGTGGGCTCAGGGACGCTATGGCAATGCACAGCCCCATCGCGATGGGCATGAGGGAAACAAGCGTGGCGCGCATGGGGGCTTTCCGTGAAGTCAAGGAACGGCAGGAGGTGCTGGTCTATCACAGGGTGCGCCCGGCCAATAGGCCGGGCGGGCCCGCGAAGAGGCGCTCTGCAGCCACCGCATATGCCCCGGGTAGCGCTCCTGTCAGCAGTTTCCGGTCATCACCGTCGCGCCGCCGGGGTGCAGATAACCGGAGCACTGGCCGTCGCTCATCAGCCCGCCGAACAGGGTCTTGCGGTTGTAACCGCCTCCACCGCCGCCGCCCGATGCCGCCGCGCGCAGATTGAACTGGGCAGGCCCGCCTTCATAGCCGCCGAGCAGCGTGGGCCCCAGCCAGTAGCGCCCCGGATTGACGTAGCCGAACAAACGAGCGAGCAGCGCGTGTTCCTGGGGATGGATCTCCCGACCATTGATGAACACGCCGGTCATTTGGCCATAGCCGCCGCCGGAGGCATTGGCCTGGAGCGGCCCGCCCAAAGTGAGTCCCGGCAGGATGCGCCCCACGCTGGGGCCGCCTTCCACGCCCCACAGCCCTGAAGAGGGGTCGTACCAGTACCGCCCGTCGGGCACGGCGCCGTAGGTCTGGGCGAGCGCCTGGCGCGTCTGGGGATCGAGGGGCACGCCGTTCACGACGACGTCTGCGAAAGCGGGGGAGGCTGCGCCGACCAGCGCGGCGAGGATGAGACCGAGAATACCGGTCTTCATCGAATGACTTGCTTGGAACATAAGTGTTTCTCCTTCATCCTGGGGAACTCTTGTTGCCCTTGTCACCCGACAAGACCAGTCGCCGGAAAGGGGGGCTGTGATAGCGATCACAGCCGTAAAATAGGTCGCGACCAATATATCTTGATCCGATCCGTTGAAAGGGCCGCTTTCTCATGGCCCATCCGCCGCCCACCAGGAGTCGAAGGACTCGAACCCGGCGCCCCGGAGAGGAATGAGCCTTTGCCCCCGAGCATCGGTCGGCAGGCGGACGGTGTCCCACCAGGCGACCCGGTCAACGGGCAGCTCGTAAAGGGGCACCACATAGGATCCCGACAACAGGACCCGGTCGAGCGCCCGGGCCGCCGCGCGCAATTCCGTCCGGTCCTGCGCCTTCACAAGGGCATCGATCAGCATGTCCACGGCCTGGGAGCGCACGCCGGGGAAATTGTAGCTGCCCGGATTGGCACCGGCGTCGCTGCTCCAGCGGAAGCGCTGTTCGTTGCCCGGCGAATGGCTGGCCGTCCAGCGGAAGGGCATCAGGTCGAAATCATATCGGCGAGACCGGGTCTGGAACTGGCTGGAGTCCACGAGGCGCACGGTGGCGTCGATGCCGAGTTTTTCCAACTCGGCCGCATAGGCGAGCATGACCCGCTGCTGGTCGGGATGCTCGATCATGATCTCAAGACTCAAGGGCCGGCCCGTTTCGCGCGAGACGAGGCGGCCGTCCTCGAGGACGTACCCGGCGTCTTCCAGCAACCCGAGAGCCCGGGTCAGGCGGCGCCGGGTGCGGGCAAAATAGTCCGTATCCAATCCATCGAACACAAGGCCCGTGGCCATCAGGTCGGCCCGCACCGCATTGGGGAAGGGTGCCAAAAGGGCGCGTTCGGCGGGGCTCATGGGGCCCCTCGCCGCAAGATCCGTCCCGGGAAAAAAGCTGCGGCAGCGCTCGAACGCCCCAAAAAAATAGGTGTCGTTGATCCAGGGAAAATCGAAGGCCAACACCAGGGCCTCGCGCAGTGCGATACGGTCGAAGGGCGGGCGGCGGGTGTTAATCGCCAGGCCGAACATGCCGCGCTGGGAGGCCGGTGTCAGTTCGGCACGGATGACCCGGCCCTGGCGGCGGGCGGGGAAGTCATAGCCCCGGGTCCAGCGCAGGCCGTTGGCGTCCTGCTCCCGCCAGATCTGGATCTGGCCGGCCTTGAAGGCTTCGAAAGCCGTGTTGGCGTCCCGATAATAATCGTAGATCAGCCGGTCGAAATTGTTGAAGCCCCGATTGATGGCAAGATCCCGCCCCCAATAATCCGCCCGCCGCTCGAACACGACCCGCCGGCCCGCCTGAACTTCGCTCACCCGATAGGGACCGCTGCCCAGGGGCGGGCGCAGGGTGGTTTTCTCGAAGGCCCGGTCGTCATAGTCGTGGCGCGGGAAGACCGGCATGGCGGCGATCAACAGAGGCAGTTCGCGATCCTGAACGCTTTCGTCAAAGACAAAGCGCACCGAACGGGCCCCGAGCCGGTCGATCCGGGCGACCTGACCATGGCGATAGCGGTAGAACGGCCGGCCTTGGGTCTTGAGCGCCTCGAAGCTGAACAGCACGTCCTCAACGGTGACCGGCGCCCCATCGGCGAAGCGGGCTTTGGGGTTCAGGGTGAAAGCGATCCAGCTTCGATCCTCCGGCACCTCCACCGTCTCGGCGAGCAGCCCGTACAGGGTAAACGGCTCGTCCTGGCTGCGGATCATCAGGGACTCGAACACGCGGCGCGGAAACCGCAAATGCCACATGGGCCGGCCGAGAATGATGAAGGGGTTCAGGCTGTCGAAGGTGGCAATGTCCGCCCGGGCCATGGTGCCGCCCACCGGCGCGTCCGGATTGGCATAGGGCAGATGGGTGAAATCTGGCGGCAGGGCGGGGCGCCCATGCATGGCAAGGCCATGGGATGGCCCAAGTCCGGGACTTAAAGGTTCAGATGGTCCCGCATGCGCCGTTTCGAGGGCCGCCAACATTGCCCACACGAGGGCCCAGACCGGGACCAATGGGGCCGGGAGGCGCTCCCGCGCCGTGAAGAGAGACCAAAACCGCCTGAACAGCGAAATTCCTGGGGCGTTTTGAGGTTGCTGGGACATGGTACGCAGCTTTCGCAGACAGGAAGCATTGGGCATAGTCCAAAGCCGACAGAGCGCCGGCTGGCGGCGAGCGCTCACACGACCGCGCTGCGGACAGCCGCGCAGCACAGGATCGCGCAGCACAGGACCGTGCAGTCCAAGCGCGCCGACCATGGGAGGCAATCAGCCAGACCAATGATGGGTCATCATCACCTTCCAGCCAATGCCGAAGATCCGGCCCGCACGGACCATGGTTTCGTTCGTCCCGGCGTGGCGGCGGTCATCCTTCTGGCCGCCGTTGTCGGCCTGCTCCTGGCGGCGCCGGATGCCCTTTTGCCCGAATGGCCACCCCGTACGCAGGCGCCGGGCACGCTTCCGACCGAGCGGACCGGCGACCGTGCTCCTGATCCCGGGATCGCTGCGGTACCGGAGCCCCCCACGCCTGAGACGCAGACTTCTGAAACAGAGAAGGGGCAGGCGGACGATCCGCTCAGCGATCTTTGGGCGCAAGTGCGCCGCCGCTTGGCCCAGGCCCGGGACCTGTTCCAGCCCCCAGGCACGGGACGGACGCCGCGGCCCGGCGTCGTACCCTTCGACAGCGGCACCGAGGACGTGGTCACCGCCATGGATCTGGGCATCGCCCTGCGGACCTCGGACGGGGTGGCGCGCTGGAAACGGGTCACCGCCCGCTATCCCGAATTGCGCGATCTGTCTCCTGTGATGGTCAAGGCCCGTCTGATGGGTGTGTGGCCGACCCGGCACCTGATGGCCGTAGGCGCCGACGCTTTGGTGCTGGAGGATTTCTGCCGCGAGCTGACGGCCGGCGGTACCCCCTGCGAGACCGTCCGGGTGGATGTGACCCGCATCGCCGGTGGGCTCGCGCGCCCGCCCGTCCTCTCCCTGCCGCCCGAAGAGAGCGCGCAAGACGCACGGCGCCCCAGATCGCCGGACCCGGCGGTGCGCAACACCGGCTTTGCCGAAACTGTGGTCGAAATTGAGGACCTGCGCACCGAGGACTTCGGCGCCGCCCTTAGCGGAGCCGACGGGGGCACTGTGCGCTTTCGCCTGGGTGAGCTCCCGGACGCGGCGCGGCAGGTGCGGATCGTCGCCGTGGGCGACGTTATGATGGGCTCGGACCATCCCGATGCCAATCGCCTGAACCCGGCCCTGGTGCCGGGCGCCGGCGCCGATGCGGTGCTTGAGGCGGATCTGCTGGCCCTGCTGCGCGGCGCCGATCTGACCTTCGCCAATCTGGAAGGCAGCCTGGGTCGCGGCGGCGCGCCGGCCAAGGATTGCGTCCGATGTTACAGCTTTCGAAGCCCGCCTCATTATGCCGCCGTTCTGGCCGATGCGGGCGTGGACGTGGTGTCCCTGGCCAATAACCATGCCGGTGATTTCGGACCCGGCGGCCTTGCGGCAACCATCGACGCCCTCGGCGGTGCCGGCATCGCAGTGTCCGGGCTGCAGGATCCGAAAGCCGCGCGCCGGGCCAGCCTGACAACACTCTCGGGCCTGACCGTCGCGGTCCTCGCCTTCGCGCCTAATCGGGGCACCTTGGATCTTCTCGATACGGAGCGTGCAGTCACCCTCGTCCGGGAGGCCGCAACGGCCCACGATGTGGTGCTTGTCTCGGCCCATGCGGGTGCGGAGGGCGTGACGGCAACGCGCGTGGCCCGGCGTGCCGAGACCTATCTGGGCGAGGCCCGCGGCGACATCCATGCCTTCGCCCATGCCGTCATCAAGGCGGGCGCGGATCTCGTCATCGGTCACGGGCCCCATGTGCCCCGGGCGGTGGAAGTGATCGACGGTCGGCTCGCGGCCTACAGCCTCGGCAATTTCTGGACCTATGCGGGTTTCGTAACCTGGGGTCTGCTTGGGCTGGGGCCCGTTCTCGACGTGACGCTGGACGAGGAGGGCGCCGTGGTCGCCTTTGCCATCCATTCCACCCGCCAGGCGGGGGAAGGGCTGCCCCGGCTCGACCCGCGCGGCGAGGCGGCCCGGTTTATCCTGGACCGGACGGCCCGGGATTTTCCGCGCAGCTTCGAGCGCCTCAGTCGTCTGCGCCTCGCCAACCGCGTGTGAGTCCTGCCGGCTCAGGGCGTGCCCGGCCTTTTCTTTCTGCTCGACCCGTCATACAGGAGCGATCCATGGCTCAAGCCGACCTCATTGACTACCGCATCGCCGGCACCGAAATGCAGTATGTGGAGATCGAACTCGATCCCGGCGAGAGCGCCGTCGCCGAGGCCGGATCCATGATGTACAAGTCGCCGCGCGTCGCCATGAACACGATTTTCGGCGACGGGTCCGGCCAGGACAAAGGCTTCGTTAACAAGCTGATCGGTGTCGGCAAACGGGTGCTGACCGGCGAGAGCCTGTTCATGACCGTCTTCACCCATGAAGGGGAGGGCAAATCCCATGTGGCTTTCGCAGCGCCCTTTCCGGGCACGATCCTGCCCCTGCACCTTGCCGAATATGGCGGCACGCTGATCTGCCAGAAGGACAGCTTTTTGGCGGCTGCAAAGGGCGTATCGATCGGCATCGCCTTTCAGCGGCGCATCATGACCGGCCTGTTCGGCGGCGAGGGCTTCATCATGCAGCGCCTGGAAGGCAATGGCTGGGCCTTCGTCCATATGGGCGGCACGCTGATCGAGCGCACCCTGGAACCCGGCGAGGAACTGCATGTGGACACCGGCTGCATCGCCGCCATGACCTCGGATGTCGACTACGACATTGTCAAGGCCGGGGGCATCAAGACCATGCTGTTCGGCGGCGAGGGCTTTTTCTTCGCCCGTCTGACCGGCCCGGGCAAAGTTTGGCTCCAGAGCCTCCCATTCACCCGCCTCGCCGGCCGGGTGCTCGCCAATGCGAATTTCACCGGCAGCGGCCAGGGAGAAGGCTCCATTCTGGGGCCCGTCGGCAATATTCTGCGCGGGGACAATTGAGCCGGGCCCATCCTGAAACGGCTGACCTTGGCGCTTGACCCGTGATCAGGGTTTGACCTGGATCGATCCGTCGGCGCCCTTGAATTTGGTCCCCGAGGGCGCCTTCTCCAGGATCTGCGCCGCGTAGATCTTGCCAACCTCGACCATGGGCACGCCGTTTTCCTGGGCCCGCTTTTCGTAAAGCGCGCGGCGCCGGCCATTGACCCGCTCCACCAGGGCCTTGGCGGCACCGGATGCGCTCCCGGGGTCTGCCAATTCCAGGAAGCCGTCGAAGCGCTCCATGACGATGCCCTGGGCCCGGAAGCGGTCCAGATCGGAGTCCGATTGGGCGATGGCGAGGGGGGCGACCAGCAGAGCCGTGAGCAAGGCGAGGGCGGTCCGAAGAAACGCGGCGCGCGAAATCTGAGTCATGGCAAAGGGTCCATTCCTGTCGGGGCCGCCGGGTCGGCGACGGGGCTCGGCGAAGCGATCGCGGGTCGAGCGAAAAAGCATATCGACCGCGCAAAGCGTTGGAAGCGGACGTCAGAAAATGTCGTCCTGCTTCTCCACGTCCTGGTCGGCCTGTTCTTCCAGCTTCACGCGGATATCCGCATCGACCTTGACGTTGAGGTTGATGGTGATGGGCTCACGAGGGCCTTCCACCCGAACCGTGGGGTTGCAGGCGGCCACGGCACCGGCGGCCAGCAATCCGCCGGCAGCAAGCACATGCCGGGCGGACGCGGCAAAAGCGGGACCAGAAAGGGCAAGGGGCGCAATCCGTGTCATGGAACCTCCTCGTGGAGCAGAAGACCGGACGGGCTCGCCCGCCATTGTCCGTGGTTTTACTACCGGCCCAGGCGCCCGCGCAACAGATCGGCGGTCAGACCCTGCCCGGCGCTCAGGGCACTGAGCAGATCCTCCAGATTGCCGGACAGGGTGATATTGAACACGAAGGGCTGGGCGTCCAGCACGGCCGGATTGTTGCCGGCCAGGGTGATGGCGAGGGCAAGCTGGCCGTCCGAGGGGCGGGACAGGCCGACTTCAAGCCGGTTAAAGCGGAAGTCCTCGAGGGCGCGGACCATCAGCCCCACCTCGTCACCCTGGGCCAGCATGGCCTCGCGCGCCTCGCCCCATTTCACACGGATCACACCGGCTTTTTCCGCCCGGATGCGCCCATCCGCGATCACCGCGCCCTCGGGCGACAGGCGCACGGGAATGCGGCCCGTGAGAAGGCCTTCCCCACTGACCCGGCCAGCGGCCCATTCATCGAGAAGCCGGCCGAGGGACAAGGCCTGCACGCCGATGGAAAGCGTGTTGGCATCCCGGTCGGCCCGGTAGGTGAACGGCTCCAGGCTCACGGTTCCGCCGGCAAAGCCGCCGGTCGCCTCCTTGACCGCGATCACGGGGCTCGCGCCCTCGACGGTGAGGCCGAAACGCAGGCGCGGCATCTCCAGGGGGAAGGGGCCGGTGATCCTGCGTGCGGTAAGGGTTTGGGTCTTCTCGGTGCGGACGGGATCGGGGCCGACCAGGTCCAGGGTGCCTTCGAGCCCCTCGATGCCCGTGCCGGTGGGAAGGGTGAGATCGACACCGGACAGGACGAGATTGGCCGAGGCCCGCATGGCCCCCGATGGGGTCCGGCGGGCCGTCGCCGTGAGCCCGCCGGGCCCGCGCACATCGGACAGGGTCTTGAGGGCTCCGGAAAGCCCGGCCGGCTGAAGACCGCCCGGGGTAAAGCGGACCGTGGCAGGTCCGAGCCGGACACGCCCCGCCTGCGTCACGGGATCGAAGGTCCCGGCGATGGGGGCCGCGCCCCCTCCGTTGGGCAGGGTGAGCGTGCCGGTGATCTCGAACGCACCGCCCGGTGTGCGCTGCAGACTGACGGTCTGCACATGGGGCGGGAACAGGGGGGCGGGGCCGGTCTGGCGGACCCGGGCATGGGCCTCGACGGCGCCTTCCAGCGTGCCGCCGCGGAATGGCACGCGGGCCCGCAGGCCGGACAGGCCGATGCGGCTCTCCGGCAGGGTCACGGTGCCGTCGTCGACGGTCAGCACATTGGTGCCGCCGGGCCTCCCGTCGAGGGTCAGGGCCGGGCGTTCGAGACGGCCGGACACCGACGGCGTGCCCCCGGCGCTGCTGCCCTGGAAAGCTGAGATGTCGAGCCCGGAGTCGGCGGCGATCCTGAGGTCGGTGGCGCCGAGATCGAGGGCGAAGGCACCTTCATAGCCGGCGTTGCCCACGGTCCATCCCGCCACCGGTAAATCGGAGACGAGAAGGACGGCCGGGCCCGACAGGGTGAGCCGTCCGTCCGCCAGCGATCCATCGGCCCGCCAGGCCAGCATATGCCCCTGGGATCCTGCGCCGGCCGGCTTTGTGGTATCACGGTGTTTGAGGTTCAGCGTGATCCGCCCCGGCCCCTGGCGGAAATCGAGGCTCGCCTCGGCCTGCAAGGCAAGGGAACCGACGCCCGGCACAGACCGGATCGTGACGGCCGCATCCGTCAGTTCAATGAGGACCTGGAGGCGCTCCAGGATCGCAGCCGTCTGGGCGAGGCGGTTCGGACCGGTCTCCGGTGCCGGGGCGGGCGGTGTTGTCTTCGCCGGAGCATCGAGATCGTATGTGTAGGAGAGGCCGGAGACGGTGATCGCTTCGAGGCGTCCATTCAGAAGTCCGGCTGCTGAGTAGCGCAGGGTAACCGTGTCCAGGGCCGGCAGATCCGGGCCGAGATCGATCCCGTCGACCCGCGCCGTCCCCAAGGAAACCTCGCGAACGGTGAACGCAATATCCGTCAGGCCTGCCCCGGCGAGGGCAAGGCCCGCGGCCCGTTCGGCGAGCGGCACGCGGTAGATCCAGACCACGATCAGACCGGCCGCGACGAGGATCGTCATACCGAGGACGAGCCCGGCTACCCACGAGGCGATGCGCGTCATGTCGGTCCCCCCCCCCCCGCGACGCGGGCCTTCCCCTTGCCGGCCCTACCGGCGAAAGCTGAAGGCCAGGACGCTGTCTCCGGTCTTGGTATCCATCAGGCTGCTGCCGCCGGCGGCGATGACCACGAAAGGCCGGCCACGCCAGACATAGCCCATGGGGCTTGCCTGGCCGCCCGCCGGCAGGCGGCCTTTCCAAATTTCTTCGCCGGTCTCGGCATCGAAGGCCCGCAGATACCGGTCCATGGTGGCGGCAATGAAAACGAGACCGCCCGCGGTGACCAGGGGGCCGCCGGCATTGGGCGTGCCCCAGTCGAAACGGAACCCGAGCGGTGCGAGATCCCGGGTCGAGCCCAGGACGCTTTGCCACAGGATGTGCCCCGTCTTGAGATCGATGGCGTGGAGCTGGCCCCAGGGCGGTGCATTGCAGGGCAGGCCCATGGGCGACATCAGGAGTTGGCGCACCGCAACGAGCGGGCGTCCCGGCACGTGCTCGATCTCGAGGGTCGGGTCGTCCGCCCGGGCCTTCTCAGCCGCATCCGGCGTCATCAGCGTGACCGTTTGGGCAAGACTGCTGGTGTTGATGAACAGACGGCCCCGGTCCCGGTCGATGGCGGCCCCGCCCCAATTGGCGCCCCCGCCGGTATACGGAAACAAGACCGTGCCCTGACGGCTGGGCGGCGTGAACAGACCCTTCGACTGCAATGTCCCAATCCGGTCCGCGCAGGCATTGCGATCCACGAATGTCACGCCCCAGGCATCGTCCGGACGCAGATGGGTCGGTGTCAGGGGCGGCGGCAAGGTGGGTAAAGGCTGCGTCGCTGCCTGAGGCGCGCTTGCCGGGTCCAGTGTGGGTACCGTGTGGTCTTCGATGGGAAACAAGGGCGCGCCGGTCTCCCGGTGGAAGACGAAGACATGCCCGGTGCGGGCGGGCAGGACGACGGCCGGCACGGGGCGTCCGCTGCGCATCAGGGTGGTTAGCGTTGGCGTGGCCGGCAGGTCATAGGCCCACAGATCATTGCGCACAATGGGCTGGCGCCAGACCGTTTCCCCGGTGCTGGCCCGCAACGCAAAGAGGGTGTTTGCGGCGGAAGAGGGGTTTTCACTGCGGGCAGGATCATGGGCCACGGCGCGCCGGGGCGTGGGAGCGAAAAGCAGGTCGGCGGCTTCGTCTGCGGCGGGAGCGGTCCAGGCCAGGGCGAGGCGGTCCGCGGGATCCGGCGACGATCCGGCGGCGGGATCGAAGGTCCAGACCGGTGCGCCGGTGCGCGTCTCGAAGGCGCGCAAGACCGGTCGGCCATTGACCGTTGCGGCTGCGATGATCCGGCCGCCAGCAACGACCGGCGGCGGCGGTGCGCGCAGGGCTTTCGGCGCGGTCCCCGTCGGGTCGGACAGATCGACCGTGCCCTGTCGACCGAAGCCGGGACAGGGCACACCCGACGCCTGATCGAGGGCGAGAAGGGCGGCGTCCTGCGTGACTGTAAAAATGCGCGCTGCGCAAAGCGTGTCCGCGGGAGCCTCGCCGGAGGCGGCTCCCGTGTGCCACGGGGTCACGCCGCGGCAGGAAAACCCGTCTTCCGGAGCCGCTTTGTTGCCAACGCCGGGATCGAAACGCCACAAGAGGCGGCCCGTGCCCGGATCGAGGGCCTGGACCTCGTTATAGGGTGTGCACAGAAAAAGGCGGTCGCCGGCCAGAACGGGGGTTGTGTCGAATGCCACATCGACGTCGCTCTGCCGGGTGCGGCCGTTATGCCCGGTCTCGTGGCGCCAGACCTCGCGCAGATCGTCGGCCGTCCGGGGACGGAGCGTCGGGGCATCCAGGTATCGCTCGCCCGACGCGCCGCCATTCACATGGGACCAGGTCGCGTCATCCGCCGAGGCGCCCGGCACTGCGGGGCCAAGGCCCAAAGCCAGCGCGAAAAGCAATACCCCGGCGCGGGCGCGCCGGACGGTGTGCAGGGGGTGTGTCACGGCGCGCGACCCACGGTCTTGCGCTCACTCCTGCTGGATTTCCTCGAGGGCATCGACCAGAAGCTCCTCAAGGGTCCGGCGGATTTGGTGATCGGACACGGACACGTTCTTGGCGTCGAAATCCGACCGCAGCTTGCGGAAAATGTCCTCATCGCCCGGTTCGACAAAGTCCACCTTGATGATAGCCTGCGCGTAGGTTTGGGCGTCGGCGCCCGCAAGGCCCATCATGCCGGCGGCCCACAGGCCAACCTTTTTGTTGCGCCGCGCACGGGCCTTGAAGGCCAGTTCCTGGTCGTGGGCGAATTTCGCTTCCGCAGCCTGCTTGCGCTCCTCGAACGACGATGTCGACATCTCTCGTCTCCTCCCACATCCGGCAGTCTGTCGCCGGCGCCGCGGCGATCACATTTCCTACCATCGCATACTGGCCCGGATCCCTTAAGGCGGAAAACGACGGTCCGGGCCGCAGGATACCGGACGTCACGTGTCCTTGCGGTTGCTTACTGGGGGAAGGCCATGATTTCAATGCGAAAGACGAAGAATGGCGCCGCCGGCGGTCCGAGTCCTTCCCGGCGACGCCGCTCTCGAAAAATTGCGGTTCAGGTGTCCGGGCAAACATGGCAAGGAAACCACACCTCGAGTGTGGAGAGTGCCCGTGAGCAGCGTTCCGGCGGCCCCATCTTGTCAAACCCGACGTGCCAGCGACAGCGGAGACCTGAAGCGCGGGAGCGTGCTCGGGCTGATCAGCTTCCTGACGCTCGTGGATCTGTTCGCTGCCCAGGCCATGCTGCCCGATCTGGCCCAGGCCTTCGGCGTGGACGCGGCCGCCATGGGCGCTGCGGCCAATGCCAGCACCTTTGGCATGGCGGTGGCCGGACTGGCGGTTGCGTTTCTCGCCCGGCGGATCAGCCGGCGCCATGGGATCTGGATTGCCCTGGCCCTGCTCGCGATCCCCACGACCCTGCTGGCGACCACGGACGATCTGACGACCTTCACCCTGCTGCGCATTGCGCAGGGCCTGTGCATGTCCGCCGCGTTTACCCTCACCATGGCCTATCTCGCCGAAGAATGTACGCCGCGCCAGGCCGCCGGCGCCCTTGCCGCCTATATCACCGGCAATGTGGCCAGCAACCTGTTCGGGCGCCTGATGGCGGCCAATCTGGTGGGCTTTTTCGACATTGCGACGAGTTTTTATGTCTTCGCCGCGCTCAATCTGTGCGGTGCCGCGCTCGCTTTCTGGTTCATCCGCCCCAGCATGCAGCGCAAGACGAGCGGCATGGCGCCGGAGCCCGTTCTGAGGATCTGGCAGACCCATTTCCGCACGCCCGGACTGCCCTCCGGCTTTGCCATCGGTTTTTTCATTCTGTTCGCCTTTCTTGGTGTTTTTACCTATGTGAATTTTGTTCTGGTGGACCGGTTTGCGCTCTCGGCAGGGGCGCTTGGGCTTGTCTATTTCGTTTTCCTGCCGTCCATGGTGACCACCCTCCTGGCCGGTCCCATCGCTCTGCGGATCGGCGTGCGCCCCGCCATCGGCGCCGGCATTCTGGCAGCGGCGCTCGGGCTTGCGCTCACGCTGGCGCCGTCCCTCGCGGCCGTGCTTGTGGGCCTTGCCCTTGTTGGGGCCGGAACGTTCTTCGCCCAGGCCGCGACGACCGGTTTCATCAGCGCCACAGCGGTTGCCGACCGGGCCTCGGCGAGCGGCCTTTATCTCACCGCCTACTATCTCGGCGGCCTGATCGGGAGCTATATCCTCGGTATCGTGTTTACCCGGTACGGCTGGCCCGCCTGTGTGGCCGGCGTGGGCGCCAGCCTCGCATTGATCTTGGGCCTGATCATCCGCCTTCCCCGTGCAGCCCATCCATAACAGGCCGGCGGTGCCCTTGGGCGTCGGCCCATGACCCTTTGGAGTGAGACTATGAACAGAGAAAGACGTGTTGCCCTTGTCACCGGATCCACCAGCGGGATCGGGCTGGGCGTTGCCGAGGCCTTCGCCGCCGCCGGCGTCGACCTGGTGCTGAACGGGTTCGGCGATGCGGAGGAAATCGAGGCGATCCGTTCCCGCCTGGAAAAGGAACACGACGTCAAGGTGATCTATTCGGGGGCAGACCTGACCAAGGTCGACCAGATCGAGGCCATGATCAAACTGGCCCGGGACACCTTCGGCGCCGTGGACATCATGGTGAACAATGCCGGGATCCAACACGTATCCCCCATCGAAGATTTTCCCGTCGAGAAGTGGGATTTCATCATTCAACTCAATCTGACGGCGGCTTTCCACACCACCCGCCTTGTGTTTGCCGACATGAAGGCCCAGCGCTATGGCCGGATCATCAATGTCGCCTCGGCCCACGGATTGGTGGCCTCGCCCTTCAAGTCGGCCTATGTGGCGGCCAAGCACGGCATTCTGGGCCTGACCAAGACCATCGCCCTTGAAGGCGCCGAACATGGCGTGACCGCCAACGCGATCTGCCCCGGCTATGTGCTGACGCCCCTCGTTGAGAAGCAGATTCCGGATACGGCCAAGGCCCGGGGCATCACGGAAGAAGAGGTCAAGCGCGACGTTTTGCTTGCGGCCCAGCCCACCAAGGACTTCGTGACCGTGGAACAGATCGGCGCCCTGGCGGTCCTTCTGGCCTCGGCCGAGGGTGCGCAGATCAATGGGGCGGCGTTGCCCATCGACGGCGGCTGGACGGCCCAGTAGGCTCGGCCAACGCCTTGCATGGCCCGCATCCTGCGGATCATGGGCTGCGGAAACCGCGACGGGGAGAAACGGTTCATGGTGAAGAGCATCAATCTTGCACTGCAGGGAGGCGGCTCCCACGGTGCCTTCACCTGGGGCGTCCTCGACCGGATCCTGGAAGACGAGCGGCTGGAGATCGAAGCGGTCTCCGGTGCGTCGGCCGGGGCGATGAACGCGGTGGTTCTGGCCGAGGGCCTCGCCCATGGCGACCGGCGCAATGCCCGGGACACCCTGGCCCGGTTCTGGAACGGCATCGCGGATGCCGCCGTGTCGAGCCCCATCCGGCGCTCCCCCGTCGACCAGATGATGGGCAGCTGGAGCCTGGACAGCTCGCCGTCCTATCTGTGGTTCGACCTCCTCTCCCGCGTGGTCAGCCCCTACGACCTCAATCCCTTCGACGTTAATCCGCTCCGGGATGTTCTCGAAAAGCATGTGAATTTCAAGGCCGTCTGCCACTGTGAGCGCGTGAAGGTCTTTGTTTCGGCCACGAATGTGGAGACCGGGCGCGTCAAGGTGTTCAACCAGACTGAGCTGACCTCGGAGCATGTGCTGGCTTCCGCCTGCCTGCCGCTCCTGCACAAGGCCATCTGGATCGACGAGACACCCTATTGGGACGGGGGATTCACCGGCAACCCGCCCCTGTGGCCCCTGTTCGATCACTCCTCCGCCGACGATGTGATTATTGTCCAGATCAACCCTTTCACGCGCCCGGGCGCGCCCCGGGCCGCCCGGGACATCGTCAATAGGCTGAACGAGATCACCTTCAACACCTCGCTGCTGCAGGAGTTGCGGGCCGTAGATTTTGTCACCCGTCTGATGGATGCGGGCCGGCTGGACGGCACTGGCTATCGCCGGGTGCTGCCCCACATGATCCAGGACGAGCCGTTCCTCAGCTCATTAGGCGCCTCCTCGAAGATGAACGCGGAAAAAGCTTTCTTGACCCTGCTCTTCGACAAAGGGCGCAATGCGGCCGATGTCTGGCTCCGTCAGCATTTCGACGATCTGGGCGCGCGCCCATCCATCGATATCCGAAAACTGTTCGATGGGGACGAGCACGCCCTCGACGGGGCCCGCATCGAGCGCCAGGCCCGGTTCCAACAGGAAGATGGCGCGGCGCCGGAGGCCGGCCCGCCTGAAACGACCTGAGAAGCGGGTTTTGAGAGATAATAATTGGCGGACGCGTCATGGTATCAGCACTGAGCATTTTTGCGGGACGGTTTCTGCTCGGACTGTATTTCATTCTGCCGGGCCTGTTGAAGGTCATGGCGCCCGAGGCGACCATCGCCTACATGCAGAGCCACGCCATCGCGTTCGCACCGCTCCTGATGTGGATCGCGGCGGCGACGAACATTCTCGGCGGCCTCCTGCTGATGGCAGGGCGCCATGTGAAACTCGTGGCCTATGGCTTCGTCGTCTATGTGCTGCTGGTCAATGTCATGCTGCACGATTTCTGGACCATGACCGGTGACGGCGTCGCCCATGAGCGGCAAAACTTCATCAAGAACCTGGCCATTCTCGCCGGTCTCCTGGTGCTCGCGGGCCACGCGCCGGCCCGCAATCCGTTCACGAAGGATTGGTGGCGCGGCGACAGCGCGCTGCGGTCGCGGTGAGGTTAATCTCGGTGGCCCCCGTCCGGCGGGTTTAATCCACCGGACGCGTCGGTTCCGGGATCCGGATCGAAGCAGTTACCGGCCGTCGATGCGATCCACATCTTCAAGAATGTCTCGCAGGGCCTTCTCCTGAATATCGAATTTCTCCTTGCGGACCCTCGAAAGGACGGTGATCCGGCGGTCGAGATTGAGCCATTCGTCCTTCGCCGGATCATAAGCGGGCCAGGTCATGAGACCGTCAATATTCGGATTGCCCGTTTTGGCGAACTGGGTCCAGAAGCGGCCCATCACATCCGTCAGGGCTCGGTCCTTGTCGTCCGCCACGAACACGCCGCCATGGGTGTCGAACACGAAGGGGATTTCCGAGGCGTGGAAGGCGCCCGCCGTCTGGCCCTTGCGGGGCGGCACACGAGTGAAGAAATAGCCGTAGAAGGCGCGCCCCTCGGCCACATGCTCCCTGGCCAGAAAGCGGGTGGGCACGCCGAACACATCGTCGCCGATCATGTCCACCGAGCCGCGAACGAAGGATGTCGGATCATCCATGCCGTAAAGCGCGGCAAGCCGAGTGCCACCCGCGTCGCCGTAAAGGTCCCGCAAGGCGGCGAGGCGATCGGCCTGGTTCGTGGGAAACGGTTGGCGAAAGCGAGTCGGCGTGCCGATGAAAGGGTAGAGCAGGGAGCCCTCATCGGCGTTGAAGCCGCCAAGGATCGCAATATCCGGCGTCTCGCCGTCCCGGATCGCCAGACCGATGGCCCGGGGCAGAACCGCGCCGTCGATCACCGGCAGGAAAGTGCGCGACAGGTCCCGCCGCTCCGCGGCCCGGTCCAACAATGCGTCCACGGACACCGCCCGCAGAGCCTCGGGCGTCGCTTCACCGTCCACCAGCGGGGCCATGAATTCGGTGCCGATGGCCTCACCGCTGCGCACGCCGAGCCGCGAGATTTTCAGGTGACGGATGTTCCCCGAGCTGACACCGCTCTGCAAAATGGCTTTGTCGTAGAGCCCATGGGAGGCGGGTGCGGCCATCAGTTCCGTGACCGACTGGGCGCCGGCCGACTCGCCGAAGATGAGGACATTGTCCGGGTCGCCGCCAAAGGCTGCGATGTTGTCCCGGATCCATTCCAGGGCCGCGATCTGGTCCATCAGGCCGTAATTGCCGGAGGCCTTGTCCGGATTTTCCGCGCTCAAGGCGGGATGGGCCATATAACCGAGGGCCCCGAGCCGGTAATTCACGGTCACCAGAACAACACCCTGCTTTACGAGCGTGTTGGACTGGTAGAGCGGGTTCGCGCCGGTGCCGTTCTGGTGCGCGCCGCCATGGATCCAGACCATCACGGGCTGGAGAGGCTCACCGCCCGCATTCCCCGTACGGATGTTCAGGGTGAGGCAGTCCTCGCTCTCCTCAAGCGGTGTGGCGGTCTTGGCAGCCTCGGCGAGGGCCTTCCGTTCGGCTTCCGTGAGCCCGACCCGCTGGGCCATGAGCTGACCATAGGCGTTCGAGCCCCGACTCTGGGGACATTGGGCCCCGAACGCAGTGGCATCGAACGGGCTTTCCAGCGCGGCCGCCGGCTGCGGTGCCGTCCAACGCAGCGGCCCCACCGGGGGCGCGGCGAAGGGCAGGCCGTTGAAGGTGACGATCTCCTCGTCATCCGTTTTGGCGCCGATGATCGTGCCGAGCGGCGTATTGAGCGGCACGCCGTGATCGTCGGCGCAGACGGGCGTCAGCGGCGCCGCCAGGGCCGCCGCGAGGGCCAGAGCGAGTGGTGCCAGTCTCTTCATGCCGTCTCCTCCTGTGGTGCCGGCCCCTCAGGCGCGGCAATCCTTATCGGGATGTTGCCCAGGCGGACGACCGGCCGGTGTGCCGGTGGCCGATCCGACCCGCCGGGGATCTTCCAGCCTGCCAGAGCGTAACCCAAGCGGCAGGCCTTCGAAAACCGGATCAGGCTTGAACCGCCACCGTCCCGCGCGGCGGGTAATCCCGCTCCTTGATGAAGGTGAGGGCGCGCAGCATGTCCGCGAAGGCGGGCCGGCCGAAGGGTTGGGTCTGGATCGACGCGTAATAGAGCGTGCCGTCGGGGCGCACGGTGAACAGGCCGGGCTCGACGAACAGCCGCGTTTCCTTCTCGGAAATCGCTTCGGAGACGAACAGGCCCCAGGCGCCCGCTTGATCGGTCGGAAAATCAAAGCCGACAGGGATGTCTGGAATGTCCCAGGTCTCGCTGGTTTCCCGGGCCCGGTCCTCCGGGTCTGAACTGACGGCGATGGGGTTGATGCCCAGGGCGCGGAAATCCGGCAGCAGCTTTTGCAGGCTGTTCAGATAGGTCTTGCAGATCGGACAGTGCAGGCCGCGATAGAACACGATCATGGTCATAAAATCAGGCCGCTGGGCCGACAAGGTCCACCGCGTGCCGATGGTGAGCGGCAGGCTCAGCTCAGGGGCGGGTGTTCCGGGCAAGGTGGGCATGGCAAAATCCACTTCGTGATTTCAAGGTCGGGTTGATGCAGCGTGGGGTGAGGTTTGTCCCTCCGGCACAACGGTATGGTGATCTGTCGTCTGATCAACAGGATCCCCATGCCGGAAGATCATTTTCGCCCGCGGCCACGGCCTTTTCGGGGTTTGGCGTCTCGGGGGCCCGGCTCTGGTCCGCGTCGCCGGCGGCCGCCGCCCCGTTTGGGCCGCTCCGCATAGGCGCCCGGTTCCGAGATGATCTCAAAGCGCAGGCCGCCGGTGACCGGCGCGGCCTCGGCCAGGGTCACCTCGACGGGATCGGCAAGGCGGTACATTGCGCCGGTCTCTTCGCCAACGAGGGCATGGGCGTCCTCGTCATGGGTGAAATACTCGTTGCCCAGGGACCGGATGGGCACGAAACCGTCCGCCCCCGTCTCGCCAAGCTTCACGAAAAGACCGAAACGGGTTACCCCGCTGATCCGGCCCTTGAAATCCGCGCCCACCCGGTCCGCCATGAAGGCCGCGATGAAGCGGTCCTTGGCATCCCGCTCGGCGGCCATGGAGCGCCGCTCATGGCCTGAAATCTCCTCGCCGATGGCCGCAAGGTCCTTCAGGCTTTCCTCGGGCAGACCATCCGTCCCCAATTGGCAGGCGGCGATCAGGCCGCGGTGGACGATCAGGTCCGCATAGCGGCGAATGGGCGAAGTGAAATGGGCATAGCGGCGCAGATTGAGCCCGAAATGCCCCAGATTGTCCGGGCTGTAGACCGCCTGGGACTGGGATCGCAGGATCACCTCACTGAGGAAACTCTCATTGTCCGTGCCTTTTGCGCGCTCGATGATACGGTTGAAATGGCCGGGCTGCACGGTCTGGCCCTTGGCAAGCTTGAGGCCGATGGTCTCCAGGAATTCCATCAGGGCCGTGAGTTTCAACTTGTCCGGCGCATCGTGGACCCGGTAGAGCAGGGGCATCTTGCGCCGCTCCAGGGTCTCGGCAGCGGCGACATTTGCCTGGATCATCATCTCCTCGATCAGGCGGTGGGCATCGAGCCGCTCCCGGACGGTCACCGCACTGACGAAACCGTCCTCGCCGATCTGGATGTGATGCTCGGGAAGATCAAGGTCGAGGGGCTGGCGTTTGTCCCGGCCTTCTCGCAGGGCGTCATACGCGGCATAGAGCGGGCGCACGACCTCCCGGAACAGGTCCTCCGGCACGCCGCCATGACGCCCCTCGCTGTCGATGGCCGCCTGCACGGCCTCATAGGTCAGCGACGCGCGTGAGCGCATCATGCCGCGCAGCACCTTGTGGCTTTTCTTGCGCCCTTCGGCGGTGAACACCATCCGGATCGCGAGGCACGGCCGGTCCACATCCTCGTGGAGGGAGCATAAATCCGCCGACAGACGTTCAGGCAGCATGGGCACCACCCGGTCCGGCAGATAGGTGGAGTTGCCCCGCCGCCGGGCCTCCCGGTCAAGTGCGGAGCCCGGCGTGACATAGGCGGCCACATCGGCGATGGCGACAGTGACCAGATGGCCGCCGGGATTGTCCGGATCGGGATCGGCCTCGGCATGGACGGCATCGTCGTGGTCGCGGGCGTCGGATGGGTCGATGGTCACCAGAGGCAGGTCGCGCATATCCGTGCGCCCCGCAAGACCGGCCTGCGTGATGGCCTCGGTGTCCGCAATCACGGCGGGCGGAAAGTCGGTGGGAATGCCGTGGCTGTGGATGGCGATCAGGCCGATGGCCCGCGGGTCGTTCCGGTCGCAAAAACGCTCCAGCACCCGGGCCCGCTTGGCGCCGTGGAGCCGCGTGGTCAGCATTTCGACCATGACGACTTCGCCGTCCTTGGCGCCGTCCGCATCCTGATAGGTCACGGCCAAGGTGTATTTGCTGCGCCGATCCACGGGGATGACGCGTCCGTCGGCCTTTTTACCGGGGCCGCTGCGCTCGAACACGCCCAGAATGCGATGGGCCGAGGCTCCCAGACGCTTGATGATGCGGGCCTCGTAGCCGCCCTCGCCATCAGGGGCGAGGCGGGCGAGCACCCGGTCGCCGATGCCCATGGCGGGCGTGCTGCCCTTGCGTCCGTCGCCCCGTCCGCTCCCCGTGCCTGGGGCCAGCATGATGCGCGGCGGAGGGGCTTCGCGGTCCCACAAATGGGGGCGGCAGAGGAGTTCGCCGTCCACATCCCGGTCCACGATGTCCAACACGGCCACGGGGGGCAGGGCGCCTGTGCGATGGGCCGATTTGCGATGGCCGCGCTCCAGAAGGCCCTCGGCCTTCATCTCGCTTAAGAGGTCGCGCAAGGCCGCCCGGTCGGGCCCCTTTATGTTGAAAGCCTGGGCGATTTCCCGCTTGCCCACGCGATCCTCGGCCCGGTCCAGAAAATCCAGGATCTGACCCTTTGTGGGTAATCCGCCGTCGTGCTGAGCTTCGGCCTTCGGCGGGCCTGGATCCTGTTTGGTCCGTGTCACATCCTGTCCTTCGGAGCGCTGCCCTACCGGCGTGCCCGTTTCGTTAACCGGTTCTGGGCCACCAGGCAGGAGGGTCCTGCCGGGGGCACAACGACCGTGTCGCCACCACTAGGACAGGGATTCAGGACCGGTCAAGGCGCGCCGGGCGCGGGCGCTGGCCATGGGTGCAGGACTTGCATGCCCGTTCGGGGCCGGGTGCAGCGACTTGCCTCAAGGCGGATTGTTGCCGTAAAGACAAGACAGGTGGCGAAGGACAGTCGTGGCCGTTCAGTCATTGTGACCGTTCAGTCATGCAGTGTGCAGTTTCGGGCATTGTGGAGTTTTGGGTCATGGAGCGGCAGACACGGATTTGTTCTGTCTTTTATCTCGCCGTGGCGTTTGGCGTGCTCGCCGGCGGTGTCGCAGGCTGTGTTGAGCGGAAGGAACAAAAACGCTACGACCGTTTGCTCGCTCAATCGGTGCAAACCAAACGGGCCCTGTTCCGGCAGTCGGATATTTTTCCGCCGGCCCTCAAGACCACTGCCCAGACCGAGATGCCTGCGGGCCTCGGCCAGCCCAGCATTCGCCAGGTGGCGGGACCGTCCGGGCAGCGCCCCTTGACCGGCGGCCCGAACCCGCCTGTCCCCTCCTCAATCCGCTCGCCCATGCCCCCGCCCGTGGAGCGGACCCTGACCGGCGCCATTACCCAGACTCGCGGCGCCCAAAGTGGGATCGGCGGTCCGTTCTGGACCGTGCAGGTGGGCGCGTTTTCGGCGCAGCCCAATGCGGAGCGTAAATTGGCCGGCTTCCGCCAGACCTTTTGCGGCGGCGGCCGGTCGGACCCGGCCGTGTGTGGCAGCCTGCAGGTCGTGTGCAGCGATCTGCGTTTTGAAGGGCGGGTCTATCGGGTGCGCCTTGGCCAGTTCCGCGATGCGCGCACGGCTCAGGGCTATTGCGCCGGGCTCGGCCATGATTGCTGGACCGCGCGTGTTGACGCGCCGCAGCAGCCGGCTTGCCGCACCTGACGGCCTCAACCGAGCAGTCCCAACCGAGCCGTCCATGCGCCAAAACGCCGATGTCGGCTGTGATTAAGTTTTTGTTACGGCACCCCCTGCGAGGACTTGTTAGCCGATCGCCGCTACACTCACCTGCCGGTTCATCCAGCGCAGGGGATTGATACCCGTGACCGTCGGTACAATCGCACAGGCTGAGACGCCCTCGGATATTGGGCGAACGCTGCGCCATCGGATCTTCCTGTTCGTTGCGGGATTGGCCACGGTGCTGACGAGCGGGCTGCTCGTGGAACGCTTGGTCATGGCCGATCCCCCCTTGCCGCGCGTGCTGGTCACGGCTGTCGTGATCGCGGTCTATGCCGCCGCCTTCCTGATCGCCCGCTTTACGCGCCGCCTGACGATCGCCGGCCATCTGCTGATGGTCGCGTTTTTTGCCGGGACCGTAGCCGGCACGGTGATGCTGGGCGGGATTAGCGCGCCTACCGCGTCATTCTTTGTGCTGATCCCCATCGGTGCCTGCTTCTTTCTGGGCTACCGCACGGCGATCCTTTACAGCCTTGCCGCGGTCGCAGCCGCCATCCTGCTCCGCTTTAACGCGACCGCAGCCTTTCCCGTTGGTGAGGATCCCGAGACCGCGCTGGGTCTTGCCCTGATCACGGTGCTGGTCGGGCTCTTCGCCAGCACCGGCGTGGTCGTGAGCTATGAAATTATGACGCAGCGGGCCTTGCGCCGGCTGGAGGCCATGGCGGACGCCGAGGCGCGGGCCAATGCCGCGAAATCGGTGTTCCTGGCCAATATGAGCCATGAACTGCGCACGCCCATGAATGGCGTGCTGGGTATGCTGGACCTTGCCGACCGGGAACACGACCGGGAGAAGATCAAGGCCTATGGCGATGTCGCCCGTCAAAGCGCGAAAGCCCTGCTGAAAATCCTCGATGACATTCTGGACCTCACCCGGCTCGACACCAACAACCTGTCCATCACGCCGGTGCCGGTCCGGCTCGACCGGGAATTCGACGGGCAATTGGCGCTGCTGCGGCCGAAAGCCGAGGCCAAGGGCCTGGATTTCGTTGTCGAAACGCAGGGCATGGCGGACGTTCGGGTCATGGCCGATGCCACCCGGCTCCAGCAGATCGTCACCAATCTCGTGGGCAATGCGATCAAATTCACCGACAAAGGGGCCATTCGCGTGAGGGCAGCCCTGACGCATGCCGAGGGCGAGGTGGCCCGCCTGCAGGTTGAAGTTCAGGATACGGGCCCCGGGATCGACCGCGAGGACCAGGCCAGAATTTTCGATCGGTTCGAACAGGCGGACGCCTCGGCCACACGGGCCCATGGGGGGACCGGGCTCGGCCTCTCCATCGCCCGCGATCTCGTCACACGGATGGGCGGCACGATCGGACTGGACAGCACGCCGGGAGAGGGGGCCCGGTTCTGGTTCGACGTGCCTGTGACCCACGCGCCTTCCCGGTCGGGCGATGGTGACCCGGCGCCGGTTCCCGAGCGGTTCCCGGGTCTGCGCGTTCTTGTTGCCGAAGACCACGCGATCAATCAGCGGCTCTTGCGCCACTTCCTGAAATCCATGGGCTGCGCGGCCACGGTGGTCGATAACGGACGTCAGGCGGTGGAGCGGCTCCAGGCGGCGCCGTTCGATGTCGTTCTCATGGATCTGCAAATGCCGGACCTGGACGGGGAGAGTGCGACACGGCTTATTCGCAATATGCCCGCGCCGGTTGGGGGCATCCCGATCATCGCCGTGACCGCCCATGCCATGGTGGGAGACCGGGACCGGTGTTTCGAGGCCGGCATGGACGGCTATGTGACTAAACCCATTCGGCTCGCCGACCTTGCCGGTGAAATCCACCGGCTGTGCCCGCACGCCGGAGGGCGGGCGCCGGACGGGCCCGCAGCGGATCGCCCTTTGTCCGCGAAACCCCAAGCGGGATCGCCGACCGCGACGAAAGGCGACCAGGCGGCCGCACCGCGCCGCGCGTGAGCGTTTCCCTTGGGTTAAAAAGGGCCTAAAAAGGCGCTCGTGGGGCTTGAACTTGCCCGGAACAAGGCCCTTGTTAAGGTCACAGAGACTGCGATCCGATTGACGGCTTATCACGAAAAATGCGCGGCCACGGCTTGCCCATTGATGTGATGCCCCATCGCGTTGCGGATCTTACCACCCGTTTCGTTCTCGCGACCATTCGCGGGCCGACCCGTCCCGGTTTACTCCGACACCATTAAAGGCGCCGAAACCCATGGATCCCAATCTCAGTTTTTTCCTGACCATGGCGGTCATTTTCGCGATCTTCTATTTCCTGTTGATCCGCCCCCAGAACGAACGCCTGAAAAAGCACCGTCAGATGGTTGAGGCTGTGCGTCGGGGCGACACGGTCGTCACGGCCGGCGGTCTGGTCGGTAAAGTGTCCAAAGTGGTCGACGAGCGCGAGGTGCTGGTGGAAATCGCCGAGAATGTGAAAGTCCGGGTCGTCAAGCAAACCCTGACCGATGTGACGGCAAAGGGCGAGCCGGTCGCCGGAGACGACAAGAGCGTGCCCAAAGACAAATCCTGACCGTCCGGCGTGGCTCCCCCCGGTCTGGGGGCGCCGCGCAAAACGCCGAACGGGCTGCACTGCGTTCGGCGCGACGGTCTTCTCCTCCACCGGTTTTCTCCCGCGAAACCCGCTCATCGGATCCCCGCCATGGTGTATTTCCCGACCTGGAAGGTCGTTCTCATTCTCTCCGCCATCCTGGTCGGGGTGATCTGTGCCCTGCCGAATGTCCTGTCCCGGTCGACCCTCGACGGTCTGCCGGGCTGGTTGCCCCGCAATCAAATCACCCTCGGGCTCGACCTCCAGGGGGGCGCCCATCTCGCCTTCCAGGTAGAGGCGGACGATGTGGTGACGGCGCGCCTCGACACCCTTGAAGATGAGGTGCGGGCGGCCATCCTGCGGGCCCGTCTGCGCTTGCGCGGGCTGGGGATCCGCGGCGACCGGGTGGTGGTGCAGATGCGCGATGCCGCCGATGTGCCCCAGGTGATCGAATTGGCCCGGGACTTGGCCCAGCCCGTGACGAGCGCGTTCGGCGGCTTCGGTGCCAGTTCCAATCTGGTCATTGAGGGCGTGGGCGCCGATCAGGTGAGCGTCGGTCTCAGCGATGCCGCCATCACGCAATTGCGGGACAGCGCCATTCTCCAGTCCATCGAGACCATCCGTCGGCGGATCGATGAGACGGGCGTGCGCGAGCCGACCATCCAACGGGAAGGGGAGGACCGGATCATCGTTCAGGTGCCCGGCCTCGACGATCCCCAACGCATTATCGATCTGGTGGGCAGGACCGCCCGCCTCGAATTCCACATGCATGATTCATCCGTGCCCGTCAGCGAAGCGGTCCAGGGGCGGGTCCCCCCGGGATCGGCGGTCTACCCGACCGTCGAAGCCTTTGAGCCGCAGATCCTGCTGCGCAAGCGCGTGCTGGTATCCGGGGAAAACCTGATCGATTCCCAGCCCTCCTTTGATCCGGAGACCAACGAACCGGTGGTGACTTTCCGGTTCGACTCGACCGGGGCCCGCCGCTTCGCCGATGCCACGCGGAAAAGTGTGGGCAAGCGCTTTGCCATTGTGCTCGACGGTGAAGTCATCAGCGCACCCGTCATCCGCGATCCCATTTTGAGTGGTTCAGGCCAGATCGCCGGCAGCTTCACGGTGGAGAGTGCCAATGATCTGTCGATCCTGCTGCGTTCCGGCGCCCTGCCGGCGCCCCTCACGCCGGTGGAACAGCGGACCGTCGGGGCCGGCCTCGGGCAGGACTCCATTGATGCCGGCAAGATTGCCGCGATGATCGGTCTGACGGGCGTGGTCATTTTCATGGCTCTGACCTATGGCCTGTTCGGCCTTTATGCCAATGTCGCCTTGCTGATCAATCTGGTGCTGATCGCGGGGGCGATGTCCTTTCTCGGCTTCACCCTGACCCTGCCGGGCATTGCCGGCATCGTGCTGACCATCGGCATGGCGGTGGACGCCAATGTGCTGATCTTTGAGCGGATCCGCGAAGAGATCCGCGCCGGCAAGGGGCCGATCTCGGCCATCGAGGCCGGCTATCAGCGGGCCTTTGGGACGATCCTGGATGCCAATATCACGACCCTGATCGCCGCCGTGATCCTGTTTCAACTGGGCTCCGGCCCAGTGCGGGGCTTCGCCCTGACCCTGGCCATCGGGATCGTGACATCGGTCTTCACGGCTTTCACGGTGACCCGCCTGATGGTGGCCACCTGGCTTCGACGGGCGCGTCCCCAGGCCCTGCCCATCTGACGTGTTTCCATGGGGCCCGGTGATCCCGCGCCCGTTCGGTTTGAGACGACACCGATGGTCTCCGATGAGGCCTAGACCCGGAATGAGAGAAAGACCAAGGCCATGAAACTGCTCCGCCTCGTCCCGGAAAAGACCGCCATCGCATTCGTACGGCATCGGACCATCGCCTATGTCCTGTCCGCAATCCTGATGGTGGGCTCGGTCGGGCTTTTCTTCGCCCAGGGCCTCAATTTCGGCATCGACTTCAAGGGCGGAACCCTGATCGAGATCGGCACGGAGGAGCCGGCGGATCTGGGGCGCATCCGGACCATTCTGGGCGGTCTGGGCTTCGGCGATGTCCAGGTGCAGGCCTTCGGGGCCGTCGACGACGTCTTGATCCGTGTAGAGACCCAAGCGGTGGAGGGCGACGCCCGCGCCCAGGAAATTGCCCAGAACGAGGTCGTCAACACGGTCAAGCAGGCCCTCGAGGAGGGGTATGGCGGCGCCATCGAGTACCGCCGTGTCGAAGTGGTCGGCCCGAAAGTGTCCGGGGAGCTTGTCAAGGCGGGCTCGCTCGCCGTGGTCGTCGCCGTCGCCATGATGCTGATCTATATCTGGTTTCGCTTCGAATGGCAGTTCAGCCTGGGTGCGGTCCTGGCCCTCGTCCATGACGTTGTGCTGACCCTCGGGATCTTTTCCCTGCTTCAGCTCGAATTCACCCTGGCCATCATCGCGGCCCTGCTGACGATCATCGGCTATTCCATGAACGATACGGTGGTCGTCTATGACCGGGTGCGGGAAAACTTGCGCAAGTTCAAGAAAATGGATCTTGCCGAACTGCTGGACCTGTCGATCAACGGCACCCTGTCGCGCACGACCATGACCTCCATCACCACGCTGATCGCGCTGCTGTCCCTTTACATTCTGGGCGGCGAGGTCATCCGCGGCTTCACCTTCGCCATGATCTGGGGTGTGATTGTCGGGACTTATTCCTCCATCTTCGTCGCGGCGCCGCTCCTGCTGGTGCTCGGGGTCAAGCGGGACTGGAGCGGTCTGGAAACCAAACCCGCCAATATCCGCTTCGCAGACTGACGATTCCGTGATGTTGCCGTCCGGGCCGCGCCCCTTGGTGCGACCCGGCACCAAGTCCATGTCTTGGCATCAATCGACAAAACACGGGCGCCGAGCCAGGCCCCGCCGGTCGGTCGGCCTTGTCCACGCACGCTCCTGTCCGTGATCCCAGGCCATGCCGTCCGGATGACGAACAAGGAGCTTGGGCAATGGCGGATTTTTCCGTAGACGTGGCGATTATTGGTGCCGGCACCGCCGGCATGGCAGCTTATCGGGAGGCGTTGGCCCTCAACCGCTCGGTGCTCCTCATCGAAGGCGGATCCTATGGGACGACCTGTGCCCGGGTCGGATGCATGCCGTCCAAACTGCTCATTGCGGCTGCCGAGGCGGCGCACAACATCCGCCATGCGTCTGTCCTGGGCGTCACGGTCGGTCCTCCGGCCATTGACGGCGTGGCGGTGATGAAGCGGGTCCGGGAGGAGCGGGACCGCTTCGTGGGCTTCGTTCTGGAGGCCGTCGAGGGGTTCGACCCGGCCCATAAGGTCCGGGCCCGGGCCCATTTCCTGGACGATCATACCCTTCAGCTTTCGGACGGACGCACGGTCACCGCCGGGTCGATCGTTATTGCCACCGGCTCCCGCCCCAATATCCCGCCGCCGTTCCAGCATCTGGGTGGGCGGCTGGTGGTGAATGACGACCTCTTTGACTGGCAGGACCTGCCGGACTCGGTTGCCGTGTTCGGTGCCGGCGTCATCGGGCTTGAGCTGGGCCAGGCGCTCCACCGGCTGGGCGTGCGCACGACCCTGTTCGGCCGCGACCACGCGGTCGGGCCGCTCACTGATCCCGTGGTTCGGCAGGAGGCCATGGCGGTGTTCCAGGACGAATTCCCCTTTGTTCCCCATGCGGATGTGATCAGCATGGAAGCCGGTCCGGATGGTGTGACCATCGTCTATCAGAGGGCTGACGGAACCCGGGGCGAGGACCGTTTTGAGCACGTGCTCGTTGCGACGGGACGCCGGGCCAATGTGGACACCCTGCATCTGGAGAACACGTCCCTCACGCTCGATGGCCGGGGCGTGCCCGTCTTCGATCGGCTGTCCGGCCAATGCGGCGAGAGTGCCATTTTCATTGCCGGCGATGCCAATGCGGACGTGCCCCTGCTCCATGAGGCGGCGGATGAGGGGCGGATCGCCGGACGCAATGCCGCCAAGGCGCCGGAGGTCAACCGCTATGTGCGGCGGGCGGATCTTTCGGTCGTGTTTTCCGATCCCCAGATCATGATGGTCGGCGAGACCCATGGGGCGCTGACGGCGCGGGGTGCACCGTTCGTGGTCGGTTCAGTGGACTACGGCGACCAGGGAAGAGCCCGCGTCATGCTCCAGAACAAGGGCGTGCTCCGGGTCTATGCCGAAGAAGGCACGGCCCGGTTCCTGGGCGCGGAGATGGTCGGTCCCCGGGCGGAGCATATCGCCCATCTTCTGGCCTGGGCCCGCCAATCCAATCTCAGCATTCCGGAGATGCTCGAGCGCCCCTTCTATCATCCGGTGGTGGAGGAGGGGGTGCGCTCGGCGCTGCGTGCGGCGCTCCGTGCTCTGAAAATGGGTCCCGAACCCGTGCCCCGCTGCATCGATTGCGGCCCCGGCGGTTGACGTCTGCCTCCTCTCACCGCCTGTCGGACACGGCCAAACACCCAAAAAAAGCGCCGCGAACCATCCGGTTCGCGGCGCCTTTAACATTCCGTGACGGACCCGGTCTTACCGGTTGAACGTCACGCCGAAGAAGATGAACCGGCCCGTGGCATCGTAAACACCCGGGAAGGTGTTGCCGTTTCCTGTTCCTGCGCCCGTGGACGTGGACAGGGGCGGATCATTGTCGAACACGTTGTTGACCCCGACGCGGAAGGAGAAGTCATCCCGCGGCCGCCAGAAGACGGACATATCGAGTTATTGCTGAGTCTCAAGTTCCGGGTCGATTGATGCACTTGATGTCCCGTCAAGTTCAACACCACCGAAATAGCGCCAGCCGAGCCGCACATCAATGTCGTAGGGCGATTGCCACGTGAAGGTCGTCACTTTACGGAACTTCGGATTGGGGGTTCCGCAATCGCCGGCATAGAACCCGGCGCATTCGATTGTTGCTTCTCCCGGCAACGGCACCGTGTCGAGGGATTGCAGATAGGTGGCGAAGAAGTTCACCGCCAGATTGCCGAAGTCTCCGAAACCGAACCGACTCAGGTCGTAGTTGTACGTCAGGTTGAAGTCAAAACCATCCGTCGACAGTTCAGCAATGTTGGTGTTGACCGCCTGGATGCCCTCGAAATTGGAGTTATCCAGGAAGAGCGAGCCAAACGTGTCGCGAACAATCAGGTTACAGAAGGTCGGGTTACCGGTTTCCAGACATTCGGTCAGACTCGTGGTCGGCGGCACCGTGGCGATCGCATCACTGACCGTAATGTTGAAATAATCGATCGTCAGGCGGAGATCCGGCACCCAGCGAGGCTCGAACACCACCCCGGCCGTGATGGTTTCAGATGTTTCCGGACCAAGTTCCGGATTACCACCCGTGACCTGGTTGAACTGGCCAGCCGGGTTATCAACGATCGTGCCGAATTGCTCGGCCGTAACACCCGTATTGGCACAGGCAGCCGCGGAGGCAGCTGGTTCTGGCGCAGGCGTCGCCGGATCGAAGTCACCCGCACAGGGGTCGAACAGACCATTGGGGCCGGCAGAAAGGTCGAACAGACCGGTGTTTTGACCGGTGAACAGTTCGATCACGTTCGGTGCACGAACAGCTTGTTGGTACTGGGCCCGGAGCTGCAGATCCGGAACCACTGTCCAGAGGACACCGGCATCGAAGCTGTTGGTGTCGAATTCGTTGGTCACCCCGTTCCCGTCGGTGGTGTACATGGAACGGCGATAGGCCCCCTTAACGGTCAAGTCGTAGATGAGGGGGAAATCCTGGACCAATGGAATCCGTGCTTCCATGAAGGCTTCCGCGACACGCACCTCCCCGGACACCGGCAGGGTGCCCCCGCCGACCCCCGTCAGACCACGACCACCCGGGATCTGGGAGATGTCGTCCGGCTGGCGGTCAAGTGTATCGCCACGGAATTCGAAACCACCCAGGACCGACACACCCGCATCGTGGAACGGCGAAACAATACCGTATTTCGTTCCGTCTGCCTGGACCGTACCGCCGATAACCACCTGTTCCGTAAAGCCAACAGTGATGCCCGTGCCCTGAACATATGCGATCTGTTCCGGTGTGACGGCCGTCTGACCGCCCGGGCGCGAGAAAATATCGAAGGGCACGCAGCCCGTATTGCCGGACCGGCAAACAATGTTGCCATTGCCGTCATCCACCGCGAACAGAGCGTCTTGGACGTTGCTGAAGTTCAGGTCACCCGTGGAGACATCCGTCAGGTTGACGCGGGAGAATTGAGCGAAGAGATCCCAATTGACAGTGTCATCGAACAGGTCACCGCGCACACCGCCGACGACGCGCCAGGTCACGGTCTCAATGCGGGAATTTCGAGGGTCGCCTTCAACGTTCCGGTATCCGTTCACAAAGGATACGTCTTCTTCGATCACGTTACCGGCGTCGTCCGTCTGACAGCCGAGCAGGTCAAAGAAGGTGCCCGCACCGTTGCCGTTCGGACCCAAACCCTGGTTCAAGAGCGGATTGCCGCAATTGACCTCGAAAGGCCGGAAGAAAGTCCCCGAGAAAGCGATCTGGGCGTCGGTTTCGTTCTGTTGGAAGGACGCGGTCAGATAGCCCTCGATATCGTCCGTGATGTCGTAACGGGCTTTCGTGTACAGAGTGAACCGTTCAATCGGCCGCTGGAAAAAGTTGTCCGGCGCAAAGTTGAAGGTCTGCTCGGGCCCGCCAACGAACGGCACAAGCGTACCGTCGGCTTGCTGAAACGTGTCGCCCGCGCTGAAGAACCGCCGGAACGTGGAGGAGCCCACACAGCCCACGCCGCCGAAGCTTTGTTCTCCGCTGTTTGCCCCGAACGCACAGGCTGAAATGTCACGGCTATCCTGGCGGATTTCGCCCTGGCGCAAATACTGGAAAAACGCCGTGACATTGCCGCGGCCATCGGCCGTATTGGCGCCGAAAGTCGCGCTCACAAACGTGTTGTAGCCGTTCAGACTCGACTCGTTGATACCATCCACACCCGCCGCAGCGAGGACATTCTGGGCAAAGTCATTGTCGTTGGCATCGATGTGGAAACCGCCCTGGACATCGATTTCAAGGCCTTCGAAATCATCCTTCAGGACAAAGTTGACGACACCGGCCACCGCGTCCGAGCCATACACGGCGGAGCCGGTTCCCGTCACGATTTCGATGCGTTCCACGAGCTGGGCCGGGACCAGGTCGACATTGGCCGCCGAGATGTTCGGCGATCCAAAGGGCAGACGCTTACCGTCGATGAGGGGAAGGGTCCGGATCGCCCCCAAACCCCGAAGGTTGACGGTGGATGTGCCCGATGCGCCGTTGGCAACTTCGGAGGTTTGACCGGCGAAGACCGGGGGAAGGGTGTTCAACAGGTCTTCGACCAGGCTGGTCCCCCGTGCGTCGATATCGAAGCTGCCGACTTCCAGAACCGGGTTCGGCACGTTCAGATCTGCGCCACGGAGCTTGGATCCGGTGATGACCATGCGCTCGGACCCGGCTTCATCGGTCATCTCGATTTCGTCGTCAGACGCTTCGACGTTTTGCGCAAAGGCGGGTGTGCCAAGAGCAACGGCGCCGGTGAGGATGGTGGAGCAAAGCAGCCGCTCCAGAAGATCAGACTTTTTCATAGTCCCCGTACCCCTTGAAAGTGTGGTTTTAGGATTTTCACGGCGGCTTTGGTGAGTGTCCCGACACCCTGGCGCACGCCCACAACCCAATTCCGGTCCATTTGCGGTTTTTCTTCCGGAGTCACAAATGGGTTAATGGAGTGTAGGTTCCGTGAACAAACTGTGTCAACTATGAGTTTGGAGAAACAAGTCAGTTGTGATCACTGTAATTTTGGAACTTTCGGACAAGGCCTGAGACAGAAAATCCCTTTTGTTGCCATGCCCGTATAGCGGGTCGGCCACCCCCTCAAGATGCCTGAATCTGTTCTTGACAAAGCGCTGGAAACGGACGCGCGGCACCCACGGAAGCCCTGGTAAATCGCGCCGCCGGTGCGCGGCGCGCGGTGACGCCCTGCTCCGCCTCGGGAGGCTGCGAAAGGGTGTGTCCAACGGGCGTGGTGGGGGCGTGGTGGGG
>JBHJGV010000069.1:0-39729 GCA_050331455.1 Alphaproteobacteria bacterium
CGTCACACTGATCGAATCAGAGGCCATCGGCACCATCGGGGTGGGTGAAGCGACCATCCCCCAGATCCGGCTCTTTAACAGCGGCCTCGGCATCGACGAAAGGGCGTTTTTGCGGGAAACGGCGGGCACGATCTATCTCGGGATCGAATTCTTCGGCTGGGGGCGCAAGGGCGAGCGCTATTTCCATGGCTTCGGCGAAGTGGGCCGCACCATTGGGCTCGTGCCCTTTTACCAGTACTGGCTGCGCCACCACGGCGAAGGCGGCGCGGAGGACCTGGAGGCATTCAGTGCCAATGCGCTCGCGGCGAAGCTGGGCCGCTACGGCGCCGCTGTCGGAGCGACGGCGCGTCTGCCTGCTTCGGCCTATCATCTGGACGCGGCGCGTTATGCAAATTTTCTGCGCCGGTTTGCCGAAGAGCGGGGCGTGACCCGGCGCGAAGGCATTGTCCGGGATGTGCGCCTCAATGGGGAAAGCGGCACCATAGAGTCAGTGGCTCTTAAGGACGGCACATCGATCGCCGGCGATCTTTTCATTGATTGCACGGGATTTCGGGGCCTCCTGATCGAAGAGGCCTTGGAAAGCGGTTATGAGGACTGGTCCCACTGGCTGCCCTGCGACCGGGCCATCGCCCTTCCGTCCGAAGGCAATGGCCGGCTCGATCCCTTCACCCGGTCAACGGCGGAGGACGCCGGATGGCGCTGGGAAATCCCGCTTCAACACCGCACGGGCAACGGCCATGTCTATTCGAGTGCCCATTTGGACGATGACACGGCCCTGGAGACGCTGACCGCCAATCTGCCCGCCCCCCCCCTCGGCGAGCCGCGCTATTTGCGCTTCCTGACCGGCAAGCGGCGGGAGATCTGGAAAAAGAACTGCATTGCCCTCGGCCTTGCAAGCGGATTTCTGGAGCCGCTCGAATCAACGAGCATCCATCTCATCCAGGCTGGGATTGCGCGCCTCCTCGCCCTGTTTCCGGACCGCTCTTTCGACCCTGCCCTGGCCCGCGAGTTCAACCGACAGCTTGACTTCGAATACGCGGCGATCCGGGATTTCCTGATCCTGCATTATCATGTCACGGACCGTGACGGGTCCGACTTCTGGCGCCACTGCCGCACAATGACCATTCCGGATAGTCTGGCCGAAAAGATCGAGCTGTTCCGCGCCAGCGGCCGGATCGTCCGTCACAACACGGAATTGTTCGATGTGCCAAGCTGGCTGCAGGTCATGTGGGGACAGGGGATGCGGCCCGCCGCCCACCATCCCATGGTGGATGCGGCCTCGCCCGACGATCTGGCGCGCTACATGGCCATGAATCTCGAAGAGGTGCGCGGCCAGGTCGATGCCCTCGCGCCGCACCGGGATTATATCGCGCGGATCTGCGGCACACAGAACGTGGGCGCGGTGTCTGAGCGCGCCTTATGAATTGTCCGCTTTCGGCCCGTCGGTTCGAGAATCGGATGTCTTCCGTGCGCCCATCTTCTGAAGCGTCTCGGCATCGACCAGCCGGGTGATGAGCGGGTGAAGGCGCAATTCGCCGTCCTTCACCACCTGGCGGAAATTAGCGATCACGGCACTGACGGTCGTGCGGTCCGGCGCGACCACGTCAAGGAGCCAGTTGATCTGCCCGCTGTTCCAGTCCTCGGGCTTGAGCCGGATCGGAAACACACCGTTAGCGATCTGCTCGCGGATGCGGGCGTCCACCTCCTCTGAAACACTGGCCCAGATGGCAAATCCGGACATGTCGGTGGCAGCCGATTGGTCCGTCTTGCCCGGATAGGCGATGGCGAGGCGGTCCTGCAGCATGGGATCGAGCACCAGATGCTGCAAGTCGACCAGCATCTGGCTTCGATAGCGCGGCACCATCATCAGCGCCATGACCGCCTTGCCGAAATTTTCCCGGATGGTGGATCTGAGCGCGGAGATCTTGGCGGCCATCTCCGGGTCGATCTGCGGCGCTCCCGGAGCATCCTCGGGAAGGGCCTTTTGCGGGGAAGGGATGGCGTCTCCGAATGATCCCCCATCACCGCCTCGGCCATTGCTCTCACGCTTCGCCATTGTCCCCACGTCCTTGAAAGTCCTGTTCGAAACGCGTGATCAAGGGTTACGCGTTTGGCGAAAAAAAAGCTGTCTGCATAAGCCATTGAAATAAATGGTACAGCTGCCCCGGTTCGAACGGGGGACCTCTAGATCCACAATCTAGCGCTCTAACCAACTGAGCTACAGCTGCACGAAAGAGTATTGGAGATAACGGGCGGGGCAGACTCGGTCAAGCCGCCCTGGTCCGGCCCTGGAATACATCTTGACCGAGGGCGGTGGTCAAGGGTCGATTGCCTGGAGAAATCGCTTCGGGCGCGCCGCCTCCGGGTGGGCGTGCCGGGACTGATCCGCCGTCACGGCTGAAGGAGGCCATCGCCCATGTCCGCCGGAATCAACACCCAATCCGATCTCGTCGCCGATCTTCAGGTCGGGCCGACAGACCAGGGCATGGTCCGCCTTTATGTCAGCGCCGACGGCATCGACCTGCCCATGGATTTCAGCCCCGATGAGGCGGTCGATATCGCCACCGAAATCCTGGCCGCGGCGGAAATCGCCAAGGCGGGCGCGCCGGAGGAATGAGGGCTAAAGGGTCAAGACGCGCCGGCACAGCTCCGCCCGGGCGGTGGCCCAGTCGGGGCAATCGGTGGCGCCGGGCACCCGCGGCGCGCTGGGCAGGGTGATCACCGGGCGCCCGAACTGGAGCCCGAAGGCCATTTCCGACAGGGTGCCATAGCCCCCCGCGACCACCAGGATCACAAAGGCGGCCCGGGCAATGATGGCATTACGCGCCACGCCGATCCCGGAGGCCAACGGCACGGTCACATGGGGATTGGCCCCGCTCCAATGGTCGTCGGGCAGAAGACCCACGGCGACACCGCCCTCGGCCTCGGTGCCCCGGCAGGCCCGCTCCATCACTCCGCCCTTGCCGCCGCACAGCAGCACGAGCCCGAGCCGGGCGAGATCCCGGCCGATCTCCTCCGCCAGGGCCAGATCCGCGGGCCCGGCCTCGCGTGACCCGATGACACCGATGGGCGGACGCAGCCGCGCGCCACTCTCCCGTTGCAGCCAGGTCACCGCTTCCTCAAGGGACAACACGCGTCCGCCCTTGCCGGCGGCCTCACCGGGCACCCAGACCCGGGCCCGGGGATCGAACCGGGCGCTTTGCCCGCCCGTGCCCCCGCCCGGCCCATTGCGCCGCCAGAGGGTGGCTCCCTTCCCGCCGGGAAGGAGCATCAGGGAAGGATCGCTACCGCTCATGGACATCTCCCTTGAACACAAGAAAGCCCTTGTGGTCTTGAAGGGTCCGGGCATGAGACCCCGCGACCGTTTCAGCCGGCGTTCCGTCCGGGCTTGGGTCGCGCCATACTGGTGCGCCTGGGCGGGCAGCTTTGGGGCGAAAGCAAGATCGGAACCGGGATGCGACAGTCTTGGCGGGCCCGGTCTGGTATGCCGGTTGCTGAGGGGAACCGGGATCGGTGTCCCGGGAGTTGGGCCCGGGAAAGACAGGGCCGTCGAGGCTTGGCCAGCGGACCAGCCATGCGGAGCCTTGAGCGTTGGGACGGGAGAAGCACACAGTGAACAGACCCATCGACCGGGCCGCCGCCGGGACGTCCCCCGCCGAGGCCCTGCGCACGGCTGCACGCCGCACCGTGCGCGGACGCTCGCTGTGGGATGCGGACCGCAGCGCGATCGCCTGGGCCGATCCGGACGGCATCGAGGCCTGGGGCGCGGACAGTCTGGGTGCCCTGCTCGATGCCCGTTTCGATCCAGCCCATCCGCTGCCCCGCATGCTGACGGCCCTACGCGACCGGCTCGACGAGGGGGAAAGCGTGATCGAGGGCCTGCGTCTGGTCTCACGGGACGGATTAACCCTGGAGGGTCTTTGCCGCATCACAGGCCAGCGATTGGCCGACGCGCGCCTTGGGCTCATGATCGACCGGCTCGATGCCCGCCTTGAGAGCACACGCCTCGACCATCCGCCCAAGGATCCTGCTGACCGAACCGCAATGGCCGCGACCGAGGCACCCCCGGTGGCCCATTCGGCGGCGACGGGGCTCACCATTGCCGGTTGGCCGCCGGTGGCCTGGGCCCGCCCCCTGCAAGGCCTCCTGGACGCATTCGCAGAAGCGGTGGCCCTGCTTGACGGCACCGGAACCGTGGCGGCCGTCAACGCATCGGCGCGGCGGCTGCTCGGGCCGGACGGGCCCGACCCGGTGGGCCGAAGCTTTGCGGACTGGCTCGACGGTCGGGCCGCGCGCGCCCTCGCCGATGTCCTGGCCAAGGCCCCGCGCCCCGGCGAAACCCACGCGCTGGCCGACGGGGAAGACATTCCCCTGCTCGACGAGACGGGCATGGTGCGTCGCCCCGTCGCCGTCCTCCTCGGCACCTTGCCGACGGATCGGGCCGGCGCCCGGCACCTGGCACTCATCCGCGATCTCAGCGGCCAGAGAACCCGCGAACAGGCACTTGAGAGCGCACGGGACGAGGCCGACTTGCGCAGCCGGCGCAAATCCGAGGTCCTGGCCCGGGTAAGCCACGGGCTGCGCACACCGCTCACGGCCATCCTGGGATTTTCCGAGATGCTCATGAAGGGCGTCGGCGAACCCGATCCGAATGCCCCCGCGCCGACGGACCAAACCCGCCTTTATGCCCGCCATGTGTTCGAAGCGGGCCAGCACGCCCTGTCCCTGGTGGACGATCTTCTGGAGCTGTCCCGCATCGAAGCGGGGCGCCTTGCGCTCCATTCCGAAACATTTGACCTGCCACCGGTCGTGGAAGCCTGTGTCACCATGGTGCGCCCCCTCGCCGCGCATAAGAGAGTGACGCTGGATGCCCGGCTGCACCGCAGCCTCGATCCCGTGGATATGGATCCGCGCAGCCTGCGCCAGATCCTCGTCGGCCTGCTCAGCCTTGCGATCCGCCGCTCGCCGGCCGAGGGCACCGTCACCCTTTCGGTCCAACGCTCCGAAGACGGGCAGATCGGCATCGCCGTCCAGGACCAGGGGGCCCCCTTCGGGTCCGAAACCCTGGGCAGCCTGCGCCGCCAGGCCTTGGGTGACGGGTCCTTTTTCGCCGGCGATGCGCCCCTTGACCTGCCCCTGGCCAAAGCCCTCACCGAGGCCAATCACGGATCCTTCTGCGTCGAAAGCGACGGCCAATACGGCACCTTGATCCAGATCATGGTTCCCGCAGCGGGCGAGCCGCACTCTTTCCTGTGAATGCTTCGCACTGCCGTTCGTGACAACAGGACGCGAGCGGATCACATCGGGGCAAACCCGGGCCGTCGAGACCCTGAACAAAAATAATAATGACTTGCAATATACAGACGTGAGGCATAGCGTATTAAGAGTTTTCGCGCCGGTGATGGAGCACGCCCCATGTATATCTGCATTTGTCACGCCCTGAAGGAACGCGATGTGCGTGAAGTGTTGAGTGAGGGGGATCTGAGCATCGCCGGCGTGTACAAGAAGCTCGGGTGCCGTCCCCGCTGCGGCAAATGTCTCGGCATGATGGCGGAAATCGTCGCCGCCCAGGGGGCTGACGAGACCGCGTCGAGATCTTAACGGGGTCACGTTTTGCACATGACTGGCATATGCTCATCTTTCCGTTGAACGACGCCGCGACTTAGTCCAACTGGTTTCATCCAGTCGGATACGGGCTGCGTAAGCCTGTTATCCAGCGAGCGTCCTACCACCACGGCGCCGCCCCACGCACCCTATTCAGCACAAGGATTGACGAGCGATGAAAGGTGATCCGAAAGTCATCGAGCATCTGAACCGGGCCCTAAAGCTCGAACTGACCGCCATCAACCAGTACTTCCTCCATGCTCGGATGATGAAGAACTGGGGCGTCATGGATCTGGCCAACAAAATATATCACGAATCCATCGACGAAATGAAACATGCGGACGTCCTGATCGAGCGCATCCTGCTGCTTGACGGCCTCCCCAACCTCCAGGATCTCGACAAGATCATGATCGGCGAGGACGTGCGCGACTGTCTCGAATGCGACCTGAAGCTCGAGCGCATCGCCCACCCCATGTACCGGGAAGCCGCGAAATACTGCGAACAGGCCGAGGACTACGTGAGCCGGGAAGTCTTTGTGCGGATCCTTGAATCCGAAGAAGAGCACATCGACTGGCTGGAAACCCAGCTCGATCTCATCAACCGGATCGGCCTGGAGAATTACACGCTGGGCCTCATGGGCAAGGCCGGCGCCGAGGAGTCCTGATGACCCATGGGGCTCCGTCCGTCGAGCCGGGGCCCCCGGCCGCCTCTTTCCCAACGGCCCTTGAGCGCACCGGGCCCGGCCTGCTGAGCGGCGGCCGGGCTCTCTCCTTGATGGCCTATGCGCTCGCGGCCATCGTCGCCCTGCCCATTCTCGGTATTCTCGCGAGCCTGTTCGGCGCGCCGGGGGACACCTGGCCCCATTTGCGCGACACGCTCCTGCCGGTCATGGCCGCCAATTCCCTGATCCTCATGATCGGCACAGGGATCGGCGTCATCCTGATCGGTGTGGCGACCGCCTGGCTCGTCACCACATGCGCCTTTCCAGGGCGGCGGGTCTTCGAATGGGCTCTGGTGCTGCCGCTCGCCATCCCGACTTATGTGCTCGCTTATATCTATACGGACTTTCTCCAGCACCCGGGCGCCGTGCAGACGGCTCTGCGGGCGGCCACGGGATGGGGACCCCGGGACTACTGGTTTCCGGAGATCCGCTCCCTTGAAGGTGCGATCCTGCTCTTTTCTCTGGCCTTCTACCCTTATGTTTATCTCCTGGCACGGACCGCTTTCTTGCAGCAGTCCCTGGTGATGCTGGAGGCGAGCCGATCCCTGGGCTGCAGTCCTTGGGAGAGCTTCTGGCGGGTGGCCCTGCCCCTCGCCCGCCCGGCCATCGCGGCCGGTGCGGCCCTTGCCCTCATGGAAACCCTCGCCGAGTTCGGCGCCGTCAGCCATTTCGGTCTCCAGACCCTGACAACGGGGATCTATCGCCTGTGGTTTTCGTTCGGAGACCGCATTCTGGCCGTGCAGCTTTCGGGCGCGCTGGTGACCCTCGCGCTTGTTCTTCTGGTGTTCGAACGCTGGAACCGGGGGCAGGCCCGCTATGACGACGCACGGGGTCGCCTCGCGGCCCCTTCCCGCATGTCCCTTTCACCGGGCATGAAACTGGCCGCGGTGCTCACCTGTGCCGGACCAGTGGTGCTCGGGTTTGTCCTGCCGGTCGGTCTGCTGGTCCACCTGTCGATCACGGTGGGCCATGATCTTCTGGATGCGGACACGTTGCGTCTCATCGGTAACAGCCTGACCCTGGCGACCCTGGGCGCTGGAGCCGCCGTGGCGGTCGCGCTCCTGCTCGCCTATGCGGCGCGCCTTCATCCGGGACGGGCGGTACAATGGATGAACCGCATGGCGAGCATGGGATACGCGCTCCCCGGAACGGTCATCGCGGTGGGCATTCTTCTGCCCCTCGCACAGTTCGACAATATGGTGGATGCCACGGCGCGCTGGGCCTTCGGGCTTTCCACCGGCCTCATTTTTACCGGCACCATCCTGGCGCTGATCTATGCCTATGTTGTCCGGTTTTTGAGTGTCTCGCTCGGTGCAGTGGATGCGGCCCTGGCGCGCATCACACCGAATATGGAAGCGGCAGCCCGGGCCCTCGGCGCCGGCTCGCTGGGCACCCTGTGGCGCATCCACGCCCCCATGATGAGCGGCGGCATGCTGACCGCCGGATTGATCGTTTTCGTGGACGTGATCAAGGAACTGCCGGCGACGCTGATCCTGCGTCCCTTCAATTTCGACACCCTGGCAATCCAGGCCTATCGTCTCGCGTCGGATGAACGCCTGGGTGAGGCGTCCACGGCGTCGCTGGTGATCGTCGTGGCCGGCCTCATACCCGTCATCGTCCTCAGCCGGACCATCGCTCGAACCGGCGCGCCGTGATCACTCGTCGTCCGGTCCGCCGGCCAGATCCAATCCATCCGTGCGTTCCAGCGCCCCGATAATCAGACGCGCCGGTGTCGGACCGGTGTTTTCCCACCAGGCCGCAGCGCCGCCGTCCACCCGGGAAAAACCGCGGGGCGACAGCACCGTGGTCGCGCCGGCGGGCCGGGTCTCTGTCACGCTTCCGTCCTCCAGGAACACATGCACCGGCTCGCCGCCTTCCGTGAAAAACGGCAGGACGCCGCCGGGCTGCAGCGTGACGCGATAGGTGGTCAGCGCATAGCCCTCGCCATACGATCCGAGAAAATGAGCCGACAGATCGACAAAGCCCAGCAGTTCCCGGGTTGCGCCGGCTGCATCGGGCATGGCCGACAGCTCCGGCAGATTGGGGGTCGCGGCCACCGGGCCCGGCGACGTGACATCATCGGCAGACTGATAAATATCGAAGGCCACCAGACGCACTTCCTGGTCCCCCGCATTCCGCCACCAATGGGCGAGCATGCTGCCTTCCTCCAGGGACAGGCCGCCCGCTTCGTGCAGAACAGGCTCGTCCCGATCGTTGCGGTGCTCGAAAATGCTGCCCTGAAGCGTGTAGATCGTGGCGGGCCGGTTTGCATGCTCATGGACGGGCACGATGGACCCTGAAGGAATGGTCCAATAGCGCGTGCGCATGGTGCGCCCGGCAAGCGGGGCGATTCCCTCGCCATTGAGGGGCGTTTCCCCCAACACGCTGAAATCGATGAACAAATCGACGGCGGGTCCGGTCAAACCGTTTATCGTCTTTGTGCTGAAAAAGACATAATAGGCGCCACCACCGAACGCCAGCACGATAACAATGAGAAGGCCGAAAACAACACGCATGGAATCCATCCTCGATGTAACCTTGACCCCGGGCGCGGCCCGCATGGCCGCGATACAGGGGAGACTGCGGGCGTTATATCCATATTTGCCGCCGCCAGCGCCCCCTTTGCGTTGACCCGGTCACGGCCTGGCTGAAACACTGAACGCAAGGGGAACGAGAAGCGGCCGTGCCCGGGAGGGCCGGTCCTGGGGAGAACGCAGTCATGATCGGCTTGTTTGGACTGGTGAGCGGCCTTGCTCTCCTCGTCATACTGGCGCTCCGCGGCGTCAACATCATTCTTGCATCAATTCTCTGTTCCCTGATCGTGATCCTCAGCAATGGCCTGTTGACCTATGGGGGCGTCGTGGTCTTTGTGGTCATTTTCGCCATGTACCCCTTGGGCCTTCGCCTCATGAGGGACGCGGACATGCCAAACGGCCGGCTTCGCCGTCTTTACCCAGACGGTGGTGGAGGCCGATATGCGGCGCGGTCATCGCCATGGCGACCTGACGGCCGTGCCGGCATACCATCCCACACGGAGCGACGACATGATCCTGGTTCACCATCTGCGCATTGGCCGCGCCGTCTTCACGGTCTGGCTTCTGGAAGAAATGGGGCTCGATTACGAGCTCAAGATCTATCTTCGGGACGAGACCGGCCGGGCCCAGGACGATCTCAAACAGGCCCATCCCCTCGGCAAATCGCCGGTGATCGAAGACGGTGACCTTACCCTCGCCGAATCCGGCGCCATTGCGGCCTATCTTCTCGATCGCTACGACACGGACGCTCGCTTCGCACCGCCGCGGAGCGATGTGAAAGCCTATGCCATCTTCACCCAATGGCTACATTATCCCGAAGGCTCGGCCTTCGCGCCCCTTTTGATGATGCTGCTGCTCAGCCGCGAGCAGGCGCCCAAGCCACCGGTCATCGAGGCCTTTGCAAAAAGCGAGGTCGACCGCCAGCTTGCCTATATTCAGGGGCAGATCGGCGACAAACCCTTCCTGCTCGGCGACCGCATTCAGGCACCGGATATCGGCGTCACCTATGTCGTGCATCTGGCCCGCCGGCTCGGCGCCCTCGAAGGCTATCCCGTGCTCGGCGCCTATCTCGATCGCCAGCTTGCCCGCCCCGCCTTCCAGCGGGCCTGCGAGCGAAGCGGCGAGCGTGTGACCTGACGCGGCCCACGCCTGAACGGCCGCCGCAACGGCGCTCACATACGCCTTTACGCCACGTTAATGGCCTTGCGTGAAGCTCATGAAACGCGGGCCGACGATGCGTATGGGAGTGGCCGTGAAAGGTGCAAAGCGGGAGGCATTATCCGATCTCCTTGGCGGGCTTGATCCTGCCGAGGCCGCGCTATTGGCCCAAGCGACGGAGTATGATCGTCAGTGCGGGGCCGATACCCTGCCCCATGACCTGATCCTCGACAGCATTCGCCCGGCGCTCCAACGTTTGGGGCGCCCCATGGATCGCCGGTTGACCCCAAGACGCCTCTTCTGCAAGCCGTTCGAGGATCTGCTCGGCGCACCGACGGTTTCGCACAAGCATCGGGGCCGGATCGCCCGAAGCTCCATCGGCCCGGTGTGGGACTGGCTTTGCCATGATCTCGCACCTGAGCGCATGGCCGGTCTGTGCGAAAAGGCGCGGCAGGCCCTGATATCCGGCGACGATCAGACCATCCGGGATGCCGGCATCCGTCTTTGCGGGTTCGGTGGTCTCGTCCTGTCGAAAACCTTGGAGACAGCACCCGCCGGATCACCGCAGGCCGCGGCTCTGGCGGGGCGGCTCGGCGGTGATCGCATACTGGAAGATGCCCGGGACATGGCCATGGTCCTGGAGATATCCGACGACATTCTGGCCATGCTTGATGGCCTGCCCCGGCCCATTTGCGATCTCGAAGACACCCATATGGACTTGATCCGGATAACCTATGACACGATTGTCCGTGAGCTGCCGGACCATGCCCCTTTCGTGATCTTTGTCGCCATGGGCCGCCTGTCCAAACCCTGGGAGGTCTTGCGGCTGATCGGCCATCTGACGAACCGGGCCACGGATACCTTCGTGACGGAAACGGATCTCGGGGCCTGCGGCGCACTTCTGCTGGCCGACATCGAGGATATCAGCGCCTTTTTTGACGCACTCGATCCGGGCACGGCCCAGGACGCGGATATTGTCCATCAGCTCGATTATTTCGCGCGGCTCAGCAAAGGCATGTCGCTGGAGATGGACATCGCGCGCGAGGGAACCTGGGGCCAACGCCTCACCGAGGCCCGCACGCGCATATCCGGCAAAATGGAGACAGTGCTGGACCATGCGCGACGGCATGTGGAAGCTGCGCTGGCGTCTGCAGCCCAGGCTGGCGCGGGTCAGGCCGGCGCCTCCCAAGGCCAGGGGTCGAGCCCGGATCCGCAAACCCGCCGTCTCGCCGTGGACAAGGCCCATCTCCTCGCGCAGACCCGGTATTTTGCCGAATCGGCCGCCTTTTCCGGTCCAAGCGGCAAGGTGATCTGTGAATTGACGGATCGCCTGGACGAATTGGTGGGCTCCATCAGTGCGGCTGTGGGTTCCACCACGCCCGGCGAAAGCGCGGAACGGATCAAGCCCCAGGCCACCCTTGCCAGAGATCTGTGCAGGGCCCTCCTCGATCCGGAGGCGGCGGAAATCCGGGTCCGCAGGCTGACCGCCGCCCTGAACACCGCCGAATGACGGCCTAGTCGTCCAAACGTGCAATGAGGGCGGCGAGGCCGGCGGTCGCCGTGAGGCTGGCACCATTGCTGGCGTAGGCTTGCGCGCGGTCGGCATGGCTCGCCGCCCCTCGGCCTTGCGGTGTGGCCCCATCGTCCGGCTCGGCATGGGGGCCGGCGACCACGAACCCCGGAAGGATCACCCGTCCCGCCAGCGCCATGGGATGCGCGAGGGCTTGGATATCGTTTGGACCCGCCCCACTGATGAAGCGTTTGCCAATGGCATTGCGGCCCATCAGGTAATGGAGATGGTCGAGCGCCCCTGCCCTTTGGCGCTTGGCGCCGGCTCCGCTGCCCGCCCGGACCGCCCCATGGGCCAGAATGACACCTGCCATGGCCACGCGGGCATTGGATTGGGCCGCAAACCGGGCCGGCACGATTCCGAAGGGGGACTGGTCCGCCCGCGCCAGGGCATCCGCCGTCCACACCGTCACGGCATCCTCGAGACTCTTCAAAATGTTGAACGGGTCGGGCCCGGCTGCCGTCAGAGCGCTGAGGGCTGCAAAGCCGGCCGCCTCGCCGGCGTGGGGATCCGTGAACCCACGGCCGGACCAGGCGAGGCAGAAATCCCGATGGGCCACGCGTTCACCCGTCAGAAGCGCCCACTCGCCCAGCGCCCAAATGCGGGCCGACCAGGCGGCCTGGTCAAGGGCACCGGGCGTCTTTGCCACCGCCCGCTCCACGGCGTCGAGGGCCTTGCGCCCGTGGGCGCCGAAAGATGTGGCTTCCGCACCCCCGGCGGCCTCGAAGACCCGCGCCGCCTGGAGCAAAGCGCCGGCGGCGAGGGCCGTTGCCGCAAGATCCGGCGGCAGGAGTCGGCGCCGGCCGGTGTCGTCCTGGGGCATGCGGTCCCGCGTGGCCGGCGCTCCGACGATCCCGCCCCTGAGCAGACCATCCGTCCCTTGAAGACCGATTAGCCAGTTCAGACCGAAGACCATTTCGTCGAGGGCGTCGGAGCGCCCGTTGCCGCTTTCGGGGATGCCCGCCTGGGCATCGGGAAACTGGGCCGGATGGTCGGCATAAGCCCCCAAAATCAGTGCCGTGACCATGGCACAGACGCCGACGGTCTTGTCGTAACTGTCGCCGTGGTGCCACCCGCCCACGGGATCGACTGTGCCAGCCTCGGCGTCCGCCACGAGGAACCGGTCGTCCGTGTGGCAGGGCCGGTGCCGCAGGCCGTTCGCAGGGTCGTTCAGGGGCTGGCCGCAGCGCTGGATGTAAAAGCTCCGCAGGGCCTCGGCGAGGGGCGTCTGGTAGAGCCCGTCGGACAGGCTCAAAGTGGCGAGGACGCGATCCCGAAACACGATGTCGATGGGCCCCGGCCGGTCCAAGGCCGGCACGGTCACGCGAAACACATGCCTATCCGTATCGGGATCATATTTCCTGTACCGGGGTTGTGGTAGGGGATCGCCGGGACCACCGGCCGGGCCAGCCATGATCAAAGGATCATCAAGGACCGGGTCGTGGCTGACCACGACGATCTCTATGGGTCCGTGTCCGTCATAACCTGTGAGGTTCCGGTAGACCCGAGGCGCACTGCCAGTATCGTCCGCACGCACCCCGTGGACCGCGCCCGCGAGAGCCACCGGCGCCGCCAACACGGCCCGGCGGGACCAGGCACCGCCGGGCCCCCGTGTGACTTGGAGCGTTCTTTTGGGCGCTGAGACCACGCGGCCGATCCTCCGTATAACAAAGCCGGCCAGGGAGACCATGGCCGGCTTGGCGACATATCCGGAAACGGATCCGGGCGACTTGCGTTGGGACCCTAGGGCAACGATGTTCAAATCTGGTTAATCCGGTCGGGAGGACCGGCACGCAAATGGGGAACAGGGCCGCATGTCCGGGATGGATGTCAGGGAAACGCCGGAAGAGGACGCACGCCTTTTTGCGCCGGCGACGGCCCGCAATCGCGAGCCGATCCTTTCGGCCCTCAAGGACTGGGTCGCCCCGGGAAGCCGGCTTCTTGAAATCGCCAGTGGATCGGGCGAGCATGCCATGCATTGCGCAGGGCCGCTCGCGGTCGCCCTTTGGCAGCCCAGCGATCCCGACCCACACGCCCGCCGCAGCATCGCCGCATGGCGTGCATGGTGCGGGCGTGGGGCGATTGCCGAACCGCTCGCCATTGATGCCACCCTCGCGCACTGGCCGCTGAAGGACGCCGGAGACCATCCCTTCGACACGGTACTGAGCATTAACATGGTTCATATCGCCCCATGGGCGGCGGCGCAGGGTCTTTTTGCCGGGGCAGCGCTTTGCCTTGCGCCCGGCGGCCGGCTGATCCTTTACGGGCCCTTCAAAAAGGGTGGACTTCACACGGCGCCCTCGAACGAGGTCTTCGACCAGTCCTTGCGGGCCCGGGATCCGGCCTGGGGCGTTCGGGATCGCGACGACCTGAACCGTCTGGCTGCGGAGAACGCCTTGGTGCCCTGCGGCATCCGGACGATGCCGGCCAACAATCACATCTTGGTGTTTTCAAAGGAGACGGCCGGGCCGCGCTGACGCCCGTCCCCTGCGTGAAATGGGAAATGCGATGTTTTGGGCTTTGATTGTCGGGCTGTGCGCCCTGGTGCTCAGCTTGCTGGTCCGTCCGCTGATCGGCGGCCCCCGTGGCTGGTTCGCGGCGGGTCTTGTTGCCGGCCTGACCGGCCTCGGCGCGCTTGGACTGTATATCGAGCTCGGAACGCCCGGCCTCGGGGACAACGGGATCGAGGCGCGCCTCGAGACCTTGCGGGCACGGGACCCGGCAAGCCTGACCCCGGCGGAAATCCGCTTCGTGCTGGAGCAGCGTGTGCGCCAGCAGCCCGAGGATGCCCAGGCCTGGGAATATGTCGGCACGCTGCGCATGGCCGCGGGCAGTTTCGCCGATGCGGAGGCGGCCTTTTCCCGAGCCCTGCGGATTGACGGCCCCCATGTGGAACGGCTGGTCAAACTGGCCGAGGCCCGGCTGCGCTTGGCCGACGGCCTCGTGACGCCCTCAGCCCTGAAAGCCGTCGATGCGGCGCTGGCGCTGGCGCCCGGCAATCCCGGCGCGCGCCTGTTCAAGGGCATGGCCGCAGAACAGAACGACCGCATGGACGAGGCCCGGCAGACTTACACGGCGCTGATGGACACGGCCGCTTCGCCCTGGAGCGGCATCGCGCGCATGCGACTGATGGCGCTGGACGGCCCGCCCCCGGGGCTTGGGCCGGACGATATCAAAGGTCCAGCATCGGAAGGGACCGGCACCAAGGGACCGGACGCCGCGGCGGTGGCAGCGGCCCGCGACATGGCGCCCGGCGATCGCATGGCCATGATTGAAGGCATGGTGGCCGGGCTCGACGCCCGCTTGCGGGACAACCCGGACGATCTGGAAGGATGGCTGCGCCTGATCCGCAGTTACCGCGTCCTGGGCCGCGAGGATGACCGCAAGGACGCGATCGCCCGGGCCCGCGATGCCTTCTCGAACCAGCCGGACGCCCTGGAGCAGCTGAACGCGGCTGCCCGGTAGCGATTCCGAAAGCCTTGTCTGCCACCCTCTGACGCGGTGGAACCAATCCGGTTGGCGAGGGGAAGGTTCCGGCGCAAACGCGCACGCGAAGGGGGGATGCCGGGATGGGGGCAACTCGGAATTATGACTGGCTTCAAACACATTTATGACATTTTGGTTCGCCATCCTCTTTGCTCTGGATGAACAGTGGGTCACACTTCGATGACAGGGTGACCCTGGCGTCGACGCCATCGGTCGTTTTGAATTGTGGTCTTTTTGAATTGCGCTCCGCGTTTGCGCGGCCACTGCGGAGCGCAAGGGGCGGGCTCCGGCCCAACGGTTTCATCCCCCCTCTCGCCGAGGGTCGGCCCGCCCCACTTCCCCTGAATCCCCTTCATCCCCATTTATCGCTCAGGCCGGAAATGCATTGGTCGCGGTGGACCCAAAGCCGCCGGTTCGGCTACTGTCACGGCATGGCGGAGTGGCGATCATCGCACCGTGTTTTTCAGGAAAAGCGCGGGTCGGTTTTACGGAACCGGCCCTCAAGCAAGGGTGGGAAAACCCGTGACGGCAGAACTCGGACATTTCGCATTATGCTTCGCCCTGGTCCTGGCCTTCGTGCAGGCGACGGTCCCGCTCTGGGCCGCCCAGACCGGACGAGCGGCGCTTGCAGGCCTTGCCGTGCCAGCCGCCCAGAGCCAGGCACTGATGATTGTCGTGGCCTTCCTGGCGCTGACCAATGCCTATGTCACTTCCGACTTCTCCGTGCTGAATGTGGCCGAGAACTCCCATTCGGCGAAGCCGCTCGTCTACAAAATCTCCGGTGTCTGGGGGAACCATGAAGGATCCATGCTGCTGTGGGTCCTCATTCTCGCCCTGTTCGGCGCGGCGGTGGCGATGGTGCGGGGCGGGCTCGACGATCTGTTCCGCGCGCGGGTTCTGGCCGTCCAGGGCCTGATCGGCTTCGCTTTTTTGGCTTTTATTCTGTTCACGTCCAATCCGTTCGTGCGGCTCGTGCCGGCCCCCTATGAAGGGCGCAGTCTCAATCCGCTGCTCCAGGATCCGGGCCTCGCGATCCATCCGCCGTTCCTCTATCTCGGCTATGTCGGCTTCTCGATGGCCTTTTCCTTCGCGGTTGCCGCGCTCATCGGCGGCAAAGTTGACCGGGCCTGGGCAGCCTGGGTGCGGCCCTGGACCCTCGCGGCCTGGATGTTCCTGACCGTCGGCATCGGTCTGGGGTCCTGGTGGGCGTATAATGAATTGGGATGGGGCGGCTGGTGGTTCTGGGATCCGGTCGAGAACGCCTCCCTGATGCCCTGGCTGCTGGGCACGGCGCTGCTCCACTCGGCGCTTGTGGTCGAGCGGCGCGGCGCCCTGAAGCATTGGACCATCCTGCTTGCGATCCTGACCTTCTCGTTCAGCCTGCTGGGCACGTTTCTGGTGCGCTCCGGCGTTCTGACCTCGGTTCACGCCTTTGCCAACGATCCGGAACGCGGCGTTTTCATCCTTGCGATCCTGCTCGGCCTGACCGGCGGCGCGTTGGCCCTTTATGCCCTGCGCTCCAAGGATCTGTCCGGCGGCGGCGGCTTTGCCCCGATCAGCCGTGAAGGGGCGCTGGTGCTCAACAACCTGTTTCTGGTGACGGCCTGTGCGACCGTGTGCATCGGGACGCTCTATCCCCTGTTTCTTGATGCGGCGAAGGCCGTGTTCCCCGCCGCGATCGGCGATGTGCGGATTTCGGTCGGTCCGCCCTATTTCAATCAGACCGTGGTTCCCTTGATGATCCCCTTGTTTCTCGCGGTTCCGGTGGGGGCCATGCTGGCTTGGAAAAAGGGCGATCTGGGCGCAGCTCTCACGCGGCTGCGTTATGCCGGTGCGGCCGCCCTTGGCATTGCGGTGCTGCTCGGCGCGCTGGGCGCCGGCTGGTCCATTCTCGCCCTGCCCTCCTTTGCACTCGCTGCCTGGCTCGTCGGCGGGTCCGCCGTGCTCATCGCGGAGCGGGCCGGCATCGGCCGCTCGGCCCTCTCGGAGGTGCCGCGCCGTCTGGCCGGTGTGCCGCGCCTCGCCTGGGGCACGGCAATCGCCCATGGCGGCCTGGGGATCCTGGTGGCCGGCATCGCCGGCGTCAGTCTGTTCCAGACCGAGGCCATTGTGCGGGTCAGCCCCGGCGAGAGCCTCACCATCGGCGCCTACACCCTGCAATTTGAGGGCGTGGAGCGGATCGATGGGCCGAACTACACGGCCGACCAGGGGCAAATCATCGCGGAACGGGACGGGCGCACGGTCGCGGTCCTGGCCCCGGAACGGCGTCACTACCCCGCCTCTGATCGCGGCACCACGGAAGTCGGCCTGCATTCGACCCTGTGGCAGGACCTCTACGTGACCCTGGGCGAGCCTCAACAGGTCGGGACCGGCCCTGCGTCGGAGGCGGCCTGGGCGGTGCGGGCTTATGTCAAGCCCCTGATCAACTGGGTCTGGGCGGGGGCGCTGATCATGGTCCTGGGCGGCGGTCTCGCCTTAAGCGACCGGCGCGCCGTGCGTCGCTCGGGCGCCACCGACACGACCACGGCCGCGTCCAGTCAACAAGCGACGCCGCAATCGGTTCCGGGATGAGGTACGCCATGTCACGTCACAGCCCAAGGATGATCGTGGGACTGATGGTCCTCGTCGTGACGGGCCTGCTGGCCCAGGGGCCCGCCCGCGCGGTGGAGCCGGATGAAATTCTGGAGGACCCGGCACTCGAGGCCCGCGCCCGGGACATTTCCCAGGAACTGCGCTGCCTTGTGTGCCGCAACGAAAGCATCGACGAGTCGAATGCCGATCTCGCCCGCGACCTCAGACTGTTCGTGCGGGAACGGCTTTTGGCGGGCGACACGGACGAGGGTGTCGTGAAGGCGGTGCGCGACCGATACGGCGATTATGTGTTGCTGAAGCCGCCACTCAACGGCGTCACGGCAACGCTGTGGCTGGCCCCATTACTGGTTCTGCTGGCCGGCATGGGGCTCGCAGTCTTCGTTTTCCGGCGCCATGGCGCCGTCCTCGCCGACGGCGATGAAAACAGCCTCGACGACGAGGGCGACCAGAGCATGTCGCCCCGCTGATCGGAGTCACGGTCTCCGCAGACGGCAAATGGGAAGAGGCAGCCATGGCCATCAGTGACCGCGTGACGTTCCCTGGCAGCCAGGCCAGCGCCCTGGCCGCGCGCCTCGACCGGCCCGTGGGTGAGCCCCGGGCCTATGCCCTCTTTGCCCACTGCTTTTCCTGTTCCAAGGACATTTTCGCGGCCTCCCGGATTTCCCAGGGATTGACCGACCACGGCTTCGCCGTGCTGCGCTTCGATTTCACGGGCCTTGGCCAGTCCGACGGCGATTTCGCCAACACGAATTTCTCGTCGAATGTGGAGGACTTGCTGCGTGCGGTCGACTTCCTGCGCACGCAGCACCAGGCACCCTCGGTGATGATCGGCCATTCCCTTGGCGGCGCGGCGACCCTGATGGCGGCGACCCAGGTGCCCGAAGCCAGGGCGGTGGTCACGGTGGGCGCGCCCGCCGATACGGGTCATGTGGTCCACAATTTCATCGAGCATGTGCCCGAGATCGAGGCAAAGGGCGAAGCGCAGGTCCAGTTGGGCGGGCGCCCCTTCACCATCCGCCGTCAGTTTCTCGATGACTTGAAGGCCCATAGGGTGACCGACGCGGTCGCCGGCCTGCATAAGGCACTGCTGGTTATGCACGCTCCCCTCGACGCGACCGTCGGCATCGACAACGCGACGGATCTGTTCATCAAGGCCAAACATCCCAAAAGTTTCGTGTCGCTGGACACGGCGGACCACTTGCTGACGGCGAAGGCGGACGCCCGCTATGCCGCGGATGTCATCGCTGCCTGGTCGGCCCGCTTTTTGGGGACCGGGGCCGTCGCAGAACCCGTGCAAACGGGGGAGCGGGAGGTCCTGGTGACCGAGACCGCTCCGGGTCCGTACACGGCGCGGATAATCGCCAGACGCCACCATCAGATCGGCGACCAGCCCAAGGCATCGGGCGGGCAAGATGCCGGCCCGGCCCCTTATGACTATTTGGCCAATGCTCTGGCCTTGTGCACGATTCAGACGATCCGGGTCTATGCGCAGCGCAAGACATTGACCCTTGGGCCGGTCAGCGCCCGGGTCCGGTATGACAAACGCCATATCGACGACTGCGAGGACTGCATCGACGGCAAGGGCATGAAAATACTCCATTTCGATGTCGAACTCGTGCTTGACGGGGTCGTCGACGAGGCCGTCCGCAGCAAGCTCCTGGAGATTGCCGGGAAATGCCCGGTGCACCAGACCCTAGCCCACCACCACGCGCCGGTGACCATCAGACTTGCCGATTGACCGGGCAGATCGCAGCGTCATGCAGCCCTAGCGCTAGAAGTGCGCAGCTCCGCAACCGGAGCCCGGTGTTTTGCCAAACGATCAACTCTGATACTTTTTTGGTCCCGGGCGGGCAGGATCCGGGGACGGTCGGCCGGGCGCCTATCGCATGTCGAGGCGCCATCCGGCCGGCGGCCTTAACATGTTTTAATCTGCCTGCAAGTGCGCCGTAAGGCGGCGTTTCTCATCTTCAAATCATGGAGTGGCACGGGGAGAATCTCCTGCGTGTCCGAGGAAGGAGGATCTCGTGTCACGGGATGCACTCTCTGAAACACCGGTCACAGCATTGTCTGGCCTTTCGCTGACGCGTCGGCTGAAGACGGCCACGGTATTGGGTTTCGGTGCTGCCGGTCTCCTGGCTTTCGATGCGCCGGTCCTCGCCGCGGATCGCGCTGACACGCAAAGCGCCCCGGCTGAGGCGGCAGCAGACGCTCAAACGCCTCAGGCAGACCGCGCCGACAGACTCGCCAACGAAAAAGCCGCAAAACTGCTGAAAGCCATCGTCGCCGACGATGCTTGGACCGCCCTCGACTCCATCGCTGTTTTGGATCCGGTTGCCGCGTCGGGTGAAGTCGACGCAACGGTGAACACGGTGGCGGCGGACGAATTTGATTTCCCCGGCATGCCGGTCCATGTGGCCGCCGTTCCGCATACGGAAACGCCGGAATTGAGCCCGGCCGCAGAGGCGGTCGCCGCATCGCCCGTGTCGGACCGGTCCGACGAAACGCAAGCTCTGGACGCGGCCATCGCCACCGTCATCGAAACATCCACGGTCGATGCGGCGCAGGCACCGCGGCCGGATGTGCGCGATACCATGCAGGCCGATGGTCCGGCTGCGGAAAACCGTGCTGCCGGTGATCTCACGGCGCTGATTTCCAAGGACGATCTTTCGGATTTCGCCGGGTTCCTGCGCATGCTTCAGGTTGCCATGGTCGACATCGCTTCGTCGGATGCGAACGACCAGGAAGACCCGGCGGCTGCGGCCTTCAACGGCCTTTTCGTCGATCGCGACGGTTTCATCGTCACCGTGCTCGACGACGCCCTTTCGGCCCAAAATTTTCGCGTCACGACGGCAGACGGCCGGACCCTCGATGCCAGCCTCGTCTCCCTGGATCAGGATCGCGATCTCGGTCTGCTGAAGGTTGCCGGCGAAGGGCCCTTTGAGTACGTCGCGCTGAATGACGATGCCAAGACCATCATCTCCGAGATGCGCGCCGAAGCCGACCGCCCGCGCGGTTATCTGGGTGTGTCCATTCAATCGGTACCCCTCGATGTCGTCGAAGAAGCCGGTCTTGACGGTCCGAAAGGGGTTTTGATCTCGACCGTGCGCAGCGACACCGCTGCCGCCTCCGCAGATCTGCGGCCCGGCGACATCATCATGGAAGTCAACGGCGCTGAAATTCAGCATACCGACGACGCCGTGCGCAGCATCGGCATGCTGCCCGTCGGCAGCGACGTGACCATGGCCGTCTGGCGGGACGGGGACATCATTGCGGTGTCGACCACCCTGACCCCCTGGCCCCAGGAAGAGACCCTCTACCCCGAACCCGTGATCACGGACGGGATCATGGAGGACATCTCCATCGATGGCTGGGGCGTGACCGTAGGCGCGGGCGTGGAGCCGGGTGTCGAAGTCGTTGCCGTCTCGCCCGACAGTGAAGCCGCGGATAAGGGTCTCAAGACGGGGGATGTGATCCTGCGGATCGCCGAGACCACGATTACTGAGGCTGGTGATGTGGCATTGGCGATCGAACAGGCCAAGGCCATGCAACGGCCTGCCGTGCTTCTTCGGGTGCGCGGTCCCGTTCGGGGATCGGAAGAGCGGTTTATCGCGTTGAAACTTGAGGGTGATCGCTGAGCCATTAAAGCGCTGCATCATCCCAAGTCATCGGAACAGCGGCCCCCGCCCCGTCACTCCATCGGGGCCGTTGTGGGCCGTGCCGGCGGCGGGCGACCTCATCCCCCCGACCTGTCGCTGGTGCGGCCCTTTATTTTGGACCGGGCTTGTCCGTGTGAGACGACAGTCGAATGCGCGGATCAGGTGTTCAGCGGCAAGGGGGTGCCGCATGACAGCCCGGTGTGACGGGACAGTTTGGGGCCGGCGGGGGCGCCAGTGGGATCTTCGCGATGGGCGGATCGGCGGGAGCCGGGACGCGCGGACCGGGATCCGTGATCGATCCGGTGGGGGTAACGGACAAGATCCGCTTGCCATCCGCCTGATCCTGACTTGGGACGAATGTGCGTCATGACAGCGATCGAACCACAGCATACAGTGATGGACCACGGGGTCATTCGGCAGAACGCGACGGCGGCGGTGCAGACGGGCACGGCGGCGAGCGTCAGCGACGCTTCTGGCGGTAAGGGCGTGGGGGCGACAGGGCCGGATGACGGCCGGTCCGGGGATGAGGTTGAAATGCGCATCCTGGTCATTGAAGACGATCGCGAAGCGGCGGCCTATGTCGTGAAGGGGCTCAAGGAAAGCGGCCATGTGGTCGACCATGCCGCCGATGGCGAAGAAGGGCTCGAAATGGCCCGCACGGGAAATTATGACGCCCTGGTCGTTGACCGCATGCTGCCGAAAGTGGACGGGCTGACCCTCGTTTCCACCCTCCGTGCCGAGAGCAGCACCACGCCGGTCCTGTTCCTGAGCGCACTTGGCGAAGTCGACGACCGCGTCAAGGGTCTGAAATCCGGCGGCGACGACTATCTCACCAAGCCCTACGCCTTTGCGGAACTCCAGGCCCGCATTGAAGCGCTTGTGCGCAGGCGGAACCCGGAAGAAGTGCAGACCCGCTATGCGGTGGGCGATTTGGAGCTCGACATTCTCAAGCGCAAGGTGCGCCGGGCGGACAAGACCATCGATCTTCAGCCGCGGGAATTCCGTCTTCTCGAATATCTCATGAAGCATGCAGGTCAGGTCGTGACCCGGACCATGCTGCTGGAGAATGTGTGGGAATATCACTTCGATCCGCAGACCAACGTGATCGACGTACACATTTCCCGTTTGCGGGCCAAGATCGACAAGAATTTCGATCAGCCGCTGCTCCATACGGTCCGCGGCGCGGGATACACGCTCCGTGCCTCGCTTTAGGTTTTTGCAGGCCACCAGTGCCCGCATTGCCCTGATCTTTGTTCTGCTTTTCGGGGCTTTCCTATCGATCACGCTGCTGATGTTCCGGATGCAAACGGGACATCTGCTCAAGCGTCAGTCCGACCAGACCATCATCGCCGAGATGGCGGTTCTGGGGGAAACGAACCGGCTAAAGGGTCCTGGCGGTCTCACCGAGATCGTCAAGGCTCGCAGCAGCGGGTTGACGCAGACCGGCTCCCTGTATCGCCTCACCGACGCTCAGGACTCCATGATCGCGGGCAATCTGGCCAAGGAGCCGGACCTGCCGCCGGGCCAGGACGAATGGGTCAATTTCACCTATGACGCCCAGGGTCCGTCCGGGGAGGCCATGAAACGCACGGCCCGTGCGCTCATTCAGACAACGGCGGATGGTTACACGATGCTGGTGGGCCGGGATATCGAGGATCGGCTCGCCGTGGAGCGGCAGATGGACCTGGTGATGTATTCCATCATCGCGACCATGCTTGTCCTTAGTGTGCTGACTGGCTTCATCTACGCGCAGCATGTCTACAGCCGGCTCGACACCATCATTCGCACCAGCCGCGACATTATCGCGGGCAAGCTGTCCCGCCGGGTTCCGGTCAGCGAACGGGGCGATGAGATCGATCAGGTTGCTGAAAATCTCAATCAGATGCTGGACCAGGTCCAGCGGCTGATGAACGCCATGCGAGAGGTCACCGACAATGTGGCCCATGACCTGCGCTCTCCGCTGAACCGCATGCGCTCGCGCATGGAAGTCACCTTGATGCAGTCCTCGTCCGAAGACGAATACAGGGCCGCGCTCCAGGCCAGCATCGACGATGCCAACCACCTGCTCGGCACCTTCAACGCGCTGTTGAGCATTGCCCGGGTCGAAGCCGGATCGAACCCGGACACGCTCCAGACCGTGGCGATCGCGGATGTGGTGCGGGATGTGGCCGAGCTTTACGACGCCCTGGCCGAGGACGAGGGCATGCTGTTCGACTGCCGGATCGATCTCGATCAACGGGTCTTACGGGGCAATCGGGAGCTTTTGTCCCAGGCTTTGGCAAACCTGATCGACAATGCCATCAAATACACGCCGAAGGGCGGGCGGATCGGTGTGCGGCTCAAGCATGGCGAAATGAACGACATGGCTGTTCTGTCCGTGTCCGACAGCGGCCCCGGCATTCCGGAGGCGGATCGGACCCGGGTGCTCAACCGGTTTGTGCGCCTTGAAGCCAGTCGGAACTCCCCGGGCAGCGGGCTGGGGCTGAGCCTCGTCTCGGCCGTGGCCCATTTCCACGGCGGCCGTCTGGTGCTCGGGGACAGCGCGCTGATCCCGCCGAACGGAAGGGAGCCGTCCGGACTGTGTGCCTCGCTTTATCTGCCCCTGGTGCCCGCGGGCTTCGGCGCCGCAGGCGGCACGGCACGCTCCGCCTCCTGATCGGGCGTGCCGTGGTCGGCGCTCAGGCCGCCGGCAAGGACAACCGCGCTTCGACCCCGCCAAGGGGGGAACGGGCGAGGGCCAGGGTTCCGCGATGGGCCTGGGCAATATCGTCCGCAATGGCCAGACCCAGCCCCGTCCCCGGAACAGTCTCATCGAGGCGCACACCCCGTTTGAGGGCGGCGTCGGCTTCATGCGGGGTAAGCCCCGGCCCGTCATCGCCGATCCTCAGGACGATCATACCGTCTTTAAGCTGAGCGTCGACGGTGAGACGGCTACAGGCCCATTTGAAGCCATTGTCGAGCAGATTGCCGACCATGTCCTCCAGATCGAGTCTCTCGCAACGCACCGCCCAGACGACCGGGCACCGGACGTCCACGGCCAGTGACCGTTCGGCATGGAGACGGTCGAGGGTGCGCACGAGATCCCCTATGACCGGCGCCAGCATTGTGCGGGTACCCAGAACATCGGCCGAGGCCGCCATGCGGGCCCGGGCGAGATAATGCTCCACCTGGCGCCGCATGGTGCCGGTCTCCCGGGCGACCGCCTTTGACAACACTGTGTCCTCCCGGCCCGCCGCCGCGCCGAGGACGCTGAGCGGCGTCTTCAGGGCGTGGGCGAGATTGCCGACCTGGGTGCGCGCGCGGTCCACCACGGTACGATTATGCTCGAGCACCCGGTTCAATTCGTCTGCAAGGGGCGCGATTTCCGTCGGGAAGCGTCCCGTCACCCGGTCCGCCCGCCCTTCCCGCACCCGGGCGAGACCCGTGCGCACCTCGTCAAGGGGGGCGAGTACGAGGCGGACCTGGAGGAGAAGACTGAGCGCGAGGATCAGGGCCATGGCCGCAAGGGCCCAACCCAGAATGACGGTGAAGGAGCGAATCTCGCTTTCCATGATCTCAACGCTCGAGGCCACGATCAGGACCAGCGGGTCGGGATAGCCGGGCAGGTCGATCCGCTGCCGGAGCATGCGCAGGGTCTCGCCGTCCGGCCCGAGGGCATAGGTCGGACCCGCCTCGCCCACCGGGCCTTGGTCTGCGATGCGCAGCACCTCGTCCCAGAGCGAGCGCGAGCGCAACAGACCGATCCCGTCGGATCCCGGCGTGGCGCCCCGCGCGGTCAACTGGTCAATCTGCCAGTACCAGCCGGAAAAGACCCGCGCGAAGCGGGCGTCGCCGAGCCGTCCCTTGAGGGCGAGGCCGCCGTCCGGCTCCACGGTGAGGTCGCCCAGCACATTATCGGCGATCACCGAGAGACGGTCGTCGAGGGACCGTTCCGCGGCCGCGCGGAACACCTGCACCAAGACAAATCCGCCCACGGCCAGGGCGGCAAGGCTCCAGACCAGGGCGCCGGCAACCAGGCGCACGGACAGGGCATTCCAAGTCAGCCGGCCCCAAGTCAGCCGGCCCCAGATCAGACGGCCCCAGATCAGCCGGCCCGGGCGCCGGGGCGGCCTCACCGGGTCTCTCCCAGCCCGGGCGCCTCGATCTCGAAGCGGTAACCAAGCCCCCGTACGGTCGAGATACTCTCCGCCCCCACCTTTTTGCGCAGACGCCCGACAATCACTTCAAGGGTGTTGGAATCCCGGTCGTAATCCTGCTGGTACAGATGTTCCGTCAGCTCGGTGCGTGAAATCACCCGGCCGCCATGGTGCATCAGATAGGCGAGCAGGCGGTATTCCATCGATGTGAGCTTGAGCGGGGCACCATTGAGGGTGACCCGCGCGGTCCGGGTGTCGAGCCGCAGGCCGCCGCTCACGATTTCGGCCGAAGCATGGCCCGCCGCCCGGCGCAGCAGGGCCCGCAGGCGCGCGAGGACCTCCTCCGTATGGAACGGTTTGGTGACGTAGTCGTCCGCCCCCGCGTCCATTCCGGCGACTTTGTCCCGCCAGCGGTCCCGTGCGGTGAGGATCAGCACGGGCATGGTGCGCCCATCCCGGCGCCAGCGCTCCAGCACGCTGAGGCCGTCCAGCATCGGCAGGCCGAGATCCAGGATGACGGCATCATAGGGCTCGGTATCCCCGAGAAAATGCCCCTCCTCCCCGTCACCGGCCCGGTCAACGGCATAGCCGGACGCGGTCAGAACCTGGGCGAGTTCATCCGCAAGCGCCTCTTCGTCCTCAACGATCAGGATGCGCATGGTTTCCTTCTCCCCATTCGCGCCCCGCCCTGGCCTCAACGCGCACCGGTATCCTCATTTTCCGGGATCCTTCGGCCGCCAGATGATTTTACCCCGGTGGGAAACGCGCAGAATGCGGCCCGCCCGGGCATCCACCACCACCTGGAAGACCTTTCCGGCATCGGTCCGCCAAAGGATTTTGTAAAGAGCTTCGGCCTGCAGATGCTCCGCATCGATGACCCGGCCGGGAAACCGGCGCCGGATTCGCGCAAGGACCGCTCTCAGGCGCACCCGGTCACCGCGGCGCACCTCACGCAGAGCCTGGTCATGGTCCTTATCCTGGGCGCGCGCCATGGATCTGCCCACGGCCGACAGATCCAGGGCCAACAGACCCAAGGCGCCCAGAAAGCTCCTCCGCGTGACCATTTCTGCCATGCTGCTCCGCACGCCCTGCCTCCACGCCGGAACAGGAGATTGCACTCCACGGGCTGAATAGCCCCTGAACCGTCCCTGGGGAAGGCCGCTCGGCCTTACCTTAGAGATCCTTGATGGTCTTTCGCAGGGCGGTCAATGAGCGTTCGGCTTCTTGCAGGCGTTCTTCGATCTTGATCTTTTCGCGGTGGTCGATCCGCCCGTCATCGGACAGGGACACTTCCACCTCGCGCATCAGGTCGGTCACGTCGAACAGGGTGGACGAGGCCTGATTGCGGACCCCTTCGGCGTCGGACTCCGCATTCTCGGACCGGGAAACGGCGACGAAAGGGGATCCGCTCAGCATGAAGTCGGCCACCCGCACATCCTCGATGATGCGCAGGATGTCTCGGGTTTCCTCGACGCTGAAGCGCACGCGCCCGTAGAGCCGGCTGTAGAGGGACTGCTCCTTCATGCCGAGGGCGGCGGCGACTTGCTTTACGCTCTTGACTTCCTCGACGATGAGCAGCTTGTAAAGCAAGGTGGCGAAGTCTTTTCCTTGATCCGACATTGCAGCAGCCCTTTCCTTGCCTTGGCCCGGTCCATACAGCCACCCATACCCCCGTCCCGGGTGGCGGCCGACCTTCTTGTCCGGGTCAAGGATAGGGGGATTTGGTGACCCGATGGTCACGAAAACGGCACCATCCTTTTGAGCCGCGCCCCGTTAGACGGGGCTTGACCGACCGGTCTCGCTCAAAGCGTGTCCCCTGAGGGCAACGGCGCGGAAGGGCCGGGAAAGGACGGGTCTTGTGGGGGGTGGGGCGCGGCGCTCAAGTTTCGGCAGACCGGCATCACAGCCTGGATTTTTCCGTCACCGGTAGAAGAGGAACCGCCCGATCAGGGCCGTGGCCCGGGCATGCCCGTCGCCGAACGGGGCGGTTTCGTGGTGGTGGAAACTCAGCGCCCCCCATGTCGGATCCCGGTCCGTGCCGCCCAAGGCTTCATAGCTCGACAGCAGCGCGTTGAGAAATGCCTTGTCCCGCGGAGAATGAAGGGTCGCCGGTACGGTACGGGCGGGCGGAGCCTCCTCCATGGCGGGCCGGGCGCCGCCGGAGGCCGCGGGCACAAAGGCCGGCCCGCCGACCACGGGTTCGGCCGCCGTGGGAAAAGGCGGCCCGGCGGGGAAGGCTTCCTGGGCCCACGCCCCGGCCATGCGCTGGCGGTTGCGCAGCATATGGGTCATGGCATGCCATTCGTCGGCGCGGCCATCGGGGCACAGCTTCAGCAGGCGTCGGGCGAACCACGCCGCCTCGTTCAGGCTCACTCTTGTGATCAAAGCGACCTCCAACTTGAACCGGTGGCGATGGTGCGGGTGACCGAATGTCCGCTCGTCCACCTTTTGTTCCCGTCTTTAGCCGTCAAACGGCACATAAGTTGATGGAAGCTTCCGGCGCCTAAAAACCTGTTTATTCAAGACGCACCGCTCTTCACCATTGCGCCGGTGTCTTATCAAGGGCGGTCACAAGAGCAGTGAAAATGTCTCCTCGCGCCTGTGCATCTTGTCTTTGTTTACCGGACTTTGGTGGCCTAAAGTTCATCTGTCAATGCAACAACAGCACAACCCCTTGGATCACCGCTTGAGGGTTTGCCGCCTGAACTCTGGGAAACACCCTGAACTCTGGGAAACACAACGCTTGGCCCCGTATCAGGGGCACAAGTCGATGCGCGTGCGAGACAGGATGTAGTGTTCGAGATCTTCTTCAGGGACCTCGTTTTCACTGACCATGTCTCCCAGGAGCGACGCACCGGACCGGTGCACGCTGGCCTGCTCGCCGCTCACCAGGGGGTGCCACCAGGGCAGGTCCCTGCCCTCCCACACCAATCGATACGCACAGGTCTTGGGAAGCCACCCAGCCACCCGGGGCAGAGTCTCCGGCGTCAATCGAACGCATCCCGGGACGAGCCGAAGGCGGTCGGCATAGGACCCGCACCGGCAGGTCTGAAGATCGAGAAGCCGGCAGGCCACATTGGTGTATTCGGTGGGATCCTCCCCCGTGCGCCCCTCGCCCGGCTCGTCTTCTGCGTCTTCGTCCACAAGCTTGACGAGACAGCATTTTGCGCAGCTGTCGCACAGGTCCTCCCACTGACGCGGGGTCATGGCGTGCAGGGAAACCGTTTTCCAGTAAGGGGCCATCTCGACCCTCGCGCTCATCAGGGCGGCTCAGGAGCCAGGAACGGCGCCCAGCGACGCCGCGATCGGCCTCGACCGTGCCGGATTGTTCCGTTCCGGTCCAGGGCACGGTAGGGTCCTGACCTGACATTGTTCACCATTCACATGGACCAGCACGGGAGCGCCTCATGATCTCCGGCTTCCTGGCGGCGGCACGATCCTGGCTGGCAGGCTTCGTCAGAGGCCTTGTGGCCTGGACCCTGGTCATTGGCCTTCTGGGGGCCGGTTTTCTCGTGCTGGCGGTGGAACGGAACACGGCGCCGCCGCTCGACCGGGAGGCCCTGTGGACCTGGGAGCGGGAGGGCAGTTTCACCGTCGCGGATAAAGCAGGCGCCGTCCTGGGCATTCGCGGAGATTTTCACGGCGAGCGCCGGCAGATCGGCGACCTGCCCGAGCATCTGGTCCACGCCTTCCTCGCCATTGAGGATCAGCGTTTTTACAGCCATTACGGGGTCGATCCACGCGGCCTTCTGCGCGCCTTTCTCGCCAATCTTTATGCCGGACGCACGGTCCAGGGCGGCAGCACCATCACCCAGCAGGTGGCCAAGACCATTTTCCTGTCCCCCGAACGCTCCCTTGTGCGCAAACTCTCCGAATTCGTGCATGCCTTGCGCCTGGAACGCCATCTGACTAAGGACGAAATCCTCGGTCTCTACCTTAACCGGATCTATTTCGGCGCCGGCGCCTACGGAGTCGATGCGGCCGCCCGGTATTACTTCGGAAAGCCGGCCACTAAGGTCAATCTGCGCGAAGCAGCCATGCTGGCCGGCCTGCCCAAGGCTCCGTCCCGCTATGCGCCCACCACCAATCCGGACCGGGCCGCTGCACGGGCCGGCATGGTGCTGATCAATATGCGCCGGTTCGGCTTCATCACCGCCGCCGAAGAGGCCGCCGCACGGTCCAATCCCGCCATCGCCGTGGAGCGCCCCGGCGGTCTTGCGGTGGCCCATTTCGTCGATGCCGCCATCCAGGAAGCAAGAACTCTGATGCCGAAGGCCGTGGGAGATGTCCGGGTGGAGACCGCCCTGGACATGCGCCTCCAGACCCTTGCGACGGAGGCCGTCCGCACCGTGATGGATGCCGAGGCCGAAGCCCACGAGGCCGAGGAAGCCGCCCTCATCGCCTTCGATCATACGGGCGGGGTGACTGCCCTGATCGGTGGCCGGGATTATTCCCGCAGCCAGTTCAACCGGGCCACCCAGGCCGAACGTCAACCCGGTTCGGCCTTCAAGCCCTTCGTCTATCTTGCAGCCCTTGAGGACGGCATTCAGCCCACCGATCCCGTGTTCGACGAACCGGTGCGGGTGGGTAACTGGGTTCCCGAAAATTATGGCGGGGCCTTCCGTGGACGGATTTCCGTGCGTCAGGCCCTGGCCCAGTCCGTCAATTCCGTGGCCGTGTTCCTGTCGGAGACCGTTGGCCGGGACAAGGTGATTGAGGCGGCGAAACGCATGGGCGTGAAGGGCGACCTGCCGCCCCACCGGTCCATCGCCCTCGGCACGGCGGAGCTGACGCTGTTCGATCTGACGGGCGCCTATCTGCCCTTCGCCATGAACGGGCGAAAGGTGACGCCCCATCTCGTCACCCGGATTTTGAAGCCGGACGGCACCGTCCTGTTCGACCGGGGCAAGCCCAAACCCGAACGGGTCATGGCGCCCCGGGTCGCACAGAACATGAATCACATGCTGTTCCAGGTCGTCCATTCGGGGACAGGGCGCAGCGCCGGGGTCGACGGACATCCCACCGCCGGGAAGACCGGCACCAGCCAGGATTTCCGGGACGCGTGGTTCGTCGGTTACACGGGCCGACGGGTTGCGGGCGTCTGGGTGGGCAATGACGACAACGCGCCGACGCGGGACGTGACCGGGGCAAGTCTGCCGGCCCGCATCTGGAAAACATTCATGGACAAGGCCCATGAGGGGGAAACGCCGGTCAGTCTGCCGGGCGGCTATCCGGCTGAACCGGACCGATTTACCCGCCGGGAACTCAAAGACTTTCTGATTCATCTGAAGCGCGATCTGGACCGGGTGCCCACCGGTCGGTCGGACGAATGGGACTCCGACCGGTATGATTGGCGATCAGATCGGCGGCGCAAATTGCAACGCCGGGAGCGAAACCGCCCCCGGTGGTGGCCTTTTGACGACTGAAGCAAAAATCCGGCGGAACCGCATCACGAATTCCGCGGCACGCCGGTATCGATCACCCGCCAGGTCAGTGGCTTCGTCCGGCAGGCGGTTGCGGCCCAGCGATAGGCCGATCCGCCCGTATCGAACACCGTGTGACGCAGATCCCGGCACATCAGCGGACGACGGACGGCGCCGCCCAGCAGCAACCGGTCGAGCTGCTCGTCGGTATACCCCCTGGGCAGAGGATTTTCCCCGGTCAGATCGATGGCGACCCCTTGAGCGATGAGGGCGTCGGAGGACAGGGGCGCGACCTCAGACGTCACGATCAGTGGCCGGAACATATAGCCGATACCCTGGGTGCCCTGGGCCACGATGACCCAGTCCGATGCGCCCACTTGACCCAGAATGTTGAGGGGCGTCCCGCCCGGCAGCGTGTCGAGACGCTTGTAATCCGTTCCCGGACCGTTGCGCACATTGGCGTTGACGCGGGTCACGCCGCGCTCCTGGGTCGGGATGATCTGAAACGCACTCGCCAGTGTCACGGGGACGCGCAGGGGATCGCCGTGCATATCCTGTAGACCGGCGAAAAAGGCCGCACCCACTTCGATCAGGCCCCGCGTGCCGGATACCGACGTCCAGGGCACCTCGGCCTGCGTGTTGGCGTGGATGACAGCCGCGCCGGTCGCGCCGGCCAACGCCTCCACCGCATCGACGGACAGCCTGAGGCTCGTGTCGATGCCCTGAAGCGGATCCTCAATGGTGGGCCGTAAATTGGCACTGTTGCGGGGCGGCAGATACGCGCCATCCCCATCCACAGTCTGAACCGGCGGTGCCGAATTGGAGGCGCAGCCCGGCAGAGCCGCCAGGACGATCGCCGCTGCGGCGAGGCCAACGCGGATGCGGGAGGCCTTCGGCCAGTGACGGGCCGGCGATGGTCCACGGGCACGTCCCGCCTCGTTCGCCGTCACAACACTCTGACTCATTACATTCATCGTCAAACTTCCCAACAGTCGTTGGCCCCACGCGCCCCGTCGGCATGTCTCCCTGCGGGACCGTTTGCAAAGGCCATGCCATGCGAACCCGGGCGGGGCAATGTCAATTGCAGGGACCGGGCCGCTTTCCTACACTCTCAACCGACAGGGAAAAGGCAGATCCCGCACAGGGCGGCGAGCCGTCTTTCCCCGAATGTCCGGGCGCGGGTATGGGACCGAAGCGTCGGACAGATCCGCGTTTTGGCCTCCACAGGCATCCTCACCCCGGTCAGGATGTCGTTTTACCTCGTGTCTTTCTCAAAGAGGGCCGCGCGCACTCCCGAAGCCGCTCACGCTCCCCGTAGCAAGGATTTGGACATGCCCTATCCTGTGTCATTCCACCATCTTTTTTCGACCCTAGTCCTGTTTGTGGGTTTGTCTGTCGGGATCACCGCCTGCGGTGAGTCCGCCGAAGATGAAAACACATCGAAGACGTCCCTGACCCGGGTCACATTCGCCACGGATTGGGTGGCACAGGCGGAACACGGCGGTTTCTACATGGCCAAGGCCCTCGGACTCTATGAGGACCGTGGAATGACCGTCGATATTCTGCCGGGCGGGGGATCGGTGAATGTTCCTCAGCTCGTGGCAGCCGGGGCGGTCGACTTCGCCATGGGCTCCAACAGTTTCATTCCGTTCAATCTGATTCGGGCCGGCGTTCCAGCCCGCGCAGTGATGGCGTCATTCCAAAAGGATCCGCAGGTGTTGATTACACATCCGCGCGAGGATGTGAACACGCTCGGGGACATTCAGGGCAAGCCGGTCATGATCGCCGATGCCAGCCGCACGGCCTGGTGGCCCTGGCTTGCAGCGGAATATGGGTTCACGGACAGCCAGATTCGCAAATACACGTCCAATGTCGCGCCGTTCCTGGTCGACACCCGGGCAATCCAGCAGGGCTACATCACGTCCGAACCGTATATCATCGCCCGTGAACTGGGTGTCGAACCGGAAGTCTATCTGCTGGCGGATTACGGCTATCCCAGCTACGCGACCCTGGTGCTTGTCCGGCAAGAGATGATCGACGAACGTGCGCCGGTGGTACGAGCCTTCGTGGAGGCCAGCATCGAAGGCTGGCGCCGCTATCTCCTCGAGGATCCAGCGCCGGCCCATGCCCTGATCCTCAAGGATAATCCGGACATGGAACCGGATATCCTGAAACAAGCCCGCCAGAAGCTCCTGTCCTACGGGATCGTGATTCCCGAAACCGGATCCGGGCTCGACGTCGGCGCCATGACCCGGGAGCGCTGGGAAACCTTTTTCACCGTCATGCGGGACGCGGGCCTTTATGACGATGACCTGCCCTGGCAGGACGCCTTTACCATGGCGTTTCTCCCGGCCTCCGACGACGGCGAGGCCCGTCCTTGAGCCGCGCCGAAACACGGCCCTCGGCGGCGATGATCACACCGGTCGCCGATAACCCGCAGGTCACCGATGACATGCAGGGGACGCCCCTGTTCCGTGCCCGCGGCCTGTCGAAACAATACCGGGACGGAACACTGGCCCTCGACCGGGTCGATCTGGATGTGATCACGGGCGAGATTGTCTCCCTCCTCGGACCGTCCGGATGCGGTAAGAGCACATTGATGCGCATTCTCGCCGGCCTGTCGCCAGCGACCGGGGGCCGTCTGGAGCGCCCCGGCCTTGCCGATGCGGACGGGCAGATCAGCGTGGTGTTCCAGGATCCCACGTTGATGCCCTGGGCCAGGATTGCCGAGAATGTGGCCCTTCCCTTCCATCTGGGCACCGCCCGCCCGCCCATGGACGAAGACGCCCGCGTGGCCGCGGCGCTGGAGCGGGTGGGGCTTGCCGGTTTCGAGGATCGTTTCCCGAGGCAATTGTCCGGGGGCATGCGCATGCGTGCGGCCCTGGCCCGGGCCCTGGTGACCGACCCCGCCGTGATCCTGATGGACGAGCCCTTCGGCGCCCTTGATGAGATCACCCGCAACGACTTGAACGATGACCTGCTGGCCATCCGGCAGGCCCATGCCATGACCGTGGTGTTCGTCACCCACTCGGTCAGTGAAGCGGTCTATTTGTCGGACCGCATCGTGGTCATGAGCCCGCGGCCAGGCCGCATTTACGAAATCATCCGTGTGCCCCGTGAGGGACCGCGCAGCGCCGCCTTCCGTCACGGGGAGGACTTCCTGCGCATCGCGGCTCAGGTCTCGGCGAGCCTGAAGGCCTGCATGACCTGACGGTCCGGGTGAGCAGGGCGCATCGCGATGGCGCAAAGGGGTGAAACAAGGGGAATAGGCATGATCGAGAGCGCTGAAGAAACCGCCGAAGGGCCAGCCATCGAGCCGGAGGATGGCGGACCGTCCTGGCTGCGTGTCCTGCCCGCGCTGTTCGGCGGTTTCCTCCTTGTGCTGTGGGAGGCGGCCGTCACGGTGCTCGACGTGCCGCGCTATGTGCTCCCGCCGCCCAGCGCCATCGCCGGCGCCATGTGGACCCACGGGCCAGGCCTCTTGAATGCGGCGCTGACCACCCTGTGGCTCGCGGTGCTGGCCTTCGGCCTTGCGGTCACCGGCGGGATCGGCCTTGCGGTGCTGTTCGCCCAAAGCCGCCTCCTGGAGCGGGCTCTTTATCCGTATGCGGTGATTCTCCAGGTCACGCCCATCGTTGCCATCGCCCCCCTGATCGTCATTTGGGTGGGAATCGACCGCCCCCGGCTTGCCATCCTGATGCTCGCCTTCATCGTGGCCTTCTTTCCCGTCCTCGCCAACACGCTGACGGGGTTGCGTTCGGTGGATCCCAATCTCCAGGCCCTGTTCCAGCTCTACCGCGCCAATCGCTGGCAGGTTCTGTGGCGCCTGCGCCTGCCCAATGCCCTGCCCTACATGCTCGCCGGTATGAAAATCGCCGGGGGACTGAGCCTCATCGCCGTGGTGACGGCGGAGTTCGTCGCCGGATCGGGGGGCTCCGGAGGGCTCGCCTGGCGCATCATGGAGGCGGCCAACCGGCTGGAGGTGCCACGCATGTTCGCGGCGCTGGTCCTGCTGTCCCTGCTCGGCATCGGCATTTATCTCGCCCTGTCGGCCCTGGAGCGCCGCCTGCTCGCGGGTTGGCATGAAAGCACGTTGGATGGCCTCGAATGAGCCGGAGCACAGACCCGCGCCAAATTCCACAGTTAATCTTGTAATCTATACTTTTTACGCGGCCCTTGATGGAGAATACAAAGGGGGCCACATGCCGGGCAGCCCCGCGGCAACAGGAGGACCCCATGGCTCCGCGCAAGCATCCCCAGGTCATCACCGCCAACCGGCTCGACGACGGGGAAGTGGTGTATTTCACGCCCATGCGGCGCTGGAGCCTGAATCTGACCGAGGCGCAGGTGCTGGGCCTCGAAGATGATCTCGACACCTGGCTCGCCGCGGCCCGGGCGGATATTGAACGGCGCATGGTCGTCGACGTCTATCCCTTCGATGTGGTGCCCGGGGATGACGGCCTGGTCGCCGCCCTCTCGGCGCGGGAGAAAATCCGGGCGCTCGGCCCCACGGTGAGGCTGGATCTGGGAAAACAGGCAGAAGACTGACGGCGCGCACGGCGCCTTTTTCAGTGCTCAGGGGACCGGAACGGCGGCCCAACGAAGCCCTCAGCGGCGAGGAGTGTCCATGTATCGCTACGACGAATTCGACCGGACCATGGTGGCCGAACGGGTCAAGCAGTTCCGCGGTCAGGTGGCCCGCCGCCTGTCAGGGGACTTGACCGAGGACCAGTTCAAGCCCCTGCGCCTCATGAACGGGGTCTATCTCCAGTTGCACGCCTATATGCTGCGCGTTGCGATCCCCTATGGCACCCTGTCATCGGACCAGATGCGCATGCTGGCCCATGTGGCCCGGACCTATGACAAGGGCTATGGCCACTTCACCACCCGCCAGAACATCCAGTATAACTGGCCGAAACTGGGCGACATTCCAGACATCCTCGATGACCTGGCAACCGTAGAGATGCACGCCATCCAGACCAGCGGCAACTGCATCCGCAATGTGACGGCCGATCAATATGCCGGCGCAGCCGCCGACGAGGTGGAAGATCCCCGTCCGACGGCGGAAATGATCCGTCAATGGTCGACCTTTCATCCGGAATTCTCCTTCCTGCCCCGGAAATTCAAGATTGCCGTCACCGGCGCGCCCCACGACCGGGCCGCGATCCAGGTCCACGATATCGGCATCGAAATCCGCCGGAACGAGGCGGGCGAGGTCGGCTACCGCATCTTTGTCGGCGGCGGTCAGGGGCGCAGCCCCTTCCTGGCCAAGAAGGTGCGCGATTTCCTGCCCCGCAGGGAGCTGCTGAACTATCTGGAAGCAATCCTGCGCGTCTACAACCAGCTCGGCCGACGGGACAATCTCTACAAGGCGCGCATCAAGATTCTCGTACACGAAACGGGCACGGAAGAATTTACCCGCATGGTCGAGGACGAATATGCGGCCCTACGGACGGATATGCCCGCGACCCTGCCGAAAGGCGAGATGGACCGCATCATGGCCTATTTCGCGCCGCCGGCCTTTGAGGATCTTCCCGACACGGACCCGGCCTATGAACAGGCCCTGGCCAGCGATCCGGCCTTTGCCGAATGGGTCAAGGTGAATGTGGTCGCGCACCGCAAGCCCGGTTATGCCATCGCCAATATCTCGCTCAAGCCGATCGGCGGCATCCCGGGCGATGCCTCGGCCGACCAGATGGATGCGGTTGCGGCGCTTGCGGATCGGTTCGCCTTTTCGGAGGTCCGCGTCACCCACGAACAGAACCTCACCCTGCCCCATGTGCGCAAGCGGGACCTTTACGACGTCTGGCAGGGCCTGAAGGCACAAGGTCTCGCCACCGCCAATTTGGGCCTTGTGTCGGACATCATCGCTTGCCCGGGCCTTGACTATTGCAACCTTGCCAATGCCCGCGCCATCCCCATTGCCCAGGCGATCAGCGAGCGCTTTGCCGATCTTGAGCGTCAGCAGACCATCGGTGAGCTGAAGGTGAAGATATCCGGCTGCATCAATGCGTGCGGCCACCACCATGTGGGTCATATCGGTATTCTGGGCGTCGACAAGAAGGGTGTCGAGTTCTACCAGATCAGCCTGGGCGGCAGCGCGGACGAGACCGCCTCCGTGGCCGACATTATCGGGCCCGCTTTTGCCGAGGAAGAAGTCCCCGGCGCCATCGATACGATCGTGGATACGTTCCTGGCCCTGAGGGATGGAGAGGAGCGCTTCCTCGACACCTATCGCCGTGTGGGCGCTGCACCCTTCAAGGAGGCACTCTATGCCGATCATTAAGGACGGAGCGGTCGTCGAAGATCCTTGGATATTCGAAGAGGGCGAAACGGTGCTGGGGGGCGATGCGCCCATCATGGTCACGCTGGAGCGCTGGCAGGCCGACCGGGAGCGCCTGATGGGTCACAACGGACCCATTGGCCTTCGCCTGAAGGACGATCAGTCCCCGGCCCTCGTCGCGGAGGATTTGCAGCGTTTTTCTTTGATCGCCCTTGAGTTCCCGGCCTTCAAGAACGGCCGCGGCTACTCCTCGGCCCGGCTCCTGCGCGGGCGCTACGGCTTCACGGGCGAGATCCGGGCGGTGGGCGACGTGCTGCGCGATCAGGTCGCCTTCATGGCCCGCTGCGGCGTTGACAGCTTCGAGGTGGCGGACGGGTTCGACGTGGCGGCATGGGACGACATCATGGGAGAGATGTCCCATGTGTATCAAACGTCGGCAGACGGACTGGAAACGGTTCTGGAAAAGCGCCATGGCAGCTGACGGCCCGCCAGGTCCCATGCCGGCTTCCGGCATGGAAGCCAGATCCGCCTAAAGCCCGGTCGGCTCTTCGATCGGCGCCTTGACCGCTTGACCATTCGCGGCATGGATTTCCTGTTTGAGCGCCTGTACTTCACCGCGCAGGGCCCGGATTTCGTCCACCAGAGCCACATGATCCTGATGGACATGGGCATCGGCATCCTGCATCGCCGCCACGTCTTCCTGGTGCAGCGCATTCATCGAATTGACGATGATCGCAATGAACAGATTCAGCACCATGAAACTGGTGATGAAAATGAAAGGCACGAAGAAGATCCAGGCGAGCGGATAGGTTTCCATCACCGGACGAACGATCCCCATGGACCAGCTCTCCAGGGTCATGATCTGGAACAGCGTGTACATGGAAGCGCCCACGTCCCCAAACCATTGGGGAAAGCCTTCGCCGAAGGTCCGGGTGGCCAGGACAGCACCCACATAGAAAAAGAGCGTCAGCACGCCCATGATCGCGCCCATACCCGGAATGGAGGACAGCAGCGCCTCGACAACCCGGCGAAGCTGGGGCACCACGGACAAAAGGCGCAGGATCCGAAGAATGCGAAAGGCGCGCAAGACCGAGAGGTTTCCCGTGGCCGGAACGAGAGAGATCCCGACAATGACGAAATCGAAAATGTTCCAACCGCTTCGGAAGAACCACAGGCGATAGGCCAGGAGTTTGACCAGGAGTTCGAACACGAACAACGCGATGATGGCCCGGTCCACGGCATCAAGCACCGGCCCGGCGAGCGAGCGCACCTGCTTTGACGTGTCGAGACCCAGAGTCACCGCATTGACCAGAATGGCGATGGTGATCAAGGTCTGGAACCGGGGTCCCTCCACGGCGGCGCGCAGGGCATCGAGCATCGACCGGAGGAGACCGGCGACGCGGCTCCCAGCGTCGGGTTGAGACATGAGCGCGTGTCCCCTGCTGACGGCATGTCTGAAAAACGCCCCCATCAGGTACGAAACACGGATCAGCGTGACAAGGAAAAGCCGCGTCGGAACGGCGTTTGATACGGAGCAGGCTTACGGGATGGCGGGACCCGATCGGGGAAGAGCCTCGAAGGCCTCGTCGAGGGCCTGATAGGCCGTTCTCAGGCGCCCAAGGGCCTGCGCATAACGCGCGAGCCCGTCGGACAGGCGGCCGGGGCTGTCGCCCAAGGGCTCCAGCGTTACGGCCCGGTCCGCTGCCGCCTGGAAAGCGGCCTCCCAGGCCAGGCCGGCCTCGACCGCGTCGGCAAGGGCAGCCCGATTGTGCCAGGCCCGGCGGCGTATCTCGGCGCCTGTCTCCAGGCGCTGGCCGCTGCCCAACGCCGTGGCGAGAATGGCCAGACGGGCCCGGTCCGCCTCGGCAATCGCCTCCGCCTGCAAGCCGGCCCGCTCCAGACGCGCCACGGCCCGCTCGATATCGTCCTGCACCCGGGACACGCGCGCGGCCAGGGTCACCTCCCCCGCCTCGAAGCGATAGGCCCCGTAGGCGGACGGATCGCTCAGACGCAGGAAATCAAAGCCGATAAGGGGGATCCGCCCGAGCCGGACACCGGGCTCGCCCGTGCCATGCTCGGGCGGCGCGGCCAGGGTGGAGGCCGTGGCCCGCAGCTCCGCCTCGCGCCGGTCTGCGAGGGGGGCCGGCAGACGCAGACACGCCGCAAGGCCCGACAAGAGTCCAGCCATAACGAACAGCCGCGTCCGCCGCGCCCCCGGCGCCGCGAGACGCTCCAAGACTCCGGAAAACGCCTCCATGGTCGGCAACCCCGCACCCCCAATTCGCATGCAAGGATAAGCCGCAAAGGCCTTCGGGACGGTAAAGGCCGGGGCACCGAGCAAGGCTGGTCACCCCGCACCGGTGCGCTATGTCGCGAGTCATGGACACGCAGACACACACCCACGACCCGTTGCCTCGCGCTTTTGAGGACCGGGACGCCCTCGCCGCTTTTCTGAAAGCAACCTTTCCGGAGGCGGGCGAACGCGATGACCGGATCGCGCCCACGCACGGCGGCCGCAGGGCCGCCGAGAAACGCCTCGATGCCGTGGACCCGGCGCCATACGGCC
>JBHJGV010000070.1:0-13935 GCA_050331455.1 Alphaproteobacteria bacterium
CGTGGTGGGGGCGTGGTGGGCGGGATCGGGGCCGCGTATCTACCAGCCCATGCGCCGGCCATCGGGGCCCGGTTGCGTGCCCTCGTCCAGCACCGCGGCAAAGCGTGTGGCATCGGCAGCGGCCCGGAACAGGGCGCGGGCCTTGTTCACCGTTTCCAGATACTCCGCCTCGGGGTTGCTGTCGGCAACCACGCCGCCTCCCGCTTGAACATGGAGCATGCCGTCCTTCACCACGCCGGTCCGCAGCGCGATACAGTTGTCCATGCTGCCGTCCGCCGCGAAATAGCCGACAAGTCCTCCATAGGGCCCGCGCCGGTCCTGCTCCAACGCGTGGATGATCTCCATGGCCCGGATTTTCGGGGCGCCCGAGACGGTGCCGGCGGGGAAACCGGCCGTCAGGGCCGCCACGGCGTCCCGGTCCGCGCGCAAGCGGCCCTCCACATTCGAGACGAGGTGCATGACGTGGCTGTAATGCTCGACGGAAAAGCGCTCTGTCACCCGCACGCTGCCCGTTTCGGCGACCCGGCCCACATCGTTGCGCCCCAGATCGAGCAGCATGAGGTGCTCGGCCCGCTCTTTTTCGTCCGAGAGCAGATCGTCCGCAAGCGCCTGATCTTCCTCTGGCGCCGCGCCGCGGGGCCGCGTGCCGGCGATGGGGCGGATGGTGAGCGTGCCGTCCCGCAGGCGGACAAGCAGTTCCGGGCTCGACCCCACGAGGGAAAAGCCACCGAGATCCATGTGGAACAGGAACGGTGACGGGTTGAGCCGGCGCAAGGAGCGGTAAAGCGCGAAGGAGGGCAGGGGGAAGGGCTGGCTGAAGCGCTGGCTGGGCACGACCTGAAAGGCGTCGCCCGCCTCGATATAGGCGCGAACCGCCTCCACCTTCGCCAGATAGTCCTCATGGGTCGTATTGGAAACCGGTTCTGCGGCGTTTACCGATACGGCAGGCCTGTGCTGGAGGAAACCCGGCGGCAGCGGCGCGGCGAGGTCGGCGATGGCTGCGCCCAGCCGGTCCATGGCCCGGTCATGGGCTTCGCGGGCGCTCACATCCGTGCGGGGCCAAACGGGCGTCGTCAGCAGGATTTCGCCGGTCACGCCATCGAACACGGCCGTGATGCTGGGGCGGAAGAACATCGCATCGGGCAAGCCCAGGGTGTTCGCCTTGGGCTCAGGCATGCGTTCCATGAAGCGCACACAGTCATAGCCCATATAGCCAAACAGGCCGACCGCTGCCGGCGGCGTGCCCGGCGCAAGATCCATGGCGGTCTCGCCGATCACCGCGCGCAAGGCATCGAGGGGATCGGCGTCCATGGGGTCGAAGGCGTCTGCGTCCTCGCGGATGCGGCGGTTGATCTCGGCCCGGCCATCGACGATCCGGAACAACAGATCCGGTTTCAGTCCGATGACGGAATATCGCCCGCGAACCGCACCGCCCTCCACGGATTCCAAGAGCACGCTCATGGCCTGGGCGTGGGGCCGGCCGGCCGTCAGCTTCAAAAAGGCCGAGACGGGTGTTTCGAGATCCGCCGGAATGCGCCGGGTTACGGCCTGGGGCCGCCCGGCCCCATAGGTGCGTTCGAAAGCGCCAAACGCCCCATCGGCGCCGCGGCTGTCCGGTTGATCGGTCATCGGATGGCCGCCCCCTCGACCGTGCGGCCCACGGCATCGGCGAGGGCCCGGTCATTGACCTCCACGTCATACTGTTTGCGCAGGGCGCCGACGAGCACCTGGACGGCATCGCTTTCCATCGTCTCGTCGAGGCGTGAGCGGATGGTGCGGATGGCCGTGTCTGCGGTCTCCTCGGGAGCGGGCACGATCTCGGTGACCTGAGCGACGACCTGGCTCACCCCGTCCCTTGCCGGACCGATCACGATGCCGCCTTCGGGCGCCTTGAACAGATCCGTAATCAGACTGTCCGAAAGCACTTCATCGCGGGTGGTCCGGTCGATCGGCTCCACGGGCGTGACGACCCGTCCGTCAATGTCGGCGGCCACGGTCTCGAAGGTCTCCCCGGTGCGCACACGCTCGGCCAGGGTCTGGGCCTCCTCGGTCAGCAGGCTGCGGGTGCGCTGCTGGCGCCACAGGGTCTCGACCTCGTCGCGCACGGCTTCGAAGGGTTTTACGGAGGAGGGCGTCACATCGTCGAGCCGGAGGAGGAAATAGCCGCCGTCGGCCAGGGGCTCGAAGGGATTGTCGAGCCCGATCTCACTGTCATAGGCGATGGACACAATGGCGGGATCCTGCGGCAGACCGTCGGGCTGCTCCCCGTCCACGGTCTGGCCGCGCTGGGTGACGCCCTCGACGCTGACCACGGCAATATTGAGGGCCTCGCCGATCTCTTCGAGGGTCTGGCCCATGGCGCGTCCGTCCTCCACCCGGTCGATGAGGTCGTTCACCACATCGGAGGCTTGCTCGATGGCCAGCTCGCCGCGCAAGTCGTCCGCCACCTCCTCAAAGGCCTTTTCCTGGCCGGCATTGATCGCCGTCACTTCGGCAATGACAAAACCCAGACTGCCCTCGATGACGGGGGTCACGCCGGGGGCGGGCAGGGCAAACACGCCCTCGGCCACGGCCGCGTCGAAAAAGCCGTCGCGTGTCAGATCGCCCAGATCAATGTCGTCCTGGGTCAAACCCCGTTCCGCCGCGATATCGACCAGCGACCCGCCTTCGGCGATCCGGTTGCGGGCCTTGGCGGCCGCATCGGCATCGTCGAAGACGACCTGCCGCACGCGGCGGGATTCAGGCTTCAGGAAGCTCTCTTTGCGGAACTCATACTCCGCGCGCAGCCGGTCCTCGTTGACGTCCACGGTTTCGGCTAGGGTCACGGGGCTCAAGGCGAGCACGGTGAAGCTGCGGGTTTCCGGAATGGTGAAGCGGAAGGATTCGGCGTCATAAAGCGTTTGCAGATCGCCCTCTTCCGGCTCCGGCGGGTTCGAAACCACCGATGGCGCCACGGCGAGATAGGTCACGCGCCGGCGCTCGGCGGTGAAGCGGTAAAGGGCATCGGCGAGGCCCCGCGGCGTGCGAAAACCCGCGGCGACCGCGTCCACCAATTGGGTCCGAGTCAGGTCGTCCCGCACGCTGGCCTCGAACATGGCCGGGGTCAGCCGGTTGATGCTCAGCAATTCCCGATAAAGCTGCTCATCGAAACTGCCGGTGGGACCGGCGAAGGAGTCGCTGGCGCGGATCTCGCCCGCCAGCACGCTGTCGGCTGTGGTCAGGCCCAGGTCACGGGCCTTCTTGTCCAGCACCGCCCGGCTGATCAATTGGTCCACCGCCATGCGGTCCAGACCGAAAGCCAGGGCCTGTTCGGTGGGGATCGGCTCCTCGCCGCCGCCGAGCCGGCTGCGCAGACTGTCGAACTCCCGCCTCACGGCCTGGGCTTCGATCGCGATATCGTCGATTTCGGCGACCGTGTTCTCGACCGGCGTCCGGAAGACGTCCTCAACGCCGAAAATCAGGAACGATCCGGCGAGGAGAAGAATGAACAGGGCGGCGATCCAGGTCTTGGACGCACTGCGCAATTGCGACAGCATGGCGGGCCCTCCCATGGGCTTGGCGGCTTGGCGGTGCCAAAAAGATTGAATAAAGACGGCACGGTCCGCGAAATCGCGAACCGCTGCGTCCGTCCCGTCACGCGACTGGCCGGCGATCGACGGGGGAGTTCCCGATCCCCATCGCCGCTTGTAAGGTTGCCGGATCATAGGAATGGGGTCGCGTTGCGGCAACCGCTTCGCGCCTGACCGTGATGGGTGGGCGTCGCCGGTGGCACGCAACATGAAGTTCGCCCAAGCGAGGATCACCCAAGGGGGATCGTCCAAAGGGAGATCGTTCACGGGAGATCGTTCACGGGAGACTGGCCATTTTGGGGGCGGATATGGAACGTGTCGTCATCGGCAACTGGAAAATGAATGGTCTGCGCGCTGCGGCCGAGGAGCTGACCGTGCTTCAGGCAGCGCTGCGGGCCGCGCCTGCGTCGTGCGGCGTGATGATCTGCCCGCCTGCGACGCTGCTGGCGGATTTCGCAGCCCGATGCGCGGAGGGGCCCACCAGGATCGGGGCGCAGGACTGTCACTGGAAAGACAGCGGCGCCCACACGGGCGATATCGCCGCATCGATGCTGCGCGATGCGGGCGCGTCTGCGGTGATTGTGGGCCATTCGGAACGCCGAGCCGACCATGGGGAGACGGATGTCCTGGTGCGCGCGAAGGCCGAGGCAGCCCTTGCGCAGGGGCTCACAGCAATCATTTGTATTGGAGAGACCGAGGGGCAGAGGGATGCGGGCGAGACCCTTGCCGTGCTCAGCGATCAGCTCACCGGATCCGTGCCCGACGGCGCGACGGCCTCCACGGTCATCGTCGCCTATGAACCCGTATGGGCGATCGGCACCGGCCGCACGCCGACCCTGGACCAGATTGCCGAAGTGCACGCCCATCTGCATAAGGCGCTCGGCCTGCGTTTCGGCGCCAATGGCGAGGCCATGCGGCTGGTCTATGGCGGATCGGTCAAGCCGGGCAATGCGGCCGACATCTTCCGCGTTGACCACGTCCATGGGGGACTGATCGGCGGGGCGAGCCTGCGCGCGGTGGATTTCGAAGCCATCATTCGGGCGGTGCCGGCCTGAGAGGGCCACCTGGGTCCAGCCGCTCGTGGTTAAATGTCACACCTGTCCAGGTGCTGCGGTCCGGGTGGCCACCCTGCTGCCGCCCGGCGCATCTGCGAGGAACCAAAGGACTGTCCAATGGAAAATCTTTTTCTCGTCGTCCACCTGCTGATTGCCAGCGCCCTGGTGGGCTCGATTCTTCTTCAACGCTCCGAAGGCGGTGCATTGGGCATCGGCGGCGGCGGCGGCGGCGGCATGCTGTCCAGCCGCGGGGCCGCAAATGCCTTGACCCGCACCACGTCTCTTCTGGCCGTCGGCTTTTTCTGTACCTCGATCCTGCTCACGCTCCTGGCCCAGGGCAATGCCGAAGGACCGGCCTCCGTCCTTGAGGTCACGCCGGACACCGCGGCGTCGTCGGCCGCTCCCGAAGCGCCCCTGTCCGATCTCGAGGGCGACGGGCTGGCGCCGCCGGTTGATGCGGGCGCAGTGGCCGGGACGAACGCACCGCCCGTGCCCATGGACGACATGGTTCCCATGCCGAGCGTCGAGGCGCCGGCCAATATTCCGGCATCGGAGGACCAGACACCGGCCGGCGATGCTCCGGCCACGGTCAAGGAGGATGCCGCCGCACCGGAACCGGCCACTCCCGACGCGACCGAGAGCGAGGCTGAACCTCCCCGCTAAATCGCGGCCCTGCGCTTGGCAGGCCGGGCGCCCGTGTCCGGCCACTCGTTTCCGGTCACCTTTTCTGCTCACGCCGGGTTTCTGGTCACGCTTGGGCGGCCACCCTTGGGTGGCCACCCTTGGGCGGGCCTTTCGGACTCCCCTTCCGCGCGGGACTCAGGGCAGTGTCACACCGCTCAGGACCGGTGCGAGGGGCTGACGAAACAGTTGGCTTGGCCGCTCGACGCGCGTATAAGGAACGCCCATGGCGCGGTTCATTTTCATAACCGGCGGCGTGGTGTCTTCCCTTGGAAAAGGTCTCGCCTCCGCGGCTCTCGGTGCGTTGCTCCAGGCGCGCGGTTATTCCGTCCGTCTTCGCAAGCTCGATCCCTATCTCAATGTCGATCCGGGCACCATGAGCCCGACTCAGCACGGCGAGGTCTATGTGACCGACGATGGTGCTGAAACCGATCTCGATCTTGGACACTACGAACGGTTCACCGGGGTCGCGACAAGCCGGGGCGACAATGTCACCACAGGACAAATCTATCAGGACATCTTGCGACGGGAGCGGCGCGGAGACTTTCTGGGTGTGACGGTCCAGGTGATTCCCCATGTGACCGACGCCATCAAGGACTTTATCCGTGCAGATACCGATGACATCGACTTCTGCCTGTGCGAGATCGGCGGAACGGTCGGAGACATCGAGGGCCTGCCGTTTTTTGAGGCCATTCGCCAGTTCGGCAATGAGGTGGGCGAAGACCAGGCCATCTTTGTTCACTTGACCTTGGTCCCCTTCATCCCGAGCGCCGGTGAGCTCAAAACCAAGCCCACCCAGCATTCCGTGAAGGAACTGCGCTCCATCGGCATCCAGCCGGACCTTCTGCTCTGCCGGGCGGACCGGCCCATTCCGCTGGACGAGCGCAACAAGATTGCGCTGTTCTGCAATGTGAAGCCGAGCCGGGTCATCCAGGCCCTCGATGCCCCCAGCATTTATGGCGTGCCGGAACAATATAACCGCGAGGGCTTTGACCTGGAGGTGTTGCGCGCCTTTGGGCTCCACGACGCGCCGGCGCCGGACCTGTCCCGCTGGCGCGAGATTTCCCGCCGGGCCCGGCAATCGGAAGGCTGTGTGCGGATCGCCGTGGTCGGAAAATATACCGGCCTCCAGGACGCGTACAAATCCCTGGTCGAAGCGCTGGTGCATGGGGGGCTTGCCAATAACACGCGGGTGGAAATTGACTGGATTGCCGCGGACGATTTCGAAGGCGACGACGTGGCCCACCGGCTTGCCCATATCCACGGTGTGCTCGTGCCCGGCGGTTTCGGGGAGCGCGGTGCGGAAGGCAAGATCTCGGCCGTGGCCTTTGCGCGGCGCCACAATATTCCGTTTTTCGGCATCTGTTTCGGCATGCAGCTCGCCGTGCTCGAGGTCGCGCGGAATGTGGCCGGGTTGAAGGATGCCTGCTCCAGCGAGTTCGCCCAAAGCGACGCGCCCGTGGTCGGATTGATGAAGGAATGGACCCGGGGCAGCGAACGCGAGAAGCGGTTCGAGCACGACGATCTCGGCGGGACCATGCGCCTGGGCGCCTATCCCGCCTCCCTGCAGCCCGGAAGCCAAATCGCCAAGATCTATGGTGCCCTGAGCATTTCCGAACGGCATCGGCACCGCTATGAAGTCAATCTGGGGTTCAAGCCGGTCCTTGAACAGCATGGCCTTGTGTTCGCAGGTATGTCGCCGGACGGCTCGCTCCCCGAAACCATCGAACTCCAGGACCATCCCTGGTTCATCGGGGTCCAGTTCCACCCGGAACTCAAATCACGCCCTTTCGCCCCCCATCCCCTTTTTGCGTCCTTCGTGGAAGCCGCCCTCAGGCAATCCCGCCTCGTCTGACGGGTATGGCCCGGCGTCTTCGGCCCACGGGCCGCGGGCCGGGGGCGATCCTCACAAAGGGCCCGCAGCCGGAGATCCCGCCATGACTTCCACCGCCCCCAAAGCCCTCGTGTCCGTCGGTGACCTCTCCATCGCCAATGACCGCCCGCTGACGCTGATCGCCGGCCCCTGTGCCCTCGAAAGCCGCGACCATGCCATGATGATGGCCGAGCGGCTGACGGATCTGACCCGGCGCCGCGGGATCGGGCTCATTTACAAGACTTCCTTCGACAAGGCGAACCGGACGAGCCTCACCGGGGCGCGCGGCATGGGGCTTGAGGCGGCCCTGCCGATTTTCGAGGAGATCAAACGCAGTTTTTCCATTCCCGTGCTGACGGATGTTCACGAAGCCGGCCAGTGCGGGCCCGTGGCCGAAGTGGTGGACGTGCTCCAGATCCCGGCTTTCCTGTGCCGTCAGACCGATCTGCTGGTGGCCGCGGCGCAGACGGGGGCGGTCGTCAATGTGAAAAAGGGACAGTTCCTGGCGCCGTGGGACATGAAGAATGTGGTGGCGAAGATCGCCGGAGCCGGCAATCCGAACATTCTGGTGACCGAGCGCGGGGTCAGCTTCGGTTACAACACCCTGGTCAGCGATATGCGAGCGCTGCCCCAACTGGCCGGCCTCGGCGTGCCGGTCGTGTTCGACGCGACCCACTCGGTGCAGCAGCCGGGCGGGCAGGGAGCCTCATCCGGCGGCCAGCGCGAATTCGTGCCGGTTCTGGCCCGCGCCGCGGTCGCGGTGGGCGTGGCGGCCGTTTTCATCGAAACCCATCAGTCGCCTGACGAGGCGCCGTCCGACGGACCCAACATGGTGCCGCTCGACGCCCTCGACGGTCTCATGGAGCAGCTCATGGCCTTTGACCGGTTGGCGAAGACCGCAGGGCAAGGCGTGTCAACGGCGCTGCAAATGTCATCCGTGACGGCCTCTTAATGCGCTATCGAACCTTGCATTGACTTCATAACATGTGCTTCATGAAACCTCTCGATTGATCTCGACCGATGGGATTTTCAGATTTCGCGCACGTATAAAGCGAACATTTCTATTGTGATCGCGCTGACGGAGGAAGGCATGGTAGATCAGGTGCTTAATGGCGATGCCGGCCCTAATTTCCTTGGAGGCGGCAGTGGAGACGACTCGATCACCGGCTTTGGCGGGAACGACACCCTGCGAGGCGCCGAAGGAAACGACACGCTCATCGGCGGGCCCGGGAGTGACCGGCTGGGTGGTGAAGGCGGTGACGACTCCCTCGTCGGTGATGACGGTGACGATACGCTCAATGGTGCGCTGGGCAGCGATATTGGGTTCGGCGGCCTTGGCAACGACTCGATGAACGGTGGCGGTGAGACCGATATTTTCGAGGGCGGCGAGGGAAACGACACCATCAAGGGCGGCCCCGGTGACGATGCTCTGTCCGGTGATGGGGGCGACGATCAGATCGCTGGCGGATCCGGAGACGACCTGATCAAGGGCGGTCTCGGCCAGGATGCGCTGCGCGGATTGCAGGGCAGTGACACTATTTTCGGCCAGGATGGGAACGATACGCTCGAGGGCGAGGCGGGCGATGACAGCCTCTCCGGCGGCGAGGGAAATGATTCGATCGACGGCGCGTCGGGCAATGACAGCATCCGGTCCGGTGCGGGCAATGATACCGTCACGGGTGCCCTTGGCAATGACACCATCGAAGCGGGTGGCGGAAAGGACAGCATCGACGCCGGTACGGGTGATGATTCCATCGGCGGTGGCTCCGACAACGACACCATCACGGCGTTCAACGGAAATGACGTCGTTGACGGAGGATCGGGCAGCGATTCCATCGATGGTGGTCGTGGCGAAGACACCATTCTCGGACGCGCTGGCGCCGACGTCATCTTCGGCGGCGAGGACAACGATTCGATCGAAGGTGGGTCCGGCAACGATACCATCGAAGGCGGCTCCGGCATGGACATCGTCACGGGTGGGTCCGGCGGCGATTCCATCAGCGGCGGTGACCATGCCGATTGGATTCACGGGCAGTCCGGGAACGATTCGCTCGCAGGTGACGCCGGTGAGGACTCTTTGGATGGTGGATCGGGCAACGACACCCTGCTGGGCGGCCTCGACGATGACACTTTGTTCGGCAATGTCGGCCAGGACAGTCTCGAGGGCGGCGACGGGGACGATACGCTCAACGGGTCGAACGATAACGATGTCCTGACCGGTGGAGCAGGGGCCGACATGTTCATCCTCGAAGCCACGTTCGACCGGGATCAAATCACCGATTTCACGGCGGGGACGGATGTGCTGGATGCCACACAGACAGCCGGGTCCTTCGATGACTTCGACCTCAACACTGACGGCGTCATCAACGCTGACGATACAAGTGCCCGTGTTCAGGTCACCGGCGTCGGCCTGGAGTTGATGTTCGATGCCGGCACGGTGATCCTTGAAGGCGTGGTCAGCCTGGACGAAACGGATACCTCCTTCTGATTTTGTCCGTCGACTGACGCTGGTCTCCTCAAGAGGGGCAGGCAGACACACAACTGTCCGCCTGGCCCTTTTTCTTTGCCGCCGGCGCTTCCATACTGGGTTTGTGCGAAGCCACCCAAAAGCGGACAGGAGCCATGGCCATTTACGAACTGGGCGAAACTCGGGTCACGCTGCCCGCCAGCGGCGCCTATTGGATTGCGGAGAACGCGACCGTGCTCGGCAAGGTTATCCTGGAGCACGAGGCCAGCGTCTGGTTCAACGCCGTGCTGCGCGGGGACAACGAGCCTATCCGCATCGGCGAGCGCTCCAATGTCCAGGACGGGTCGGTGCTGCACACCGATCCCGGTGCACCGCTGACCCTGGGGCCCGATGTCACCATTGGCCATATGGCCATGCTGCATGGCTGCACCGTGGGGGCCAATTCCCTTATCGGCATCGGCGCGGTGGTCCTCAACCGCGCGAAAATAGGCCGAAACTGCCTGATCGGCGCCAAGGCGCTGATCACCGAGGGCAAGGAGATCCCGGACAATTCCATGGTGCTCGGGGCTCCGGCCAAGGTGGTCCGTACCCTGAGCGAGGAACAGGTCGCCGGTCTCACCCTCTCGGCCGCCCATTATGTGGAGAACTGGAAACGCTATGTGCGGGAGTTTCGCCGGCAGGGCGTTTGACCGTCGCATCCGGCGCGGCGCCACGCGTTGCGGAAAGGCAATGAGTCCATGGCCATTCTGAAAATCGCCCGCATGGGGCATCCTGTGCTGCGCCGCCCCGCCCAGCCAGTCGCCGATCCGCAGGACCCGGAGGTCCAGCGGCTGATCAAGGATATGACCGAGACCATGCTCGATGCCCAGGGCGCCGGCCTCGCCGCGCCCCAGGTCTATCGCTCCTTGCGCGTCATTCTGTTCCACGCGCCGGCGGTCCGCTCCGGCGCGAGCAGCCCGGGCCCGGCGGACACGGCACCCTTCACGGTGCTGATCAATCCCGAAATCACCATCGACACCACCGATCGGCAGGAGGGCTGGGAAGGCTGCCTGTCGATCCCGGGTCTGCGTGGACGGGTGCCCCGGGCGCCCCATATCTGGTATCGGGGCCTGGGGTCTGACGGTACGCCCCTTGAACGGGAGGCCACGGGCTTCCACGCCAGGGTGGTTCAACACGAGGTCGACCACCTGGACGGCGTGCTCTATCCGGATCGGATGACGCGCCTTGAAAGTCTGGTGTTCGAGAGCGAGTGGTCCCATGTCCTTGCAGAAGAGCGCGCCGCCGAAGGCGATGTCGCGCAGCAGGAGGTATCACCATGACCGCTTCATCCGACCGCACCGGTTTCGGCGCCCGCCAGACCCGGGACGACAGTCTGACGCCCATTCGCGAGACATTGCTCGACACGGTCCTGCCGCTGGTGCCCTTCGAAGGCTGGACTGCGGCAGTCCTCGCCCGCGCGGCGGGGGAGGCGGGGGTTGAACGGACCCTGGTCAAACGGGCACTGCCCGGCGGTGTTGTGGACCTGATCGACCTCTATGCCCTGCGCTGTGACGACACCATGGCGGCCCATATGGTGCGTCTTGAGCTCGACACCATGAAGGTACGGCGCAAGATTACCGAGGCGGTCCGGGTCCGGATCGATGCCATGACGGCCCATAAGGATGCGGCCTACAAGGCCCTCCAGGCCATGGGTCATCCGGGCCGCGGCGTGCTGGGGCTGCGCCTGACGGCGCGCACGGCAGACCGGATCTGGCGCGCGGCCGGCGATACGTCCACGGATGTAAACTACTATACCAAGCGGGCCACCCTGTCCGCCGTACTGGGCTCCACGGCCCTGTTCTATTTCGAGGACGAGACCGTCGGCCACGAGGCCACCTGGGCTTTCCTCGACCGCCGCATCGAGAACGTCATGACCTTTGAAAAGGTCAAGGCCCAGGCCAAATCCGCCTTCGCCGGGCTGCCATCCCCCCTCGACCTCCTCACGGCCCTGCGCTACCCGGACCCGAGGCGGTAACGCCGTTCGGCGTCAAAGATCCGCCGGCAGTGTTCCGAGGGCATATAATGTTGTGGCGTGGCCCATCTTCCGGCCGCGGCGACTCTCCCGTTTTCCGTACAGGTGCAGGGCCGTGTCGGGCCAGGCGAGGGCCTCGCGCCAGGCCGTGACGTCCTCGCCGATCAGATTGACCATGACGGCGTCCGAGTGGCGGGCGATGGTGCCCAGGGGCCAGCCTGCCACGGCGCGAATATGCTGTTCAAACTGGGAGATGACACAGGCATCGAGGGTCCAGTGGCCGGAATTGTGCACCCGCGGCGCGATCTCATTGACCAGAAAGGCGCCTTCCGCAGTCTCGAACAGCTCTACCCCCATCACGCCCACATAATCGAGGGCGTCGACAATCGCCCCGGCCATGGCGCGGGCCGCGGTGGCCGCCGTCTCGGACAGGCGGGCCGGCGCCAGAGTGCGCGCCAGGATATGATCTCTGTGCTGATTTTCACACACATCATAGGCCGCGATGGTGCCCGCAGCGCTCCGGGCCACGATCACAGACAGCTCCCGGGTAAAGGGCACGAAGGCCTCAAGAATCGCCGGCGCGCGCCCGATGGTGTCCCAGGCTGCGTGATGATCCGTGTCCGCTGCAACCCGCGTCTGTCCCTTGCCGTCATAGCCGAAGCGGCGGGATTTCAGCACCGCAGGCGTGCCAAGGACGCCAAGCGCAGGCCCGATTTGCTGGGCGCTGTCGATGGGCGCAAAGCCGGTGGTGGGCACACCGATGCCATTGAGGAACGTCTTTTCGGTGAATCGGTCCTGGGCGACGGCCAGGGCCGTCGGGCCCGGCCGTACGGGCACCAGGGTCTCAAGCACGGACACGGTCTCGGCGGGCACGTTTTCGAACTCATAGGTTACCACACGAACGGCCTGCGCGAAGGCTTGCAGGGCAGCCGTGTCGTCGAAGGGCGCGAGGGTGACGGCAGCGGCCACATCACAAGCCGGCTCCTCAGCGCTCTGACAATAAATGTGAGTGCGCAGCCCGAGGCGCGAGGCCGCGCGGGCCAGCATGCGCCCAAGCTGTCCGCCCCCCAGAATGCCGATCGTGTCTCCCGGAACCAGACCGTCCATGGCCATCCCTCCTGAAGCCGCAGCCTATTGATCGTCCGCCGGGTGAAGGGCCACGCTGCCGCTGAGCCGGGCCCGCCAAGCCTCGAGCCGGGCAGAGAGGGCCGGGTCGGAAAGGGCGAGGATCGCCGCGGCCATCAGGCCGGCATTGCGGGCCCCGGCCGGCCCGATGGCCAGGGTTCCCACGGGCACGCCGCCGGGCATTTGCACGATGGACAAAAGGCTGTCGAGGCCCTTCAAGGCTCGGGACTCCACCGGCACGCCGAGGACGGGCAGGGGCGTCATGGCGGCGGCCATCCCGGGCAGATGGGCGGCTCCGCCCGCGCCGGCGATGATCACCTTGACCCCCGCCGCCTTGGCGCCGGTGGCGAAGCGGACCAGTCGGTCCGGCGTGCGATGGGCCGAAACGATATGGGCCGTGACGGAGACGGACAATTCATCGAGCACCGCGACGGCTTCGCGCAGGATGGGCCAGTCCGACTGGCTGCCCATGATCACGGCAACGGCGCCGGGCGGATGGTCCGTCACGTCGTCGGGAAGGGGGCTGACGGCGGGTGGGGTTTCGGCGGTCATGGTGTGTCCGGAGCAGGGCGTCTTGCGCATCCCAGGATAAGTGGGCCGTGAAGGACCCCGTCCCGGGGCCCTTCGCGAGGGTCCTGGTTACACCGGTTTGCCGGTCGCTGACAGGCCCGGCAGCGTCCTACTCAGGCGATTATATCGGGATAAAGTTCGTCTTCGATCCGGGTGATCTCATCGCGCAGGCGCAGCTTCTGCTTTTTCAGCCGCTGAAGCTGAAGCCCGTCATTGGCCGGCGGGAAGCCCATGCTGGCCAGCGCCATGTCCAAATCCCGGTGCTCCTGTTTCAGGAGGACCAATCGGTCACGCAAGCCTTTGTCTTCGTCAAACAGCATGCTTTGGCACATCCAACTGCTTGAAAATCTGTGCGGATTGCACGTGGGTACCGCAAAACCCAGCCACCGGCAAGGCCGCGTCCCATCTCCACTAAACAAGAGCGGCCTTAATAAACCCCTGCAAGCGAGACGCGCGGTCCCCGTCCGCATCCCTCGGCAGAAGGGCACCATAGGCACTTAAGGAGGCGCGGGCCAGATCGCCGGCGGATCCGGCGGATCCGGCGGCGCCGGCCCGCGCCCGGGGCGGCCCGGGGGCCCGCCGCC
>JBHJGV010000071.1:0-30032 GCA_050331455.1 Alphaproteobacteria bacterium
CACGAGCACGACGCCGGCCTGATCGGGCTGTTCCGTGAACCGCCCCTTGCCCCGCCCCCTGTTGCGCCTGTCCAAGGCTCTTCTGGCCATGGCGGATGGCACGCCGCCGGATGAAATCCGCAGCGATCTGAAGGATCTTGGCCTCCAGAGAATCGACCAGAAAACCTATCAAGGGCGCAGCTATTGCCTCGCGTCCTCGACGCGTGCGGTGCCGTCCGGCCCAACGGGACGACGGGTCGCCATCCTCCACTGCCATATCTTCAAGAATGCCGGATCATCCGTTGACATCCTGCTTCGCGAGACCTTCGGAACCCGCTTCATTCAGCAGGAATTCGCGACCCGCCAGGGGGACAGCAATGCGGATCTCGTCCGCAGTTTCATTCGCTGCCGGACGGATATGGACGCGTTCTCCACCCATACCGGCGACTGGTGGCTCCATTACGGGGACAAGGACCTTCTCGTGCTGCCGATCCTGTTCCTGCGCCATCCCCTGCTGCGCATCCAGTCGGCCTATCGGTTCGAGCGCACCCAGGATGCCGATACCTATGGTGCGCGCATGGCCAAAACGCTCGGCTTTGCGGACTATGTGCGCAACCGGCTGGAGCGGCCCCGGGACTTCGCATTCCGGAATTTCCAGGCACGGCGGGTGGCAGCCTTCGAGAGCCGGACGATAACGGACCTCGCGTCCCTGGCCCGCACAGGCTTCGAGCGCCTGCCGTTTCTCGGCATTGTCGAGGATTTCGATGCCTCGATCCGGCGCCTCGAAGCGTATCTGCGACCACATTTTCCGGCTTTCACGGCCCGCCCCGTAATCGCCAACCGCACCGATGGCGGAACCCAGTCCCTGGCGGAGCGTCTTGACGCCATCCGATCCGATCTCGGCAAGGATCTGTACCGGGATCTTCGAAACGCCAACGATCTCGACTTCCACCTTTACGATGCCGCGCGGGCCCGCGACGCGCTCGCCGCATGACCGTTCTGTTCCAAAGGAATTCGGTATGAGCGCGTTTTATCTCGTCTATACGGAGGGTTTCGAAACATCCGCGGAGGTCAACTTCAAGGCAGCCGAAGGCAGCGACATCCCGCTCCATATCGCGTTCCGGCCGGAGGAGCGCAAGCTTGTCGTGAACGCCTTTCTCCATGGACTGTGGAGGCATGAGGCCAATACGAGCCCGGCCGATCTTGCCGGTGTCTACCGCATGACCGTCGACGGGGAGCATGTGCGGATCTGGCGGGACGGTCAGATGATCCTGGAATGGAGCGGGCTCGGGACCGGCTTTGCCCAAGCCGTTGTGTCCACCACTCAGGATGCCGATCTTGTCCCGATCGACTCGGGCGATCCCGATAGTGTCTGCAAAAAGATCCTGATCGAGCGGGGTTTGGCCGATGCCCTGTGGCTCAGCCCCTTCGATGCCCAGGACTATGTCAATCTCAATCCGGACCTGGACCTCGATCCGCGCGATCCGGCCGAAGCGCTTCGCCATTTCATCACCCGAGGGATCGCCGAAGGCCGGCCTTATTCGAGCACGGACCTCTTTGACCACGCCTTCTATGCGGCCCAGGCCCATGACCGGTCTTTCAGCACCCGGGAGGACGCTTATCTCGACTGGCTGTGCCGGGGGCGCAAACGGGGCTTGAGCTGCAGTCACGCCCATTTCCTTCACCGCATGGGCAATCCGCCGTTCCCGAGCACATTCACATGGCCGGCCTATGCCGCGGCCCTGGGCGAGGATTCTCAGCCCTTCAAGGACCGGTACGAGGCCTTCGCCCATCTGATGGCGTCGGTGGAGGATGGCGATCCCGGCCTTGCCGCCCTTGATGCCATCGAGGACCCTGCGGAGGCGGCGGCGCTTCTGGTCTTTTTCGGCCAGCGGCACCAGGAGTGGGGTACGGACTATTCGGCGGCCATGGCCTATCACATGGCCTTGACCCTCGATCCCGACCGGCCGGCGACCCGTGAAGCCCTGGGCCATTGCCTGTTTCGCCTCGGCGAAAATGCCGCCGCCCTTGCCGCCTTCCGAGCCGATCTTGAAGAGGCAGAACCCAAATTATCCGTCCTGGTGCATCTGGTCGATCTGGCGCTGCGCATGGGTCACAGGGGGTTGGCGCTGGAGGCGGCCGGCCGTCTGCTCACGGCCTTTCCGGAAGACGATCAGGCCCGCGCGGCCGGTCGCCGGGCCCGGCTGGCGGCATTTCGCCATCGCCGGGACGCGGCCCATCTGCTGTGCCAGTCGGGCGACCGGGCGGGTGCCACGCGCGCCATGATGGCCTATCGCGACCCCCTTCCAATCCTGGATACCGGCCCCATCGGTGCCGTCGAGGCGCCGCGGCGCCTGCCGCCGGGACAGGGACCGCGCGTCCTCATTCTGGGCGATCCGTTCCTAACACAATGTGTGGCCTACCGGATCAATCAGAAACTGGAGCATCTCGCCGCCGCCGGTTATGATGCACGCTTCATCCCCAGCACCGATGTGCAGGCCTTCCTGGATGCAAGCCCCTTTTACGACATCGCGATTTTCTACCGTGTACCGGCCCAGCCCGATATTGTGGAAGCCATCACGCGGGCACGCCGCCAGGGGATGGTCACCCTGTACGAAATCGACGATCTGATTTTCGATCCGGACCGTTTCCCGGACGATCTGGCCAGTTACGGGACCGACCTGACCCCGTTCGAACATGCCAATCTGGTGGTGGACACGCCCCTCGTCCTGAAGGCGATGGAACTGTGCGATTACGGATTGACGACCACCCGGGCGCTCCAGGACATCATGGCGCCCATCGTCATGCGCAAACAGTGCTTCTTGCACCGCAATGCCTTCGACGCCCGCCATGCCCGATTTGCTGACCTGTTCAATCCGCACAAATATCAAAAGGTGGAGAAGGACACCGTGACGCTGCTCTATGGCAGCGGAACCAAGGCCCATGCGGAGGATTTCGAAATCCTGGTCGCACCGGCCCTGGTCCGGATCTTCGAAAAACACCCCCAGGCCCGGTTCATGGGGATCGGCTATCTGCCGAATCCGGATATTCTGAAACCTTGGGCGAAGCGCATCGACCGGCTGCCCCCGGTTTGGGACCTCGACGCCTATTGGAGCCTTGTGGCGGATACGGACATCAACCTCGCCATGCTGAAGGACAATCTGATCAGCGACTGCAAGAGCGAGATCAAATGGCTGGAGGCCGCCATGCTCGGTGTACCCTCTATCGTCAGCCCGACCCGAAATTACCGGGAAACCCAGCGCGACGGCAAGACCGCCCTGTTCGCGGCGACGCCGGACGACTGGTTCGACAGGCTCGACCACCTCGTCTCGTCCGCCCCGGCGCGGCATCGGCTCGGGACGGCCGCCTATGACCACGCCGTTCAGACCTATGGCATCGATGTCATGGCCCGGAACATTGATGAAATCCTGACCGAGGTCAATGAGGATGCCCGGTCACCGGTCCGGGTGGCCGGGCAGGCGGCACGGCCGATCGTGACGATCTGCAATGTCTTTTTCGCACCCCAGCTCATCGGCGGCGCCACACGGGTGGTCAAGGACAATGTCGACCACTTCATCGACCGTCACGGCGATGCCTTCGAGGTTCAGGTGTTCTGCGCCATGGAAGGCGGGACGGAGCCTTATCAGGTGCGCAGCTACGGCTATCGCGGTGCCCGGGTCACCGCCGTGACCCATCCCCTGGCCGAGAACATGGATCTGGTGCCGTTCGATCCGCGTATGGGCGAGATATTCGAGGCCTATCTGGACCATGTGCAGCCGGATCTCGTCCATTTTCACTGTATTCAGCGCCTGACGGCCTCCATCGTGGAGCGCACACGGGCCCGGACAATCCCCTATCTGATCACCGCCCATGACGCCTGGTGGATCTCGGACTATCAGTTCCTCGTCGACGGGCGCGGCCGGGTGGTCGACCCGTCCTGTGGTGCGCCCCACAGCGCCCTGCGCAGCGGCGACACACGCGCCGCATCCGCCCTTGCCCGCACCATGCGGCTACGCACCGAGTTGACGGGTGCGGAGCATATTCTGGCCGTCTCGGAGTCCTTTGCCGAGACCTATCGGCGCTTCGGCGTCCCCGATGTCACGGCCATCGAGAACGGCGTATCGGCAACCCTTGTGCCACACCCCAAAGAGCCCCATGACGGCCCCGTCCGCCTGGGTCTCATCGGCGGCATGCAGCCCCATAAGGGCCTGCCCCTCATCCGCTCGACACTGCTGACGCACCCGTTCGAGGCTCTGCATCTCACCATCGTCGATCTGAGCCTGCCGCCGGAAACCGTGGGACGGCGTGAGATCTGGGGCACCACACCGGTGCAGTTCATCGGCAAGATCCCCCAGACCCGGGTGGCGGAGCTTTATGCCCGGCTCGACGTGTTGCTGGCCCCGTCGATCTGGCCGGAGTCCTACGGCCTTGTGACCCGGGAAGCCCTGCAATGTGGTCTTTGGGTCATCGCCTCTGACCGGGGGGCCATCGGTGCCGATGTGACGGCCGGCGAGAACGGTTTCGTCATTGATGTGTCCAACACGCGGGACCTCCTGGCGGCCTTCACCAAGATCGACAGCAATCCTGACCGGTTTCGTCAGCCGCCGCAGCGGCGGGCCAGCTTGCGCAGCTCAGACGATCAGGGGACGGATCTCGCGGCGCTCTACAAGGACATGCTCAGACCCCGGTCCCGCTTTTCCCGGCGTTGGCCGTCGCGTGCCATCGCGGACCGTATTGCGCCGGCTCTTGCCACCAAGAAATCCGCCTGACCAGCGGCCCGTCCCTGTCCCGTCTCGTGAAAAGGATCCGCCCCATGAATCCAGACTTCGTCATCTGCGGGGTGGAACACAGCGGCACAACGCTGATTTCCGACCTGTTCCGCCAGTCCCCCCACTTCGATGCGGGCTTCGAGGTCGGGGTTCTGCTGTGCCCCTCGCCGCGGACTTTTCCGACGCTTCAGCCATTCGCGGACAATCTGTTGGCCGGCTGGGGGATCAGCGAGGAAGACCGCGCCTATTGCTGCGACACGGACCGCTATGAGGCGTTCTACGATCGTCTAAAATGCAAGAGCAGCATCCTAAAGAGCCCGGATGTTCGGATCTTCGACAAGACTCCGCGCTATTTTGAGCAACTGGGGCCGTGCCTCGACAAGGTACCGGTGCCTTTCGTCGCCAGTTACAAAGATCCGCGCGCCATTGTCGGCTCGGACTTCAAACGCTGCGGGACGAGCGACTTCTTCGGCTGGTTCGATGAATATTGCGAGGCGAAGCTGGCCTATCTGATGGACATATACCATCAGCATCAGGACCAACAAGACAATGACCGGGTCCTGTTCGTGGCCCTGGAGCACCTCGCCTTCGCGCCCCAGGATACGGTCCGAACCCTGTTCGACCATGTGGGCGCCGATTTCGAGACCGACTACATGGTCATGAAGAACCTGCGCTACGACAATACCCGGGCCAATATCATCACGCCGGAGATCGTCATGGAATACCGGGACACGCTCGGTCCGGACCATATCCGCGCCGTGGAGGACGCTTTTTCGGCCCTCAAGGACTGGTTCTACCAAATCTGACGGTGCGTCCGGTCACTGCTCCGTGGACCACTGGGACGGCGTCGCCGGCAGCTTGGTGGCCCGGACGGGGCGCCCAAGCGCGCGATACATGGCCCGCGAGCGCTCCTCCATCATGACCGCGCGCTCCAGATCGCCAAGCTCCTCATAGAGAAGTCCCAGATAGTGGGCATAGAACGCAATGCCCTCCCGGTGGCCGATCTCCTCGAACAGAACGATGGCCTGTCGCAGATAGGTCTCGGCGCGGGCCGCGTCGCCCCGCTGAAGAAACAACAGCCCGAGGACGGCATCGTGAACCGCCGTGCCTTCCCGTCCCGGACGGACGGCAAACAGGTGCTGGGCCTCCTCGATGATGCGTGTGGCATCGAGACGGCCCATGGTTTCCCACTCCCGGCGTGGAAAGCTGGCTTCCCGCTCCTTCAGGGCCTCCTCGAAGCGCCGGGTGTTGGTGAAATGCATATAGAGGGCGAAGAGGAGACCCGCCCCCATCAGGGCAATGATCACCGCCGATGTGACGGGATGGGTGGCCAGGGCGTCGATGACGCTCTGGATGAGCCAGGGCAGTTTCAAGGACCGCAACACCTCTTCGATGCGGTCCGGCGTTTCGGACAAAAAAGCGATCAGGGTATTGAACATACGCCCTGCGCCCTATTCGCCGGTAAAATTGGCTGGCCGCTTCTCCACAAAGGCATGCACGCCCTCGATGGAATCCTTTGTCAGCCCCGCTTCGCGCTGGAGCATGCGCTCCACATGGAGCTGCTGTTCGTAGGTGTTTTCCGGGCTCTCCCAATAGGCCTTGCGGATCAGCGAGAGGGCCACCGTCGGGCCGGCAGCCAACTCCTTGGCCAGGGTCATGGCCTCGCCCATCAACTCGGCGTCGTCATGGACCCGGCTGATGAGACCCCATTCAAGGGCTTTTTCCGCCGGCAGGCGCTCGGCCAGCATGGACAGCTCCATGGCGCGGCGCATGCCCACAAGGCGGGGCAGCAGAAAGGTGGAGCCGCCATCGGGCACAAGGCCGATGCGCTTGAAGGCCTGGAGAAAATAAGCGCTGCGTGCAACGAGGACCAGGTCGCCCATCAGGGCGAAGCTCATGCCCACGCCGGCGGCGACGCCGTTGACGGCCGTGATGAACGGCATTTTCAGATTGCGGAGCTTTAACAGGAAGGGATGGTAGCGTTCCTCCAAAACCTTGCCGGCATCCCGTTCCCCGTCGGAGCGGTCCACGGCATCGTCGGTCAGATTGGCGCCGGCGCAAAAGGCACGCCCCTCGCCGGTCATCAGCAGACAGCGCGCCCCGTGGGTCCGGTCGGAGGCCATGTCGATGGCCTCGGTCAGCTCTGCGAGCATCTTGAGGGACACGGCATTGAGCGCCTCCGGGTGGGACAGGGTCAGGACGGCCACATCGTCCTGGAACTCGAGCTTGATGCGTTCAAAAGCCATGGGGTTTCCTCCGTGTCACAGTTAAAGTCGGTCAGGGCTCGTCGGATGTCAGGTACCGGTGAAGGTGGGACGGCGTTTTTGCAGGAAGGCGCTGACCCCTTCCAGGAAATCCTTGCTGTCCCCCAGGCCGCCCTGGATCTGCTTTTCCAGATCGAGCTGGTCCGCAAGGGTGTTGTGCCAGCTCTGGTCGAGGGCTCGTTTGGTCTGGGCGATGGCCAGGGGGCCGGCCGCGGACAGCCGGGCGGCGATGGCGTGGGCCTCGTCCATCAGCGCCTCGTCATCCACGCATTTCCAAATCAGGCCCCAGCGCTCGGCATCCTCCGCCGGCAGACGATCGCCCAGCAGGGCAAGGGCCCGCGAGCGCGCATGACCGATGAGGCGCGGCAGGAAATAGGTACAGCCCACATCGGGGATGAGGCCGAGGGCCGGCACGAACACCTGGACGAAATAGGCCGAACGCGCGGCGACCACGATGTCCGCGGCGAGAGCCACACCGACACCGCCGCCGGCGGTGACGCCATTGACGGCTGCAATGACCGGCTTGGGGCAGCCGAACAGCTCCCGGGCCATGGGGTTGAAGCCGATCTCCATGGAATGGGCCACGCCCTCACCCACGCTCATGCCCGCCGGCGCGCCCCCACCGGCGGCGAGATCAGCGCCGGCGCTGAAAGCCCGTCCCTCGCCTGTGAGGATCAGAACCTTGACGGCGCGGTCCTCGATCGCTGCGGCGACCGCCGCGCGCGTGTCCGCGATCATGGCCGGGTCGAAGGCATTCATCGCCTTGGGGCGGTTGAAGGTTAGCGTCGCCACCCCCTCCGCCACACCGTACCGGATGGTCTCATATTGCATGGGCATCCTCCCAACTCCTTTGGGCCATCATAGGCCGGGGACCAGGGAGAACTGAAGGGCTGCCGGAGCAAGAAGCGGCACGGCGGGAAAGACGGCCCGCGGCGGGGGATCAGGCCGATTGGGCGGCCGCGGGAGAAGCGACGGTTTCGGCGACGACGCGGTTCCGCCCGCTGCCCTTGGCCTCGTAAAGCAGGCGATCGGCCCGGTCGATGAAGGACTCGGCCGTGTCGGACGCCTCGTGGAGCGCGATGCCAAGCGACAGGGTCACCGTGCCGATGGCTTCCCCCGTCGAGCGTTTGACCACTTTCTTGCTTTCCACGGCCTTGCGGATCTGCTCGGCGACACTGCTGGCGGCATCCAGATCCGTGCCCGGCAGGATGATGGCAAACTCCTCTCCGCCATAGCGGGCCGCGGTGTCCTTGCCCTTCACGGAGTCCCGAATGCACCGGGCGGTCAGGCGCAGGATTTGATCCCCGGTCATATGCCCGTGGGTGTCGTTGATCCGTTTGAAATGGTCGAGATCCGCAATGATCAGGCAGAGGGGCTGGCCCAGTTTTTCGGCCTGATCGAGCGCCTGGGACAGCACCCGGTCGAAGCCCCGGCGATTGGCGAGCCCGGTCAGCGCGTCGGTCACCGTTTCCCGGTGGATGGAGTCCAGATTGTCCCGAAGCTGGGTAATTTCCCGGGAAGAGCGCTGGAGTTCCTGTTCCAGGGACTCCGTCCGGAACTGCATATGCCGGGTCGCGGCGACCATGGTATCGAGCATCAGGGCCAGAGGCACGGTGTCGTGGCCCCGCTGGATCTGGTTGGACACCTGGGCCAGCGCATTGCCGTAGGTGGTCGAGTCCCGCCCCGTGGCCTCGACGAATTCCAGGACCCGGTCAAGTTCCGCCTGCATCCGCCCGCTGACATCGGACACGGCCGATTGCAGGCGCCCGCCGGCAATGAATTTAGCGTGGAGGTCGTCAAGATCGCTCTGGCGCACCGGCGGTCCACGGTCGGCCAGAGTATCCAATTGGCGGACGAGATCGCCGTTGATCCCGAGGGCATGTTCGAACCACAGGGCGAAATTGCTGGGCGTGGGCGGGATTTCCAGCGCAGACATTCGCTGGGTGGCATCTTGCGCACACATCTGCGCCCGGTCGAAGTCTATTGTGAACATGCCGCCGGTTCCGACCTCTCGTCTGGATACAACCTCACACGCGGCATCATCCTGACGGATAATTGGCAAGAAGCCGTAAACCGGGAGAAAAACGAATAGGTGTCAACGGTGTGGACGACAACTTGACGGCATGGAGACGCGCCGACAGCGGGCGTGGCCGATACGGTCAACCCATGTACTCTGTGCCCCTGCGATCCGTTTCGGCTATTCGAAGGCAGAGCCCGCATCCGTCCTTGGCGGAGGGGAATGAGGAGGAGGAGATCCAACCATGACCAGCGATTTCATGTCCGGACCGTCCGGCGAGGCGCGCCAGGACCAGGCGGCGCGCATGCAGGACATTCTTCAAAGGCAGAAACAGGCCCATATCGCGCAAGGCCCCTTGAGCGCGGAACAGCGCATCGAATGGCTCGACCGGGCCATCGGCCTGCTGGTCGACCATGCCGACGAAATCACCGATTGCCTGCGCCGGGATTTCGGCCATCGGTCCGTGGAAGCCTCCACATTGACGGATGTTGCCGGGTCGATCGGCCCCCTGAAGCACGCCAAGGACCATGTTCGCAAGTGGATGAAGGTGGAGCGCCGCAAGCCCATGTTCCCCCTCGGCCTGTTCGGCGCTAAGGCTGAAGTCCACTACCAGCCCAAGGGCACCGTCGGGGTGATCAGCCCCTGGAACTTCCCCGTCAACCTGACCTTCGGACCGCTTGCCGGCATCTTCGCCGCCGGAAACCGTGTGATGATCAAACCGTCCGAGTTCACGCCGGCCTGCGCCGACCTGATGGCCCGCATGTTCGCCTCGGCCTTCGACGAGACGGAAGTGGCCGTCTTCACCGGGGGGCCGGAGGTCGGCCAGGCCTTCAGCGCCCTGCCCTTCGATCATCTGCTTTTTACCGGCGCCACCGGAATCGCCCGCCATGTCATGCGCGCCGCGGCGGAGAACCTGGTGCCCGTCACGCTGGAACTGGGCGGCAAATCGCCGGTTATCGTCGGGGAGGATGCCGATCTCGACATGGCGGCCACCCGCATCATGAACGGCAAGATGCTGAATGCCGGCCAGATCTGTCTGGCGCCCGATTATGTCTTGATGCCGGAAGACCGGGTGGATGGCTTCGTCAGCGCCGTCGAAACCTCCGTAGCCGCCATGTATCCGACGCTCAAGGACAATCCGGACTACACGTCCGTCGTCAATCAGCGCCATTATGACCGGCTGAAGGATCATATCGAGGATGCCCGGGCCAAAGGCGCCCGTGTGGTGGAGGTCAACCCTGCCAAGGAGGATTTCAGCCAGCAGGAGCACCGCAAGATCCCGCCGACCCTGATCCTCGATCCCACCGACGACATGACCGTCATGCAGGAGGAGATTTTCGGCCCCCTTCTGCCGGTTAAGGCCGTGGCGTCCGTGACGGAGGCCATCGGCTACGTAAACGACCATGAGCGGCCGCTGGGGCTGTATTATTTCGGCACGAACGAGGCCGACCGGACCCAAATCCTCCAGAACACCACCTCCGGCGGCGTCACCATCAATGACGTGATCATGCATGTCTCCATGGAGGATCTGCCCTTCGGCGGCGTCGGCCCCTCCGGCATGGGGTCCTATCATGGCATTGACGGCTTCCGCGAATTCTCCCATGCCAAGGCGGTCTATACCCAGCCGAAACTCGATCTGGGTGCCATGATGCGTCCACCCTTCGGCGAAAAGATTCGCGGTTTCCTCAAGGGGCGGACCAAGCGCTGACGGTGCCGCATTGCGATCAGGGGCCGGACCGGCCGCAAATTGACCTTGGGCCGGCCCCCTTTTTTGCCGGAAAGAACCGGTCCCTGGAAGGCTCATACTGAGGCAGACACAGCCCCATTCGGCATGCAGGGGCGCAGCAAAAAGGACGACCCCGTGATGAAAGGCCTGTGCACCCTGACGACCGGTTCGGCTTGCGCGGAACCGAGCCGGCGGACAAAGCCGATGATGGCCCGCGTGATGGCATCCGTCCTGATGCTGAGCGGATTGATCGCGGCACCGGCGGCCCATGCCGTGCTGCCGGGTTTCGACGATGGCGGTCTTTATGCCCAGGCCTTTATCGGCGGCAGCTTCGGCGGTGAGCTTGAGGAATCGAGCGATCTCGGCACCTTCGTGCTGGAGCGGGACGCCACCGTCGTGGGCGGCGGTGCCATCGGCTATCTCTACGCCATCGCCCCCTTCGTGGACATCCGGGCAGAAGTGGAAGGCTCGTTCTCGCCCGTGAATGTGGACGCCCCTGCGGGCAGCCTGTTCGCTACCAGCGATGTGGAGCTGTTCAGTGTGCTGGCCAATCTGTGGTTCGATCTCGATGCGCCCATTCTGGGTCTGACGCCCTATGCCGGCGGTGGGATCGGCCTGGGCGTCGTCAATTTCGACGGCTCCAACAACACCGAAACCGGCCTCGCCTATCAGGTCGGCGGCGGGGTCCTGTCCACCATTCCGGGGACGCCGTTTTTTGTCGGTCTGAACTACCGTTATTTCCAGACGACCACGGAAGTCGAGAACGCGGCCATTGTGGGCGTGACCGGCCTGACGGATGTGGATGTCGATCTCGACGGCCACAGGGGCACGGTGAGCCTGGGCATTCAGTTCTGATCACCGGACGGCGGACATTCAAAAAAAGGCGCCCGGCCGATCCGGGCGCCTTTTTCGTGTCCGATGACTTTACCCGTTACCAGCGATAGGCCACGCCGCCGCCCAGGAACCCGTCGGGCGTGCCGCGGCTCAGGCCGAAGCCGCCATTCAGATCGATCTGAAGATTGCGGTTGATCAGATAGGTGAAGCCGAACCCACTCGTGTGCTGATCGATGACTTCCGTGTTGAACTCGGCCACATATTCCGCGAACACGGCCAGGGACGGCGTCAGCGCGCGCGAGACCCCCACGGAATTGGCAAGCTGGAAGAACCGGTCCTCGCCGTTCGACGGGCCGGCAACCAGAATGTTTCCGAACAGGCCAAGCTTTTGCGACAGGGCGTGGGACCATAAAACACCGCCGCTCGGATCCACATTGGTGGATCCGGTTTCGTCACCGACCGGAAGGGATATGCTGGCGAAGAGGCCCACATTGGGCATCCGGCCGTTCTGCTCGGTCAGTTCCACCTTGACGTTCAGGTCGAGGTCGCCGGTCCCCACGGTCGTCTCACCATTGGTGCTGATGAAACTGGCGCCGGCCCAGCCGACCTGAACCTCGACGCCCGTAAAGACGCCATAGCGCAGGAGGGCCAGGGGCAAGGTGCCGATTTCCGTATCCACGCCCGGCGCGTTGTCGAATTGAAGATCAAAACCGGTTTCGAGCTGGAAACGGCCGGCGGGCAGAGCCTGGGGACTGGTGCTGAAGGTCGGCCGCTCCGTGATGATGGGGTCTTCGAAGGGCTCACGAACCCAACCGAACACATCCTCATCCTGGGCCTGGGCGAGCGATGGCAAACCGCAAACCGCGATCAGGGCACCTGCGGCGACCATTCCGCGTGCCGTCCGCCCTCGTTCGAAACCGTGTCCCATGTCGTATCCTTCCCTCGCATGCGAATACGTGAAGCGGCGCCTTTGGAGGCGGTTGGCCAAAGGCCTGGCCCGCTCGTGGTTCAGTCATCCTCCCATAGCGCCTCAAAGGACACCATGATGTGCTCGGCAAAAGCCGGCCGCTCCCGAAGCCGGGCGTAATAGGCGTCCAAGGCTGGTCTGGGCGGTCGCTCAACGGGCAACATGAAATAGCGATAGAGAATGTGGCCGAAGGGGATGTCTGCCAGCGTAAAGTTGTTGCCGGCAAGATAGTCCTGCTGCTGAAATTGGCCCTCGGCGATCTCAAATCTGTCCTGCAGGGTTTGAAGGCCGCGGTCGATGCGGGGTTGGTCACGCCGGGAAGGCGGTGTGCGGACGATTTGTGCAAAGACCTCGTTCGCGAACACCATAGCGACATTGATTTTGGCCCACTCGGCCCATTGATCGACCCGGGCCTGGGACGCGGGATCCGCAGGCCAAAAGGAGGCCGGGCCGTATTGGCGTGCCAGATAGCGCAGGATCGCGCCCGACTCCCAAAGACAGGGCAGTCCCTCGTCCCGGATGACCGGGACGGTTCGATTTGGGTTCAACTCCTTGAAGTCCGGCGTGTCGAGACCGCCAAAGCGATGACCCGCGTCGATCCGGCGATACGGAAGGCCCAACTCGCCGACGCCCCACAGAACGGCCTGCACATTCGACGCATCGGCGCGTCCCCATATCGTCAGCATGTCGTCGCCTCCACTGAGGTTGTCGCCTCCACTGAGGTTGTCACCTCCACGGGGGTGTTGCCTCCACGGGGGGTGTTGCCGCAGGCAATGGAACCCGTCTAATCGCGAAGATCAGGGCAACCGGCCACGAAGGTTCAAGCGATTTCAATGCCTTGACCATAGGATCAAGACCATCGCTTGCCTTCGACTATGAGCCACAATGCGGCGTGGATATGATCGAACCAACGGACCGGTCCGGACCAAGGCCGGCCCGCTCCACCAGATCGTAAAGGGAAACGCCCATGGTCACGCCTCCTTTGTCCACGTCCTATTTTCCCGCGCAAGACGATGACGTCATTCTGGAGACCACCGTCGGGGGATTGCTACGGGACGCCGCCGCCGACAGCCCCGACGCTCCGGCCCTTGGCGAAATTACGATGGCCGGCGAGACCGCCCGGTGTTGGACCTATGGGGACCTGCTGGCCGAGGTGGAAGATCTGGCTGCGGCGCTGGCCAGCCGCTTCGCCCCGGGGGAACGGATCGCCGTGTGGTCACCCAACACCCCCGAATGGATTATCCTTGAATATGCTGCGGCCCTCGCCGGCGTGACCCTTGTGACCGTGAATCCGGCCTATCAGCCCAAGGAGCTTCACTATGTCCTGACCCAGTCCAGGGCCGTCGCCCTGTTCATGGTTCAGGAGTATCGGGGCAATCCCATGGGCCGCATCGCCGGCCAGGTCTGCAGCGGCATCGATGAAATCCGCGAAATCGTCGATATGGATTTTCCCCAGGCGCTGAAGGCCCGCGGCTCGCGATCGCCCGACTTGCCGTTAGTTTCGCCCGACGACCCGGTCCAGATTCAGTACACGTCGGGAACGACCGGCTTCCCCAAGGGAGCCCTGCTCCACCACCGGGGAATTACCAACAATGCCCGACTGATCAAGAACCGCATCCGGGCCCGCTTGGGTGGCACATGGCTCAATTTCATGCCCATGTTCCATACCTCCGGCTGTGTCATCCTGACGCTCGGTGCGGTGCAGGCCCGGGGACGGCTGCTGATCGCCAAGATGTTCGATCCGATGGCCATCAACCGGGTGATCGAGCGCGAGTCCGTGAACTATGCCATGGGCGTGCCGACCATGCTGATCGGGCTGCTCGAAGCCTATGACCGCATGCCGGTCGACGTCTCCTCGGTGGAAATGGCAGTCTCGGGCGGCTCCATGGTCCCGCCGGAGCTCGTGCGCCGAGTCTGCAAGACCTATCAATGCGGGTTCCAGATCGTCTACGGACAGACGGAAACCTCGCCCGTCATTACCCAGAGCGCCGTCGGTGACAGCGTGAGCGACATCGCCGAAACCGTGGGCCGGCCATTGCCGTGCACGGAGGTTTCCATCCGGGATACGGCCACCAACGATGTCATGCCCATTGGGGCCATCGGGGAAATCTGCTGCCGGGGCTATCTCAACATGATCGGCTACAACGACAATCCGGAAGCCACCGCCAAGACGGTAGACGCGGACGGCTGGCTGCACACGGGCGATCTCGGCACCATGGATGCGCGCGGCTATGTGAAAGTCACCGGCCGGGTCAAGGACATGATCATCCGGGGCGGCGAAAACCTGTTCCCTGCCGAGATCGAAAACGCGCTGATGGACCATCCCGATATTGCCGAAGTGGCCGTGGTGGGCGTGCCGGACGACACATGGGGCGAGATCGCCGTGTGTTTCTACCGGTCCGTCACCGGCGCCGCCCTTGATCCGGCACACCTGAAACAGCATTGCCGTGAGCGGCTCGCGCCCCAAAAAACGCCGGCTGTGTGGGTCTCCATGGCTGATTTTCCGCTCACCGGATCGGGGAAGATCCAGAAATTCGTGTTGCGGGATCGGTATGTGGAGGGGACTTTCGGGTCTGAATGAGCCGGGTTTGACGCGGACAGAGCCGCTTTCAGACTGTCTCGGGACCGCCGGACTGGACAAAGCGTGCATCGGCTGCCATTTTCCGGGTCCGCATAGCCGTAGGGGAGCCTTCGTTATCGAGACGATGGCCTCTCCTCTTTTTGCGTTTTCGATCCCTAAAGGGTCTGCGCCGCCACGGTGACTGGCTCTGACATTCCGTTTGATAAACGATTTTGTGGGATGAAGACGTTTTGTAGCCGCCCAGGGAGGTCCAGTGCAGATTATCGTCCGTGACAACAATGTCGATCAGGCGCTCCGGGCGCTCAAGAAGAAAATGCAGCGCGAAGGCATCTTCCGCGAAATGAAATTGCGCAACTACTACGAAAAGCCGTCCGAGAAGCGCGCCCGCGAGAAAGCGGAAGCCATTCGCCGCGCCCGGAAGCTGGCTCGTAAGCGCGCTCAGCGCGAAGGCCTGTTGCGCTGATCGCCCATCGGCGACGGTGACACACCACTGAGCGTTACCGAGAACGCCGCGCCATTGGGACGCGGCGTTTTGCTTTTGGCCCTTTGCTTTTGGCATTATTCAAAACAAAAGCCGGCCGGAACGGAATGGATCGACCTGGGGCGCCTACCGCTCCGACATCCGCAAAAGGCGCACCACTTCCGCAAGTTTCGGCGGCTGGCCCGACCGAAGAATCGAGCGGCGGAACAATCGCCCCATCAGCCAAAGCATGAAAACGGCCGTGACAATGGTGAGAAGGCCGGTGCCGATCACCTCCACCATGGGCGGGTCGGCGGACACACGCATCATAATCACGAAAGGCGTGTAGATCGGGATCCAGGAGACGACCGTGGCCACAATCCCGTTTGGATCGCGCGGGATGAAGGCCAGCAATGCCATGGGCACGATCAGCAACATCATCAGCGGCCCCATATAGGTCTGCGAATCGCTGAGCGAATTGCACATGGATCCGACGGCCAGGAAGATCGCTGCGAAAATGAGATAGGCCGAGACAAAGTAGAACAGGAATGCCGGCAGGAGCGGTGTGGAAAACAGCAATTCCACGATCGGCGCGCCAATGGACGCGGCGCCCGCGGGCAGCAGTAGCAACGCCAGGCTGATCGATCCGATCCAGACCGCCGCCGTGGTCAGCCCGAGGGACAAAATCCCGATGAGCTTGCCGATCATCAGTTCGTGGGCCGTCACGGACGACAGCAGCACCTCGATGATTTTGTTTGATTTCTCTTCGACCACATTGGTCAGCAGCATATTTCCGACGGTGAAAATCCCGACCCAGAGGATGTAAGCAAGGCCGAGGGGGATGATCTGCTCCACCCGGTCCTTGAAGCCGACGGCCCGGTCGCCGGACGTTTTGCGCGGGTCGAAACTGCGTATGGTCGCGGACTGGGACTGGACCGCGCTGACCACCCCGGCATCAAGGCCCTGGCGGGCATATTCCTGTTCACGCAGCTGCTCGTTCAACACCTGCGAGATACGCTCGCGCAAATCGGAATCGGCGAGATTGGTGCTCCAATACTGGATCTCGGCGCCGGTCCAATTCTCCCCCGTCACACTGCGCGGGACCAGGATCGCCGCAAACAGGTCGCGCTCGTCACCGGCCGTCGTGATCGGCCGTCCGCCGGTCAGATAGGGCACGAGGGCATCCGAAAGGGCATCGAAGGACGCATTCGGATCGACATCCGGCGGCAGGGGCACGCGGACGAAATCCCGGCGCGGCGGAGCAAATTCCGGCGCATCCTCACTCAGTTGGGGACGAATGATCTCCAAAGCCCGCGGCAGCCCGCCCCGCTCCACAAAGGCGGCGAGGGCCGCGGCATCGACAGAGGGATCCAGGAAAAGGTCTGGAATCGCCCCACTGGCCTGCACTTCCGGCGCCACGGCGATCCGGGTATAGGCCACGAGCGCCGTAAGCAGCCGTTGCTGATAATCGCGCTCAAGGGCGTCATCGACGGCGGCGGTCAGCACGCCGGTCTGATCCACCATGACGAAGGTCCGTGCCGGGGTGGATTGGGCCAACCATTGGGGGACGAACAAAAAGACGCCGAAAACCAGCGGAAAGATGATCAGGCTGAGCCAGAACCCGCGTGTGGTGACATATTGCTTGTATTCGCGCCAGGCGACGAGACGGATGGCGTTCATCGGTAAGCGGCCTCCCGTGCCTTGGGTCCGACCAGAGCCACAAAGATTTCGTGCAGGCTGGGATCGCTCTGGTCGAACTGTCTCAAGGTGATGCCCCGGTCGAAACAGGCCTTGAGCACCCATTGCGGATCCGTGCCCTGACGCAGGGTCACCTCATAGCGGGGCGCATGGCCGTGATGCCCGTTCACGGTGCCGGTTGCACCGGACTCCCGATCTGCGGCGTCGCTTAAGGTCACGCTCTCCACGAATTCGAGCGCCTCAAGGGGGCCGACCGGGTCCGGCGTTTCGATGCGCACGCGGCGCGGCAGAGCCGCCCTGGCTTCGGACAGGGTACCGAAAAAGCGGCGCTGGCCCTCAGCGACCAGAAGCAGCCGGTCGCACAGCCGCTCCGCATGCTGCATGACATGGGTGGAAAAGATGATCGTGCGATCCCGGTCCGCCAGGTCCTGGATCAACTCCTCCAAAACCTGCTGATTGACCGGATCGAGACCCGAAAAGGGCTCGTCGAGGATGACGAGGCGGGGGTCGTGGACGATGGCGCTGAGGACCTGGACCTTCTGGGCCATGCCCTTGGACAGGCTTTCGATCTTGGCCTTGGCGAAATCCTTCAGCCCAAACCGCTCCAGCAGCTCCATCGCGCGCTGGCGCGCCGCCCGGCCGCTGAGACCTTTGAGCTGGCCGAAATAGGCGATGGTCTGGCGCGCTGTCATTTTTTTGTAGAGGCCGCGTTCTTCCGGCAGATAGCCGATCTGATCGCGCACCGACATGGCCGAGTCCGAGCCGAGAATGCGGATCTCGCCCCGGGTCGGCTGGATAATGTCGAGGATCATGCGCAGGGTGGTGGTCTTACCCGCCCCATTGGGGCCGAGAAATCCGAAGACCGAGCCGGCGTCGACGGTGAAGGACACGTCGTCCACGGCCGTGAATCCGCCATAGGTCTTGGTCACGCCCGACACGTCGAGGACCGTCTGCCCCATCGGCTCCCCCTTTTGCGCGGCGCGCCGTCATCTCACCTGCGCGCCGATCCGATCCACAGCGCTTCAAGTGTTGCCGTGCCACTGGCAAATGGCAATGGCCGCCTTTCCATGCGTCACGGGGAGGGCAGGCTCACCTCACTTCGAGGGTCCCAATTACTTCGACGGTCCCAATTACTTCGACGGTCCGGGTGCAGGCGCGAGGGAGGCATGCACGATGGCGCCGTCGCGGGTCACTGCAGTCGCCGTCATGATGTCGTCCTCCCAATCGACCTTGAACGCCTTTTCGTCCTTGTCGATCATGAGAGCGAGGAAATTGTGCAGGTTGCGGGCGTAGAGGGCGGAGGCATCCGCGGCGATGCGACCCGGCATGTTCGCATACCCGGCGATCAGCACGCCGTGGGCCTCCACGACGTCACCCAGGCGAGACGGCGCGACATTGCCGCCCTGCTCCACGGCCAGATCGACGATGACCGAGCCCGGCTTCATGCTCGCAACCATCTCGTCCGTGACCAGCAGTGGCGCCGGCCGGCCGGGGATGAGCGCCGTGGTGACGACCACATCCTGTTTGGCGATGGTCTGGGCGATCAGTTCGGCCTGTTTTCGCTTGTACTCCTCGCTCATCTCACGGGCATAGCCGCCGGAGGTCTCGGCCTCGCGGGTCTCCTCGCTATCGACCATGACAAATTTAGCGGCGAGGCTTTCCACCTGTTCCCGGGCGGCCGGGCGCACATCGGTCGCGCTGACCTGGGCGCCGAGGCGCTTGGCGGTCGCGATGGCCTGAAGGCCCGCCACACCGGCACCCATGACGAATACTTTTGCCGGCGGGATGGTACCGGCGGCGGTCATCATCTGGGGAAAGGCCCGATTGTACAGGGCAGCCGCCTCGATCACGGCGAGATAGCCGGACAGGTTGGACTGGGAGGACAGCACGTCCATGGACTGGGCCCGCGTGATCCGCGGCATGAATTCCATGGCAAAGGCGGTCACGTTCTGGCGCACCATGGCCTCGATCGTGTCGCGCTCTGCGAACGGGTTCAGCAAACCGGCGTAATAGGCACCGGGGCGGAATTCGCCCACTTCCTGGGGCGTCGGCGGGGCGACCTTGAGGACCATATCCGCGTCTTGGACCGCATCCCAGGAGCTGTCCACGATGGTCGCCCCCGCTTCCACAAAGGCCTCGTCGGTGACGGAAGCGGCAATGCCGGCGCCGCGTTGAACAGCCACGGCGGCGCCCAGGGCAACGTATTTTTTGACCGTTTCAGGCGTAGCGGCGACGCGGGTCTCGTTCTGCCGGGTTTCGGTAGGGATCGCGATCTTCATTCGTCTTAACCTTTCCGCTTGGGCAGCCCCATCGACGGCACCGCGCCCGTTTCAGTCCAATCATGACAATAGTGCCGCAGGGCTCAGGCGCCAGAGCCCCATGCCGTTTGCATGCGTTTTACGGAAAAACACGCGTCGCGCGCAGCGAAGCCCCTTCGCTGCGAAACCATGCGGGGCCAACCCTTGAGACAGGGTGACCGGAGCGCCGGCTGTTACCGGAACAGGAACCAGACGAAAAACGTGCCCAGCAGAACGACGGCCAGGGCCCCGAGAAAGGACCAGCCGCCGGCAATCCAGATCGTCAAGAATGCAACCAGGGCACCGATCACCAGGCTGCCGAGCTTGGCGAAGCCCATGAAGAAGTTCCACGTCTTTTGGTGTTCGGTGAGATCCATAGTGCCCTTCGCATGCTCTTGGTGATCTGAGGGTTGATTGTGCTCCATGCCGTCCTCGGACAAACTAAATTCCCGGGTGGTGCAGTGCGGGCGGATCATAACAAAGGCGTCTGCCTCTGCAATCACTCTGGCCCATGCCCCGCTGGCCGCCGTGCGCCGCAGCGCAGACCGGGGCATCCGGCCAGGCCCCCGTGAGGCGAAAGGACCCGCCATGGACGCGCCCGGGAACACCCCTGATCCCTCTTTCCGATCCACTGGATCCGCATTCGCCGCCGGGGCCGCGCTCGCCCTCTGGCTCGGCGCCGGTGCAGCCTTTTCAAGCGTGCTGGCGGACATTGCCGCCGATGAGGGCATGATCGCCGCCGCCATCCTGCCGGTCATGGCGGTCGGTCCCGCCGCGGGCGCCGCCCTCCTCGCGCATCTGCTGGGATGGAGTGTGCGGCGCCTGGTGCGGCCCGCGGCCCGGGACATTCAACGCTGGGAAGGCGCCGCGGCCACGGCGCTCGGGGTCTGCGGTTTCGCAGCCAGCGCGATCGTCTTCGAAGGCGGTGTCGATTCGCACTGGGTCCTGTCGCCCGCGTTCAGCACGCCAATCGTCTTCGTGCTGGCCTGGCGGGGGCGCACCGGCTTCCGCGGCAGCATGCTGTGCGCGGCGGCCATCGGCCTAGCCTTCCTCATCGCCGTGGTTGCCGCAATCAAGCTGTCGGACACCGACCATGGCGTTCTGGGAGCAGCCCTTGCGGGCGCGGCCGGCGGCGCGGTGGGCGCGGGCCTCAGCTTCGCCGGCCTCGTGCCCTTGGGCGGCGGATTTCGGCGCCTGCGTCCGGCGGCGCTGGCAACCGCCCTGCTCGCATCCCTTGGGGCCCTCGCCTTCGTGATTTTGTTCGGCGACAATGGCGTGACGACCAATGCCGGGCGGACCGCCTTCGTGCTGATCCTCTATAGTCCCTGGCAGAGCGTCTTTGCCGCCTATCTCCTGTGGGCTTTCACCGTGCCGGCCACTGGCCCTGCGGCCAGCTAGTCGTCGAGGGGCGCGAGGAGGTCGCCGGCCGAGGGCGGGATGATGCGGTTGGGCCGGGAGTGATCCCAATCCATCAGCAGGGTGCGCAACGCCGCCACGAAGGCCAGCGGCTGGTCCAGCATGATGTGGTGGCGCGCCTCCGGAACCTCGATCACCGGCACCGCATGGCCCAGCAGGCTGAACATGTAGTCCCCCACATCGGGCGGGAAGATCGCCGAATATTCGCCCCGGAAGATGCCGATTCGGCATCGGGTCTCGCGCAGGCGCTGGGCCGTGTTGCCGATGGAAAAACGCTGCCAGATATGGGGGTCGAATTTCCAGGTCCAGCCCCCTTCGACCGGCTTCAGCGAATGGCGGGCGATGTGATCCACGATGAAAAGATTCTCGCAATCCTGGGGTGGTGCGAGACGGAACCGGGCCAGCCCTGCCTTCAGGGTCGGATAGGTGCGGTTGGGCCGGGGGCCGCGCGGCGGCCCGCCCTCGCCGTCCCGGTCCGGCGGATTGACCGGGCTGTCCACCAGCACCGTCCCCGAGAGGCGATCCCCATACAGAGCACCCGTCAGAATGGTGACGAAACCGCCGAAGCTGTGCCCGACAATGATCGGGGGCACCCCATGGTCGAACAGGCCCGTCGCCTCGCAAACGGCCATCTGTTCCCGGACGAACATGTCGAGGGAATAGGCCTCCCGCCAGTCGCTGTCCCCCATGCCGCTCAAGGTCATGGCGACCACGTGATAGTCCCGGGCGAGATAGGGCGCGATGCAGTCCCACCAGCGTTCATGGGCGCCGTTACCGTGGGTGAGCAGCAGACCCGGCTGATCCGGCTGGCCCCAGCGGCGATAGCTGACCCGCACCCCGTCCACCTCCACATGGCCGGGCACACCGGTCTGGGCGATGGCCCGGGCGAACCAGTCCGGCGCCGGCACCCGCTCGCCGCGATAGGGGGCCAGCGGACCTTCCTTGGCGCCCTCGGGCACGGGATTGACCGAGGGCCCACGGCCTTGATCTGAAGGCGTATCGGTCACGGTCGGTCAGGCCTCCTGGTCCGGAAAGTAAAGCAGATCCCATTGCGGCGGCCGGTGGCCCGCCTGGGTCAGCATGCAATGGCACTGGCCGCGATGATGGGTCTGGTGATTGAAGAAATGGCCGATGGCGAGGGCCAGCGGCATGGTCATCTGCACGCCGGCCAGGGAGCGAAAGGCGAGCGGGCGCGCCAGAGCCGCCGCGTCGAAGCCGTCGATAACGTCCAGGATGCGCGCATCCTCCGCCGCCCGGGCCGCACGCAGGGCCGAGAAATCGTCGTAAGGCACATCGGTTAGGGCGACGTCCGGATTGGGTGCCCCTTCGAAACGGGCGAGCCAGATGCGGTCCGCGACCACCAGATGGTTCAGGGTGTTGTGGACGGAGCCGAAAAAGGCGCCGCGGTCTTCGCGATAGGCCGCCTCACCCAGCGTGGCCGCGGCATCGTACAGCAGGCCATTGGCCCAGCGGTTGTAGCGCGCCAGGTGCCGTGCATAGTCAGGGGTGATCATCGCGGGCTCGCCTCCTGTCTCATCCACGCCGGGCCCAACGCACCGACGTTTACGGAGACATCACCATGATCCGCGCTTTCCTCTTGTTCAACACGCTCGCTTTCGCCCTGTTCGGCGCCTATGCCCTGATCAATCCCCTGGAGTTGACGGGCAGCCTCGGCGTGGAGGTTTCCGGCCGCCACGGCAGTTTCGAAATGCGCGGCATCTATGGCGGTGTGAGTCTGGCGGCCGCCGTGCTGACCCTGCTGGGCGCGGTCAATGCATCTTATCAGCGCCCGGCGCTCCTCTTCATGCTGACCTATACCGGCGGCTATGTCTTCGCCCGGGCCGTCGCGATCGGGATCGAAGGCCTGCCCGAGCCCTCCTTCTACCCCTTCATCGCCTTTGAAATGGCCATCGCGGCCGTCTCCGCCCTGCTGCTCCGGCGCGGGGCGGCCATCCGATAGGGCGGGGCGATTTCGCCGCGCGATGCCGGGTGGGCAAATTCTGCCGGCAGATTTTGCCGAGGGCTGCGCGCCGCACGGCAAGGATTTCCATCGGAAAGGTTGCCAGCAGATTATCCTTACCGGGAACAATCGGACTATTCCGCAATTTTTCTTTCATTTCTGTCGAGGTAACGCCGGTGGCACCGATGGCACCGGTCTTGCGAAAGGGGGGACATGGCAGCGACGCCTACGCCGCCGCCGCCCCACAGCGCCAGACCGGAGAGCCCGACCATGACCAAGACCCTGATCGCCGCCGCTGCCGTGACCGCCACGTCTTTCCTTGCGATCTCCTCGGCCCAGGCCGTGGGCACCTCGGGCAAGGTGGACCTGAAAGGCTCGGTCGAGGCCGTGTGCGAAGTGACGGTCACGGATTTGAAGGCCAGCCTGAACCTGGTGGGCGGCGAGAAGGCGAAAAAGGTGGCTTCGGTCGAGGAACACTGCAACGACCATGACGGCTACACCATCAGCTTCGATTCCTCGAACAAGGGCAGCCTGAAGAGCAAGGACAACGACCAGATCGCCTACACGATCAATTACGACAACCAGTCCCGCAAGAGGCTGACCAGTGACCTTGCACTGCGCCGGAACGCCGCCCAATTCCGCAAAAACCACGACCTCTATGTGAATGTGGATGCCAGCAACACCCGGGTCGCCGGCGACTATTCCGACACGATCACGGTCGAAATTCGCGCCAAGTGAGGAACGCGGAGGGTGGGCGAGCGACCGTAGGGCGGATTTCCATCCGCCCTCCCCGTCGACACGCCGTCCCGACCCCCCCGTTTCAACAATCACCACCCGCCGGACCGGGACCAGGTGTCGATCACGGTCCCGTCCCGCACCAGGTGATACCGGTCAAACTGCGCCGCCGTTGCGCAGGCGTGGTTCGGCAGGATGCGCAGCGGGCCACCAAGGGGAAAGCGGTCGAAATCCACCGGGCCGCCCCCGCGCCTACTGATGATGCCGTGCTCCTGGTTCGCGCCCGTCATGACAAGATCGCCCAGGACGCTGCCCTGGGACTCCGCCACGAGGCCATATCCCTGATCGACCGTCTGGGTCGCCGTGCCCCGGTCCCGGGACAGGGCCATCCAGCCCGCATCGGTCACCACCCAGTTCTTGTCCCGCTGGTGGCCGATGACGCTCGCCAGGACACTGATGGCAATGTCCTCGACCCCGCACACCCCGATGCCGGCCATCACGAGATCGAAAAAGGTGTAGACCCCGGCCCGCACTTCGGTGACGCCCTCCAGATGATCGACGGCGAGGGCCGTGGGCGTCGATCCGATGGAAACAATGGGGCAGCGGGCACCGTCCACGCGCAGGCGGCGTGCGGCCAGAACCGTCAGGTCCCGCTCCCGCCGGGCCGCGTCCAGCAGACAATCCGGCGTGGCGCAGCCATAGGACCCGCCCGCATGGGCCATGACCCCCACCAGCTCTGCGCCGCCGGAGGCCGTGATGATCCGCCCGGTTTCGATGAGAACCTCACCCCGGGGATCGACGCCGGAGCGATGACCGTCCGTATCCACCTCGATCAGAACGCGGTGCGCCCGCCGCTTGCACACACCATGCTCGACCACCGCACGGGCCATGTCCGGATGGTCCAGAATGATCTTGAGATCACAGCCGCGGGCCCTCAGATCGGCTGCATGGTCGAGCTTGTTCGGTGTGATCCCGACCGCATACAGAATATCGTCATGGCCGTTGCGGAAAAAATATTCCGCTTCGTGAAGGGTCGAGACCGTGATGCCTCTCGTGTGGCCGGCATCGGCCACGGTCTGGGCCACACTGATCGATTTGTGGGTCTTGACATGGGGCCGCAACACGCAGCCCAGCCCGCCGATCCGTTGCGCCATTCGCGCGATATTCCGCACCAGGATATCCGCATCGAGCAGAAGGCAGGGTGTTTCAATCAGACCAAGGTTGCCCATTGCCCCCTCCATTAAGCGCCTCTCCATCAGGTCGATCCTCCCCTCGTCGCGCCATGCCTCCAACCCACCCTCACCGGGTCCGCCTCATTCGAACAGCGGTTTCCTTCCCACGGCTTTGCAATTATGGTGCGTTGAAGTTCTGTTTGGCACATCGAAACCGTGTGAGTTTTCAATGGTCTTGACCCAAGTGAGCGCGCTGGCAAAGCGGCGCCTCTTTAAACGGGACCGCGGTCCCATCGGCACCATCCTGCACAGCCGATTTCTCTCAACGAAGACCCGATTTACCCGACCGGATTCGACGAGCAAGCTTTGGAAACGCGCCCATGTCATCCACCACCTGCCCAAGGGCGGGAAAGGGGTTGAAGTGGGCGTGAACCGCGCGCGATTTTCCGAGGTTTTGTTGACCGAATGCAAGCCGGAGCGCGTCTGGTTCGTGGATCCCTGGTTCGAGGAGGACATCCGCGCGATCGCCCTGGCGACCTTGAGCCGGTTTCCCAATGCCGTCGTCCTGCAGGAGACATCCGAAGCGGCCGTGTCCCGCTTTGACGATGAAAGCCTCGACTGGATCTATATCGACGGATCCCATGAATATGAGGATGTCCGGCACGACCTGCGCGCCTGGGCACCGAAAATCCGCTCCGGAGGCGTGATCGCGGGTGACGATTACTATTGGCGCAATGCGGCCGGGGATTATTCGGTGAAAAAGGCCGTGGACGAATTTCTCGTGGATGCGCCGGTTTCCCGCTGGTTCATGGTGGCCGGTCAATTCGTGATGACGAAGGCCTAACCGGTCTTGGGCCGCTCGCCCAGCACCTTGAAGACACCGGTTCCGGTCATCAAGGTCCGCTCGCCGCACCAGATCCGTCCCCGGACGGAAATGAAATCGTCCTGCTCGCTCAGGACCTCGCCGGTGCCTTCGACCCATTCGCCCAGGCGGGCCGCGGAGATGAAGTCGGTCAGCAGGCGCACGGTTACCCAGAAACGGTTGGGATGGCGCACGGATACACAATGGCCGAACGCCGTGTCGGCAAAGGCCATCAGCATGCCGCCATGGCAGTTCATCATGCCGTTGGTGTGGTGCTCGGCCACATAAAAGCCTCGCACATAACACCCGCCCGGCTCCCGCCGCTCGAACAGCGGGCCGATCTGGCGGCCGAATCCGCGCACCCAGTTCAGTGGCTCAAACCCGGCCGGAATATCCGAAGACGGATCGGGCAGGAGATCATCGGTCATGGCCGGCTTGCCCTGCCAAACGATCAGTCGGCGGACGGACGCGTCGGCGTGCTCTCGGAGCGGGCCTCGGACATGGTGCCGGCCTGTTGCTCGGCGCCGCGTTCGATCTGCCTGTCGTCGGGCTCGTCGTCGGACATGCCTTTCTTGAAATTCTTGATGCCTTTGGCAACGTCGCCCATGACCTCGGAAATCTTGCCCCGGCCGAACAGCAGAACGATCAGCAGGGCCACGATGAGGATCTGCCACACACTTAACGACATGGGAAATCTCCCTTCATGATCGGACGGGGCGAACGCCGCGCCGTCGCGGGTTTCATCGCGGCGGAGAATAGACCACGACCCGCGGGCTGACCAGCGGCGACGCCCATGGCATGCGCTTCACGGGGTCCAGCCTACCGGGCGGGCGCTCGCGAACAGCGCGTCACTGTCGAGCGCCTGATGGAGCCCGTCGGCGACGGCGTCAAGGGCGGTTTCCAAGCTGGTTTCGTAGTCCAGTGCGGCGCCGCTGGGCGCCCCGGCCCGGGCCAACCAGGCCCGGCGAAAACCGTCGGCGGCGAAGAGGCCGTGGACATAGGTGCCCTCGATCCGCCCTCCCGCCGCGCGGGCACCGTCCGGCCCATGGGACAGGTTCAGCATGGGATCGGCCAGGGCCGGCCCGGCGGTGCGGCCCGTGTGGATCTCGTATCCCTGCACGGGCACGCCCGCCACGGCGCAGGTGCCCGTCACGGGGCGCACGGTCTTGTCGCCGGTCATCACGGTGTCACAGGGGAGAAGGCCGAGGCCCTGCGCGCTGCCAGCCTCGCCGTCATGGCCGGCCTCGTCGATGATCCGCGTTCCCAGCATCTGGAAGCCACCGCACAGGCCCAGGACACGCCCCCCCGCCCGGGCATGGGCGATGATGTCATGGTCCCAGCCCTGGGCGCGCAGGAACGCCAGATCGCCGAGGGTGGATTTGGTCCCGAACAGAACGACCACGTCGGCATCGCGGGGAATGGGCCGACCGGGCGGCACAAAGGCAAAGTCGACCGACGGCTCCAGACGCAACGGATCGGCGTCGTCGAAATTGGCGATGCGCGAGAGCATGGGCGCCGCGATGCGCAGGCGCTGCTCGCTCTTGTCCCGCGCCACCCGGACCGCGGGCGTCTCCAGGACCACGGCATCCTCCGCCGGCAGACGGGCCGCCGCGCCGAGCCACGGCACGATCCCGAAACAGGGCCATCCCGTGCGCGCCGTGATGAAGGCCGCGCCATCTTCGAACAGGGCCGGATCGCCGCGGAACTGGTTGACGGCAAACCCGACGATATGGGCCGCGTCGGCCGGCTCCAGAACGCTCCGCGTGCCCACCAAGGCCGCGATCACCCCGCCCCGGTCGATATCGCCGATCAGGCAGACCGGCACGCCGGCAGCCCGGGCAAAGCCCATATTGGCGATGTCTCCGGCGCGCAAATTGACCTCCGCCGGGCTGCCGGCACCCTCCACCAGAATAAGGTCATGGGCCCGGGCGAGCCGGCCGAAACTGTCCAGCACGGCATCGAGGAACAGGGCCTTTCGGGTTCGGAAATCGGCCGCCTTCAGGGTACTGACGGGCCGGCCCTGGATGACCACCTGGGAGGTCCGGTCGCTTTGCGGCTTCAGGAGCACCGGGTTGAAATGAACCGACGGGGCGAGGCCCGCGGCCCGGGCCTGGAGGGCCTGGGCCCGGCCGATCTCCCCGCCATCGGCACAGGCGGCGGCATTGTTGGACATGTTCTGCGGCTTGAAGGGCGCCACATGGAGACCCCGACGGCGGGCAAGCCGGCACAGGCCCGCAACGATCAGCGACTTGCCCACATCGGAGCCCGTGCCTTGGATCATCAGCGCCTTTGCGCCGCCCTGGGCAGCGCGCCCGTGCCAAGATCCCGTCATTGTGTCAAAACTCCCTCCCGGAGCCGGCCATTGACGCTGCCGGGTCCGGGCCCTTATTCAAGCGTTAATTTATAACAGTTCCGGTTTTGCGATTGGAATGCCGTGCGTTTCAGGGGGAGGCTTATCCGATGGTGGGCGCGGGAATGGTGGATGCCGGGACGGGGCAGATAGACGCCCTTCTGTTTTCCGTCGGCGCCGCCGCTGTGACGACATCCGGCCTTTTCGCCGTCGCGATCTGGCAGGAGGCCACCCGAGCGCGGACCACGTGGTTTGTCGCGTTTGCGGCCGGCGCCCTGGTCTCCATCGCCCTGCTCCACCTGCTGCCGGAGGCCTTCGAGGCGACGCGGGCCGCCCCGCGCTTTCTGATGATCGGCTTCGCCGGCGCCTATTTTCTGAACAGCGGCGTGCTGGCCTTTTCGAATACCGGCAACGGCAAGCGCCCCTGGGCGGTGGGCATTCTCCCGTTCCTGGCCATTTCCTTCCATTCCTTCGTCGACGGTATGGCCTATGCCGTGACCTTCTCGGCGGATTTCGCGACGGGTGTGCTGACTGTCATCGGTCTGATCTTCCATGAAGTGCCTGAGGCGATTATCGTCTTCACGCTGCTCCAGCGGGCCGGCCTGCCCAACCGGCTGTCCTTCGCCATGGCCTTTTTCGGCGCCGCCGTCACGACCCCCGCCGGCACCCTCTTCACGGGCTTTTTCGTGCAGGGCCTCGATCCCACCAGCTTCGGCCGGCTGTTCGCCATCACGGCCGGTATTCTCCTTTACATCGGGACCAGCCATTTGCTGCCCCATCTGGACCCGGAACCCCTGCGGCGGAAGATCCCGGCCCTGCTTCTCGGCGGATCGATCGGGATCGGCGCCAGCCTGTTCCACGACCATGACAGCCACGACCACCGCTCCCCCTTCGGAGCGCCCCGCATCCACGGTGAACATGCCGGATCGGACAGGGCGCCGCCGGATGGGGGCGATCGGGCGGACACGATCCTGACGACCTCCAACCCGGACAAAACCACCCCCTAACGGAGCAAGACGCCATGATGACCCTGGCCCGCAAACAGCTTCTGTCCCGCACCATTCTGGGGGCCCTGGCTGGCGCCGCCCTCACCGCTGCCACGCCGGTCGCCGCCCAGGACGACCATGCCCGGTCCGCCGGATCCCACGTCCATGGAGAAGCGGACCTGGCCGCGGCCCTGGACGGAACCACACTGGTGATCGAGCTGCGCAGCGCCCTGTGGAACCTGATCGGCTTTGAACACGCCCCCCAGACCGATGCGCAACGCGAGGCCGCCGAGAGCGCCGAAGCGACGCTCACGGCGGACCCCGCCATGTTGTTCGGGCTGCCCGCCGCCGCGCGGTGCACCCTGGAAGACGCCGATGTGAGCATGGGCGCCGCCGACCACCGTGACGGCGATCACGGTAAGCACGCCTCCGACGAAGACCATGAACACAAGGACCATGAACACGAGGATCACAACCACGAAGACCACGACAGCCACGACCATGGCAGCGAGACACATGATAAAGCGGACCATGGCGACAGCACCGATGCCGATGCCGTCGATATGCTGGCGACCTATCAGTTCGCCTGTGCACGGCCCCTGGCCCTCGACCGCATGGCGCTGACCCTGTTCGACCACTTCGAACGCCTTGAAATCGTGAAGGCCAGCTTCCTAAGCGCCAAGGTGCAGGCCGCGGCGACCTTGAAACCAAACAGCCCCGTCTTTACGGTCAAATAACCGCATTTTGACGTAGGATCCTGTTCTATGACCCGTGTGATTTGGACGGTGGCGGCGTTGCTCGCCGCCGTCGTCGTAGCGAGCCTAACGGTTTTCAGTCTCAAGGACACGGCACCGCCCGCCGATGCGGCCGGCGGTGCGATGACCGGATACGCCCAGCCCCACACTGAAAAAACAGAGATCCTGAACAAGAACCATAATCATCCCGAAAGTTAAGTGCAC
>JBHJGV010000072.1:0-34812 GCA_050331455.1 Alphaproteobacteria bacterium
GTCCGTCGGCGTGGGGCGGGCGCGGCCAGCGGCCCCGCGCGCCGCCGCGCCGGCGCGGCCGCGGGCGTCCCCCGCGGCGCCCCCGGGAGGGTGTGCCATGAAGCTGCTCGTTGGTCTGGGCAATCCGGGACAGAAATACGCTGCCCACCGGCACAATATCGGCTTCATGGTCATCGACGCCCTTGCGGCCGCCCATGGCTTCGGCCCCGCCAAGACCCGGTTCCAAGGCGAGGCGCGCGAGGGCGCCCTGCCCGGACCGGGCGGGGGTCAGGACAAGGTCCTTCTGCTCAAACCCACCACCTTCATGAATGAAAGCGGACGGGCCGTCGGCGAGGCGGCCCGCTTCTATCGTCTGACCGTTGAGGACGTGATCGTTTTCCATGACGAACTGGACCTGGAGGCGGGGCGCATCCGGGTCAAACGGGGCGGCGGCAATGCCGGCCATAACGGTCTGCGCTCCATCTCTGCCCATCTGGGCAACGAGTATTGGCGCGTGCGCATCGGCATCGGCCATCCGGGCCACAAGGACCGGGTCTCGGGCCATGTCCTGGGCGATTTCGCCAAGGCGGAACGGGAGGGGTGGGTGCGCGATGTGCTCGAGGCCATGGCCGCCGAGGCCGACCGCCTGATCGGCGACAAACCCGGCTTCGCCTCGGCCGTTGGCCAGCGTCTCAGCCCGCCCGCCCCCCGTTCGGCCCCACCCGCCGGCCAGGACTGATCCAGGAGAAGGACGCCATGGGTTTCAAATGCGGAATTGTCGGCCTGCCGAATGTGGGCAAGTCGACCCTGTTCAATGCGCTGACCCAGACGGCGGCGGCCCAGGCGGAAAACTACCCCTTCTGCACCATCGAGCCCAATGTGGGCGACGTGGCCGTGCCGGATCCGCGCCTGTTCGACCTCGCCGGGATTGCCAAATCCGCCAATGTGGTGCCGGCCCGCCTGACCTTTGTGGACATTGCCGGCCTCGTGAAAGGCGCTTCCCAGGGCGAGGGGCTCGGCAACCAGTTCCTGGCCAATATCCGGGAGGTGGACGCGGTCGCCTATGTCCTGCGTTGCTTCGAGGATGGGGACATCACCCATGTGGAAGGGCGGATCGATCCGCTGGCGGATGCGGACACGGTCGAGACCGAGCTGATGCTCGCCGATCTTGAAAGCCTCGAAAAGCGCCGCCCGGCCCTGGAAAAAAAGGCCAAGGGCCAGGACAAAGAGGCCAAGGAAGCCCTTGTGCTGATCGACAAGGCTCTGGAGCCCTTGCGTGAGGGCAAACCGGCACGCACAGCCGAGGTCGACCCCGACGACGCCAAGGCCTGGAAGGCGCTCAACCTGCTGACGGCCAAGCCGGTTCTCTATGTCGCCAATGTCGATGAAGGCTCCGCCTCGAACGGCAATGCCTTTTCCGAAAAGGTCCGGGAACGGGCCGAAGCCGAAGGCGCGGCCTTTGTGGTCATTTCCGCCCGGATCGAATCGGAACTCTCCACCCTTGACGAGGCGGAACGGGCCGACTTCCTCGCCGAGTTGGGCCTTGAAGAACCGGGCCTCAACCGGCTGATCCGGGCAGGATACGGGCTTCTCGACCTCATTACCTATTTCACGGCAGGCCCGAAAGAGGCCCGGGCCTGGACCATCCGCAAGGGAACCAAAGCGCCCGGCGCGGCCGGCGCGATCCATACGGATTTCGAGAAGGGCTTCATCCGCGCCGAGACCATTTCCCACAAGGACTATGTCGCCCTGGGCGGCGAAGGCCCCGCCAAGGACGCAGGTAAGATGCGCCTTGAAGGCAAGGAGTATGTCGTGGCCGACGGCGACGTCCTGCTGTTCCGCTTCAACACCTGAGGGGACCGTGCGCACGGAGAGGATCGAGGATCATGACCCATAAAGGACAAGTCCGTGGACAGACCGCTGCCGATGGCCACCATATCTCCAATTATCATGTGACGCCGTCGGACATCGATCCGAGCATCGCCCGCAAGGGCGGCCTCGTGCTGATCCAGGAGATTTTCGGGGTCACGGACCACATCAAGGCGCTGTGCGACGGCTTTGCCGCCGACGGGTACGAGGTCATCGCCCCGGCCCTGTTCGACCGCATGGAACCCAATTTCGCCGTCGGCTACGCACCGGAGGATATCGAGCGCGCCCGGGCCCTGGCCGCCCAGGTGGACTGGGACGGCGTGGTGGCCGATATCGCCACCAGTGTCACGCTTCTTGCGCCGCGCGGGCCGGTGTTCATTACCGGCTATTGCTTCGGGGGCAGCGTGGCCTGGCTCGCCGCGTGCCGCGTGCCGGGCCTCGCCGCCGCAAGCGGCTATTACGGGCGGCTCACGGTGCAGTTCATCAACGAGACCCCCAAATGCCCGATCATTCTCCATTTCGGAGACAAGGATCAGACCATCCCCATGGAGGATGTTCGCCGGATCGAGGCGGCCCATCCCACCGTTCCCATCTACACCTATGACGCCGGACATGGCTTCAATTCCGATCGGCGGACGGATTACGACGCCGACTGTGCCGCCCTGGCCCGATCCCGGACGCTGGATCTCTTCGCAGCCCATGGGGGTTGATCGCCCCCGGTCACGCCTGTGTGAGCGGATTTCCCCTGGGACCGTGCCCGGCGATGCGGCATGCTGGCCCCATCGTAAAATACTTTTCGAGGAGGACCGGCCATGGCGACGGTGACTGAAGTTAAGGGCTTGAAGATTGCGCTGCTGATCATGCGGCTGAGCTTTGCCGCATTCTTTGCCGTGTGGGTGATCGAGAAATTCGTCGCCCCCGAAACGACGCAGCGCATCTGGAAAGCATTCTATTTCGTCGAGGCCATCCCGCTCGAAGCGTCCTATGTGATCGGCGCGGTCCAGGCCGTGATCCTGATCGCCTTCGTCCTGGGGATCGCCAAACTCCTGTCCACGGGCCTGCTGGTGGTCATGCACGGTTTGTCGACCCTGTCCACCTGGGAACGACTGATCGATCCGTACACCGCGGTGAATCACCTGTTCTGGGCCGCCGTCCCTGCGCTCGGGCTCATCATCGCGCTCCTGATCCTGCGTGAGCACGACACGCTGCTGACCGTCGGCGGCAACAAAGTATCGTCCTGACACGGATCGATGCCCGCAGGATGGGGTGCGACCCGTCCCGCGGGCGGCCATTCTTCGGACGATGCTTTTTGGGCAATCAATTAAGAAGGAAAATGCTCCCATGGCCCACACTCTTGGCATGGTATTGCTCGCCGCCTTTGTGTTCACCCTGGCGACAGACCAGGCGGCCGCGGAGGATACGTGGTATCCCTCGCGCTATGGGGCAAAGGATACCATCGGTGCCCTAAACCTCCTGGACAAGGAGGATACCTTGCGCGGTGCCTCCCTGATCCGTGAGGGGAAGGTCTATGCCCTGGGCGGGGTGACCGGGCGGACAACGCCGGCTTTCGGGCACCGCAGCTTCCAACTGTTTCTCTATCCCCATGGCAACGGGTCCGGCGAACCGCGCGGGCCCAACGGCACGACCTTCAATGACGATTTCATGATGACGTGGCTCGGCATCGGCACCCAGATCGACGGCTTCGCCCATGGGGGCCGCAATCACCGGTATTACAACGGGCGTACGGTGGACGAAGTCTTCGGGCCCAAAGGGGCCAAGTTGTTCGGCACGCATCAGATTCCGCCCATTGCCACCCGGGGTGTTCTGATCAATATGGCGGCACATTTCGGCATGGAGATGATGGAGGCGGGAACCGCCTTCAACCGGACCGAAATTGATGCCGCCGCCAAGGCCCAGGGCGTGACCATTGCCGAAGGGGATGTGGTGCTGTTCCACACGGGCTGGCAGAGCCTGGCGGAGACAGACCCGGAGCGCTTCCTCGCGGGCGAGCCGGGGCTCGGTGCCGACGGCGCCCGCTATCTCGCCTCCCTTGGGGTCGTGGCCGTGGGGGCCGACACCTTCGGCCTCGACGTCATCCCGTTCGAAACACCCGCAGACGGGGGCACCCCGGATTACTTTCCCGCCCACCAGATCCTGCTCGCCGAGAGCGGCGTCCACATCCTGGAAAACATCCAGACGGCGGACCTTGCTGGCGATGGCGCCACCCACTTTTTCTTCGTTCTCGGGGTCCCGCGCTTCCAGGGTGCGGTGCAAATGGTGATCAATCCGATTGCGATCCGCTAGTGCACCGACTCCGACAGAAGGTGCACCTTCTGTTAGCCCGGTGTCCCAGCAAGTCTTTGTTCAGGATACGGCGCAGCGCGCTCCTCATTCTGGTGCCTCCGCATCCAGGAGCCGGGTGAAGACGCTGAGATGGTGGTCCATATAGCCTCCGATGAGGGTTGCGGTTTTCATGCGCTGCGCCCCATCGGGAAAGACCTGCACAACGGGTCCCTGCCCGAGCCGGATGCCGATCAACCCGATCTCTTCGATGCCCCTGATCCGCACATGGGGATAATCCGTGACGCGGAGCGCGGCACGCCAAAGCAAGGTCACCGGCTCATCGCCAAAATCGGGCGCATCCGGGCCAATCGTCAGCCCCCGGGTCAACAGGCCAGCCGGTCCGCACACAGAAATGATGTTTTCGTCATGGTCGGGACGACCCTCCGCCCCTTCCTTGAGACGGACGATATAGAGCCGCCGGGCGCGCTGGGCGGCCAGAAAAAACCGGCGCAGATTGCCGGCGAAACCCGGAAGGCTCCGCTTTCGCATGGCGCCGATGCGGGCCAGCATGGGGCGGAGCCTGCGCCATGGCGCCGCCCGCTCATGGGTCGAGTGATAGACCTCGTCCATGGCCCGCAGTGCCCGGCGAAAGCCCGCCGCTCGCACCGCCGCCGCCAAGCCCAGACTGACGGAGCCGGTCACCAGTCCCTGGGCGAGGCCATCATGGAGCCGTCCCTCAATGAGATAATCTGCAACATGATAGCTGAGATCGATCACGCCCATGCCCTGCGATCCGTCGGCGGAGACATGGAGGTCGATCTGAGCCCGCAGATCGTGCGCATCGGCCTTTCGAATGATGGCCCCATCGGCCAGGACATGGGCAAGGGCACTGAGCCGCAAGGCATCGATCCGGTAGAGCGCACCAAGGCCCGGGGGGAGCATGGGCGATGCACCGAACCAGGCCGATCCGCTCCCTATCGAGGATCGGCCCCCTATGGCGAGGATGTCCCGGGCGGTTTCGACCATGTCCTGCCATTGCCAGTGAATGCCGGCACCATCCCGGGGATCGCGATAGGGGCGTGGGGGCGGACCCGCACCATGGGCAAGGCCGTCCCCGAGAACCAGGAACAGGTCGAGGGGATCGGATGGCGGGCCCGCGCCGCCAGTCGGATCAATGCGCCGGAGACCATTGGTGAGGATGAGCGCCCCGGGCCGGCTGTCCCCATGGACGAAGGCAGGATGGTGCAGGCGCATAGCCGCGTGGAGGTCCGGGGCCGCGTGGAGGTCCGGCACTGTGCCCTCGTCGCCCTCCCCATCCCCGATCAGGGGCACCAGGGACAGCCGGGCGCGCAGATCGATGTATTTCCGCTTGTCGCTGTTCTTGGCAAAGATGAAAAGGAAGCGCCGCCGATCCTGCCGCGTCGCCGTGAAGGCCACCTTGTGGGCGATACCCGAAACGACCGGCAGCACGGGCAGCGGGGCGCTTCGGCCGATGGCTGCAAGGGCCCGGCGGTGCATACCTTCCACACCCCTCATAGTACTGATGAGTGCGGCCTTCAGGGTCCGGGGGACCAGTGAGCGCGCGTCTTCGGCGCTTTCGTCGATCCCGTCAGGCATCGCCGTCCAGGGAATGACCCGGCCGTCCGGCAAACCCCATGACAAGCTGTTCCAGGCGCCCGATCAGGTCGCCTTGAGCGATCGCCTTGCCGGACGCCGCGTCCCCTTCGCCTTCCACGACAAGGCAGCGCAGGGGTCCGGGTCCCGAGCGTCCGATCGGGACCGGCTCGCGGAAAAGGAACATGACACTGTCCGCTTCTCCCATCCTTTCCGCAGGCAGACGGACAATCAAGATGCCGGCCCCATCGGATCGGCCCAAAAGCGCCTTGCGCTGACTGTCGAAACTGCCGGCAGGCGTCCCCTTGGTGACCGCACGCAGCAAACGGAAGGCTTCGGCCCGGTCGCGTGGCTCGGTAAGGGGAAGCGGCGACCCAAATGCGCCGGGCGCCGGGGCCAACAGATCCGGCGGCGGCGGCACGGCGACCACATCGAAGGTCACCCGGTTGAAGAGGGTAGACACATCCTCTTGGTCCTCCTTGTAGAAAAGAACGTCGAGAGTCTGGCCTTCCGTACGCTTCAGGCCGAAACGCATTTCCGCGGTGACCTTGGGGATCCGAAACAGGGCACCCAGGTCCTGCGGGGTCTTGGCGGCCGAATAGGCCATGGACCGGCGATCCAGATGCTCCTGGGCGCGGATCACGCTGCGACCGACCGCATGGAAGAAATCCTCCATGCCATTCATCTCGACGCCCGCATTCTTCTGGTCCCGGGCGGCACGCAGGCGATCTCGGGCCCGCTCCAATGCCTCCACCGCCTCGTCCCGACGTTTCGATTTCCTCATGCCACGGACCTTGTCGGCGGCGAGCCGGATCTCGTCGACAGCGGCAGTGATGGCCTTGGCCAGGGGATCCGGGTCAGTCGGCATGGCGGGAGGGTTCCGGTCGATGGGTCGATCGCGATCCTGTGGCAGGGCCTTCAGGGTTTCTCGACGAGGACGGTCTTGTCCGCCTGGCTGGGCAGCCGTTTGACGGGCTGGTCATTGAGGCCATGGCCCAGGCTGTTCACGAGGTCGATGGCATGCCGGTGCAATGCCGTGTTCACCGGCTCCCGGTCCGCCTGAGCTTCGGTGGCCACACCGTTTTCGCGGAAGGCGGCGGCGGCTGTCAGCAGGTCTGCCTGCACGTTCTGGTCCGTGTGGGCATGGAGTACGGTGCGGACCCGCGCCGCGGCCCGGTAGTCGAGGCCATAGGCCCCGGCCACGGCCATGTTGACCGCCACCGCCTTGGCCGCGAAGCGCGCGCCGAAGGCGCCCGCCACGGAGCGTGACTCGGCAATATCCACACTGACATCAAGGGTCGTTTCCGTGAACTGATAGCGCGGCGGCGCCACGGACTGGAGCAGGGCCTGCACTCCCTCATCCTTCATGGCGTCGTCGCTCAGGGTGGCGATGATCGCCGTCAACTCCTTGAGCCGCTTGATGTAGTCCACATTCATTTCGGTTTGGGCTTCGGCGACTCCCTTGCCGAGACTGGCGATAATGCCGGCAAGGTCGGAAAGCTCACTGGTCAGGCTGGGCATGGCGGTGGTCCTGGCACGGTGGGGCGGCAAAGGCCGTCAATCGGGCGACGGAGCGGCCGGACCGCCGGGACCCCGCTCCACATGGACGGTGAGCCTCAAGGCACTGTCGGCAAGGCCGCCGTGGCGGCGACCCATGCCCAGGGAGACCGGCGTTCCCACAAGGCCGAGGCCCGCCCGCCAGCCGCGGCTTCGGGACTCGCTCAGCAGGATCGAGGCTTCGATGATCACGGCGCTGACGGCATAGCCGGCGGGAAGGCTCCGGGCAGCAGCCAGGGCCTGGTCGCCGGCCCACCCGACAATGTCCTCCGGTCCCTCACCGGGCAATTCCGGATCGGGTGGGGGCGAGGACGGGCCTCGCAGACGGGTCTCGCCCATGGTGATCTCCCGCATCGGCCCGGCGAAGGGCACGCCAATCCGGCGCCATCCCATCCGGGGCTTTCGACTGGTACCGAACCCATCTGGCCACGGGCCGGAAAGGTTGCAAAGTCCCTCAAAGGGGATGCACGACACGCGGATGGGGAAGAAAATCGCAGCCAGGCGATCGCCCTCCCAGGATCGGGATCTTGACAACCCTATGGCGCCCTGCCAGCAACCCCTGATATGGAGATGCGGCGCGGGTGACGATGGACCGGACAGCGACGCGTCCCCGCGGGTCCGCTTTTCCGAACCGCCCCTCTGGCCAGCTCTGCCGCCCAACGACCTCGACCCCCAAGGACACACGCTCAGCCCGTCTCCCGTGTGCCCGTTTCGCGGTCTCGCCTCTGCGAGTGGTCTGGTGCGCCGGCGGTTTCAATGGGCTCCTGTTCTTGATTGATCTATGCACAAAACCGCAACGGTTCGGACCAAAACCGACCGCGGCCCAACACCGAAGAGGTGAACACAATGAGCGACTTCGCCCGTGCGGACTATGACGACACCGGTCCCGACCATGACCTGCCCGACCATGACCTCAACGGAAATGCCATGAACACAGCAGAACAGTTTTACGCTCAGGCCGGCCCGAGCGAGCAGGACCTCGACGAGCGCGTTGCCGGCGCAGAAGAAGACATCCGGCGCATGGTGGGCTGGTATGAGGAACAGATCCCGTACTGGACTCGTATTTCCTTCCGCATCCGGGTCGCCAGTTTTGTGTTCGCGGTGTTCGGCGTGTTGCTGCCCATTCTGGGAACCTCGGCGGACGCCTCGAAGAACGGCTTCGCCGCGCTCGCCCTCGCCGGTCTGCTGTTCGCGCTGGACCGGTATTTTCTGGTCTCGCATCGCTGGGGAAGCTACGCCCTGACCCGGCTGTCCCTGCTGCGCATCATTCAATCCCTGCGTTCGGACTACGCCCGGCGCAAGCTGACCTGGATGGGCGAGCCGAGCATGGAGGACGCCCTGTCCGTCTACGCCCTGTGCGACGAGAAGATCATGCAGGCCCATGCCGAGCGGGAAGAGGAAACCCAGTCCTGGGCCGGCGGTCTGCGGGACACCACGAGTTCCCTCGGCTCCCGCCTCGCCCGCCTGACCACGGGCCGCAACCGGGCAAGCAATCCGGGCACGGAGGGGGGCCTTCAGGTCCGGGTGACCCGGGCCAATGCTTTCGACCGGCTCACTCTGACCACCGATGACGGAATCAAGCGGGAGATCACCGGTCATATTCCCAATGAGATCGCTATCAATGGCGTCAAGGCCGGCATGCGGCGCCTGGAAATGGTCTTCCACAATGGCGAGGACATGACCGAATCCTCAAAGCTCGTCATCGTGAAGCCGGACGAGATCACGACCCTCGACATCACCGGCGCGGAAGCGGCCTGAGGGACCGGGCGCGGATGGCGATTGCGGGCCGATGACGGGCATGGTCCGTCACCGGCCTTTTTGTGCCTGAGCGGCGGCCTCATAGGGATCCGGCAAGGGGCGTTTTTTCCGCACGGCGGCACGGATTTCCCTCAGTTCGGGGCCGGCGATATAATAACGTCCCCGTTTTTCGCCCCGCGCATCGACAAGCCCCCGGTCAGCCAGAAGCTTAAGATCCCGCCCCGCAACATGGTGTGTCACATCCACGTCGGTTCTGTACCGCGCGCTGGTCAGCCGGAAGCCCAAGGCACAGTCGAACAGGGGCAGCGCCATCCGCTCGAGCAGGCCTTCGCGGCGGATCAGTGCCTCGATGCGCTCGAAAAGGGCCTCATATTCCTCGTTGCGCCGGATAAGGGTCATGCCCTGCTGATAATGCGCCTTCAGACAAAACCGAACCCAGGGCAGCGCGTCGTTCTGAGGGTTCCAGGCGCCCTCCCCCACCCGGGTGAGGATGGCGTAATAATCCAGGGTATTGTGTCCCAACCATTCCTCGATGCTTGAAAACACCGGATGCAGAATACCCTCCCTCGCCAGAACGAGGGTCTGCAAGGCTCTCGCCATGCGTCCGTTACCATCCTTAAACGGATGGATCATGGTCAGGTTCAAATGCGCCATGGCGGCGCGCACCACGGCCGACGTGCCGGAATGGGCTGCCAGATAGGAGACAAGGCACTCCATCAGATCATTGATGAGTGACGCGTCCGGCGCAGTGTAGACCGTCTCCCCGGTCTTCTTGTTGACCACATAGACGGTGCCCCGACGCCACTGCCCGGGAAACACCGTGAGGTCGTATCCGGTCATCATGAAATGGAGGCTTTTCAAAAACTCCCTATTGTATTCGAAATGCGGATCAGCCGCCGATTGCATGATGAAGGTCATCGCGTCGCGGTAACCCTGGATGGCCAGCCGCGTTTCCCGGTTCTCGTCCAAAGACGGCTCGTCATCAATTATGGCCAAGGCGTCATCGAGACTCGCGACATAGCCTTCAATGCTGTTCGAGGCCTGAACGGCGCGCGCGAATGTGCTGCGCCTCAAGGAGCCGTTCCAGCGGCGTGGCGAATTTTGGGTGTAAAATCTGAGGGTTTTACGCTGGTCCTCGATCTCCTCAAGGATCGCCAGGTCCTCGGACGCCAGCGCCGGCTCGGCAAAGATCATGCGGGATACCTGATTTCATATCTGCACAGTGCAGATAACTATCCCGCATTTTGCAGAATAGAAAACGACTATCCCGCATGGCGCGATGTCACTCCCGGCGGAGCAGGGCGAAAATGTCGAGGCCGAATTCCGGGTCATAGGCGTTTTCGGGGGCCTCGCGGACAGCCCGGTCCAGCGCCTCGGCATCGGCGCCGACCAGGATGCGCCATCGATCCTCGCGCACCCCATCCAGAATGATTGAGGCCGCCGTGTCGGCGGTCGTCAGGGCCTGGTCCCGGAACCATTCACCCATGGCGCGGGCTTCCTGGGCCTGCTCTTCGGGCACGCCGAACTCGGCCATGGTGTTAAGCGCGATCGAGGTGCCGATATGGCCGGGCATCACCACGCTCGCCTTCACATGGGGCGCGTTGACCCTCAAATCGATCATGAGCGCTTCGGTGAAGCCCTTCACGGCGAATTTCGCGGCCGAATAGGACGTGTGCGGCTGATCGGCCCCGAGCCGGGCCCAGAAACCGTTCACGGAGCTGATATTCACCACATGGCCTTCCGGTGCCTTGACCACCAAAGGCAGAAAGGCCCTGCACATGTAATAGACCCCGAACCAGCACACGCCGAAGGTCCGCTCCCACTGGTCGCGCGGTCCGGCCACGAAACTGCCGCCGCCGCCGATGCCGGCATTGTTGATGAGCAGATGCACGTGGTCGAGGCCGTGCACGGACAGGGTGTCGTCCCGGAACGCCTCGACCCGGGTCTCGTCAGCCACGTCCGCCACGAAGGTACTGATCACGACGCCCTGGGGCGCACCCTGAAGCGCGATCCGCCGGGTCTCGGCCATATTGGCTTCGGAGATGTCGCACAGGGCGACGCTGCACCCTTCCGCCGCAAGCTGGCAGGCCAGCGCGCGGCCCATGCCGGAACCGCCGCCGGTAATGACGGCCAGTTTTCCGCTGAAATCCTTCATGGCTGCTCTCCCCTGGAGGTATGATTGCGCTGCCGCCGCCGACGGCCTGGCCCCCCGCGCCGCATACGCCGTCGGGACGGGAGCATCATAAGCGGCGGCAGCCCAGACGCCGCCTCCCGATCTCAGACCCGGGCCGAAGCGTCACGCCTTGCGCAGCAGGCTGATGATGAACAGCAGAACGGCCCCGCCGATGAAGCTCGCCGCGATGCTGCCGAGCAGGGTGGCACCGAGGAGACCGAGCAGACCCAGCACGAAAAAACCGATCCCGCCGCCCAACACGCCGACGACCGTGTTCCAAAGCCACCCCAGACTGCGGGCCGGAAGCACCATGCCGGCAAGATTGCCGCCGATGGCGCCGACAACGAGTGTGATGATCAGTGCTTCAAGGCTCATGGTCCCGTTCCTTTCCCTGTCCACGGTCGGGGCGCCCGGGCTTTCCTGCGCCCGAAACCGTCACACCAGATCAGCCCCGCGGGCAGATTAGATCCGTCCTGCCGATCCGGAACAACCGCCCATCGCTCCATAGCCGGCAGGCGGTGTCCCGCATGGCCTCGCCCGGGCTTAACCCGGTTCTCATGGGCGCTGGACCATTCTTGGCGCCGGAAACGGCAGGGAGTGGATGCCATGAAACGTCTGTGGATCGTCGGCGCCGGAGGCTTTGGCCGGGAAATCCTGTCCCATGCCCGGGACATCCAGGCCGCCGGACAGGCCGATTGGGAGATCGCCGGCTTCCTGGACAGCCGGCCGGCCATCCTGGACGGGTTCGATATCAAGCCGGGGCTGCGCGGTTGCGTCGAGGCGTTTCGCCCGGGCCCGGACGATCGTTTCATCGTCGCCATCGGGGATCCGGACGCCAGGCTGCGCTATGCCCGCATGCTCTGGGAAAAGGGTGGGCGGTTCGAGACCCTGATCCACCCGTCGGCGCTCATCGGGGAGCGGGTGACTATCGGCAAAGGCTGCTTTTTCGGTCCCCTCAGCGGCGCCACCTGCGATTCCCGCATCGGCGATTTCGTGATCTTCAATTCAAAATCCGGCGCCGGCCATGACACGGTGATCGGTGAGGGCTGTACCCTGGCCGCATTCGCCGAAGTCACGGGGCGGGCCCGGCTCGGCCGCTGCGTGAGCGTGGGCAGCCATGCCGTCGTGCTGCCGGGCGTCCATGTGGAGGACGGGGCGGAGGTCTTTGCCGGGTCGGTCGTGGCCCGCCATGCGCCGCGCAATGCGCGGGTCGGCGGCAATCCGGCCCGCCGCGTCGCGTGAGGTCAGGTGGCGCCGATGCCGCCATCGGGTGCGAGCACGGCGCCTGTGATCCAGCGGCCGGTGTCCGCGAGAAGAAAGGCCGCCGCCGCCGACACATCGTCCGGCCGGCCAAAGCCAAGGGGATGGGCCTCCTCGATCATAGTCATATGGCCCGGATCACCCGACCGGTTTGAGGCCTCGACCCCTTCCGTAACCACCATACCCGGCGCCAGACAATTGACACGCAGACCGTCCGGGGCGCATTCCACGGCAAGGCAGCGGGCCGCGGAGATAAGACCGCCCTTGGTCGCGCTGTAGAGCGTCTGACCTTTCAGGCCCTTCAGTCCAGCCACGGACGAGACCAGAACCAGACCTGCATTCTCCGTATGGGCCTTTTTCTTCCGGAAGGCCTTGGCGAGCAGAAGCGCCGAAGACAGATTGATCCGAATGACCGCCTCGACCCGCTCCGCGGTCAGCGCCTTGACGGGCGCCACGGCAATCTGCCCGGCGAAGTGAACCGCACCATCAAGGGGCCCTTCATCGGCCGTCAGGGCTGCCATCCAGGACTCGATCCCCGAAAGATCGGCAAAATCGAACACCTCGCCCCGGTGCCCGGCGCCCTCCAGGGCGGCGAGCGTCCCGTCCAGCCGGGCGCCATCGCGTCCGGTGGCCAGGATCCGGGCCCCAAGGCGGCTCAGATAGAGCGCCGCCGCCCGACCGAGTCCGGAGGTCGCGCCGGTCACCAGGATCGTCCGTCCCGTGAGGTCGAGCGGGTTGAACGAAGCTGCGGCGTGGCTCATGCCGCCTCGCTCTCGGCCAGCGTTGCATGGACCGGCGCCTCGACGGCCTCAGGCCCCAGCTCAATGAGCCGTGGTGCCGGAATGGGACCCAAGGTCACCGCCGCGGACGCCCAGGACCAGCCGACCCCGAAGCCCGAAAGCAGCAACCGGCACGGCCGCTCCGCCAGATCCGCCGCCATGGCCGCCACCAGGGTGAGCGGCAGGCTGGCGGAACTCGTGTTTCCGAAGCGCTCGATGGAATATTTCATCCGGTCCGTCGGCAGTTTGCAGCGCTTGGCGATGTAATCGATCATGAATTTGTTGGCTTGATGCAGGACAATACCGTCCACCGCATCGGGACCGGTATACGCCCAACCTGCGGCCTTGCGGGCGGCCTCCAGGCTGCGGGGCACTTCACGCAAGGTGAAGACGAAGACCTGGGGCCCGTCCATGAACAGTTCCATGTCGGCCCGGACGCTGCCATCGGCATGGACCCGCCGACGCGCGGCCGCTTCGGAAAACGGGTAGCGGCACTGCCCCGCCGGGATGATGAGATGATCACGCCCGCGCCCATCCGTCCCCAGATCGAAAATCATCTCCGGTGCGTCGGGGTCCTTTTCCAACAGGGTGGCGGTGCCGCAATCCCCAAACAGGGCTGCGGTTGCCCGGTCCTCCACGGAGACCTGATGGGTGCCCACCTCGCCCACCAGCAACAGGGCGTAACGGGTGTCGAGACTGCGCAGGAGATGGGCGGCCTGCCACAGCCCGTAGGTGTATCCGGAACATCCCAGACTGACATCGAAGGCCGCACAATTGCGTGTCAGGCCGAGCCGCGCCTGGAGCACCGTCGATGTGGCCGGCAAGGGGTAGTCCGGCGTCTGAGAGACGAAGACGACGAGACCGATCTCCTCGCGCGGCACGCCCGTATCGGCAATCAGCGCCTCAGCGGCCCCGGCGCACATATCCGAGGTGCACATGCCCGGATGAATGTGACGCCGCTCTTCGATCCCGGTGGTTTCGATGAGCCGGCGCCGGTCGTCTTCAGAGAACAGCTCCAGGCTGTCGTTGCGGACCACCCGGTCCGGCACACCCGCCGTCAGTCCAGCGATCCGGACACCATCCACACGCGCCTGCACCATGGAATGCTCCCTCCTCAGGCGGCCTGGGAGGGGCGGACGAGCACGAAAAGGTCCTCGACGGTCAGACAACGGACGACGGCATCCGGATCCACCTCGACGCCGTAACTCTCGTCGACGTAAACCATGAAGGCCAGCTTGTTGACGGAATCCCAGCCTTCCAGATCCTCCAGCGCCGTGCCCGGCGTGAGGCTGCCTTCATCGGCTTCCAGAATTTCTTCAAAATCCCGAACGAACTTTTCCAATGTCGCCATTGCGCACTCTCCCGCTGCTAGGGGCCGGCCCGCCAGGCCCGTGTTGTCAAAGCATCCAGGGGAGAGTTTGAAGAACGATTACCGATTAACCGGACCGTGACGGCCCCGCGTTGGACAGTTCCGTTCTTGTCTTGTGTTCAGCCTGCCTTAACGGACCGTAGTGCAAAGCGTTCAAGATCGACAATGCTGCGGGCGCCGCCCTTTCACAAAGGAGGGTGTACGGATCGGCAGGACACGGTTATCCCACCCCTCGATCAAAGGACAGGCACGCATGGGCACGGTGGTCTTTTTCAAGGGCAAGAGCCAGTACAATGTCATTCGTGTCCATCTCGACAAGGACGCGGCGCTGCTGCGTGAACGGGGCCACACGGTGGATATCGTCGACGATTTCCGGGATCCCGATCTCATGTCGCGCCTTGAGCGGGCGGATCTGATTGTGGGCTATCAGGGCTGGGGCTGGGACCTGCGCCTGTCGGACGGGCGCCCCGCGCTCACCGTATTGCAGACGCCCTATCTCGCCTTTTTGGGGGACCACCCGGCCTATCATCTGGCCCGCATCGCGAATATGGCGCCCCATCACCATGTGATTGTGTGCTCCGAGGCCAATGCGCGCTTTGCCCAGGATTTCCTGAACGTACCGGGTTCGGTCTATCTTGGCCTGCCCACATTCAACGCGCCGCCGGCTTTCACTTGGGAAGGGCGCGATGTCGACATCCTGGTGGCGGGCTCCATCGGCCCGGCTGAGGAAATCCTACGGACGCCCGGCCTCGACGAGACGGGTCGCAAGGCCATCAAGGATGGTTACCGGATCTGGCGCTTCGAGCATTTCGGCCGTACGGATACGGTTTTCCTGTTCCTGTCGACGGTCGGGGCGCCGATCCTGGAGCGCAAGGGCCTGGACTACACACTCCAGGTGGCCACGCTGTTCGACCAGTATTGCCGCCGCTCCTATCGTCTTGAGGTCGTGCGCAAGCTGAGGGATTTTCCGGTCACGCTGGTCGGCAGCGGATGGCGCAAACTGTGCAAGGGGCTCGGCAAGAATTTCCGGTTCATCGATACTCTGGGCTATGACAAATATCATGCCCTGCTACAGCGAACAAAGATCACAATCAACAATGTGGCGCCCCATTTCGACTTCCACGAGCGCATCGCCGACGGTGCGGCCAATGGCGCGGCCGTCATCACCAACCGCACGCCGGTGGTGTCTGAAGCCTTCACCTTCGGAAAAGAGTTGATCGCGCTGCCCGGCCTCGACGACGACATTCGCAATGCCTTGGCGCCCACCCTCAGCGATCCGGACAGCGCCGCCCCGATCGCGGAAGCCGGCGCGGCAAGGATGCGCAGCCAATTCTGCGAAGAGCAGCGCATCTCGGGCTATCTTGAGCTTTTGTCCACGGGCACCATGACGGAAGGGCCGACCTATCGTCGGATCCCGGCGAGGGGTCCTACGGAAGAGGCGGCATGATCAGCCGCGGGTGCCGAGGCCTGTGATGGTCTGCTCCACGACCTCGCCCATACGGACACAGAGCATGTCCTTCCAACCTATCTCATCCGGATAGAGGGCGTCGGTCACGGCGGACTTGATCTCGTGGCCCTGGGCGCTGTCCACCTCGCCGTGGAGATAGAGCCAGTTGTCCCGGGCAAGGGCGTCGAGCACGGTCCGGAAATCCCGCGTGCCGAATTCGAGACAGGCCGTCGTGACGTCCGACGTTTTTGCCTGATCAGTCCACAGATCGAAAACCACGCCGTTCAGGGGCGCCGACACCGATGCGGTATCGCCGAGCAGGGTGGTCGTTTCGCTGCCATACCAGTCGGCCACGTGCCCACCGCCCAGATCGGGCCGGGCGGACGCGATCACTTCGCCATGGCCATAGGGGCCAAGGCCCGTATGCAGATCGAGATGGGCGACCGCCCGGGCGCCGGCGGCATGGGCAGCGCACACGGAACGCAGCAGGGTGTTGGACCAGACCGGAGCCCGCCCGCCATAGAAAAGGCCATCCGCATGGCGCCACTGGCCGCCGGTCACGGCCGCCTGCCAGGCGCGCTGGCCGTGCGCGGACACGAAGGCGCGCACCCGTTCGTCCCGCGCCACCTTGTTCGGTTCCAGGTCACCCGGGGCCACGATGTCGCGCACCGCGTCATAGGCACTGTCGTCCGGATAGGGACCATCGTGGTCCAGAAAATTCCGGTTGAGGTCCACATTGCCTTCCGTGACACGCCGGGCATGGGCAAAACCGTAAGGATTGACCCCATGGATCAGGACAAGGGCCATGTCCCGGGGCATGGCCTTGTAAAGCTCCTCGCGCAGGGTGAAGACCTGGAGGCCGGAGCCGGCAAAGCCTTCGACCCCGTGCACGCCGCTCGTCACCACGAGAACCCGGGCCGCTTCGCCCGGCGGCGGGCCGATACGGGCCACATCCGTATAGAGCGGTTCGTCCCGCGGGCCATTGGCATGGGGGTTCTGGTGCGACTCCAGCGCAGCCCCTTCTCCCTTGGCCGCATCGAGAAAGATCTTGCGCGAGGCGCCGTACCGGTCGGCGAAGTGACGGGCGTTCGAAGCCGGCATGGTGCAGTTCCCTCCCTCGCTCTTGGTGCGGATTGCCTGCCGGACGGGTCTCGCCCCGTCCTGCCGCTGCCATCCCGTCCGGATTGAGGATCAGGGCGCCTTGCGCGCCGTCACCTCGATCTCGATTTTCATCTCCGGCGCCACGAGACCCGCAATGATGGTGGTGTTGGCGGGCCGTGCGGCGCGGCAATGCCCGGCGATCACCGGCGCGGCAGCCGCGAAATCCGCAGGGTCGGTCAGGATCACCCGCACACGGATCAGATCGTCAAGGCTTGCGCCCGCCTCGCCCAGGGCCCAGGCGATGGTCTTGAAACACTGGCGGGCCTGATCGGCGACGTCGGGGGAAATTGCCCCCGTCGCATAGTCGTAGCCGGTCGTGCCGGAGACCATCACCCAGTCGCCGCCGGGATCGGGCAGGACGACGGCCCGGGCATAGCCGGCCTGCTCCTCAAACACCGATCCTGTCGTGATCCGGGTGCCGACCATCACGCGCCGACGCGCTCGATGGCGATGGCCGTCGCTTCGCCGCCGCCAATGCACAAGGAGGCGATCCCACGCGTGAGGCCGCGGGTCTTCAGCGCATAAAGCAGCGTCACGAGGATGCGCGTGCCGCTGGCCCCGATGGGATGGCCGAGGGCGCAGGCTCCGCCATTCACATTCACTTTCTCATGGGGAATGCCGAGATCGCGCATGGCTGCCATGGTGACGACCGCGAAGGCCTCGTTGATCTCGAACAGGTCCACATCGTCCAAGGTCCAACCGAGAGTGTGCATCAGGCTGCGGATGGAATCGACGGGCGCCGTGGTGAACCATTGGGGCTCGTGGGCGAACTGGGCCTGCCCCCGGATGATGGCAAGGGGCTTGAGGCCCCGCTTTTCCGCCTCGGACCGGCGCATGAGCACCAAGGCGGCGGCGCCGTCGGAGATGGAACTGGAATTCGCCGCCGTCACCGTGCCGTCGGCGGCGAAGGCCGGCTTGAGGGTGGGGATCTTGTCGGGCCGGGCGGTCTGGGGCTGCTCGTCGGCAACGATCTGCGCGTCGCCCTTGCGGCCCTTGACCGTGACCGGAGCGATTTCCGCATCGAAGGCGCCGGAGCCCTGGGCCGCACTCGCCCGCTCCAGGCTCGCCAGGGCATAGGCATCCTGGGCCTCGCGGGTGAACTGGTAGGCCTGGGCCGTGGCTTCGGCATAGGTGCCCATCAGCTTGTTTTCATAGGCATCTTCCAGGCCGTCGAGGAACATGTGATCCTTGACGTCCGTATGTCCCAGGCGCAGGCCCGCCCGCGCCTTGGGCAGAAGATAGGGCGCGTTGGTCATGCTCTCCATACCGCCCGCGACCACCACATCGGCCGCGCCGCTGGCGAGCGCATTATGCGCTAGCATGACGGTCTTCATGCCCGAGCCGCAGACCTTGTTCACGGTCGTACAGGGCACGGCATTGGGCACGCCCGCCTTGATCGCGGCCTGGCGGGCCGGGGCCTGGCCCACTCCGGCGGGCAGCACACAGCCCATGAGCACTTCCGTCACGTCGTCCGGGTCGATCTGGGCCCGCTCCAGGGCGGCGCCAATCGCCGCGGCGCCCAGTTCAGGACCGGTTGCACCGGACAGGGCGCCCTGAAATCCGCCCAGCGCCGTGCGGGCCGCGCCCACGATCACGATGGGATCCTCGTCGATGCTCGTCATGGCCATTCCCAATCCATTGTATGATGTGCCCGGCGGGTGAGTCGGACGGGGGCCCGCAACAGGGGAGCGGACGCCGGCGAATGAGCAAAGTCTATCCGGTGCCGGCACGGGTTGAAACAGGATCGGTGGAGAAGCGGCCGTTGGCCATGAAGAGCGCCCCACGAGCGCACGGAACGCTCCGGCGTGACGCGGGTGCCCGGACGGGCGGGCCGCGCAGCGGAAGGCTTGCGTCCTGCCTGACGCTGGCTGGCGCGGCGCTGGCTGGCGCGGCGCTGCTGTGGGCCCATGTGCCGGCCGGTGCCCAGCTTCGGGCCGTGCCTGAAGACGTTTCCTCCGTGCAGGTGGCCGCACTCTCCCGCAGTGAACTGACAAATCTGCTCCAAAGCGTGGATCTGGCCGGTGAGCCCCTCGAGACCCAGGGCGGCGATCCGCTCGTGAGCGTTCGGACACCACCGGGCGGACGGTTTTTCATCGCGCTGCGGGCCTGCCCGGCCCTGCTCGCCCCATCCTGTCCGCATATGGAATTCTTTGCGCCCTTTGCCGGGGACAGCCCCAATGCCGAGGTCGAGGCGCTTAACCTGTTCAACCGCCAGGCCGTCGGCGTGAAGGCCTTCCGCCTGCCGGGCGGGACCGTCGTCCTGGCCCGCTACGTGACCCTCAATCACGGCATCGCCCAGGGCAATATTCTCGGCAATGTGGTGGGCTTTCAGCGCTCGGCCGAACGGTTTCGCACCTTCCTGGCCGGCCCGCCTCTGGTCCCGGAGGAGCGCGGGCCCCAGATCGCGGTCACCAACGGCGCAGATCCGCCCGAGTCCGCGGGCGATCCCGCTTATGCACCGGCCCAAATCCCCTGGGCCTCCATTGTGAATGAGCCACAAACCAGCCCGTTCACGCCCGACGCGCAGCCGTGACGCCATCCCCCGCCAGGGTTTTGGAGACGGCGCCGATCACCCGTGCGGCTTCATCCGCGCCCATATCCGGAAAAAGGGGCAATCCCAGCACATGGTCTGCCAGGTGCCGGGTGATCGGCAGGGGACCGCGCGGGCAGGACTCAAAGGCCGGATGATCGGCGCACCCCACGCTCCACCAGCGCAAGGTCATCACTCCCTCGGCGGCGAGCCGCAATTTGAGAGCCTCGGCGGTCTGGTCCGTGAGGACATTGAAGGTGGAGACGGCCACATCGGTGCGGGCGTCGGGGCCCAGGGCGAGACCGTCAAGACCGGCAAGACCCGCCCGCAAGCGCTGCTTCACGGCGCACCATTCACCGCGCCGCTCGGGCCAGGCATCGAGCGCCGCAAGCCCGACGGCGGCATGGTATTCGCTCATCTTGCCGTTGAAGCCTTGCTCCACGGCCAAGCGTTCCTCCCCAAAACCGAAATTGGTCAGGCGCCGGACCCGGGCCGCGAGATCCCGGTCCCGTGAGAGCACCACGCCGCCTTCCCCGCATCCCACCGCTTTCGTGGCATGGAGACTGACAATGGTGGGCACGGCGCCGACCGGTCCCGCGTCGGATGTGAGCGCATCGAAGGCCGCGGCGGCATCGATCACCACGGGTGCGCCGGAATGACGCTCGACCATGGCCCAAGCCTCCGCATCAAACGGGCTGCCGAAGGGTATCACGGCCAGGATGGCGGCCGGCGCCAGGGTCTTGGCCTGTTCCACGACCTGCGCCGGGTCCAAAGCCCAGCTTTCCGGATCGACGTCGAGGAAATAGGGGGTCAGGCCGGCCATCACGGCCGCCGCGGGCGTCGCCGCAAAGGTCCAGGCGGGCATCAGGCACAAACCGGGCGAAGGGGCACGCGCCTTGAGAGCCGCAACGAGACCGGCCGTCCCGCTGGAGGTTGCCACAGCCCCTGAGGGGTCAAGACCCGCCATGGCAGCAATCCGTGCTTCCAATAAGAGGCTGAGAGGCCCACAATTGGAATAGATGCGCCGGGCGTCCAGACGGCGTAAGTATGGAAGAACCATGTCGGCGGACGGGGCCAGGGGCCGCGCCGGCGGTAGGGGCCCCGAAGGCGGTGCCATCCGGTTATGGGATTGCGGGGTCTGGACTTTCCGGGTCATGCAAAAGTCTAGGCCGGCCGCGCTTAAAGGCGCGTTGCCGGGCGAACCTGCAGACCCCGGTGCATGTTAAGACGGCGATAAGATCGGCCCGGCCCCGGGACGGTTCAGACAGTTCCGCCAAGGGCGGCGGCGGGACGGCCAGATCCAAGGCGCTCGGGGGGTGCCGACGAATGATCCATTTTGTTGACAAGGCGGGGGACGTGACGCACCGGATCAAGGCCGTGATCCGCGCCCGTCCCGATCGCCTCGCGGTCACCGCCGGCGAGGCCCGCCTGACCTATGGCGAGCTGGGCGCCCGGGCCGGGGCCGTGGCCGAATCGGTGGATCGGGCCCTTGCCGGCGGGCAGGCCCGCGTGCCCGACGCCTCGCCGCTCGTGTGTCTGTTACTGCCCCATGACGAAAGCATGGTGACGGCGATCGTCGGTGTGCTGTTCGCCGGCCAGGGCTACGTGCCCCTGGACACCCGCAGCCCGGCGGCCCGCCTGCGCCGCATGGTGGCCCTGTCCGGAGCCCGGGTGCTGATCACCACCCGGGCCCTGGCGGACCTGGCCGCCACCATTGCGACCCGCCTTACCGTGCTGTGCCTGGAAGACATTCCGGACGGATCCGCCACGGGGGCGCCTTCCCCCCGCGCAGCGCCTGTGCCCGCCCGGGCACCCCGGAACGACGAGCCGGCCTATCTGCTGTTCACCTCCGGCACGACCGGCGAACCCAAGGGCGTGGCCCATAGCCGCGCGAGCCTCGCGCGCAGCACGGACTGCTTCATCGACGATTGCGACCTGGGCGAAGATGACCGGGTGGCACTGATCATCTCCTGCAGCTTCACACCCTCCGTGTTCTGTATTTTCGGTGCCCTGACCACCGGCGCCCGGCTATGCCTGTACGATCTGCACACCGCGCCCATCGAGGGGGTCGCACCCTGGATTGCGCGGGAGCGGGTCACCAGCCTTTACGCCGTGCCCACCCTGTTCCGCCGCATTGCCGAATCGAGCCGGGACTGCGACGGGGTCCAGGGTCACGACCTCACCTGCCTGCGCTGGATCCAATTGGCCGGAGAGCCTGTGCTGGCCCATGACGTCGCGCTCCACATGCGTCACTTCGCGAGCCACGCAAAACTGTATAACGGTATGGGGACGACGGAGACGAGTTGCGTGACCCGGCATGTTGTTGGGGTCGATGACGCTGCCGGCCCGGCCCATGGCCCGGTCCCCATCGGCCAACCCTATGACGACGTGACGGTCCGCCTGGAATCACCCAGCGGCACGCCGGTGCCCAATGGCACCCCTGGCGAAATCGTCATCAAGGGCCGCCACGTCGCCGCCGGCTATTGGCGCGATCCGCGGCGTACGGAAGGAAGATTCTCCCGCGGTGCCGACGGCCTCTGGACCTTCCGCACCGGCGACCTGGGGATCCGCCAGCCCGACGGCACGATCAGCCATCTGGGCCGCATGGATGCCCAGGTGAAAATCAACGGCCAGCGCGTGGAGCCGGGGGAAACGGAGACGGCCCTCCTGGCCCTCTCCGAAATCCGGGACGCGGTCGTCATGGTGCGCCAGGACGGTGAGGGCCCCCTGTCCCTGATCGCCTATGTCACGCCGAGTGGAGCCGCCCCCCTCGACACGGCCTGCTTGCGCAGCACATTGGCCCAGAGCCTTCCGCCCCATCAGATCCCGGCGCGCTTCGTGCGCCTGACCGAGATGCCCCTCACCGTCAGCGGGAAGATCAACCGGTCCGCCCTGCCCATGTCCCTGGCGGCCACACCGGCCCTGCCCCACCGCACGGCCGCTGCCGGCGACATGATCGCCGAAGTGATCGGCCGATTTTTCGGCAAGGTCCTGCGGACCGAGCCGGCCGGCCCCGACGATGATTTCTTTGCGCTGGGTGGGGACTCGCTCCAGGCGGTCGAGCTGTGCCTCATGATCGAACAGCATTGCGGCAGTGTGCTGAGCGCCTCGACGCTGGCCCAGTTCGCCACCCCGCGGGCGCTCGCCGCCTTCGTCCGCCGCACCGCCAGCGCCCATGACTGTCCGGGTGTTGTGGTGCTGCACCAGACGGATCTGGGCGATCCGGACCCCGCCGCCGTGCCCCTGTTCTGCATTTCCGGCATGGGCGGGCATGTGCTCTGCTGGCGCGAATTGTCGGTGCTGCTGGGGCCCGGACACCCCTGTTACGGGCTCGAAATGCCGGGTCTCGACGGTCGCAGCGCGCCGCTGGAGACCGTGGATGAAATTGTCACCGCCTATCACGAGCGCATCACCTGTGTCGCGCCGACCGGACCCGTCGCCGTTGCCGGATATTCCGCAGGCGGCGTGTTCGCCTTGGAGCTGGCCCGTCGCCTGGAGGCCCATGGCCGCAGCGTGAGCGTCGTTGCCATGCTGGATACCTATGCGCCCGAGCGCATGCGTCCCCTGCGCAAGGCCGAAGTGGTGAAGGGCTGGGTGCGCTTTGCCGGCACCCGTCCCGCCGGAACGGTGGCACGGACGGTGACCCGCCGCATCGGCGTCAAGCTGGGCATGGTGGAGCCGGAGCCCGCCACCTTCTCCCGACCCGAAGACATCGAAGACATTCTGCTGACCATGCCCTTCGACCGGGAACACACCGCGGTGCAGGCCTGCGAGCGGGCCCTTCAGGCCTATGTGGCGCGGCCCCTTGACCGGGACATCCTGTTTTTCCGTGCGCAGACGCCGCCGCCGCCCGCCTTCGGGACCCTCGATCTTTACGGCGCCTGGAACCGGCTGTGCCGCGGACGTATGCAGATCGTGTCCGTGCCCGGCAGCCATCCGGAACTGTTGAACGGCCCGTCCATCGCGGCGATTGCCGAACATCTGGGCCGCGCTTTGCGGCCGGGCGAGAATGCGGACCGCGCCGCATCCGGTGTGCTGAAGGACCTGTCCGCCGGCGGAGGGGCACTCGGCCCGCTCGGCGCCTATTGGACCCTTGACGGCGGCGAACCAATCCGCGGCACCGCCTTGAAGGCCGGTGCTGTGCCGGCGCCCTATCGCGGTCTGCTCGACCACGACAAGCCGTTGACCCCGACGCTGGCCCGTTTCCACGGCCAGCCCATGGCAATCCGCATCCTCGCCCAGCGCCGCGTGGGCCGGCATTATGTGCGCAAGATCATCATGGAGGGGGAGGAAACCGGCACGCCGGTCCAGATCGCCGTGATCCGCATTGCCCTGGGCGGTTTCGACCTTCAGACCCAGGAGCTGATCTGCAACAGCGACCGCCCTTTCGGCCAGATCCTCCGCCAATGCGGCATTCCCTTCACCTGCCGGCCGGACGGCTTTTTCTCCGTGGTGCCGGACCGGGCAATGGCTGCGGCCCTGCATCTTGATCCCGAAACGGCCCCCGTCCTGTTCGGACGCCGCAATCAACTCACCGGCGCAGACGGGTCCATTCTCGCTGACGTGATCGAGATCCTGGCCCCTTCGGACGCCGCATCCGACTAACCGTTGCAATCCTCCCCTTTTTCGAGCGCTCCCCGGCACCGTCATGTGACCTGCGTCAAAAATGCGAACAGCTCGCATTCTCTCTTGCTATGCGACCCGTTCTCATTTTCAATTGTGCCGGTGGCGGCGAAGGGCGTGATCCAATAGGCGCGCGTAAGCCCGCCTCCTCAAACAATCACACAGCTCCCCGGGACCACGCTTGTGGTGGCCGGTGTCAATTGGAGAGTGGTCGTGGGCGAACAGACGATGGAAGACGCGGACGGTCTCGGCGATCTGATGACACCGACGCTCGGTCATGGCGGGCGGTTTGCCCTGTGGGGCTTTCGCGCCTGTGCCATGGGACATCGGCGCAGTTGTACCCTGGTGAAAGGGTTCGAACGGGAGCTTGGTCCCTTTGCGGAGGATGCCCTGAACGGCCTCCTGGTGCTGGCGCAATGTCTGGGAACGGATGGACGGCGAAGAGTGCAGATCCATGGATCCGGCTGCCTGCGCGCCACCAGCGACGAAGTGTGCGTGATTGCGGCCCTGTCAGCCGCGCAGATGGAGCACCGGAGCCTCTTTGAGGCGCATGTCACCTGGCTGCTCGCGGGCGCGCCGACGCACACGGCCTGGGTCGCCGCGCAACAGGCCGCCAGCGCTTTTCTGAGCGCGGGCCTGTTCATCCAGGCGCCCATGCTGGAGATCACGCCGCCCGCCCCGGCCCTCGCCGCCATGCCGATGGGCGTCATGGTCCATAAGGGCGGCCGGGCATAACGGACCGGTTAAGGCGTGCCGATCAGACGATCCACATAGGCCGGCACCACCTCGCTCGCCTTTCCGTAAATACACTCCGCAAACAGATAATCGCCTTCGGAAGGTTCAAGATTGAGTTCCACCGTGTGGGCACCGGTCTCCCTGGCGATCATGACAAAGCCGTTGGCCGGATAAACGGCGCCGCTCGTTCCAATCGAGAGGAACAGGTCACATTGGAACAAGGCCGCGTGGATCGCATCCATCTCATAGGGGATTTCGCCGAACCAGACCACATCGGGACGCAGGGTGCCGATGCTGTCGCAGGCGCCGCAGACTGCGTCCACGGCCAGATCAGCCGTCACGGGCCGGCGGGTGCCGCAGCTGTTGCACAGGTCTTGATCCAGAACACCGTGCATATGGATGATCCGTGAACTGCCACCCTGCTCATGGAGGTTGTCCACATTCTGCGTGACCACCAGAACCTCACCGATCCGATGCTCCCGGTAATGATGCTCCAGGCGTCCCAGGGCGAAATGGGCTGCATTGGCCTTGGCCTCGCGCAGATTGGCCCGCCGGGCATTGTAGAAATCGAGCACCAGCCCGGGATTGCGGGCAAACCCCTCCGGCGTCGCCACGTCGCTCAGGTCATATTTGGTCCAGAGGCCATCGACATCGCGGAAGGTGCCGAGACCGGATTCCGCTGAAACACCGGCACCGGTCAGAACGACGACGCGTTTGAATTCGGCCATGGCCAATCCCCCTTTTTGGCGTATCTGCTACACGTCCGCACCCTGAACCTCGAAACCTATAGGATGTAATGGCGCTCGGGCGTGTATTCGGCACCGCCGTGGCTTCTGAAACTGGAAAACAAGGTGAACCGGGTGACTGGGAACGGGTCAAGGGCGAGGCTGCCATGGGCGGACAGATAGGCCTCGAGCGCCGGGCCGGGTGCCTCGCGGAACCGGGCGAGCGTGACATGGGGCGTGAATTTGCGCCGGTCGATATCGAGGCGCAACCGGTTGAGGGCGGCGTCCACTTTCTCGGCGAGGGCCGCCAGAGGCGGATTGGGCGCCACGCCGGCCCAAAGGGCACGCACGGGGCGCCCGAATGTTCCCACCCCCTCGATCCGAACACTGAAGGGACGGGCGGCGATGCCGCACAGAACATCGTCCACATCCTCCGCCGTGCGGCGGTCGAGGTCTCCAATGAAGCGCAGAGTGAGATGCATGCCGGCCGGGTCCACCCAGCGTGCATGGGGCAATGCGTCCTGCAGATCACTCAAACGATCCTGGACGTCCTCCGGCACCTCGAGAGCCACGAACAGGCGCATGGTTTCACAGTCCTCCCGTTGCGTTTGACCGGGCACACCAGAAGCGGCCGCGAGCCTCAGCCTGGAGGCGTGGACGCCGCGGGGCCATCCCCGGTTCCAGTTTCGGCCCGGTTGCCCTCCCGGGCCTCAAAGAAGAGTTCGTAAAGGATCTGAGAGCGGCGCTGGACCGGAAAATTCATCTCGACGGTATGGGATGTCACGGTTTTCTCGTCCGCATCGTACACGGAGAGATTTTGGGTCTCTTGCTCGTCGACGAGGGGGAAGATGCCGGTTTCATGGGCCGTCACATGGCTCGGATTGATGTCGAGGTCGAAATCCAGCCGGAAACGGGACCGCAGCGAGGGTTTGTAAATGGTCGGCACAATGTAATGGCTGGATTTCGGGATCACTGACCTCAGAAGCACGAAGGTGAAATCGACATCGAAGACGAGAGAATCCTGCATGCGGCTCGGAATATTGAAATGATACTCCAGGATCTTGCCCGATCCGACACCGATGATCTTGGATTTCGCCAGGGGGATGGCTTGCCCGTTCACTGAGACGGATTTCGGATAAAACGCCGCCTTCATGTCTTGGTGGAATTCGCGGGCGATCTCCCATCGCAAAAGGCATCGGTCATCGAGCATATAGCGTTTCAAAAGCTGTGAATCCGTCACGCCGACAATGATGATCGTGCCCGGCAGGTTCCGGATTCTGAAATCCACGTTAGTTTCCTGGCGCCAGGTTTCGATGCAATCGCCGACTTTGGGATTGGCACTGATCGTCGTCGTCCAGAAATAATGCTCAAATGCATCGAGCAGGAGTTCCGCTCGGATGGGCACCATGATTTCCTTCAGGACGCTGTGAATGGCCAGTTCCGTGACCCGGAAGTTTTCCCGGCGCGTGAACTGTCCGAAAACGATGCCAATGATCCCGGTGGAGAGCAGCGCCTGGCCTAATGCATCGACGGTCTGACGAATGGATTTGGTGTAATCGCCAAGATAGTCCGCATAAAGCCCTTCAATGAGGGGCGGGAAGAAGATCAGAGCGAGGCCGACCGCAATGCCGCCCAGCCAGACCAGAGGCGATGTCTCCTTGTATTTCGAATAGATTAGATCGCGAATGCTCGCTACGTTGCTTTCCATTGCAAAAGACCTCCTCCCAGAAGCCGCCCAATCATGCGCATTTTTGCTTCGGCGACAACCTTCGACTCAGCCCCGTGGCTCATGAACGTGGCCGCGACGCAGGCATCCTGCGCCTTCAAAAGGATCATGTCATTGAACACGCCCGATGGGGTCAATGTCCCGGTTTTGTTGAAATGCGTGAGGCCGGGAGGCAAATCATAGGCGAGGCGGGACAGGGACAGCGAATTGCCCATGATGTCCAAGATGGGCGCATAGGTCGGCCCGCTGACCAGATCGATCAGTTGACGGGAAAAGACGCGGGGCGATGCCAGTACATTCGGGACTGAGGTGACGAGGTCGCGGTCGGTGAAGCCCACATAGTCCGGGATGTCGGACTGGTAGCGCTCCTTGATCCAGGCCCTGAACCGCTCTGCCGTCAGACGATGAAGCAGGGCATCGGACGCGCGGTTGTCGCTGACGCACAAGGCCAGGGCAGCAAGTTCGACCAGGGTGAGGCTGCTGGCGCCCGCGAACAGGTTAAGGAGGCTGCGTTCCGCCGTCGTACCAAGCGCTGGTACCGGAATCCGTTGCTCAAGATCCAGTTCACCTTCGGCGCCCCTCTCGAAGGCCATCATGACGATGCCGACCTTGAGAAGGCTGGCTGGCGGCCGCTCCCGATCCTCATTGAATCCGTACCAGTGGACATCCTCGACATCCCGCCCCCGGCTACGAAAAAACGCCAGGGACACGCTGTACCGTTCATCGAGCTGCTGCTCGCAATAGGCTGCAATCGGTTCCATGATCATTTGCGCCGCGCTCGCCATGCTGCACTCTCCTTTCAAACGCGGCCGCCTCCGCCGATGGACGGGGCGGCATGCCATGCGCTGCGCCGCCGGATGGCCGCGGCACGTGAGCGAAACAAACCAGAGGCGATTCCATCCCAATGGAAACGGCTTTAACGCACTGCCCACTGATAAAGGTGAATATGGCGCCGTCCACCCCGGGCGGGATAGGATCGGGTGGCGATGCGCCTCAGGCGAAACCCCGCTTTGGTCAGCACACCGATCGACCGGTGATTTTCGGCGAAGGTGACCGCCTCGATGGTCCGGACCCGGGCAAGCGGGGCGAACCAGGCCAGGGCGGCCGTGACCGCTTCCGTGGCAAGACCGCGGCCCCAATAGGGCTCGCCCAGCCAATAGCCAAGTTCCCCGCGCCGGAAACCGAGCTGGCTCCGGGAAGCCCGCAAGGAAACGGCACCGCAAAGAGCGCCCGTCTCCCGGTCCTCCACCGCGAGGGAGCAGCCGACGCCGCGCGCCCAGTCCCGCGCCTCGACGGCAATCCAATCCCGTGCGGCCGCTTCCGAGTATGGGTAGGGGATGCCGCCGGTCTGTTTGACCACGTTCCAATTGCCCATGAGCACGGTGACGGCCGCGGCATCTCCGGGACGCAGACGGCGCAGACGCAGGCGCGGTGTGCGGATGGGCAGACGCCCCATGGCGGCGTCAGCTTCGATAATCCGCGTTGATCGCAATGTAGCCGTGGGTAAGGTCGCAGGTCCAAACGGTCGCGGTCCCCGTCCCCAGCCCCACATCCACCGCGAGATCAATGGTCTGCTCCTTCATGTGCCGGGCCAGGGCCGCTTCGTCATAGGCCGGATCCCGTGCGCCGCCCGAGGCGACGGGCAGACCTCCGATGCGGATGGTCATGGCCGTGGGATCGATGGCCGCCCCGGCCTTGCCCACCGCCATGACAATACGGCCCCAATTGGCATCCTCACCCGCGATCGCCGTCTTGACCAGAGGCGAGTGGGCGATCGACCGGGCGATCAGCGTTGCGGCCCGGGTGGTTTCCGCACCGCTCACCATGACCCGAATAAGTTTCGTCGCCCCTTCCCCGTCCCGCACGATCTGCAGGGCGAGGTCGTGAAGCACGCTGTGCCATTTGGTCCTGAAATCGGCGAGGCGCCGGTCGCCGGCGCGCTTGATGGGCGCATGGTCCCTCTGCCCCGTGGCGAAGGCGAGCACCGTGTCGTTGGTGGACGTGTCGCCATCCACGGTGACGGTGTTGAAGGTGTCCCGGACCCCGAGGAGGAGCAGGGTCTGCAACACTGCGCCGGGCAGGGTCGCATCGGTAAAGATGAAGGCCAGCATGGTGGCCATGTCCGGGGCGATCATGCCCGAGCCTTTGGCAATGCCGTTGACGGTGACGGGCACGCCATCGATCTGCGCCGTGGCGGTCGCCGCTTTCGGAAAGGTGTCCGTCGTGGTGATGGCGTGGGCGGCTTTGGCCCAGGCCTGCGGAGGAGGGGGCGCGGCGGCCTGCCGGTCCGGGTCGCACAGGGCAGGCAACACTTTCACGATCGGATCCGTCGGCAGGGGTTCGCCGATCACGCCGGTCGAGGCGATCAACACATTTTTCTGCCGGCACTTGGCTGCTTTCGCGCCGGCCGCTGCGATGGTCTTGACCGCCGCCATGCCCGCCTTGCCGGTGAAGGCATTGGCATTCCCCGCATTGACGATCAAAAGGCCGGCCTCCGCGCCGTCGTTCCGGTCCAGATGTCCGCGGCACCAGTCCACTGGCGCGGCCGCCGTGGCGGACTGGGTGAACACGCCGGCCACGGTGGTCGCGGGCGCGAAGCGGGCCACGAGCAGATCCGGCCGGTTCTTATATTTGATCCCGGTGGTCGCGGTCGCGAGGCTGACACCATCGATGGGGTGAAGATCGGGCAGGGCCTCCGGCGCCAGCGGAGAGCGGTGGGGCGCGGCCTCGACGGGCGGCGGGGACGCAGCGGTCCGGCCCTTGCCAGCGCCTTCCCGGCGACGCCACGCGCCCTTGAGGACCGATGTGAGCGGGTTGAGGGCATCTTGCAGGGCAGGACGCCCTCCCTCGCCCGGTTTGGCGGTCTTTTTCGCCCCAGCGGTTTTCGCGGCCGTTTTTGGCGCCGCCTTTTTGGCTGCGACTTTGCGGCGGGCGAGCCCCGCACCCGGTTTTTTCGATTGACTGGCCATGGCGGCCCCTCGTCTCGGCCCGCGAAGCCGGTTCAGCCCCGCGCGGCGATCTTGTATTTTGTCCTCAAGTTGTTCCTGGTTCGCCGGCGCGGCACAAGGCCGTCGGACGCCGATCCCGTCACAAGCCGAAATGGTATGGGGCGAGAAACCACGCCAGAACGCTGGAAAAGACCAGAAGGGCAAACGCGATCGCGAGGGCGATGCGGCAGACGGTGCGGCTCATGGCGGGCTCCAGGATCCGTGACGGTTTCTGCCGTTGTGCCGTGGCCCATGCCTTTTGCGCAAGGCCGTCCATGCCCACATGAGGATCCTGATCCGTTTGAGCCGCGGATGGCCAACGCCTCCCGGGCCGGGCTGCGAAGTCCTTTGCTTGCCGGTCAATCCTTCTATAGTGCGTGGCGAGTGGCGGACGGGGATTTCCAGGCGTAATGGGTGTTCCTTCAGGAACCGCGCGGCTGGCCCGTGCAACGCCAGTATTCAGGACAGCCGATCGTTAACAACGCGGCTCCCACCAGAGACGACAGAAGCGACGAGGACAACAGCATGTTGGGTTTAGGCGCGGTAGCGCAGCGATTTTTCGGCACGTCCAATGACCGGCAGCTCAAGCCGTTCTGGACGAAGGTCGAGGCGATCAACGCGCTCGAAGCGGAGCTGACCCCGCTCAGCGACGACGAAATCCGCGCGCGGACCGGCCAATTCAAGGAGCGCATCGCACAAGGCGAAAGCCTCGATGCCCTGCTGCACGAAGCCTTCGCAACCGTGCGCGAGGCCGCCAAGCGGACCCTGGGCCAGCGCCATTACGATGTGCAGATGCTGGGCGGCATCGTCCTCCACAACGGCATGATCGCCGAAATGAAGACCGGCGAGGGCAAGACCCTGGTGGCGACGGCGCCGGTCTATCTCAATGCCCTCGCGGGCAAGGGCGTTCACGTTATCACGGTCAACGATTACCTCGCCGCGCGGGATGCCGAGTGGATGGGCCAGGTCTATCGGTTCCTGGGTCTGTCCGTGGGCTGCATTGTTCATGGCCTGGACGACAGCCAGCGCAAGGCCGCCTACGCCGCTGACGTGACCTATGGCACCAACAACGAATTCGGATTCGATTACCTGCGTGACAACATGAAATACAGCCTGGATCAGATGGTCCAGCGCGGTCATTTCTTCTCGATCGTAGACGAGGTGGACTCGATCCTGATCGACGAGGCCCGCACGCCCCTGATCATTTCGGGGCCCACCGACGACATGTCGGAGCTTTACAAGATCATCGACACGGTCATTCCTCAGCTTGAGGAGGATCACTATGAGGTCGACGAGAAGGCCCGCTCGGTCACCTTGACCGAGGAGGGCAACGAACAGGTCGAAGATCTGCTCCGGGAGATCGACGAGTCCCGCCTGGCCGCCGATCCGGATGCCTCGCCTTTGATGCAGGGCGAAGGCCTTTACGACATCTCCAACGTCTCCATCGTGCACCATGTGAACCAGGCGCTGCGCGCCCACAAGCTGTTCACGCGGGACAAGGACTATATTGTCAAGGGCGGCCGGGTCATCATCATCGATGAATTCACGGGGCGGATGATGGAGGGGCGGCGTTATTCCGAAGGCCTGCACCAGGCGCTGGAAGCCAAGGAAGGCGCCATCATCCAGCCCGAGAATCAGACGCTGGCCTCGATCACCTTCCAGAACTATTTCCGGCTCTACGACAAGCTCGCCGGCATGACCGGCACGGCCATGACGGAAGCGGCGGAGTTCGAGGACATTTACGGTCTGCGCGCCATCGAGATGCCGACCAATGTCCCCGTCGCCCGTGCCGATGAAGACGATGAGGTCTATCGCACGGCACGCGAGAAATACGATGCCATCGTCGAGGAAATCGAGGACTGCTTCAAACGCAAGCAGCCGGTCCTGGTCGGCACCACCAGCATCGAGAAATCCGAATTCGTTTCTGAACTGCTGAAAAAGCGGAAAGTGAAGCACAATGTGCTTAATGCCCGCTTCCACGAGCAGGAGGCCCAGATCGTTGCCGATGCCGGCGTGCCCGGCGCCGTGACCATTGCCACGAACATGGCCGGTCGGGGTACGGATATTCAGCTCGGCGGCAATCTGGAAATGCGGATCCAGAACGAGACTGCGAGCATCACCGACGAGGCCAAGCACGCCGCCGCCGTCGAGACCATCAAGGCGGAAATCGCCGAGCGCAAACAGGCGGCCCTTGATGCCGGCGGGCTTTATGTGATCGGCACAGAACGTCACGAAAGCCGTCGGATCGACAACCAGCTCCGTGGCCGGTCCGGTCGCCAGGGCGATCCGGGCCGCTCGAAATTCTATCTCAGCCTCGAAGACGACCTGATGCGGATCTTCATGGCCGAGCGCCTCGACGGTATTCTCCAGCGCCTGGGCCTCGAAGACGGCGAGGCCATCGTCCATCCTTGGATCAACAAGGCGCTGGAAAAGGCCCAGCAGAAGGTGGAAGCCCGGAACTTCGACATCCGGAAAAATCTTCTGAAGTATGACGACGTGATGAATCACCAGCGCAAGGCGATCTTCGAGCAGCGCATCGACATGATGCGCACCGAAGACCTGAGCGATGTGGTCGGCGACATGCGCCACCAGGTGATCGACGATCTGGTGGCGATCCACATCCCGGAAAAGGCCTATCCGGAACAATGGGACACGGAGGGTCTAGCGGAGGAAGTCTCCCGCTTGCTCCATCTGGATCTGCCGGTCAAGGACTGGGCGGGCGAAGAAGGGATTGCGGATGAGGAGATCCGCACCCGGCTCTATGCCGCCGCCGATGCCGCCATGGCCGAAAAAGCCGCGACCATCGGGCCCGAGACCATGCGCATGATCGAGAAGCGTTTCCTGCTGGAGACCATCGATCACGACTGGCGCGAGCATCTTCAGCAGCTTGATCATCTGCGCCAAGTCGTGGCCCTGCGCAGTTACGGCCAGCGCGACCCCCTTAACGAGTTCAAGACGGAAGCCTTCACCCTGTTTGAAGGCCTGCTGACCCGTCTGCGCCAGGAGGTGACACGGGCCCTCATGGGACTGCGTATCGAGGAAGTCAGCGCCGAGGCGGCCGCGCCGATCGAAGACGACCGCCCCATGGAGGCCTATCATCCCGGTCTTACGGTGGATGCGGACGAACTCGACCAGGAAGGGGTGCAAAAACAGGTCCGTCGCCGCCAGGCGGGGCAGGAGGTGGATCCGCGCAATCCGGAGACCTGGGGCAAGGTTTCCCGGAACGCCGCTTGCCCCTGCGGCTCCGGCAAAAAGTTCAAGCAATGCCACGGGCGCATTGACGTGGGCATGGCCTGACCGGACGCGTACTACTGGGGCGGGTCCGGTTGAAACAGCCTTGCGGTCGCCGCTTCGAGCGGCCCCTGCAGCCCTGCCGTACCGGCGACGACGGGAAACGCCGCTACCGGACGATCGGGATCGAACGGGGCCTTGATCCAGCCGCCCGCCTCTTCGATGAGCAGGGCTGCGGCGGCGATATCCCACAAATGGATGGCGCTTTCGAAATAGCCGTCCAAAACGCCCCCGGCCACACAGGCTAGATGCAGCGCGCCGGAGCCCAGGGCCCGGAACGTGGCGCCCTCCCTGGCCGCGCGGGCGAAAGCCTCCATGCTCACTTCGATGTCCCGTTTGGTCTGGTGGGCAAAGGCAAGGCGGCAGCCCTGAAGTGTGGATTGTGTCGATACGGACAACCGCGTATCGCGGCGTCCCGCCTCGGACCGAAAGGCGCCCGATCCGGCCTGCCCATGGAACTGAACGCCATGGGTCGGATCCTCGATCACGCCGATGGCATAGGCCCCGTCCACAAGCACGCCGATCGAAACGCACCAGAACGGAATGCCGTGTACGTAATTCGTGGTGCCGTCGATCGGGTCGAGCACCCAGGTGCGGGCCCCAATCGTGCCGCCTTCCTCCTCACCCAGAACCGCGTCCCCGGGAAACCGCTCGGCGATCCTTTGGCGGATGAACTGCTCCACGTCCCGATCCGCCGCCGTGACCCAGTCGCCCGGCTCCTTCTGTTCCGGGGCGAAGCCGCTCGCGCGCCGGCGCCAGTCCATGGCCCGCGCACCGGCCTTCCGTGCCACCTCTCGGGCAAAACCATAGCGATCGATCAGGGCAGCATCGGCCATCGGCATCGAACTCCTTGTTGGGGGGGGGGTGCGCGGCTGGCCGAATGAAGCGGGCAGGGCTGGTTGAAGGCAGGCGAAAACCACACCCGTTTTGTGTGGGGTTCGCGGGT
>JBHJGV010000073.1:0-78590 GCA_050331455.1 Alphaproteobacteria bacterium
GGGGGGCGCCAGGAGCGGGGGCTGACTGGGCGGCGCGGTAAACGCGTAACCCCGTTTTCTCGCACCCACCATGGTCGCGCCCGCACCTTGGGCCATCGCGTGGGGGGGAGCCGCCACGCGACAGGGTGGCCCGCGTCAGCATAGCCGGCTGTCCTCCGCCACCACCTATGGTGTTATATCCCACCCTTCCTCGGGGTGCCGCCAAAAGGCGGCTCGGGGGCAGGTTCATCCATCAGCCTGCCCCCACCGTCAGGTGCTTTGCGATTCCTTGCGGAACACGATGGTGGCTTGTCCAAGCTTAACGCCGAATTTCGACACATCGGCCCGGTTGATCAGGACACCATCATCGAACAGGTGAAACCAATCCGTAAAGCGCACATTCCAGACTCGGCCGGCGATCTTCAATCCGAAAATATAGCTCCAGGTCAGTCGGTTGCCCTCGGCTTCCCCCTTCGCCGTGCCCACCACATTGTCCGCACGACCCTCATAGCCCGCCAGGCCGGTCTTGCGGATGAGCCACGTTCTCCGTTCCGTCTCTCCATCCGAATAAAGAAAGTCCTCATTCATAGTGAGGGTTTTTCCGTCCCATGTTCCGTCGATTGTCACCTGGAACTGCCGCACGGTCTTGCCGGTGAGGTCCTGAAACACCCCATCGGCCATGACACGCCCGGCAAAATACTCTTCAAGACGTAGCGCCGGCCCGCTGTCGCCCATGGCTGGCCTCCTGGTCTGCGGTCTGAGTCATCGTCCCCAAGGCCATCGGCTGTCGGGACGTTTCAACAGTTGGTACGCAGACAAGACGCCTCTGGATTACCAGCGGCGCACGAGGTCCACACCGTGCGACACGAGCGCGGCCAGCAGGCAGGCGGCGGTCCAGGTCCAGGGCGCACCGGTCAAGGCGGTGCGAACGGCGAGCATCAGAAAGGCGCCGGACAGGATGATGGGAAGGAGATCGCCAAGGTACGGCCCGTGGCCGAGACGCCGCCGCAGCCAGGTAAGGCCGGCGATCTCCAGCAGGATCAGCAGGAGGATGAGATCGATGATCCTCCCGCTTTGAAACAGCTCGGCCATGACGCGGGGCCTTCGGAACGGGGACCGCGGGCGTCAGGCCACGGGATCGGATTGCTTGTCCCGGGCCGGAGACAGGCCGAGCAGGTGGGCCATGTCCTTTAGGAAGATCTTCACATGGGCCGCCGGCTTGGCACGCACCAGTTCCTTGTTCATGTAAGCATCCCAGGTCAGCTTCTGAACATCCGGGTCTTTACAGATCGTCACGAAGCGCTCGCGCCGCTTGTCGTTTCGGTACCAGAAATGCTGCATCATCCCCAGGATCCAGAACACGCGACCGTGTTCCTTCATGAACATCTTGCGCGCCAGAGCGAGGGCCCGGACATCGCCCGTGGCAAGCCGCTTGGCCACGGCCTGGGCCGCCATACGCCCTCCGGCCATGGCATAGTAGATGCCCTCGCCCGAGGCGGGCGCCACGATGCCCGCGGCATCGCCGACCACCAACACGTCCCGGCCATTGTCCCATTTCTTCAGCGGCTTCAGGGGAATGGGCGCGCCCTCCGTGCGCACGGTCTCCAGGCTGTCGAAGCCCACGGTCTCCCGCAGCCGGCCCACCGCTCCGCGCAGGGAAAACCCCTTATGGGCCGATCCAACCCCGACGCTCATGGTCGAACCGTGGGGGAAGACCCAGGCGTAAAAGTCGGGAGAAAGCTCACCCTGGTAATAGATGTCGCAGCGGGTCGGCTCGAAATCGAGGCCGCTCTCCGGCTCCGGCGATTTGATGATTTCGTGATAGGCAAAGACACAGGGAATTTTATCCGCACCCGGAATGGCTTGGCGGGCGACATTGGAACGGGCTCCGTCGGCGCCGATCACGACCCGGGCCCGGACCTGCTCGCAGTCCCCGCCCTTGCCGGTGCCGTCGGGCCGGTAACGCACAAGAGCCGTGCCATCCGCGTCCCGCTCCAGGGTCTCGAACGTGCCGGTGCGCCGCTCCGCGCCCTGACTTGCTGCCCGCGCGCGCAGCCATTCGTCGAACTCTTCCCGGTTCACCATGCCGACATAGCCGCCCTCGATAGGCATGTTCACCTGATTGTTGGACGGCGCGATCATGCGGGCGGATTTGGCATGGGCGCACAGCAGGCTTTCGGGAATCTCGAAGTCCCGGATCAGGCGCGGCGGGATGGCACCACCGCAAGGCTTGATCCGACCGGCCCGGTCCAGGAGCATGACCTTGTAGCCGTCCCGGGCCAGATCTTCCGCAGCCGTCGCACCGGCGGGACCGCCGCCCACGACGACGGCATCAAACGTATCGGGGGTGAGAGCCTGTTCGGGTTTGCCCATGGGATCCTATGCTCCTCCGAGTCCGGACATGTAACCTTCCGCCGCGGCGGGGGTGAAGGAAGGGCGCGCCGGTTCCGCCCGTCCGGAAGCCTGGAAAACGGGACGGGGCGCACCGTCGATACGCAAGGCCAGAACCGCCGCCACGATGAAAAGAACCCCCTCGGCGGCGAACACGGTGCTGTAGGCCATGAGGGGCGAGCCGACGGCGGCTCGCACCGCGTCGCCGGCCACGGTGCCGGCAAAGCCGCCCAGCCCGAATGCGATGCCCTGGGCCGCACCCCAAAGCCCCATGCGCACGCCTTCGCGCGAGCCGTGCCCCTCATTGGCCAGCATCATCATCGACCCGATGGCCGCGACGGCGAAGGCGCCATTGGTGAGCCCGAGGGCGAACACGGTGGCCTTGAGCGGCCAGCCCACCCCCACATGGCCCGAAACCGCAAGACAGGCCAGCACGATGCCCGAGCCGATACATCCGCCCACGGTCCAAAGTTTCAGGGAGCCGATGGGCCGCTTGTTGAAGCCGCTGCCCGCCACGGCCACCAGGACCATGCCGAGCAGCACGCCGCCATTCTGCACACCGGCAAGCTTGGTGCTCTCCCCCGGTGTCATACCGAAAACAAGACCGGCAAAGGGCTCCAGAATCAGGTCCTGGGCGCTGTAGGCCAGCATGGAGATGAAAACGAAGACCGTGAACTGACGGGCCTTGGGTTCCGACCAGACCTCACGCAGCGCTTCCATGAACGGCGTGTCCTGTTTGGCCTGCTCCGCCCCGAGCGGCGTTTCCGCCCTGGCCCTGAGACCCCGTTCCAGGCCCCATAGGGCCAGCAGCGTCACGGCGAGGGCGATGGCGCCCACGCTTGCCGTCACCTCAACAAGGCGCGTCATCGTGAAAGGGTCGAGGAACTGGCCGGCGAAAATGGCGGTCACGACGAACCCGGCGATCATCATCATCCAGACGATCGAGGCGGCGGCCGCCCTGCGGGCCGGTGCCACGCTGGTGGCGAGAAACACAAGGAGATTGGTGCCGGCCGCCCCAACCCCAATGCCGATCAGAAGAAAGGCCAGGGTTGCAACGGCGACACCCCAGGCGGTGGACTGGGCCATCAACGCCGTGCCGATGGCGGCAAGGACCCCGCCGGATGCGAGCACCACCATGCCGCCGACGATCCAGGGCGTGCGCCGGCGCCCGCCATCGGAGCCATGGCCCCAGCGGGGACGCAGCATCTGGACGGCATAATGGAACGCCACCAGGGCGCCGGGCAACATGGCCGGCAGCGCAAGCTCTACGACCATCACGCGGTTGAGCGTCGAGGTCGTCAGCACAATGATCGCACCGAGGGCCGTCTGCACCAGCCCCACACGGAAAATTCCGAACCAACTCAGACCCATGGTCCGTTCCCCCTCTTCCCCCAAGTCATGCCCCGCCCCCGATCAGACTGCGCACGGCAAAGGCGCTGACCATCATGCCCAGAACATAGGCCGTGATGCCGGTCGCATTGTACAAGGGGGCGAGCCCGCGCGGGTCACTCAGCAGGCGCACCATGAAGCCCATCTGCATGAGGGTCAGGCCCGCAACCGCACCGCCATACAACAACCGGTCCCAGGAGATCAGCAGACCGATCACCACGAGCTGGGGCACGATCATGACGACACAGGCAAGACGTGCCGCCGGGCCGACGCCGAGCTGGACCGGCAAGGAGCGCACGCCCATCTTGATGTCGCCCTCCACGGCCTTGAAATCGTTCAGGGTCATGATGCCGTGGCACCCGGCGCTGTAGAGCGCCGCCAGGGCGAAGATGCGCCAGTCCGGCATGGCCGCACTCATCACCGCGGCGCCGGCGATCCAGGCAAGCCCCTCATAGGATACGGCGACGGAGGCATTGCCCCACCATCCATTGCCCTTCAGACGGAAGGGCGGCGCACTGTACATCCAGGCCAGGACCATGCCCGCAAGGGCGGCCCAGAACACCCACGGGCCCAGGGCGGCGGCAACGGCAAGGGCCAGGGCACTCCCGATCAACGCAATGTAGAGGCCCCATTGGCCCGGGATCCGGCCCGACGGGATCGGGCGATTCGGCTCGTTGATGGCGTCCACATGGCGATCGTACCAGTCATTGACGGCCTGGCTTGTGCCGCACAGCAGGGGACCGGCCAGAATGATTCCCACAAGGATCTCCGGCACCCGGGACGTCAGCGGCACCCCCGAGGACACAAGGCCGCAGGCATAGGCCCACATGGGGGCGAACCAGGTGATCGGTTTCAAGAGTTCCAGGACCGCCGAAGGCGCGGGATGGCGGCTGGATCCCAGGGCGAGCGTTTGATCCATCATAGTCCGGAGGATAGGGGCTGACAGGCCCAACTGTCAACTCTTCTTGACACATCGGAACAGCGATTAAGCCCGCTCCACCATGGCAAACGGACGCGTAAAGGCGCATCGCCCGTGGGGGCATTGGGCGGCGTGGAGGCGAGACGTCGGGGTGTTGGTCGCCGGGGTGTTGGTCAGCGGGTGCCTCAGTCGATGGGGGGCGGGGTCAGTCGACGATGCCGTGCCGGCGCAGCTTGGCATAGAGGCTCTGGCGGGACAGGCCGAGCATTTCGGCAGCCGAGGCGCGGTTGTCCCGGGTCAGTTCCAGGGCGGCCTCGATGCACAGGCGCTCGATAAGGTCCGTGGTGTCACGGACGATTTCCTTCAAGGACACCCGACCCACCAGTTTGGTGAGGTGCTCCACCGAACTGGGAAGGTGCGGCTCGGTTCCGATCGGCGGCGCCGCGTGGCCCGTGACGAAACGGATGGTGAAGCCGAAACAGGGCACCTCCCCCTCCGGCACGCTGACGGCGGAGACCTCCGCATCATCGGTCGACCCGAACGCCGACCGCAGGACCGTATTGAACTGCCGGACAGCGCCATGCTGGCGCAAATTCGAGACCAGCACATTGAGGTCCACCTCGGAGCGGCCGATGAAGCGGTGGAGCGGCTCGCCGCGGGCGTGCTCCTCCGAGGCAAGGTGGGTCATTTCCAGGAATGCAGGATTGGCCGTGATGATTCGCAGATCCCGATCCGCGACGACGAATCCCTCGGGCAGGTGATCGATGACCTTCAGGCACTGGGACCGCCCCTCCGGCAGGCGCACAGCGCTGCTGCCCTCCACGGGGGAAACCCGGGCGAGCAGGAAGGTGGAGCGGTCCTGGCGGAACACGGACGCGGACAAAAGGCATTCGCCCTTGCCCTCGGCCAGCTGCACGCGCAAATCCTCCGCCCGCCCGCCGACCATGAGCACGCGGATCACCTCGCGGCTTTCGGGCTGGAACATGTCCGGAAAAGAGCGACCCAGGATCTGGGCCTCGGGTCTGCTCAGAAGCGACACGGCTGCCGGATTGACCTCGACGACCTTGTGATTGACCGCATTCACGATCATGACGGGCTCGGAGGCCACCTGGAACAGGAGGCGGTAGCGGGTTTCCGCCTGCCGCAGGCGGGCATATTCGCGCTCCATGGACTGCTGGGAGTCCAGCAGCCGCTGTTGGAGCACCGCAACGGAGCGCAGATCCCGTCCGATGGCGACGATCCGTCCGTCCGCGTCTACGTTGAGCGCGAAATAGCGAACCGGAATGTCCGGCCCGCCCTGGCTGTGGTGGTTGACCTGGCGCCATTTGAAGGGCGGCTTGGTGGCCGCTCCCTTTATCAGGGCGGAAATTTTCGGGCGGCTCTCGATGGTGACCGTTTCGCTCCAGGTTCGGCCGACCCATGTGCTGCCACCCTGGGGCACCATATCCGCATCGCTGAAGGCCGCGGCCCGGATCACACCGTCATTGTCCAGCACCAGGGCCACATCCGCCGTCGCGGCGATCAATTGGGCCACAACGTCAGAATCCAGGTGCCCGATGGTCTCCTTGAGGGCCTCCAGGTCACGGTAGGCTTGTTCGGACAAGGCCATGTTCATCGCTGGACCGCCCACAGGCTTGTAGGTTCATGCCGTCTTTAGTGGGTGACGACGGCAACCGAAACGAGGTCGTTCATCTTTTCGACAGCCTGGCGCCCATCGAGCGCCACAGCGTCAGCGCCGAGGCGCAGAGCGAGATCGGGATCCTGGGCAAAGGCCGGGCCGCCCAGAATGACCCGCAAATCGTGATGGCAGGACGCCCGGCGCAGGGCCTGGACCGTGTCCGCCGCATCATCGAGCCAGCGGTCGCAACTGACCGACAGGCCGAGGACATCGAAGCGGGTCTGCTCGACCATGGTGCACAGCTGCTCGCGGGTCGGCCCGAGCTCTTCGTCCACGCGCCAGCCGGCGCTGCGGAAAAAATCGGACAGGATGAGAACACCGAGCGTGTGCTGTTCTTTGGGTGTCGGTGCGAGCAAGATCCGGCGGATGCTTTCTCCGTCCCGGAAGGCCGGCATCACGACATTGCTGCGCAGCTCATGGAGCAGGCGGTGCAGCCGGGCGAGGCCCAACGTGACATCGGCGAAATCGAGCCGGTCATCGTCCCAGCCCTCGCCGAGATAGCGGGCCGTCGGCGCAAGAAGCTCCAGGTAAATCGTTTCCAGCGCGACCCCGTCGTCCCGCAGATCATTGACGAACTCCCGCGCAGCCGTGTCGTCGCCGGTGAGCAGCAGGGACTCCAGGCGGATCACATCGGGGTCGCCGATCATGGCGCCGGCCCCGTTGGGAGGTGTGTCCGTCACTGCTGTTGCTTTGTGCGCCATGAGCAATCGCGGAATGATCTCGTTTTCAATGGTTGAGGTGAGCCAACCCGTCGTTCCGGCCACCCGCCTCGCTTCCCGAAGACCGGTTGCCGGCGGTTCGGAGTCACCGCCTTGAACGCCCGTCTCAGTCTCACCCGTCTCAGTCTCAAACATCGCGGCGCGGATATCCCCGTACCCCGCCGGAGGATCCTGCTCCTCAGATGGACCCTGGCGGACTGTCAGCCCGGCCTCCGCACCGGTTTTCAGCTGCCCCACCAAAGGGGCACCGCTGAACTCGTTTTCGCCTTCAAACGCTTCGTTAAACCGTTGCGAAGCGGGGGGCCGAGATCCTGTGGTCGGCGCACCCACTGGATCCGCGGATTCCTGGGGGTCCGAATCGCTTCGGGGATCCGAGCCGCCATGTGTATCAGCCATGGCACGTCTCCTCTGCCGAATCGGTTCTGGCCACCCTGTGACCGTTCCGAAGGGGCGAGGTCTTCGTTTGCTTTCCCGTTCAATCGGCAGGCGCCCGACACCACTGGCCGAACATCCCGCGCGTTGGATGCCAAGACCCGCCCCACACAGTCCCGATGTCAGTCTTCTCAGACACGCATTCGGGTCATGCTTCGGGACACGTCAAAGGACATGTGCATCGAAGACCTTTCTTGGAACGCCAGAACACCAGCTTGGGGCGGGTATGGCAAAGCCTTTTCCCAAAAAAGCGCTTCGTTAAGATCACTAGACACCACGAACCGCCGTGTGTCAAGCAAACTTGACGTAAAGCCCGCTTGACAGCCCAAAGGCCCGGCTCTACCTTTTGACCATGAGCACGCAGCCCAGAGGCGGACACACCGACAGCGTTTCCAACCCAAGGGCATTGCGGCGCCGTACGCGGAAAGCCGGTATACGGACCTTCCGGGTACGAAATCACCCAGACTTTTAAGAGGGCCGGTAAGGCGTTAGCGCATGACCGTGACCAGGACAGACATTCCGGAACAGACCTTGCCGGAACAGACCATGGCTCCGGCAACGGAGCCGGCGAAGGATCGCGCCGGGACGGCCCTCTACACACCGGAGGAGCGCGCGCGCCGGGATAAGACCGTGTGGACACTGGTCCAAGGCATTCTGGCACCGGCACAGTTCCTGGTCTTCCTGGTCAGCCTGGTCCTCGTTGTCCGCTATCTCATGACCGGCGAGGGTTATGTGGCGGCGACGGTCTCCGTCGTGATCAAGACGCTGGTCCTTTATTTCATCATGGTGACGGGCTCGATCTGGGAGAAGGTCGTCTTCGGCAAATGGCTGTTCGTGCCGGCGTTTTTCTGGGAAGACGTCTTCAGCATGCTGGTCCTTGCGCTGCACACGGCCTATCTCGGTGCGCTTGCCTTCGGTTGGCTGGACACGCAGGGCCAGATGATCCTGGCGCTGGCCGCCTATGTCACCTATGTGATCAATGCCGGCCAATTCATCCTTAAGCTGAGGGCTGCGCGCCTCGAAGGAGCGGCCATGGCCGCCCGGCCGCAGGGCACCTTGGGCTATGACGCGATTGGAGCCGCCCGATGAGCCAGTTCGCCCCCCAATTCGCCCCCATGGGCCAAGCGGCCACCCCGTCCCCCGACAGCGGCTGTGCCGAGCGCCCGGTCCTGAAGGAACGGGGACAGCATGAGGTCTTCTGTGGGCTGACCGGCATCGTCTGGCTGCACCGCAAGATCCAGGACGCTTTTTTCCTGATCGTCGGCTCGCGGACCTGCGCCCACCTGATGCAGTCGGCCGCCGGCGTCATGATCTTCGCCGAACCCCGATTCGCGACCGCCATCATGGAGGAAAAGGACCTCGCTGGCCTCGCCGATGCCAATGAGGAACTGGACCGGGTGGTCACCCGGTTGCTGGAGCGCCGCCCCGACATCAAGCTGCTGTTTTTGGTGGGGTCCTGCCCGTCGGAAGTGATCAAGCTCGACCTCTCCCGGGCCGCGGAGCGCCTGTCCCGGACCTTTTCGCCGGATGTGCGCATCCTGAATTATTCCGGCAGCGGGATCGAGACGACCTTCACGCAGGGCGAGGACGCCTGCCTCGCTTCCCTTGTGCCGGAAATGCCGGACCGGGACACGGGCGCGGAACCATCCCTGCTGGTCGTCGGGACCCTGCCCGATGTGGTGGAGGACCAGTTCCGCCGCCTGTTCGCATCGCTTGGAGTCGCGCCCGTGGATTTTCTGCCGCCGCGCCAGTCCCGCGCCCTCCCTTCCGTCGGTCCAAACACGCACTTTCTGCTCGCCCAACCCTTTCTCGGCGACACGGGCCGGGCCCTGGAGGAGCGGGGCGCGCGCCACCTGCCGGCCCTCTTTCCATTCGGCGCCGAAGGCACGACGGCATGGCTCCGGGCCGCTGCGGACGCCTGGGGCATTGCGCCGGACCATTTTGAACGTGTGGTGGCGCCGGGCCGCGAGCGGGCGGCGAAAGGGCTTGAGCGGTACCGGGAGCACCTGGCGGGCAAGCGCATTTTCTTCTTCCCCGACTCCCAGCTTGAGGTGCCGCTCGCCCGGTTCCTGTCCCGCGAACTCGGCATGGAGCTTCTGGAGGTCGGCACGCCCTATCTCCACCGCCGGCACCTGTCGGCCGAACTCGACGCCCTGCCGGACACGGCCGCATTGAGTGAGGGCCAGCATGTGGAGCGTCAGCTCGACCGGGCACGGGAAACACGGCCGGATATCGCCGTGTGCGGCCTTGGCCTTGCCAATCCTTTGGAGGCGGAAGGCATCACGACCAAATGGTCGATCGAACTGGTGTTCTCGCCTGTCCACGGCTTCGACCAGGCCGGCGACCTTGCCGAACTGTTCAGCCGTCCGCTCAATCGCCGCAACCGTTTGAAGGTCTGACCCCATGCAACTGGCCATTTGGACATATGAAGGTCCGCCCCATGTGGGAGCCATGCGGGTGGCGACAGCCATGGAGGGCGTGCACTATGTGCTCCACGCGCCCCAGGGCGATACCTATGCCGATCTTCTGTTCACGATGATCGAGCGGCGCGACAAGCGCCCGCCGGTCACCTACACCACGTTCCAGGCCCGGGATCTGGGGTCGGATACGGCGGAAATCTTCAAGACGGCGGCAAAGGAAGCCTATGAGCGCTTCCAGCCGCGCACCATGCTGGTGGGTGCGTCGTGCACCGCCGAACTCATCCAGGACGATCCGGGCGGGCTGGCCAAAGCCCTTGACCTGCCGATCCCGGTCGTACCGCTCGAACTGCCCGCCTATCAGAGAAAAGAGAACTGGGGCGCCTCCGAGACCTTCTACCATATGGTCCGGGCGCTTTCAGGCGCAGCGGGGGACGCGCATCAGCCATCCTCCCCCCCCTCCTCCGGATCGGCTGGAGCGCGACCCCGCTGCAACCTTCTTGGTCCCACGGCGCTGGGCTTTCGCCACCGGGACGATGTGCGCGAGATCACGGGCCTGCTCGCCCGCTTGGGCGTCGATGTCCATGTGACCGCGCCCCTCGATGCGACCCCGGAGGATCTCGTTCGCATTCCGCAGGCGGATTTCAACGTCGTTCTGTATCCGGAGATCGGCCTGACGGCGGCGCGCTGGCTGGAGCGGACCTTCAGACAGCCTTGCATTACCACGGTCCCCATGGGCGTCGGCGCGACCAAGGATTTCGTGGCCGAAATCGCAGCCCTGACCGGTATCGATCCCTCCGCGGTGCTGGCCGATGCCGATTGCCGGCTGCCCTGGTGGTCGCGCTCGGTGGACTCGACCTATTTCACCGGCAAGCGGGTTTTCCTGTTCGGCGATGCGACCCATGTGATCGCCGCGGCCCGGGTCGCGGCCGAGGAGATTGGCTTCGAAGTCGTCGGCATGGGCTGTTACAATCGTGAATTCGCCCGGGACATGCGCGCGACCGCCGAGACCTATGGCGTCGATCCGCTGATTACGGACGATTACCTCGAAGTCGAGGCCCGCATCGCGGAGTTGCAGCCGGAACTCGAGCTCGGCACGCAGATGGAACGGCATATCGCCAAACGCCTGGGCATTCCCTGTGCGGTCATTTCCGCACCCGTCCATGTCCAGGATTTTCCCGCCCGCTTCTCGCCCGTCATGGGTTTCGAAGGCGCCAATGTGCTTTTCGATACCTGGGTGCACCCCCTGGTGATGGGTCTCGAGGAGCACCTGCTCGGCATGTTCCGAGAGGACTTCGAATTCCATGACGGTGCCGGCCCATCCCATCTGGGCCATGGCACCGCACCGCGCAACGCACCGGACGCGCAAGAGGCGGTCTCGGTCTCCGAAACGGCGCCCTCGTCGCTGACCCCGGTGCCCGCCGAGGACACCGGCACAGCGGGGTCCGTCGATCCGCTCTGGCAGGCCGATGCCGAGGCGGAACTGCGCAAGATCCCGTTCTTCGTGCGCGGCAAGGCCCGCCGAAACACGGAACGGTTTGCCCGTGAAACCGGCCTCAAGACGATCACTGTGGAGACTTTGTACGATGCTAAAGCCCATTTCGGACGTTGAAGGAACGGCTGTACGGGTCGTCATTGTCACCCTGGACAATCACCTGTCCGGTGCCGTCGAACGAGCCCAGGCGACCCTGCGCAAAGAAATTCCTGGACTGACCATCGCGCTGCACCCGGCCTCCGAATGGGCCGCGGACCCGGACGCTCTCGCCCGCTGCCATGAAGACATCGCCCGGGGCGACATTGTCATCGCCACCATGATGTTCATGGAGGACCATATCCAGGCCGTGCTGCCAGCGCTCGAGGCCCGTCAACCGGACTGCGACGCCATGGTCGCCCTCATGTCCTCCGGCGAGGTCGTTCGCCTGACCCGCATGGGTAAGTTCGCCATGAACAAGCCCGAGGGCGGTGTCATGGCCCTGCTCAAGCGCCTGCGCGGCGGCTCCAACAAGAGCAAGACCCAAAGCTCCGGCGCCAAGCAGATGGCCATGCTGCGGCGTCTGCCGCGCATTCTCAAATTCATTCCGGGCACAGCCCAGGATGTGCGGGCTTATTTCCTCAGCATGCAGTATTGGCTGGCGGGGTCCGACGAGAATGTCGCGAATATGGTGCGCTTCCTGGTCGGGCGCTATGCGGACGGTCCCCGGGCCGGCCTGCAGACGGCCCTCGGCAAGACGTCCGAGCCCTTGAACTATCCCGATGTCGGCATCTACCACCCACGCCTGAAGACCCGTGTGGCCGACAGCGTCGAAAGGCTTCCCAAGCCCAAGGGCAAGACGGCAGGCCGGGTCGGTGTTCTGGTCATGCGCTCCTATGTGCTGGGCAAGGACACGGGACATTATGACGGCGTGATCGGCGCTCTGGAGGCCAAGGGCCTGGAGGTCGTGCCCGCCTTTTCAAGCGGTCTCGATGCAAGGCCGGCGGTCGAAAAGTTCTTCATGAAGGATGGCAAGGCCACCGTGGACGCGCTGGTGTCCCTCACCGGATTTTCCCTGGTGGGTGGGCCGGCTTATAATGACGCCAAGGCGGCCGAGGATCTGCTGGCCGGGCTCGATGTGCCCTATATCGCCGCTCAGCCCCTGGAATTTCAGTCCCTGGAGCAATGGGGCCATTCGGACCGGGGCCTGATGCCGGTCGAGTCCACCATCATGGTGGCCATTCCGGAACTTGACGGCGCACGCGCGCCCATGGTCTTCGGCGGCCGCGCCAGCGATGCGGGCGCCGCAACGGGCTATTTGACCTGCTGCGAACGGCATTGTCGGGTGGAAAAAGCCGCCGAAGGGTCATGCCAGACGGTGCGCGAAATGCGCTGCTGCGCGGAACGGGCCGAATTGCTGGCCGATCGGGTGCACAAAATGGTGACCCTGCGTGCGACGCCGCCCAAGGACCGCAAGCTGGCCATTGTGCTGTTCAATTTCCCGCCCAATGCGGGCGCCGTGGGCACGGCCATGAACATGGCAGTCTACGAATCCCTGCACAACACGCTGAAGGCTCTGGCGAGCCATGGCTATGACGTGGACGTGCCCGCGGATGTCGATGCTCTGCGCACGGCCATTCTGGACGGCAATGCCGCCCGCTATGGCATGGATGCCAATGTGCATGCCCAGATCCCGGCCGACGACCATGTGCGCCGTGAAAAGCATCTGAACGAGATCGAGACCCAGTGGGGCCCTGCGCCGGGCCGCGCCTTGAGCGACGGGCGCTCGATCTTCGTGCTCGGGGCGCAGTTCGGCAGTGTGTTCGTCGGCGTGCAGCCCGCCTTCGGGTATGAAGGCGACCCCATGCGCCTGCTCTTCGAGAAGAGCTTCACCCCGACCCACGCCTTCAGCGCGTTCTACCGCTATCTGCGCGAGGATTTCGGCGCCCATGCCGTGCTCCATTTCGGCACCCACGGGGCTCTGGAGTTCATGCCCGGCAAGCAGACCGGCATGAGCAATACCTGCTGGCCGGACCGGTTGATCGGCGATCTGCCGAATTTCTATCTGTATGCGGCCAATAATCCCTCAGAGGGCACGGTGGCCAAGCGGCGGTCCGCCGCCACGCTGATCAGCTATCTGTCGCCGCCCGTGGGCCACGCCGGCCTCTATCGCGGGCTGCTCGACCTCAAGGCTTCCATGGAGCGCTGGCGGTCCCTGCCCCCGGAAAGCGAGGAGGAGGCCCGGGATCTGGCGGCCCTCATCCAGCATCAGGCCGCCGAACTCGACCTCGCCGAGACCGAGCCGGCCTGGGATGGTGGGGCGGAGCGGGAGATCCTGGCCCTGACGGATGCCCTGATCGACCTGGAACAGACCCTTATCCCCCATGGCCTCCATGTCGTCGGTCGCCCGCCGGTGCGCGAGGCCCGGGTCGATATGCTGCTCAGCGTGGCCGAAGCCTCCCACAGCGTCTCGCCGGATCGCGCCGTGATCGAGAGCATCGTGGACGGGGCCGAACCCGAGGCGGCGCTCAAGGCATCGGGCCTGCCGAACACGGACGATACCCTGGCCATGTTCAAGGATCTTGCCCGGGTCAACGGCCTGCTGGCCCAGGACCACGAAACGGTGGGCATCGTGACGGCCCTTGACGGACGCTTCGTGCGCCCGGCCCCCGGCGGCGATCTTCTGCGCACCCCGGATATTCTGCCGACGGGACGCAATCTGCACGGCTTCGACCCCTTCCGCATCCCCAGCGCCTTTGCCATGGCTGACGGCGCGCGCCAGGCCCAGCGGCTGCTGGACCGCCACGTCGGCGACGGGAATGCCCTGCCCGAGACAGTCGCCATCGTGCTGTGGGGTACGGACAATCTGAAAAGCGAGGGCGGCCCCCTTGCCCAGGCCCTGGCCCTGATCGGTGCCAAGCCCCGTTTCGACAGCTATGGCCGCCTGTCCGGTGCGGATCTTGTTCCGCTTGAGGACCTGGGCCGGCCACGGGTCGACGTGATGATGACTCTGTCGGGCATTTTCCGGGATCTCCTGCCCCTCCAGACCCGCCTGCTGGCCGAGGCCACGTTCCTCGCCGCCGGCGCCGATGAGGACCCGGCACGCAATTTCGTGCGCAAACATGCCCTCGCCTATCAGCGGGCCCATGGCTGCGACCTGGAAACGGCGTCCTTGCGGGTGTTCTCCAATGCGGAGGGCGTCTATGGGGCCAATGTGAACCTGCTCATCGACAGCGGTGCCTGGGAAGACGAGAACGAACTCGCCGACGCCTATACCCACCGCAAATCCTTCGCCTACGGACGCTCCGGCGACCCCGTGCAACGGACCGAGCTGCTGGAAAGCGTGCTGGGCGATGTGGACCTCGCCTACCAGAATCTCGAATCGGTCGAACTCGGCGTGACGACGATCGACCACTATTTCGACACGCTGGGCGGCATCGGGCGCGCGGTTCAACGGGCGCAGGGCAAGGCCGCCCCGGTCTATATCGGCGATCAGACCAAGGGCGAGGGCAAGGTGCGCACCCTGAACGAACAGGTGGCACTGGAGACCCGGACCCGCACCCTGAACCCGCGCTGGTATGAGGCGATGCTGAACCATGGCTATGAGGGTGTGCGCCAGATCGAGGCCCAGGTAACCAACACGCTCGGCTGGTCCGCGACGACCGGTCAGGTGGCACCCTGGGTCTATCAGCGTCTGACCCTGACATTCGTGCTCGACGATGCCATGCGCAAGCGTCTTGCGGAACTCAACCCCAAAGCCTCGGCGAAACTCGCCAATCGGCTGATCGAAGCGTCCGAACGGCAATACTGGACCCCGGACGAGGCGACCCTCGAAGCCCTGCGCGAGGCCGGCGACGAACTTGAGGACCGGCTCGAAGGCGTGAGCACCGTTGCGGCGGCCTGAGGACGATCGGCACGCCGCATAGCACAGACGAGAAGGAGGAGAGGAAACATGACGGTCTTGGATCTTCCGCGCACGATGCCCGACAGGCTGCGCAGCGCAGCGGGCAAGGGACGTGAGGACGGCGAAGGCAGCGTCCAGGTCAAGATGGACCCCAGAATGTCCATCGACACGGCCAAGGTCTTTGCCGTCTACGGCAAGGGCGGCATCGGCAAGAGCACGACCTCGTCCAACCTGTCCGCCGCCTTTTCCAAGCTGGGCAAGCGCGTTCTGCAGATCGGTTGCGATCCGAAGCACGATTCCACGTTCACGCTGACCAAGAAGCTGGTGCCGACGGTGATCGACGTTTTGGAGTCGGTCGATTTCCACTCGGAGGAACTGCGCCCTGAGGACTATGTCTATGAGGGCTTCAACGGCGTCATGTGTGTGGAGGCGGGCGGACCGCCGGCCGGCACGGGTTGCGGCGGCTATGTGGTCGGCCAGACGGTGAAGCTGCTCAAGGAACACCACCTGCTCGAGGACACCGATGTGGTGATCTTCGATGTGCTGGGCGATGTGGTCTGCGGCGGCTTTGCCGCGCCCCTCCAGCACGCCGAGCGCGCCCTGATCGTCACGGCCAATGACTTCGACTCGATCTTCGCCATGAACCGCATCGTGGCGGCCATCAAGGCGAAGTCGAAGAATTACGACGTGCGCATGGCCGGCGTGATCTGCAATCGCAGCGCCGGGACGGACGAAGTGGACCGGTTCAACGACGCCATCGGCCTTGATCGCCTCGCCCATTTCCCGGATCTCGATGTCATCCGGCGCAGCCGGCTTAAGAAATCCGTCCTGTTCGAAATGGAATCGTCCCCCGAATTGGAGGCCGTGAAAGAAGAATATTTGCGCCTCGCCGCAACCCTGTGGGCCGGGACAGAACCGTTGACCCCCTCGCCCATGAAGGACCGGGACATTTTCGACTTTCTGGGATTCGACTGATGCAAAGCGTCACCTATCAGGACCGGCGCAGCGAGCTGCGCACCTATTTCGACCACACCGCCTCGGAAGCCTGGTCCCGGCTCACATCCGATGCGCCCGTCAGCGGGATCCGCGCCACCGTGCGCGCGGGCCGCGACCGAATGCGGGCGACCCTGCTGGAGTGGCTGCCCCGGGATCTGACGGGCAAACGCCTCCTCGATGCGGGCTGCGGGACCGGCGCCCTCTCGGTCGAGGCCGCGCGACGGGGCGCCGACGTGATCGCGATCGATATTGCCGAAAGCCTCGTGGCCGTTGCGCGGGAGCGGGCTGCAATTGATCTCGATCAGGGCACGCCCGGCTCTGGCAGGATCGACTTCCTTGTGGGGGACATGCTGGACCCCGCCCATGGCACCTTCGACCACGTGGTGGCCATGGATTCCCTCATCCACTACCGGATGGACGATGTGCTGCGCATGCTGGCGACCTTGAGCACTCGGACGACCGGCTCCATGGTCGTCACCTTCGCGCCGCGCACACCGCTGCTCATGACGATGCATGCCGTCGGCCGGCTGTTTCCCCGCAGCGACCGGGCGCCCGCCATCGAACCCCTGGCGCCTGCTGGCCTGTGCCGGGCGATCGGCGGGGACGCCCGCCTTGCGGACTGGACGGTCGGGCGAACCTTGCGTGTCAAGAGTGGCTTTTACACCAGCCAGGGCCTTGAGCTTGTCCGGCAGGAGGCGACCTGACCATGAGTGCCAAGGGAAACAGCTGGGTTCAAATGTGGATGGGCATGGGCACGAAAGTCATGCCTTTTGCCGACGCGGCGAGCGAGGATCTGCCCCTTGGCCGGCTTTTGCGCCTGGGCCTGTTCCAGGTGAGCGTGGGCATGGCCATCGTGCTGCTGACGGGCACCTTGAACCGGGTGATGATCGTCGAACTCGGTGTCCCCACCTGGCTTGTCGCCCTGATGATTTCTCTGCCCATCGTTTTTGCCCCGTTCCGTGCCCTGATCGGGCACCGGTCCGATATTCACCGGTCCGTCATCGGCTGGCGCCGGGTGCCTTATCTGCTGATTGGGACCATGCTGCAATTCGGCGGCCTCGCCATCATGCCCTTCACCTTGCTGGTGTTGTCCGGCGACACGCATACGCCGCCGATCGTCGGCCAGTTGGGGGCGGCGCTGGCCTTCCTGCTGCTGGGCGCCGGCGTGCACACGACCCAGACGGCAGGCCTCGCCCTCGCCACGGATCTGGCGCGCCCCGAGGACCGGCCTCGGGTGGTGGCCCTGCTCTATGTGATGCTGCTGCTGGGCATGGTGGTCAGTGCCCTGATCTACGGCGTCTTACTGTCGGATTTCAACCAGCTCAAGCTCGTCCAGGCGATCCAGGGATCGGCCGTGGTGGTCATCGCGCTCAACGCCATCGCCCTGTGGAAACAGGAAGGGCGCAATCCGCATATCACGGCCCAGGCAGGTCCCCGGCCCACCTTGGCGCAGGCCTGGGCCAATCTGCGCCGCGGGGGGCAGGCGGGGCGCCTGCTGCTCGTCACGGGGCTGGGCACGGTCGCCTTCAGCATGCAGGACGTGCTGCTTGAGCCCTATGGCGGCGAGATCCTGTCCTTGAGCGTCAGTGCAACGACGACCCTCACGGCCATGTTCGCCGCCGGCACACTCGCCGGTTTTGCCTATGCGGCCTGGCGCATGTCGGCGGGCGGCGATCCCTTGCGACTGTCGGCGTTCGGCCTGCTCGGGGGTATTGCCGGCCTGTCGGGCGTCATTTTCGCCGATCCGCTGGCCTCCGCCCTTTTGTTCCGGACAGGGACGGTCCTGATCGGTTTCGGCGCGGGCCTGTTCATCATCGGCACCCTGACGGCAGCGATGGACTTGGCCGAACGCAGCCGTCAGGCCGGCGGCGATGCCCTGATCCAAGGCGGTCTTGCCTTGGGGGCCTGGGGTGCGGTGCAGGCCACCGCGACCGGCGCGGCGATCGCCGCCGGAGGCGCCCTTAGGGACATCGTCTCAGGTCTTGCGGCCCAGGGCGCCCTGGGGCCCGCCCTTTCCGGCGCGTCTGCCGGATACAGCTTCGTGTACCACCTGGAGATCCTGCTTCTGTTTGCGACCCTTGCACTGATCGGTCCCCTCGTCCGTGTCCAAAGCGGGCAGGATCAGCGGCAGTCTTCAAAATTCGGCCTGGCGGAGTTGCCCGGCTGAGTCTGACCTTGAGGAGAGAGCTCATGGAACCTGGCTACGTATTTGGGCAAGTCGATGCCGCGGAGTTGGCGGTCTACGCCTTCTTCGCGTTCTTCTTCGGCCTTGTCTTCTTCATCCAGCGTGAAAGCCGCCGGGAAGGTTTTCCGCTGATCGACGAAAAGACCGGCAAGGAAAAGGCCATGTCGTGGATTTTCCTGCCCACGCCGAAGGTCTATCGCATGGCGAACGGCCACACCCACATGGCGCCGGCCCCCCAAGGGGAAGACCGCCAGGTGGCCCTGCGCAGCGTCAACCCGCGCGAATTCGGCAATCCCTATGTGCCCACCGGCAATCCGTTCCTGGACGGTGTGGGCCCGGCCGCCTGGGCCCCGCGGGAGGATATTCCCGATACGGACCATGAAGGCCATCCCAAGATCGTCCCCATGAAGAACGCGCCGGACTTTTCCGTCGTGTCCGGGGATCCCGATCTGCGCGGCTGCGACGTGTGGGCCATGGACCGGCGCTATGCCGGCACGGTCAGCGAGATCTGGGTCGACCGGGCCGAGTCGCTAATCCGCTATCTGGAAGTCGAGGTCCCCACGGGTGCGTCCGCCCCGGCCCCCGCCGCTTCCGATGACGGCGATGCGCCGGCGTCCATGGGCGCGAGCGCCCAGCTGGGCCGCAAGGTGCTCCTGCCCATGACGATGGTTCGCCTGCGCAAGCGCCGGGGCAAGTATTTCGTCATGGTGGGCTCCATCACCTCGGAGCAGTTCAAGGACGTGCCGACGACGGCCAGTCCGAGCCAGGTGACCCGACTCGAGGAAGAGAAGATCATGGCCTATTACGGCGGTGGTTACCTCTATGCCCATGCCAAGCGTGGGGAGCCCCTGCTGTGAACCCGATCGCCGAATATGACGGTGAACCCGTCCGGGGTCTCCCCGGACGCCTGCCAGAGGGTGAATCCATCCTCTGGCAGGGGAGCCCGCGCTGGACGACCTTTGCCCGGCGCGCCTTTCACACCAACAAGGTGCTGGCCTATTTCGGTGTCATGATGGTCTGGCGGCTGACGAGCGACCTGTATGACGGCATGGAAGCCGGTGCTGCGATCATTCACACCGCATGGCTGGCGGCCCCGGCCCTGCTCTGTGTCGCGATCCTGGTGCTCATGGCCTGGGCGATGGCCCGCAGCACGGTCTACACGATCACGAGCAAGCGCCTCGTGATGCGCTTCGGCGTGGCGATGGAGAAGTGCTTCAACATTCCGTTCCGGCGCATTGCCGGCGCAGGGCTTAAGTCCTACGAGAACGGCACCGGCGACATCCCAGTGAGCCTGATCGCCCCGGACCGGATCGGCTATCTGCTGCTGTGGCCCCATGTGCGGCCCTGGAGGCTCAGCGAGCCCGAACCCATGCTGCGCTCCGTTCCGGAGGCGGCCAATGCGGCCGGTATCCTCGCTGAGGCCCTGAAGCGGGCGGCGCTGGAGCGGGCCGAACAGGGCGAGGCCGCGGCGGTTGCGGACGGTGCCGTGGTCGCGCCGGATCCGGCGGCCCGCAAGAAGGAACGGGGATCGGCCCCGCACGGTCTTGGGCTTTCGCCCCAGCCCGTTGCAGCGGCCGAGTAAGGGGAAAGAAGGAGGAGGAAAGACGATGAGCAATCCCTTTGAAGGAGAGCAGATGCCGCGTTGGCCGTTGATCGGCGCGGCTGCCCTCATCGGGCTCGCATTCATCCTGGCCATCAGCGGGCGTATGGATGACGCCCGCTGGGGCCCAGAGCACCTGCCCATGGCCGTCGAAGAGCGCCAGCTTCGTTTCGAGGATCGGGACGACGGGGCCGTCGTGGTGACCGATGCGTCCACGGATGGCCTGGTGGCGGTGCTTGAGCCCGGCAGCAACGGGTTCATTCGCGGCGTGCTGCGCGGCCTCGGCCGCCAGCGCAAGCGGGCCGATGTGGAATCCCACACGCCCTATCGGCTGGCCATGCTGGAAGACGGCCATCTGGTGCTGGGCGACCCGGCGACGGGAGAGCAGGTCGTGTTGCGGTCCTTCGGTCCGACCAATTTCCAGGCCTTTGAGCGCCTTCTCCATGCGAACGGGGAGGCCCTGAAATGATCGAGACCAGGATTGGACACCGTAAGGCCGTCAGTGTGCCCTGCACCGTCGACGTGGAACACACCTTTGCGAGCCTCCACGCCCATGTGGAATTGGACGACGGGGTGAAGATCGGGATCGGAGACGAGGTTCTCGTCCAGGGCGCACCGGACACCGTGGCGTTCGGCGAGCGCCTGACGGTCCGGGCCCATGCCACCGTGATCCGCGCCACTTGGTTCGACCGGCTCAAGACCCGCGTCGCAGCCTATTTCGAACTGACCGATCTTTACGAAGTGAGCTTTACCCCCAGGAGGACCCTATGACAGCCGTTGAACTAAGCGACCTGGCGGAAGAAGCGCACGCCCAGGCCAGCCAGCGGAAAAAATCGCTGAACGACACGACCCGCATGGCGAAAGAGGACACGATCCTCAGCCCCCGGTTCTACACGACCGATTTCAAGGCCATGGACCGGCTGGACGTGAGCCCCGTGCGCGCCGAGTGGGATGCCCTGATCGCCGAAATGAAGAGCGATCCGAACGGCGACCATTTCAAGCGGACGGACGAGTTCGACAACATGCTGGCGAGCCTGCCGGACGGTCTGCGCGCGGAATTCGTCGATTTCCTCGTCAGCTCCCTGACGGCCGAATTCTCCGGCTGCGTGCTCTACAGCGAGATCAAGAAGCGCATCGACAATCCGGACATCAAGGAACTGTTCAGCCTGATGACCCGGGACGAAAGCCGCCATGCCGGCTTTATCAACAGTGTGCTGAAAGATTTCGAGATCGGCGTGGATCTGGGCTTCCTGACCCGCACCAAGCAGTACACCTATTTCAGCCCGAAATTCATCTTCTACGCGGTCTATCTGTCGGAGAAGATCGGCTATTCGCGCTACATCACCATCTACCGGCACCTGGAGCGCAATCCGGAACGCCGTTTCCACCCGATCTTCAAATGGTTTGAGGACTGGTGCAACGACGAGTTCCGCCATGGCGAGGCCTTCGCCCTGCTGATGCGGGCCAATCCGCACCTGCTCAAAGGCACCAACAAGCTGTGGATCCGGTTCTTCCTGCTGGCCGTCTACGGAACGATGTATATCCGCGACCATGCCCGGCCGGAATTCCACAAGGCCCTCGGCATGGATCCGACCGAGTACGACTACAAGGTCTTCCAGATCTGCAACGAGATCTCCCGGCAGGTCTTCCCGCTCGAGCTCGACATCGACAATCCGAAATTCCGGACCGGCATGGAACGGCTGCGGGCCGCGTCCAACGGGATCGATGCCGCCAAGACGCAAGGCGGTCTCATGGGCGGCCTGAAGCGGGTCTGGTATTCGGGCAAGGCGGGCCTCGCCTTCGCGGGCCTCTTCTTCCTGCCGACCCGCAAAAACGCGCTGCCCGCCCAGATCCGTCTGGCACCGGCCTGGTAAGGAGAGCCACCTTGACCTATTCCGAGCATGTTCTGCCGGCCCTGGCGGCGATCCTGATCTGGTGGTTGAGCACCGGCGTCATCCTGCTGATGAACAGTCTGCCGCGGTCGACCTATCCGTGGAGCGTGCTCGGAATGACCTGCGTCACGGGTGTTGCGGTGTTTGGCCTCGCCGTCACCGGCGAAGACACCGGCACCCGGGGCGCCTATATCGCCTTTTTATGCTCGCTGATGATTTGGGGCTGGCATGAAATGACGTTTCTGATGGGGTACATAACGGGATCGCGAAAGGAGCCCTGTCCCGCAGATGCCAAAGGGTTCACCCGGTTCGTCTATGCGACCAAGGTGCTGCTGCACCATGAGGTGGCGCTGGTGTTCACGGGCCTGGGCATCGCGGCGGTCACCTGGGGTGATCCCAATCAAACGGGGCTTTGGACCTTTGTGGTGCTCTGGGCCATGCGCTTGAGTACGAAACTGAACATCTTCTTTGGGGTGCCGAACATCACGGAAGAGTTCCTGCCCCACCATATGGCGTTTCTGAAATCCTACTTTCGGAACCGGCCGATGAATGCGTTCTTTGGCCCATCCGTGACCCTGGCGACGATTGCGACGGTCCTTGTGGGGACGGCGGCGCTCGATCCGGGGCTCACCGCCGGCGAGCAGGTGGGATTGAGCCTGATCACCTGCCTCATGGCGCTTGGGGTTCTGGAGCACTGGTTCCTGGTGGTGCCCATGCGCGAAGCGGCCCTGTGGACCTGGGCCCAGCCTGCGGCTCAAACTGCCGGGACGGGCCACTCGCAAGCGCATGAGCGGGATGCGGGCAGTCGGGAGGGCAAGCGGGATGCCCACCACCGCCGGGAGGGGGGCCGATGCCCGCTTCACTATCTGGGCGCGGCCCTGTCCCCCGTTCCGGAACTCGTTCCGGCGGCGGTCCCGGTGCGCGGCAGGCACGCGACATCACGGGTGACGGAACCTCGCGAGAGCGGCGTTTCCTTCACCAAAACGCAGTAAGATGGGACGGTCGCGGTAAGCCACCTCCCGCACCAGAGCGGCCGGACGGCTCTCGTGCGTTACCCAAAGATCCGGATCGGCCAGCCATGAAGGGAGGCACCTATGGATTTCGAGACTTTTTTTCGCGACTCGCTTGACGGCCTTCGAGAGGAAGGGCGCTACCGTGTGTTCGCCGATCTCGAGCGCAAGGTGGGCTGTTTCCCGCGCGCCACGAACCATGGCTGCCCGGACAAGTCGGAAGTGACGGTGTGGTGCTCCAACGACTATTTGGGCATGGGCCAGCATCCCAAGGTGCTCGAGGCCATGCATGAGGCCCTTGATCGCTGCGGCGCGGGCGCCGGCGGCACCCGGAACATTTCCGGCACCAATCATTATCACGTGCTCCTGGAACAGGAATTGGCCGACCTCCACGGGAAGGAAGCGGCCCTGCTGTTCACGTCGGGCTATGTCTCGAACTGGGCGTCCTTGAGCACGCTTGCGGCAAAGCTGCCGGGCTGCGTGGTGCTGTCGGATTCCGGCAATCACGCCTCCATGATCGAGGGGATCCGGCACAGCAAGGCGGAGCGCCAGATCTTCGCCCATAACGATGCGGCGGATCTCGACGCCAAGCTCGCCGCCATTGAACCCGGCCGGCCGAAACTGGTGGCCTTCGAGTCTGTCTACTCCATGGATGGGGATATCGCGCCGATCAAAGACCTCTGCGATGTGTGCGACGCCCATGGCGCCATGTCCTATATCGACGAAGTCCACGCCGTCGGCCTTTACGGACCCCGCGGCGGGGGCATCTGCGAGCGCGAGGGCCTGTCGGACCGGCTGACGGTCATCGAGGGCACCCTCGGCAAGGCCTTCGGCGTGATGGGCGGCTATATCGCCGGGTCCGCCGCCCTGTGCGATTTCGTGCGCAGCTTCGCGTCCGGCTTCATCTTCACAACGGCCCTGCCCCCGACCATCGCCGCCGGGGCCCTGGCCAGCATTCGCCATTTGAAGGAAAGCCAAGCCGAGCGGGCGACCCACCAGGCCCGGGTGGCCCAGGTGCGCGCCGGCCTCGATGCCGTCGGCATTCCGTACATGCCCAACCCCAGCCACATCGTGCCGGTGATGGTGAAGGATCCGGTGAAGTGCAAATGGATCAGCGACTGGCTGATGGACAAGCACGGCATCTATGTTCAGCCCATCAACTATCCCACGGTCCCGCGGGGCAGCGAGCGTCTGCGCATCACGCCTTCTCCGCTGCACACGGACGAAGACGTCAAGCGCCTGCTCGGGGCCTTGCACGAAATCTGGTCCCAGTGCGCCCTGGCCCGCGCCGTGGCATGATCGAAGGAGCCGGTCGGTGGGAATTTGCCCCGCAGACGGGCTCCTGACGGAACCTCCGAAGTCAGCGGATCGCCCGAAAGGCGGGTTTCACCTTGCCCCCTTGGGCACCGTTTGCCGGGAAAGACGACAAGAGAACGAAAGAACGAACGGTTAGACCCATGATAGCCTCCGAGTCCTCCCCTGCCCTGGTGCGCATCGGCACCCGCAAAAGCCGGCTTGCCCTGGCCCAGGCCCACACCGTGCGCCTCGCCCTCGCCCGGGCCCATGGCTGGCCGGAGGACGAGGAAAACTGTCCGGCGAAGATTGTCGCCATGAGCACGACCGGTGACGAGGTCCAGTCCCGCGCCCTGCTTGATATCGGCGGCAAGGGTCTGTTCACGAAGGAAATCGAGGAGGCCCTGCTCGACGGCCGGGTCGACCTCGCCGTCCATTCCATGAAGGACGTGCCGACGGAATTGCCGCCCGGGCTGGTGATCGCCGCGATTATGGAGCGGGAAGACCCCCGGGACGTCTTCATCGGTCATGAGGCGGATCATCCTGACGACCTGCCGAATGGCGCGGTGGTGGGCACATCCTCCCTGCGCCGCCAGGCCCAACTGCTCTCCCGCTGGCCGGATATCGAGATCGGCCTCTTGCGCGGCAATGTGGAAACCCGGCTCGGCAAGGTGGCCGCCGGTGAAGTGGCCGGCACCTTCCTCGCCCGGGCCGGCCTCAACCGCCTCGGCCTTGCGCCCGAGAAAGCCCGCGACTTGACCATGGAAGAGATGCTGCCCGCCGTGGCGCAGGGCGCCGTGGGCATCGAGATCCGCGATCACGACACCCGCGTGCGGGACCTGATCGCCCCCCTCGACCACGGCGCGACCCATCGCTGCGTGATCGCCGAACGGGCCCTGCTGGCCATGCTGGACGGGTCCTGCCGCACGCCCATTGCGGGCTTCGCCTCAATCAGCGACAGCGGCACCATGCAGTTGCGCGGCCTGCTGTTGAGCCCGGACGGCAAACAGCGCTGGTCCGCCGAACGCTTGGGACAAGCCGGCGATGCCGGCACCCTCGGCCGCGAGGCCGGCGCCGAAATCAAGGCCCAGATCCCGGAAGCGGCCCGCGTCGCGGCGGGGTAGGTGCGGACACGGCATCCCGAGCGCGCGATGGGAGATGGTGGAAGAAAGTAAACGCCTATTCAATATGCGTTTGGTCACCGACGGGCGCCATGGGCGCACGGTGCTACACTGCCTGTCCGGGCTGCGCCTCGAGATCATGCTCTGCCACCAGATGGCCCGGGGCCACTTCGATCAGCTTGGGCACATATTGCTCCGTGTCGGGATCGTCGATCATCCGTGACCTCAGATAGGTGAGGCCGGAGCGGGTGTCGAGGGGGGACGGCAGGTCACCGGGCAGGGGCGGACGGGCCTTGTGGCGCTCCACGGACGGGTCCGGGACGGGCACGGCGGCCATCAGGGCACGGGTATAAGGATGGCGCGGCGCCGTGCAGATCGTGTCCCGGTCCGCCAATTCCACCACCCGGCCCATATAGAGCACCATGATCCGGTGGCAGATTTGTCGGACCACCGCGATGTCATGGCTGATGAACAGCATGGCCATGCCGAATTCCCGCTGGAGATCGAGGATCAGATCGACGATCTGGGCCTGGATCGACACGTCGAGGGCACTCGTCGCCTCGTCGCAGACGATCAGGCGCGGACGCAGGATCATGGCCCGGGCAAGGCCCGCCCTCTGGTTCTGACCGCCTGAGAATTCGTGGGGATACCTGTTGATCCAGGCCGGGTCGAGCCCCACACGGACCATCATGTCCCGGACCATTGCTTTGCGTTCGCCCGGTGGCAGGCCCGGCCGATGGGTGTCCAGGGGTTCGGCGATGCTCTCTCCGATCGTCATGCGCGGATCGAGGCTCGCCAGCGGGTCCTGGAACACCATCTGGAAATCGGCCCGGGCCTTCAGGAGATCGCGCCGCGACAAGGTCATGAGGTCCCGCCCCTGCCAGATCACCGCGCCGCCGCTCGGGTCCACAAGGCGCAACACGGCCCGGGCCAGGGTGGACTTTCCGCACCCGGACTCGCCCACAATGCCAAGGGTTTCGCCCGGCCTCAGATCGAACGCCACCCCATCGACCGCCCGCAGCGTCTTTGCCGGGCGCCAGAATGCTTCGCCCGCGCGCACCGGAAAATGAACCTTGAGATCCCGGACCTGGAGCAGGGTCTGCCCCTCCTCCTCCCCCCGCCCCGCAAACGGCTGCAATCCGGCACCTCGCCCCCGGTCCGCCCGGTCCATGCGCGGCATGGCCTCAAGCAGCATGCGGGTATACGCCTCGCGCGGCCGCTCGAAAATATCCTCCGCAGTGCCCTCTTCCACGAATGCCCCGTCTCGCATGACTTGAATGCGGTCGCACAGGCCGGCGACAACGCCCATGTCGTGGGTGATCAGACAGATGGCCGTATTCATCTCCCGGCCCAGTTCTTTCATCACTTCCAGGATCTGGGCCTGGACAGTCACGTCGAGGGCCGTGGTCGGTTCGTCCGCCACCAGAAGATCCGGCTCGCACAAGGTGGCCATGGCGATCATCACCCGCTGGCGCATGCCGCCCGACAGCTCATGGGGGTACTGGTCCAGGCGGCGGCGCGCCTCGGGAATCCGCACACGGTCCAACATGGCGCCGGCCCGCGCCAGAGCCTCGCGCCGGGTCATGCCCTTGTGGCGGGTCAGCACTTCGGTGAGCTGGTCGCCCACGGTCATATGGGGCGTGAGGGACATAAGGGGGTCCTGGAAGATCATGGTCATCCGGGACCCCCGGATGCGGTCGAGTTCCGGTCGGGGCAGTGTGAGCAGGTCGCGGCCGCGGAACAGGGCCTGCCCCGTTGTCCGCCCGTTCGAGGCGATCAGCCCCATCGCCGCCATGAAGGTCTGGCTTTTCCCCGAGCCGGATTCGCCGACCACGCCCAGGACCTCGCCCTCATGGACCGCGAGATCCACCGAGCGGACCGCGTCCACCGGTCCGTCTGGCGTCTCGAAGCGGACTGTCAGGGCCCGGATGTCGAGCACCGGTGCAGCCGTCAGCTGATTTTCCTCCGCTGCCGGATCATAGGGGTGGGGATCATCGCCCTTGCCATGCACCGTCGTCGCCCTCCTGGTCACGGGTTTGGGACGCCCCGGCCCTTTGGGCCGAGGGGGCACGGGCCGGGCGGCGTCATGGGATCAGGCATCAAAGGCACGGCCATAGGCAACGGCGTGCTCTCCTTCGGCAAAAACCCTCTTCGCCCCGATAGAGGGCATCACGGCATCGTAGAAGGCCAGGGCGCGGGGGACACTCGCCACGGGGATGGACACGTGGGACAGAAGCGATGCTGTGTCCGCCGCCGACGGCTGCTCCGGATCCGTCATCTCCGCGTCCTCCCGGCTAAGGCCCGCTTCGTCACTTCAGGCGCTCGGCCCGATAGAGCCGGCCCTTGCTGTCGATCTGCATGAAGGTCGCACCGAACAGGCCGCGCTTCAGGCGCACCTCCGCGATGCCGTCTTTGCTCACATAAATCTTGCGACCGTCTTTCTGGCGCCAAACCTGACCGTTTTCCAGAAAGACGACCAGCTTGTCCGCATTGTTGTGCCGGTAGCGGGTGACGGGCACGGTCACTTCCTTTGGCGGCTGGTCCTCGGCGGATTTGCCCCTGGCGTCCCGGGGCAGGTCGTCCTGGCCGAAGCTGGCGGAAGGGTCGGCGGCCGTTTGCGCGCGCTCCGCTTCGACCTTCGCGACGGCGGCCTCGGCGCCCCGGCGCGCCTGTTCCCGGGCGGCGGCTTCAGCGTCGGCGCGGGCGGCCTCGGCCGCGCGTCGGGCGGCCTCGCGGGCCTCCTCTGTGGCTTGTTGCTCGGCTTGAAGGCGGGCTTCGCGGGCGGCGAGTTCCGCCTCCCGCCGCTCCAGGTCGAAGGCGCGCTGCTCGGCTTCGATTTGCACTTCGCGGGCCGCCTGTTCGGCCTCCTTGCGCGCCAGTTCAGCCTCCTTGCGGGCCTGCTCGGCGGCCAGGGCCGTCTGCCGCTCGGCGGTCTTCGAGGCTTCCCGGGCCGCCGTTTTGGCGCCTTCAAGGGCCAGCGAAACCGCGTCGAAACAGGCGAGCCGCGCCTCGTCGTCCGAAATCGCGGCGCAGCGCTGGAGGGCCTTGTCCGCCTTTGGGGACTGGGCCAAAGCCGGGGCGGCGTGAAGGGCAAGCGTTGCCAGCGCCGCCAGCCCCGCGGCGCCGAAAACACCCCGTGAAGTTCCGTCCGTCATGGCTCTCGCCCTCCCCTGACTGCGCCGTCCACCCTGTGCTCGTCGCTCCATGCGCCCATTCGCCACCTCACCCCCCGGCTCGTGGGCCGGCGGGCGTGCCATTCGCGGAATGGGTCACTTCGACGGGCATTCCTTCGGGCCCAACGATCATGCACGATGACCCACGAACCAGGGTTGCCGAAGGCCGTGGTCATTTAGGCCGTGGTCATCAGGCCACGGTTTGCGCCGGCCAGACCCGCCCAGACCCGTGTCATACCGATCATTTGCATGGTTGCGGCAGTGGCATCACGGCGTCAATACGGGCCGGGAATGACGGGACAGGAAAGGATCAGGAGCATGGAGACACCCACCGCAGCCAAGAGCGGCCGCCCTTGTAATCAGACACGGACCGCTTCGTGTGACGCCATCGCGGGTGTGCTGCGCCGAAGTCTGCTGTGGGCAGCCCTTGCGATCGGCCTCGGCGCGAGCGTCACGGCGTGCGACGGCGGCGCGCCTTCGAAAGGGTCGGCACCGGTTCGTGAAGAGATCGTTCTGCACCGGGGCAATTCCGGCGAGCCTTCATCCCTCGACCCCCACCGTATTTCCGGGATCTGGGAAAGCAATATCGGGCGCGACCTTTATCTCGGCCTTTTCACCGATGCCGCCGATGGCACGCCCATTCCGGGGGCCGCCGAAAGCTACAGCGTCAGCGATGACGGTTTGACCTACACCTTCACCATGCGCGACGGCCACACCTGGTCCGACGGCGTGCCGGTGACGGCGGATGATTTCGTATTCGCCTTCCGCCGGATCCTCGATCCTGCGACGGCCGCGGAATATGCCTCGCTCCTTTATGTTCTGAAAAACGCCGCAGCCATCAATGCCGGAGAGGCGCCCCTCGAGTCCCTGGGCGCGCGGGCGGAAGATCCGGGCACACTCGTCCTCACGCTGGACTATCCGGCGCCCTTCCTGCCCCAATTGCTGACCCACCAGGCGGCCTATCCCGTGCCGCGCCATGTCATCGAGGACCAGGGCGACGACTGGGTGAAGGCGGGCACCATGGTCACCAACGGGGCTTACGTCCTGGGCGAATGGCTCCCCAACGACCATGTTCGCCTGGAGAAGAACCCGCGTTTTTATGATGCGGAGAATGTGGCCATCGACCGGGTCTTCTTTTACCCCACCGACGACCGGGCGTCCGCCGTGCGCCGCTTCCGGGCCGGCGAACTCGATCTCAACAATGACTTCCCGATTCAACAGCTCGAATTCCTACGCCGGACGCGGCCCGATGCAGTGCGCCTTGCGCCCTTCCTGCTCAGCAACTGTATTTTCGTGAACACGCAGGTCGCGCCCTTCGACCGGGTGGGGGTGCGCCGGGCCCTGAGCATGGCCATCGACCGGGACGTGCTGGCCCGAGATATCATGCGCAGCGGCCAGACCCCGTCCTATGCCTTCGTGCCGCCGGAGATCGTCAATTATCCGCATACGGCGGCCCTGTCCTTCCGGGACCAGTCCATGGAAGATCGGATCGCCAAAGCCCGCTCCCTGATGGCCGAGGCGGGCTATGGGCCGGACAATCCGTTGCGGGTCACGCTGCGCCACCGGGAAGGCCAGGACCACCGGAATGTGGCCATCGCGATCGGCGCCATGTGGAAGCAGATCCATGTGGAGGCGGAGCTGTTGAACACCGAGTTGAAAACCCATTATGCGGATCTGCGCACGGGCAATTTCGTCCTGGCCGATGGTGGCTGGGTCGCCGATTTCAACGACGCCAAAAACTACCTGTTCCTGCTGGAGACCAAGACCGGGTATCTGAACTACACGAACTATTCGAACCCGGCCTATGACGCCCTCGTGGAACAGGCTGACGGCACCGGCGACATCGCCGAACGGGGCCGCCTCCTGGCCGAGGCCGAACAGCTCATGCTGGCCGACAGCCCCGTCCTGCCCACCTTCGTGGATACCTCGCGCAATCTCGTGGGCGAGCATGTGCTGGGCTTTGTCGACAACCCCGACAACAAACACCCCAGCCGTTTCCTGTCGATCGACGAGACCCGCCGCCAGCGGTGAGCGGCGTTGCGACCGTGAACACAATGTGACGGTTTCGTGGTCAAAAGGGTTAAAAGCAAATTGACGAAAAGGTTTTGAGTGCCGTACCGTTTTGGGTGAATGGGTTCGAACCGAGACGATGGCCCGATCGGTTCTGAACAAAAAGCTGACGCAGGCTGTTCCGGCTGTGTCGCGGTGACAGCTGTGTCGCGGTGAGAGGGGCGAAAGCCAGCCGCTGCGCGTGCCGAACCGGACGGTGCCCATGGACAGAGTTCGAAAGATGGACCGAGTTCGAAAGATGGGCAGGGCTCGCAAGATTCGCAGGGGGCGCAAGTAAGTGCCTTGCCAAAAACGGCTGAACCGCACGGAAAACAACGAACACTGGACCTGACGACCGGGATTTGAGGAAGATAAAGGGGTTGAGGATCATGACGGGCACAACGCTCAAGGACCGCCTGTTGAACACGTCGCTTCTGGCGGGCGTGGCGGCGGCAATCACGTTTTCGCTTCCGGCTGCGGCTCTGGCGCAGCAGGATCCGGAGGTCGAGGCCGACGAACCGACGGTGGAAGCCGATGACGAGGACATGGGCGACGAGCGCATGATCGTCACCGGGTCGCGGATTGCGCGCTCTAATCTGGACACGGTGCGCCCCAGCATCGTCGCGGACCAGCAGCTCATCCGAGACCGGGCCTTTACCAATATCGCCGACCTGCTGAACGAAGTGCCGGCCTTCGGCGCGGGGATTGACCCCAACGGCGCGCAGAACGCCTTCACGGTCGGCCAGAACTTCGTCGACCTGTTCGATCTCGGCACCCAGCGGACCCTGACCCTGGTCAATGGCCGCCGTTTCGTGTCCTCCAATGTGCCGACCATTTTCGGCACCGCCGGCGGTCTGCAAGTCGACCTCAACACCATCCCTGCCGCCCTGGTGGACCGGATCGAAACGGTGCCCCTTGCCGGCGCCGCCGTCTACGGCTCCGATGCCATCGCCGGCACCGTGAACGTCATCCTGCGTGACGACTATGAAGGGTTCGAAGTCAGCGGCCAGTACGGCCTGACGGAAGAAGGCGACGCGGATAACTATCAGGTCCAGGCCGTGTTCGGCTCCAATTTCGACGACGGCCGCGGTAACGTCACCTTCTCTGTGGAATTCAACAAGCAGGAGGGTCTCGTCCGCCTTGACCGGCCGAACATCTATGGCAACAACCCGGACTTCCTGAATTTCGGCGCCCTGGACCGGGACGGTGACGGCGAACTCGACGATGTCGATGGCGACGGCTTTCCCGACAGCTTCCAGCGTCCCGTCTTTGGCGGTCAGCGGGTCCAGCTGCTCAGCTTCGGCGGTGCCGTTTCCGTTCCGCCGGACTTCTTCGCTCCATCGATTGGCGCCGGCGCCCTGCCGGATGGGAACTTCTACCAGTTCAATCCGGAAGGCGAGCTGGAGACCTGTACCCCAGGCGAAACGCCGGCGGGCAGCATTTTCTTCTCTTATGGCGGGACTTGCGGCGTCGACTTCTTCGACTCTGTGACGCAGATCCGCTCTCCGTTGACACGCTTGGTCGTGTCCGGGAACGGCCGCTACGACCTGACGGACAATGTCCGTTTCGTCACCGAGTTCATTTTCGCCAACTCCCAGTCATCGGAGTTGCTGAACCAGGGCGGCTTCCAGAGCTTCCCCTTCGCCGGTGAATCCGGCCCGATCGCTGTGAGCGTAGACAATCCGTTCCTGACCGACCAAGCCCGGGGCATTCTCCAGGCCAACGGCCTGACAAATTTCAATGTCAACCGCTTCAACAACGACTTGGTTGGTTCTGGTGCAGACAACACTGAGAACTTCACTTGGCGTGTCGCTGCCGCCCTTGAAGGGGACTTCGAGGCCGTGGGTCGCCGCTTCAACTGGGACTTGAACGCCGTGTTCGGCCAGGCCGACGTGGAAACCCAAGGCTTCGGCATCGTCGATGGTCGCTTCTTCAATGCCGTGGATGCGGTAGAGTTGACCCAGGAGCTGCTCGACGAGAACGGCGTCACTTTGGATGACGTGATCGGCGTTGCCGGTATCGGCCAGATCGAACTGGGTCAGACCATCTGCCGGGTGCATGTGGATAACGCGGCCGGCAATCTGACCGGTTTCAACGAACCGGCCCAGGGCGGCGGCCTTGTTGACTCGAACCTGCCCTTCGCCACCGGCTGTCAGCCGCTGAACTTGTTCGGCGAAGGGAATCAGAGCCCGGAGGCGCTGCAGTTTATCAATGGCGGTCCTCAGATCACATCGTCCGACATTGATCAGATTGTCCTCACGGCCAATTTCGGCGGCGATCTGATCGAGCTGCCGGCGGGCTGGGTCCGTTTCTCCGCGGGCTTCGAAAACCGTCGCGAGCGGGCGGAGTTCACGCCGGGCCTTGGTACGGCCGTGCCCATCACGCGGTCTGCGCCCTTCGACCCGGTCAGCGGCCGTCTGACGACGGAAGAATTCTACGGCGAAGTGAACATCCCGCTCCTGTCCGAAGACATGGGCATTTGGGGCGTGAACTTCCTGGAATTCGAAGGATCTGCGCGTCGCGTGAAGAACACCGTGACCGATCCCAACGACGTCCAGACCGAGAATACCGCCACGGTGTATGAATATGGCGGCCGGTTCTCGCCCTATGAAGGCATCATCTTCCGCGGCTCCTTCACGAGCGCCATCCGGACCCCGTCCCTGGTGGAATTGTTCTCGCCGCAGGTCCAGGCCTTCATCTCCGGTGACGACCCCTGCGACAACCGTCTGGTGAATGACGGTCCGTTCCCGGAAGTCCGCCGGGCCAACTGCATCGCTGAGGGCATTGATCCGGACAACTTTACCTCGAATGTGGTGAACGCCACGATCATTGGCAGCACAGGCGGCAACCCGGATCTGGTACCGGAGCGGGCACGGTCCTGGACCGTCGGCGGTGTGTTCACGCCGATCTGGGTGCCGGGCCTCGCGATCACGGTCGATTACTTCCAGATCGACATTGAGGACCGGATCGAGAACTTCGACCTCGATGCCCTGTTTGAGACCTGCTACGACTCAACAGCGTTTCCGAATGTGGATGCCTGTAATGCGTTTGTCCGCGATCCGGAAACTTTCCAGGTGATTGACGCCACGGAGTCCTTCCTCAACGCGGCATCGTCGAACTTCAAGGGCATCAATATGGCCCTGCAATACACGTTCGACATCGCCGAGGCGATTGAACTGACCCCATGGGAAATGACCAATCGCTGGGCCCAGCGGGATCTCGGTGAACTGGAATGGAGATTCAATGTCTTCCACAACATCACGCGGACCACGGACATTGTTCCGACCCGTCCGGGCGATGAAGACGTGGGCGACTTTATCGATCCGAGCTGGTCCGGCACCTTCGACACGATCTATACGCGGGGCAATTTCCGCTTCTTCTACCGTGTGATCTATCAGGACAGCCCGCTGTTCGACTCCACCGGCAACGATATCTTCCTGGATGAGAACGACAACATCATCACGGACACGGACGCCCGTCTGCTGCACAATATCTCGCTGCAGTACACGCTGTTCGAGAGCACCCAGATCCAGCTGGCCGTCGACAACCTGTTCGACCGCGAACCGGACACCTTCGAAACGGCCGACTTCCATTTCGGTATCGCCGAAGAACTGGGCCGCCGGTACACCTTCCGGGTCCGGACCGCCTTCTAAGAAAGTCAGCAATCCCGGATAGGACATCCGCCGCGGCCTGGGTCACCACCCGGGCCGCGGCTTTTTTTGTCGATCACGGTGCCGACGAAACCAGACTGTGGATGCGCACATCCGGTCCGCAAACGTCTCGGGCGATGGCGCACAGATGATCATGGTGGGTGAAATAGATGGCCTGGCCGACGCGCCCGATCTCCTTCAGCAGGCCGAAGGCCTCCGCGGCCCGGGCATCGTCGAAGGTCTCCATGATGTCGTCGGCGATGAAGGGCAAGGGGCCGGCGGTCTCGCAAAAGCGGCGATAGCCCGCAAGGCGCAGCGCGAGATAGAGCTGGAAGCGGGTCCCCTTCGACATGTTGCCCACTTCGATGGAGGCCCCTCCCCCGGCCCGGCGCGCGATCAGGGTCTCCCGGTTCCGCTCGCCCGGATGGGTCGCCAGATCCTCGAAGGCCCCACCCGTCATGGTGCGGAACGCCTGCGCCGTATGGGCGAGCATGGTACTGCGATGAAGGTCCCGGTAACGCGCGAGCGCCCGTTCGGCAAGCATGAGCCCAAGACGCAGGCGCAAGGCCCGTTCTGCCTTGTCCTCAATCTCCAGAAGGACCACGCGCCGGGCCTCCTCCAATCGGGCCGCCCGGTCATCCCCGCCCACCGCCTCGAGCGCTCTCACCGCATCGCGCCGCTCGCCCAAACGGCGGTCCCGTTCCTGCTGGGCGTCCTCAACGGCACAATCGGCGGCCCGAATGCGGTCAGCAAGATCGGCGCGGTCGGTCCGTTCAAGGATGGCCCGGGCTTCGTCCGCATCCTGTCCGTCGAGGGCCTTCGCGACACGGCGGCCGAGATCCTCCACCTCCCGCTCCAGACGGCCCCGCTCCGCCGCTTGATCGATGGCCTGTTGAAGATCGTCTACGGTCTCGACATCGGCTTGGGCGGGGAAATGGGCGGCCATCACTGCGACCCGCTCCCGGGCCTCCGCCGCGTCCCGCCCCGCCTTGCGCGCCTGTTCTTCCAGCTCGGCGCGGCGCTCTCCATGGTCCGCCGCCCGCCGTTCGGCCTCCCGCGCCGCGTCGAGCCGCCGCTCGAGGGCCTTGAGTGTCGCATACGGATCACCCGCATCGGCCTCGCCCAGCGCAGCCATAAGCGCCGCCACCCGATCCGCGAAGTGCCGGACATCCGCCTCCCGGGCTGAGATCTGCGCGGCGCAGCGCTCCCGTTGATCCACGGCATGGCGCAGATCCCGGATCACCGGCACCTGCCGGGCGACGAGACGGGGCGCGCGTCCCTCCAGCCAGCAGCCTTCGATGTGACGCGTCCAGGCCTCCTGCCAAGTAGACAAGGCGGTGGCGGCGTCCCCGTGGGCCCGCCGGCGCGCCTCAAGATCGCTTTTGGCCTTGCGCAGGCCTTCCGCAGCGTGCCGCGCTTTTTCCTGCCGGAGGGTTGCCGCCTTGTCCATCGCTTCGGCCCGCGCCATCAGTGTGACGAAAGCCGCCCGGACGCTTGCGTCATCATCCGGACCAGGATCCCTCGCCGATGCCTCGCCATCGACCGCGGCACGCAGGAGCGCGTTGCTTTCCTCAAGGCTCGCCCGGGCCCGCTGATGGGCGGCCTGCGCCGCCGCCGCCTCTGCGGCCAGCGACTGCGCAGTGCCGTGCCGCTCCAGCCAGGCCGGCAGATCCTCCGCATCGAACGCATGGGGCAGACCCGCAGCCTCGAGCGCGGACCGCATTTCGCCCGCGAGGTCCCCGAGTTCGGCATGGAAGGTTTCGCGGCGGGCTTTCAGTCGGTCGAGCGCGGCGCCCGTTTCGGCCCGTTTGCGCCCATCTTCACGCAGGCGGGCCAGCGCCTCGCTGCCTGCGAGCCGCGCTTCGGCAATGCGGTCGTGCCGGCCCATGGCCGCCTCGAAAGCGGCCGCCGTGTCCGGATCAAGTGTCGCCTTGTGGGCCGTCCATGCCGCATCCCGCGCCGACCGGGCGTCCTCGGCAGCCCCGTCGCCCAGGTCCGGCATGGCCTTCGTGGTTGCATCAACTGCAGCTTCGAGGCGGGCCCATTCATCCGTATGGCGCGTTATATCCCGCTCGAGCGCCTCGCTGTCTTTGCGCAGGGCAAGGACCCGGTCGCGCCAGCGCGCGGCCTGCGCCTTCGTCGGAACAGGACAGGCGGAGAGATCCTCCGCCGTGCCCGTCCAGGGGGCGAGAGCCCGAAGGGCCGGCTCGAGACGGGCGCGCGCCTCCTCCAGCGCCGCCGCGGCATGGCGCAGGGCACTTTCCGGGTCCCGGGCGCGCAGCCGTTCAATCAGGGAGCCGGGCCCCTCTCCCTGCGCCTGCGCTTGCGCCTCCGGGGGACCGACCTCATCCGCGACGGACCGGGCCTCGCGCAGGGCCGCCTCGGCACCCTCCCGCTCGGCCCGCGCCGTCTCTTCGGCCGTCACCAGACGGTCGTGGTCGGCGGCGAGATTGGCCAGTGCCTCCAGGATCTCCTCGCCCACCAACACAGTGCGCGGATCAAGGTCCGGTGCGCCGCCGAGCCGGTCGACCAGCCGGATGATGTCCGCCTTTGCCCCATCGAGGTCAGCCCGGAGATCGGACAAAGCGGTCCGTGCCGCCAGGGCCTGCGCCTCAGCCGCGGTGGCGGCAGCAATGACATGCTCTTGGGCCAGACACTCCGTATCCCGCTCAAGCGCAGCCAGCGCCGCATCCTGCCGGTCCATCTCCTCCAGGGCCTGACGCTCCAGGTTTGTCGCCGTCTTGAGGGCCACGTCGAGGGCCCGCACTTCCTCCGTCCACGCCTTCGGCACCGGCGGATAAGCGGTAAGGCCCTCCAGGCGGGTCTGGACCCCGGACAAGAGATCCGCGTCGGCCAAGGCGGCCTCAAGGCCTTTGAGGCGGTCGCGCTCCCGGCTGCAGTCCAGAAAGACTTTGGCCGCTTTGTCGAACTGGGTGGCGGCGTCATCACGGGCCCGGCGCAGGGCCTCGAAGGCTGACGCCTCCACATCCTGCGTCTTGCGCTCCTTTCTCAGATCCTCGAGCCGGCCCTTCAGCTCACGGAGTTCTCCCGACCGGGCCCTCGGTTTGTGAAAGTCGTCGGCCTTGCGGCCCAGATCCTCGACTGTCTTGGCCAGATCGCCGAGGCCCGCAGCGGCGGAAAACAGCAGCCGGCCCACATCGCCCTCGCTGTTCAGGATGGCCTCGCCGCCCCTTTCCAGCGTGTCGTCGTCGAGGAAGAACATGTGCTTGTAGGAGTCCTGGTCGAGACCGTGGAGGATTGCCGCAAGCCCCTGGGGATCCGCCGGCTGATCGTCCCCGTCCAGCAGATCGCTGCCGCGCTTTTTCACCCGGGTCAGGACCAGCGACCGGTCCGGGGTTTCCAGAAGGGCCGACACGCGCAGCGCCGAGCCGTGCAGGAAGCTGTAGGGCGTGCGCTCCGGAATGCCGTAAAGCAGATCGAGATAGCCGTTAAACGCCGTGGACTTGCCGGCCTCGTTGGGCCCGAAGATCACATGGAGGTCGGCACGACCCGGCTCCGCCGGCCCCAGATCCAGGGAAAAATCCGTGAACTTGCCATAACGGACAAGATCGAGCCGGCGCAGGCGCACGCCTCAACTCCCCCTCAACACAGCGGACACATCCGCCAGGCCATCCGTCAGCAGACGACCGAGGATTTCCTCCCGGCCGTCTTCGTCCTCGCCGAACCGGTCCCTCACCTCCGGCGGCAGGTCCTTGACCAGCTGGTCCATGAGGTCGCCGGCTTCCCGCCGGCATCCCGGATCCGCCATCAGTTCAGCCATCAGACGGTCCAGCTCGTCCACGGGCCCGCCGGCTTCGCCGCCCCGATCCGGCCTTGCAGATCCTCCCGGTGCCCCAGTCTCGATCTTCTCCATCCAGATGGTTTTAAGGGCCCTGGCACTATGCATCGCATGCTCCATCAACAGCTCCCGGTCCCGCCGAATCCGCCAGGCCAGCGGCCCGGCACCGTTCAGACGCAGCCGGACGACCGCATGGTCTGATTGGACCATTTCCCTCGCACCGAGCAACGCGGCCGAGATGGCGCTTTCCAGATCGTGCCAGTCCCCAAGGGCCCCGATGTCCAGTTCGGCCCGAACGAACTCGGCGAGGCTGACAACACGTTCCTCCAAACGGATCGGCCCCTGGTCCATCGTGACCAACGTGACCGATTTCGCGCCCTCCTCCCCGATGTCGCGCCCCTGGGGCATGCCGGGCATGACGACGCATGGGGCTTCGTGATGGACCTGCCGTTTGTGGACATGGCCCAACGCCCAATAGTCGTAGCCGAAACCGGTCAGATCGGTGAGGGAGCACGGCGCGTAAGGCTCATGCCCTTCGGCGCCGGACAGGCTGGTGTGCAGCAGGCCAATATTCAGCAGGCCCTCGACAGGGGTCGGATAGCGCGGCAGCAGGCTCTCATTGCCCTGCTTGTCCCGGAAACTCACGCCGTGGACCGCGACCCCGGCCTCGTCCAGCCGCACCGTATCGCCCCGTACACTGAACAGATGGACATTGGGCGGAAGATCGGCATGGCGCGTGACCTTTGCACTGGCATCGTGGTTTCCCTTGATGATGTACACCGCAATGCCGGCCTCCTGGAGGCGCGCCATGGCCTTGGCGAAAAAGGCGGTGGTCTTGACGCTGCGCTGGTCGCCGTCCCACAGGTCGCCGGCAATCACGAGGGCATCGACCGCCTCCGCAAGGCACAGATCGACGATCCGCTCCAGGACCATGCGGGAGGCGCCGCCGATCAGTTCGGCCAGCTCGGCATCGCGCAGGGCCAGGCTGCGCAAGGGCGAATCGAGATGAAGATCGGCGGTATGGACGAACCGGAACGCCATGGGTCCTCGCGGGCCGGACGGGCGGGCGCCCGTCCTTACCAGACGGAAATGGGGGAGCGGGCCATCTCTTCGTGGCGATGAATATGCACGCTCATGAGCAGCCCGAAGCCGAACATCAGCGTCATCATGGACGTGCCCCCATAGGAGACCAGCGGCAGCGGCACCCCGACCACCGGAACAAGGCCCATAACCATCGCCACATTGATAAAGACATACAGCAGGAAATTGACGATCACGCCCATGGCCACAAGTCGCCCGAAATGGTTCCGGGAGCCGATCGCGACGGTCAGCCCATAGGCGGCGACGAGAATGTAGAGAAGCAGGAGACTGCCCGCACCGATCAGCCCCAACTCCTCTGCCAGCATGGTGAAGATGAAGTCGGTCTGCTTCTCGGGCAGGAAGTTAAGATGGGCTTGGGTACCCTGGAGAAATCCCCGGCCGAACAGACCGCCAGAGCCGAGCGCGATTTTGGATTGGAGGATGTGATAGCCCGTGCCCAGAGGATCCCGCTCCGGGTCGAAAAAGGTAAACACCCGCGCTTTTTGATAATCATGCAGGAACTGCCAGCCGATCGGCACGGCGGCCAGCACGACGCCCAAGCCGCCCGCGAGATAACCCCAATGGATCCCGGCCAGGAAAATGATGGCGCCGCCGCCCGCGGCCAGCAGGATCGACGTGCCGAGATCGGGCTGCATCAGCACAAGGGCGACGGGCAGCGCGATCATCACAACGGGCGGCAGGATCACCATGGGATGGGATACCGAATCGAGCTCCAAGCCATGGAAAAAACGGGCCAGCGCCAGGACCAGAGAAATCTTCATGAGTTCGGAGGGTTGGAGTTGGATGAAGCCGAGATCGATCCATCGCTGGGCCCCCATGCCCACGGTGCCGAAAAACTCCACACCAATCAGCAGCCCGAGGGCCACCACATAGGCCGGATAGGCAAGGCGCATCCAGATCCGGATATCGATCAGAGCCACCCCGATCATGATGAACACGCCGACGCCGAAGCGCACGATCTGAGGCAGAGCCCAGGGCTTCCATCCTTCGGCCACGGAATAAAGCATGAGAAATCCGAAACCGGCGATCACGCAGAGCAGGAACAAAAAGCCCCAGTTGAACTCCATGAGTTTGTAGGGCAACTCGGACCGGCGATCCGACACCTGATTGAACGTATCGAGCATCATCAGGTCTGCCCCTCCCGGGCGGTGTCTTTCTGGCCGACCTGCATGCGCGGGCCAATGGCCGAGCGGGCGGAGGGATCGCGCAACAGCGTTTCGCGCATGATTTCCCGGGCCCGGGGCGCCGCGGCCTTTGATCCGCTCCCGCCATGTTCGACAATGACGGCGACGGCATAGCGCGGGGTCTCAACAGGGCCATAGCCGACGAAGAGGGCATGGTCGCGCAGATGCCAGGGCAGTTCTTCGTTCTTGCGCACCCGCAATTCGCGCTCCGCCTTGGTAATCCGCCGTACCTGGGCCGTGCCCGTTTTCCCGGCCATGGACATGCCTTCCTCGTCGAGACGGGAGGCAAAGGCGGTCCCGCGCACCTCATTGGTGACCGCATCCATGGCCCGGCGCACCACCGCCAGATTTTTCGGCGAAATGCTCATTTCCCGGGTCATGCCCTGGTTGATGATAAGGGATTCGCCCCGGGCCCGGACGATTCGCGGCTCCACGGCCCGGCCACCATTGCACAGACGCGCGGTCATGACGGCGAGTTGCAGCGGCGTTGTCAGCATGTAGCCCTGGCCGATTCCCATATTGAAACTCTCGCCCTGCACCCAGGGCTGTCCGGTCACGGCGAGTTTCCACCCCTTGGTCGGTACGAGGCCGGATTTCTCATTGGGGATCTCGATGCCGGAAAAGGCACCGAGCCCGAATTTATTGAACATCTCCGCCATGCGGTCCACGCCGAGCCGGCGGGCAAGTTCATAGAAATACGAGTCGCAAGAGTATTTGATGCCCTCATGCATGTTCATCACGCCGTGGCCGTAGCGCTTGTAGCAGTGGAAATCGTGATTGCCGAGCGTGACCCGGCCTGTGCAGGTAATGGTTTCGTCCGGTCGCATCAGGCCATGTTCGAGGGCGGCGAGCGCGACGAGAGGCTTGAGGGTTGATCCCGGTGGATATTGTCCCTGTACGGCCTTGTTGATCAGGGGCTTATATTTGTTGGACAGGAGGGTGTTCCACTCCGCCTGGCTGACACCGGTCGTGAGAGCATTGGGGTCGAAGCCCGGCTGGGAAGCCAGTGCGATGACTTCGCCGGTGTGCACATCAAGCACCACGGCGGCCCCGCTTTCCCCTTCCAGGGCCTTGTTGGCGGCTTCCTGTACGCCGACATCGATCGTCAGAACGACTTCGGCTCCGGACTGGCCTTCCTGGCGTTCCAATTCCCGGATGATCCGCCCGCCCGCATTCACCTCGACAGTCTTCGAGCCGGCGCTGCCGCGCAGATCCGTGTCGGCCTCCTGCTCCAGGCCGTTACGGCCGATGCGAAAGCCCGGCAGTTTGAGGAGGGGGTCGTCGTCCATGTCCGGATCGGCAACGGCGCCCACATAACCGACCACATGGACGAGACCGTCCGCATAGGGGTAATAGCGCGTGTCGCCCACCTCCGGCTGAACACCGGGAAGATCCGGGCTGAGGAGATTGATCTGCGCGAACTGGCGCCAGGTCAGATCCGAGGAGACGGTCACTGGCACGAACTGTGCGCTGCGGCGGATTTCCCGCAGAATGCGGGCGCGCCGATAATCGGGCAGGTCGATCACGCGGGAAAGCTGGTCAAGGATGTCCTCGACGGCGCGGCCTTCGGTGTCCTCGGCGACGAGTTGGACTTGCAGGTCCTGGCGGTTCCCGGCGAGTTCCACCCCGAAGCGGTCAACAATGCGTCCGCGAAGGGGGGGCAGCAGACGCACCTTGACCCGGTTCTCCTCCGCCTTCATGCGGTATTGGTCCGCATCGAGGACCTGGAGTTGGTAGAGCCGGCCGAACAGGGTCCCGAACACCCCGGCGGCGCCGGCCGACAGAAACAGAGCGCGGCGGGTGAACCGCTGCTGGCGTGCCTGATCGCGTCCGTCCATCATGGGTCAAACCCCACCGTGAAAAGGGCGTTCCGGCTTACGCGGCCGGATCGCCGATACTCCCCCTTCCGAACCGAAGCTGTGAAGGCACGCCCCCCGGCCGTCACCACACGGATGGCCGCCATGCCCGTTGCGATCGGCCCCATCGCGATCGGCCCCGTTGCGATCGGCCCCATCGCGATCGGCTGATGCGAGAACAGACCGTCACAAAGTGGGTTCGACAACGCCGAAAAACCGCCCCACCTTTAGCATTATCCATGCCAAGGGGGGATAGCACAGAACCGTGACCATCATTTGGCCAAGGATCGGTGTCGGCGACAAGGGCTGGCCGAAGTAAACGCTGCCCGCCGCCCAGGCCAGGGCCGTGGCCAAGATTGCGGCCATGGCGAAGCCGGCCCATCCGGAATAGGCCGCGCGGCCCACAAACAGCAGCCGGTTTTGCAGCACGACACGGAACACCACCACATAGACGAGGGCCCAAAGCCCCAGCGGCCCGCCGGATACGATGTCCTGGAACAGACCAGTCAGGAAAGCCACCCAGGTCGGGCAGACTTCGGGCACATAGACCGCCCAGTAGAACAGCGCGACAAGCGCCAGAACGGGCGCCAGGGGCACGTCCTTGAAGGTACCGAAAGGCAGGACCTGGATCAGCACGGCGAGACCGGCGCCCAGCAGGGTCAGCAGGATGAACAGGGGCCGGCCTGTGCTGACGGGAGCCGCGCTTGCCATGGCGATCACTGAACCTCCCCGGCGGCATCCAGGGACAGGGGGGTGGGCGCCGCGTCCGGACCCTTGTTCACGGGCAAATCCTCGTCGATCACGGTCACGTCCCGGGGGAAACGGTATTTCAGCACCCGGACGGAATCGATTGGCCCGTCATGGGCGGACCAGGCGACCCGATAAGCCCCGAGTTGGTCCAGGCCGGCTACAACGCCGATGGGCAGTGCCGGCGGCAGAACACCGCCGTCCCCCGAGGTCATGACCACATCGCCGGGCTCCACCGCGCCGGTCGCCATCAGAAACTCAAGACGGGGCTGAGCCGTATTGTCCCCCGTGAGGATGGCGCGCTGGCCCTCGGTCCCGATCATCACCGGGATGCGACTGTTGAGGTCGGTAACCAGCAGAATTCGGGAAACGGATTCCCCGGCCCCCACGACCCAGCCCACAAGACCCTTATGGTTAACGACGGCCTGCCCCTTCGCCACGCCGTCCTTCTTGCCGGCATTGACAACAAGGGTCCGCACGAAGGGGCTTCCGCTGTCGGCGACAGCCCGTGCGGTGACGTAATCGATTTCCGGATCGATGCGGACGTTAAGGAGGGCCTGATACCGGACCATTTGGGACTGGAGGCGCTCCGCATGGGCCTTCCATTCCAGCAGGCGCCGATTTTCGAGGCGCAGGCGCTCATTCTGCTGGTAAACCAGAACGAGATCCTGGAGACCGTCGACCCATGAAATCGTCGCGGCGACGGGGCGGGAAAAAATGTTGAAAAATCCGGCGAAGGCCTCGGCCGTCTGGGTACGGAGATTAGCGAGCGTCGCGCTGTCTGTCCGCCCCAGGAAAAGGATGAGCACGGCGAGCAATACCAGAAACAGAAAAGAGCGCACCGGCACGGCACGGGCTGCTGACGCATGTTTTTCCGACGACGGAGTTTGAAACACCTGCGCTCAATCCCTGCTCGAAGGTTCCCACCCGCAGCTCCGCAGACCCGGTCCGTCCCGCCCGCTCCAGATCCTCATTGCCCCAGATCTCGCACGCTCAAGATCTTACCCGCTCCAGGCTTTCGCGGACCATACGCGGCAGCCGGGTTTCGCCGCATCCCTTGCACACGCATTGCCCAGGCATTGCACAAGTCCGACCGTGACGATCACCTCTTGCGAAGGTCGCGCTGACAACTCCCCTTTTTTTAGCATACAGCAGGATCCCCTTCACCATGCAAGATACGACGCACTCGACGCCGCGCTCAGCCCACGCGACCGTTTGGCGCCATTCACACCGGATTCGCAGGCGGCGTCGGGGCTCGCGGATGGGGCAGAGGGGCGCCGGCCGGTCGCGTCTGCCAGGCTCAGTAAACCGTGGACAGGACGTGGCGCATCTTCTTGTGCTGCTCCAGCGCCTTGCCCGTCCCGAGGGCAACGCAAGACAGGGGTTCGTCAGCCAAGCTCACGGGCAGGCCCGTTTCATCGCGCAACACCTGGTCGAGATGCTGTAGCAGCGCCCCACCGCCGGTGAGCACGATGCCCTTGTCCACGATGTCAGCGGCCAATTCCGGCGGTGTGGCCTCGAGGGCCACCTTGACCGCCTCAACAATGGCACCGACGGGTTCGGCAAGGGCCTCGGCAACCTGTTTCTGGGTGATCGTGATTTCCTTGGGCACGCCGTTCATCAGGTCGCGGCCCTTGATGTCGATGGACTCGCCCTGCCCGTCCGGCGGGATCATGGCTGAACCGACCTGCTTTTTGATGCGCTCGGCCGTGCTTTCACCGATGAGCAGATTGTGATGGCGGCGGATGAAAGCCACCACCGCGTCGTCCATCTTGTCGCCGCCGACCCGCACAGAGCGGGAATAGACAATGCCGCCCAGGGACAGAACCGCCACTTCCGTGGTGCCGCCGCCGATATCCACCACCATGGACCCGGTGGGCTCGGTGACCGGAAGACCGGCGCCAATCGCAGCGGCCATGGGCTCCTCAATCAGATAGACCCGGCGGGCCCCTGCTGACAGGGCCGATTCCTGGATCGCCCGGCGCTCGACAGCGGTTGAGCCGGAGGGCACGCACACGACGATGAGCGGGTTCGCAAAGCTGGAGCGGTTATGCACCTTGCGGATGAAGTGCTTGATCATCTCCTCCGCCACCTCGAAATCGGCGATCACGCCATCCCGCATGGGACGGATCGCTTCGATATTTCCGGGCGTACGGCCGAGCATCATCTTCGCGTCATTGCCGACGGCGAGGACTTGTTTCTTGCCGCCCTTGGCGATGATCGCCACGACGGACGGTTCGTTAAGCACGATGCCGCGGCCCTTGACATAGACGAGGGTATTCGCCGTACCAAGATCGATCGCCATATCGGCGGAGAACATGCCAAGAAGACCGGAGAGCATCGTTATCGTCCCGCTTATGCGTTCAATTTCGGCGAAATGGGCGCATCCACCCGCCGGACCCCAGCGCGCCGGCGACCCGTGCGCCGGTTTCGTCAACCTCTATGGTCCGAACCGGGTGGCCCGGTCCGTCCCACAGCATCTGCAAACCTGTGTAACGCCGGGATGCCCCATCATCCCGGTGGTCCCGCCAAGGCGCGGACGCCGAACTGTGCCGTCTTTTTCTTCAAAGAGACGTAAAGTATCCCGACGACAGGACCTCCACGTGTCGCCTAGAGGGACTAAAACGCAACACCTTGCCGCTGGCAAGGAATCACTCAGCCCTGGAGCTGACACCCCACTGTGCATCAGGCGTGCCGATCGACCAAGCCTCTCCAAAAGGGTGAGCGCCGACCGGCCCGCGGCATGCCAACCAGTGCGGGACAGGCAATGCGAAAAAGGGACGGTCCCGATGGAACCGCCCCTGGAGATCTGCAAGTGACTTGGGGACCCAAGCCGCCCGCTCGTCACAGCCGGTGTGGCCTCAGTTGACGGGGATCTGCACGGTACCGACCTGCCCGGCGGTGACTGTCACCGCGCGCTCGACAGTGCGCTCGTCGACGCGCACCCGCAGGACATAATCACCGGCGGCGAGGTTCAGCACGGCCCGGGCGCTGCCGTTCCGGGCGACTTCCTCACGCCGGCCCTGGGCATCGATGTCCTTGGCAAGCACCCACCAGAACACGCGGGAATTGTCCTTGATCGGGGCGCCGCCCTCCTCCAGGACGGCCTGGGCAACGATGGTGCCGGCATTGGCATTGAGGGTGACTTCCGTCATCTGCCCCGGGGTCACAGTGACGGTCTCGCGCGCATATGCATTGGCCGAGCCGAAACGGGACTGGATGACATAGGCGCCGGCCGGCAGCTTGAACAGAGCGGTGGGGCTGCCGTTTCGGTCGATCTCCTTACGCTTGCCGTCCAGGCCGGTCTCGCTCTGGAACGCCCAATAGAAGATGTCTTTCTCGAGCGGCGGGGCGTCCGGCGCCATGACCGTGGTCGCTCGGACATAGCCCACATTGAGATCCAGGGTGACCTCTGTGAGCTGGTTGGCCGCCACGGTCACGTCTTGCTCCGCGAAGGCCTTGCCGTGCCGGCTGACCAGCCGGTAAGTCCCAGCAGGCACTTTAAAGAGCGCCGCGGCGCTGCCGTTGCGGGCAATTTCCTTGCGCTTGCCGTTGAGGTCCGTCTCGCTTGCGTAGAGCCAGTAGAACACGTCCTTGTCGAGGCTTGGCGCCCCTTTCACGGGCACGGCGCTTGCGCGCACATAGCCCACATTCAAGTCGAGCACGGCCGTGGTGAGCTGGGCGGGAGCCACGGTCACTGTCGTGCTGGCAAAGGCCTTTCCGTGCCGGGACACGAGGTGATAGGTGCCGGCCGGAACCTTAAAGAGCGCCTTGGCTGACCCGTTTCGGGCCACTTCGCGGCGGTTGCCCTCAAGATCCGTCTCATTTTCGTACAGCCAGTAGAAGACGTCCTTTTCCAGGGGGGCGGCGCCTTCCGTGGCGATCGAGGTGACCTGGAGATGGCCGGCATCGAAGATCAGCGTGGCTTCGGTCAGCTCGCCCGGCGAGACCGTGAGGTCGGCACTGGTGCGGGCCTTGCCGTAGCTTGCCACCACCCGGTATTGGCCAGCGCCGAGTTCGATGAGCGGCTGGGCGGACCCGTTGCGCGTCACTTCCTTGCGGTTGCCCTCAAGGTCGGCCGCTGACTCATAGACCCAGTAGAAGACGTCCTTTTCCAGGGCCGGTTCGCCGGGGGCCAGAACCGCCGTCAGTTTCAGGCCCTGGGGGCCGGCTGCCTCGTCGGGCACGATCACGGGCGCGGCGATCACTTCGGCCGCTTGAGTGAGGGCGCCGGACAACTCGGCGGCGTTGCCGGCGGAGAAAAACTGTCCGCCCGTCTTGTCGGCCAGACATTGCAGGCTCGCCCGCTCCTCCGGCTTCAGATCGAAACCGATCACATGGACTTTGAAATCCACGCCCTTTGCTTCCAACTCGCCGGCAAGGGCGCAGGGATCCGCATTACAGGTCTCAAGACCGTCGGAGACGAGCACGATGGTCGCTTTTTCTTCCGTGTATTTCAGTTCATCGGCCGCGCGGGACACGGCGGCGCTGATGGGCGTCTTGCCCTTGGGCGAGATCGCGCGGACCGCCTGCATGTAGCGGGTCCGGTCCACTTTCTGGAGGGGAACGACCGTCTCGATATCCCCGCAATTGCCTTTTTCGCGGTGGCCATAGGCCATGATGCCAAGATCAACCTCCGGCGACCAGGTGCTCAGCAGGCGATCGATTTCGGTCCGGGCGATCTCGATTTTCGAGACACCGTCCACCTGACCCCACATGCTGCCCGATCCGTCGAGCACCATCATGACCTTGCCCTGGGACGCCGCATGGGCCGCCATGGTGCCGAGGCCCAAAAGCCCCAAGCCCAGAGTCACATTGAGAACAAGCCCCATAACGAGGGCCACCACCCGCATCAGTCGTTCAACCATAGTCCCCAACTCCCCTAGAGTCGTTTCTGCGCTGCGTTTGAGATGGGCCGCAGACCAGTCTTGAGACCAGTCTTGCCGCTCTTGCTGCAAGAGTCGTGACCGAAGCCCCCCACCCGCCTGATAATCGAGACTCGACTCAAAGGGAGCGACCCAGCCATGCCAAGCAAGCCCGTACCCTGTGGCAGAACCTGGGAAAGTCTCGCCCATAACGAAAAAGCAATGGGACGATGCAGAACCTGCCCGGACCGGACCTCAGCCATAGTCGCAAAGGGCGACGCGGGGACCTGTGCCCGCCAGCACAGGGTGATCCCGCTCCCGGGTCGAACCGCACTCCATGGGCCCGTCCGCGTCGGACCCAACGACCGGCGCCGCATAAAACTGTCGCACGGCTTCGACGGGCGCATATCGGGCGATGGTCTCCATCAACACCCGCCCGCCATCCAGACAGGTCGTGAACGTGAAAACCACGCGGGTCGTGGCGGCGTCTTCGCCGTCGGGGCGCGTCACGACCCGGTCGAAGGCAAAGCCCCGCCATTTGAGCCAGCCCACAAGGCGCGCCGCGAGCATCGGACCGCCAGCCAGGATCACGGACACGGTGAAGCGCCGCCGGGCTGCGGGATGAGAGGAACGAACGCGTGTGTTCAGGCCATGGGGTTTCATGGTCTTCCGCCTGGGCTGGTTTGTGCGAGGGAGAGGTCTGTCGGGGTCTTTAGAGTCGCGGATCAGCCAAGGCGGGGTTTGAATGGAGGCAGAGAATAAAGCCTCCCGCTGGCTTGAGACGCTTGAGGCAGGCTACGGCCGCATGGGCGACCGCGAGGCCGGCCAGGGCGGTCGGCACAACGCGCCGCACACAGCCGAAGGCACGCGTTGTCCGGCATGCCTGCCGGAGCATCGTCCCACCCGCGTTATGCTGCGCCGCGAAGATCATAACCACCCATGCCAGAATTCGGACCACGGACGAACCGTCAAATTCGACGTGTTCTCAAGGAATAAGGGAACATGGGCGCAGGGTCAAACCAAATGCCGTTCAGGCTCCGGAGCGCCGAGCCGGTCCAGTGCCTCCTCGAATGCCGCTTCGGGAAGGTGCGCGGGCAGGCGCAGCCAGTCGGCCATTTGGTGCCGGAACCAGGTGGTTTGGCGTTTGATGTATTGGCGGGTGGCGGTCTGGCCCAGGCGGACCGCCTCCGCTTGATCCCAGGATCCTTCGAGCAGGCCGGCGATCTCCCGCACGCCCACGGCCTTCATGACCGGCAGGGACGGATCGAGATCCCGATCCAGCAGCGCGGCCACCTCCTTCCGCCCGCCCTGCTCCAGCATGGCCTGAAATCGCCCATCCGCCCGGCCCCAGAGCCAGGGTCGCGGCGCCTCGAGGAGGATCCGCAGCGTCGGTGCGGCCAGGAGGGGCGTTCCGGGCTGGCGCTGCCAGTGGGCAAGGCCGGATCCCGTGGCCTCGAGAAGAGCCCAGGCCCGGGCCAGCCGCTGGCGATCCGTGGGCCGCAGCATGGCCGCGGTCCCCGGATCCCGATGACCAAGGGCCGTATGCAGAGCGTCGGGGCCTTCCTCCTCGACCCGCCGGGCGGCGTCCGCCGCGATCGCGTCGGGCACGGGCGGGATCGGTGACAGGCCCTCCGTCAGGGCACGGAAATAAAGCCCGGTTCCGCCGACCAGGATGGCGGTTCGGCCGTCCTGTGCGCACGACCTGAGGGCGTTGCGCGCCAGATCCACGAAGCGCCCGGCGGAACATCGCTCGGCGCCATCCAGCGCACCATAAAGTCTGTGGGGCGCTTCCGCCTCGTCCTGCGGGGACGGACGAGCCGTGACAATGCGCAGATCCCGGTAGACCTGCATGCTGTCGGCATTGATGATCGTGCCTCCCAGATGGCGGGCGAGGCGCACCGCCAGGGCCGACTTGCCGCTGGCGGTGGGGCCTGCGATAAGCACGACCCGGTCGGGCCGGTCCATGGACGGGGCGTGGTCGGTCACACCACCTTTCCCTTCCCTCGCGGCCGGTCCAAAACGGGGCTGTTCCAAATGAGGCTCGCCATGTCCCATGTCCTGGTTTTGATGGCCAATCCGGCCAAGCCCGCCCTTGACGATGCGGTGATCGATGCGGCCCGGCGCGCCCTTGATCTCCTGGGCTGCGAGACCGGTCCGGCCCAGTGGTTGGCGTCCGGCATTGCCGCCGAGATCCCCTTCACACCCTCCACCGGTCGTTCGCCGGCCCTGCCGGATCTGGAAAGCGCCTGGGCGGACGGCGCAAACGGCTCCTGATCGCCGATATGGACTCCACCATGATCGAGGTCGAGTGCATTGACGAGATCGCCGATGCGCTGGGGCTGAAAGACCAGGTGGCCACCATCACGGAACGGGCCATGGAGGGCGACCTGCCCTTCGAGGAGGCCCTGCGCGAGCGGGTGGCCTTGCTGAAAGGGCTGCCGGAAGCAACCCTTGAGGATGTCTACCGGACCCGCATCCGCTTCACGCCGGGCGGCGGTCCCCTGGTAAGGACCATGGCCCGGCATGGCGCGGTCACGGCCCTCGTCTCCGGCGGCTTCACCTATTTCACCGATCGCGTGGCTGCGGCGCTAGGCTTTTCCCACACCCAGGCAAACCAGCTCGATTTCGGACCCGACGGGACGCTCACCGGCGCGGTGATCGAGCCGATCCTGGGACGGGAGGCCAAGCGCGAGGCGCTGCTCGCCTTTTCAGCACAACACGACCTCGCGGCCGGCGAGACCCTGGCCGTCGGCGACGGGGCGAATGACCTGGCCATGATCGAGGCGGCGGGCCTCGGCGTCGCGTTTCGCGCCAAACCGAAAGTGGCCGCCGCGGCAGACATCGCCATCCGCCATGGGGACCTCAGTGCCCTGCTTTATCTCCAGGGCTACCGCGAAGACGAGATCGTCCATGGCTGAGCTGATCCACAAGGGGTCCGTGAAGGACGTCTACCGCGTCGGGCCAGGCGAAATCGAATTCCGCTTCTCGGACCGCATATCCGTCTTCGACATGCCCATCCCGAGCGCCATTCCCGGCAAGGGCGCGGCCCTGTGCTCCATGGCTTGCCACTGGTTCTCCCGCCTGGATGCCGCCGGCATTCCCCACCATTTCCTGGAGCGCACGGGCCCCGCTGCCATGCGGGTGCGCGCCGTGGACCAGGTGCCAAGCCTTGCGAACCGGCCGAAGCCCTGGCGTTCCGTGTTCATCCCTTTGGAATGCATTCAGCGCCACTATGTGGCCGGCAGTCTGCTCGACCGCCTGCGCAAGGCCAACCTGTCGCCGGAGGCCGTCGGCCTGGCGCCGGGCACCGTGCCAGCCATGGGGATGAAGCTGCCATCGCCTTTTTTCGAGATGAGCACCAAATTCGAGGCCAGTGACCGGCTGCTGTCGCACGAGGAGGCCATGGCGCTTGCCGGCATCGATCCGCACACGGTGGAGGCATTGGAAACGCTCTGCCGGCGGATCGACGGCCTGATCGCCGACGCCCTGGCGCGCGCCAGTTTCTTCCATGTGGATGGCAAGAAGGAATTCGGCTTCGACGCGGACGGCCGGCTGATGGTCGTGGATGTCTTCGGCACCCTGGACGAGGACCGATTCTGGGACCGGGCGGCCTATGAGGGCACCGGCGCCACCATCGATCTCAGCAAGGAATATGTGCGCCAGCACTACCGCGCCATCGGCTATAAGGACGCCCTCGATGCCGCCCGGGCATCCGGCCAGCCCGACCCAGCCATTCCGCCTCTTCCGCAAGATATCATCGAGGAAACTGCCGCGCTGTACGGACGTGTTGTCTCCGAGATCGTCGGTCCCGTTGCGTGACCTCCCTGTGCAGTCAATGGTCTACCCGAAGAGCTTGCGTGCCGCGCGAGAAAGAGCGTTAATATGGGGTATTGGCGGGCTGAAGGGGGACTTGGACTAAACCTGCACAAGAGGACCGGGCGGCGGGATGCGGCCCTCGGGCCATCACCGGCATGAGACCACGACGCGTGGTCTTGTACGGCTTAGGTGTAGCGGTGTCGGCCTTGCGACCTCCACATCGATCCCCGATCAGATCGGTTTGCCCGCCGGACGGTTCGTCCTTTTTGTCGCATGGAGAAAATAATGTCCCTCAGCGCTCTGAAAGAGTTCCTTTTCGATCGATCCAGCACGAATGCGGCCCAGCGCTACGCGGGCAGTGAATTCGCCATGTCCACATTGGGCCGGGATCTCTTCACGGCTCCGGTCGGTGTGCCGACCATCATGGGGGCCGACGGGGAAATGAAAGTCGGCGTGGACATTGCGTTTTCCGAAACGCTCGACCAAGCCATGATGGCCAAGCTCCTCGACATGGGTCTCGAAAACTATACGGTGTTCAACGATTTTTACGTGTCCGGTTTCTTCCCCGTCGATCAGCTTGAGGACATCTTCGCTCTGGGCGCCGCAACGACCGCGTCCCTCGCCGCCGCCGTGCCCGAGACCGGATCGGTCACGTCCCAGGACGTGGCGGCCCTCAATGTGGACGACGCCGTGGCCCGCTTCGGCGTGGACGGCTCCGGCATTACCGTCGGCGTTATGTCCGATTCCTTCGACTTTTTCGGCGGCGGCGAAGCGGCCGGCATCGCCAGCGGCGATCTGCCGGCGGAAGGCACGCTGATCATCGAGGAAGGCGTCCCCCTCTCCGAAATCGGCGACGAAGGCCGGGCCATGGCCGAGTTGATCTTCGACATCGCTCCCGGCGTTTCACTGCAATTCGCGACGGCCGTGTTCGGTCAGGCCGGCTTTGCCAACAATATCCTGGCCCTGGCCGCGGCCGGCTCCGACATCATCGTCGATGACATCTCCGTTTTCGCCGATCCGTTCTACGCGGACGGGATCATCGGCCAGGCCATCGACCAGGTCGCAGCGGACGGCGTCAGCTTCTTCTCCTCCGGCGGCAATGGCGGCAATCTGGGATACCAAGGCGCCTTCGAATCCAACGGGGCCACCCTGTTCGGCCTGGAAGCCTTCGACTTCGATCCCGGCGAAGGCGTCGATCCCTTCTTCGATTTCCAGATCGGCGGCGGCGACAATGTTGTCTTTAATCTTCAGTGGGCGAATGCCTATGCCAGCACTTCGGCGAACAGCCCCGGCGCCACCGGTGATTTCGACCTGCTGCTGTTCCAGCGCATCGGCGAAGACCTCTTCTTCATCGACTTCCTGTCCTCCATTGATCCCAATCTCGGTGCCGATCCCATCGAGATCATCTCGTTCGGCCTCCTGGAGACGGCCCCGACATTCGATCTCGCCATCGGCATGGTCTTTGTCGAAGGCGAGCAGCCAGACGATTTGCGCTTCATCGTGAGCGGCAGCAGCGACTTTCAAGATACGGACATTCTCGGCGGGCCGACGACCTTCGGTCACTCCACCGCGGAAGGCTCCCTGGGCACGGCCGCCGTCATCTTTGATGAGACACCGGAATTCGGCGTGAACCCGCCGGAACTCGCCAGCTTCTCCTCCATCGGCCCGGCGACGATCCGCTTCGACATCGACGGCAACCCGCTGCCCGAGCCGGATGTACGCCTCGGCGTCGAGATCGCGGCCAGCAATGGCGGCAACACGACCTTCTTCTTCAGCGACAGCGTCCGGGACGATGACGATCTGCCGAACTTCTTCGGCACCTCCGCCGCGGCCCCCAATGCCGCCGCCATTGCAGCCCTGATGACCAGCATCAACCCCTCGCTGACTCCCGAAGAGATCGCCGACCTCCTGCGTGAGACCGCCATCGATATGGACGATCCCACCACGGAAGGCTTCGACGTCGGTCCGGATTTCGGCTCCGGCTTCGGCTATGTCCAGGCCGACGTGGCGGTCCAGGAAGCCTTCGACACGCTGGTCGACGCCGTCAGCGTCAATGACTGGTTCAACGAGGACACCGGGTTCGGCGGCTTCATTGCCACATTCGAACTGACGACCACGGACGGCATTGTCGGCAATGGCGCCTTCGAGGCTTTCGAACTCGACATTGATCTTGAGGGCGGCGGGGAGTTCGTCACCGGCAGCTTCCAGGGCTTCCCCGGCCCCGTGTCCTTCGATGCCGAGACCGGCACCTTCTCCAACGTTTCCCAGGGCTTCAAGCCGACGATCGAGGCCGGTGAGACGCTGACCTTCTCCATTCAGGTGCAGGGTGCAGGCTTCAACATCGACAATTTCAACTTCCTGTTCCTGGACCTCGATCCCGAGCCGGCACTGCCGGAATCCGGCCCCGACACGGATCTCGTCGCCGAGAGCGCCGGCCTGAACGATTGGGGCCAGGGCGTCGTCCAGCGGGTCGATGTCATCAATGAGGGCGAGGAGGCCGTGGACGGCTGGATCGTCAAGCTCGAACTCGGCGACATGGAAATGAGCGCCCTCGACAATCTGTCCCTGGACAATGTCTGGAACGCCGACGCCGTCGAGGCAGATGGGGATGTGTTCTTCTTCCCCAAGAGCTACAACAGCGACCTGGATGCTGGCGAGTCCATCGAATTCGGCTTCCAGGCCAATGTACTCGACAATACCGGCGTGCCCTACGACGAGGACACGGCCTTCGAAATCGTCAGCCTGGACGAACTGCCAGACGGTCTCGACATTCCGGACAGCTTCACCTTCGTGTGATCGGGGTAGCTCCAAGGCACAGCGAGGGCGGATCGGAGGATCCGCCCTTTTTTATCTTGAACCACCATCGCTTTGCGGCGCGACGGTGCCTTTCAGATCCTCCTCGACGCTGAGATAGGCCCCGCCATAGACCCGGCCCGACCGGCCCTTGCGTGTCACGGCGGCATCCATGCCCACCAGCGGACCGATCGGGATGGTCAACCGCATGGTCGCGCCCGAGGGCCTGATGCGCCAGACCATGGCCCATGGGGACAAGCCGGCCCGCGCGGTCCCCCCTTCCCCCCGTTCGCTCCAGATCATGAAACGCGCGCTCTGGGAGGCCCAAGTCCAGACCCTTGGCGCGGCCGTGGATGTGCAGGACGCGGAAAGGATCGAGAGCCTCGAAAGCGAGGACTTCCGCGAAGGCGTTGCCCCTTTCGTCGAAGGCCGCCCGGCCAATTTTTCAGGCCAGTGAAACGAGAAGGCACCTGTCCGTAGGGTGCACCGGGGCGCACCCTACGATCCGTCATCTGCACCGTCCCCACCCCGGGCCGCGAGATCCGCACTGGCCTGGGACTGGACCGCGCGGGTGACGGGGTAGCCCCAGGCGGCGACGGCGGCGATGAGATAGGACACGCCGGGGACGCCGACAAAGGTCCACATCAGCCCGCGGATGGCTTCGGGGCTGTTCTCCCCAATCGGGTCGAAGCCGATCACGACCCCGAGCATGATGAAGGGGACCCCGACAGCGAGGCTCGCCCCCGTCTTGTAGGCGCTGGTCATAAGCGAGTAGTAGAGGCCCGCTCGGTTCGCCCCGGTGCGGGCCAGTTCCACCTCCACCAGATCCGCCATCATGGACCGCACCATGATGAATGGCGATCCGAAGGCAAGCCCCGAAAGAATCGCGCCGATCATCAGCAGTTCAAACCCGCCATAGCCGGAGAGAGGCAGATAGCTCAAATAGGCGAAGGCGGCGAAGAGGCTGATGATCGTCACGGTGACGTGTTTCTGGGTCTTGCGCGCCACCCACATCCAAAACGGGATGGCACTGAACCCCGCGAGGAAGAACAACATCAGGATGGCGCTGGCGCCCTGGACCACGCCGAAGCCCCATTCGGCCGCGAACAGATAGGTCGCTGCCGTGCTGGCAATCGCGATGCCGATGGCCACCTCGATGATCAGGATGCGCCACAGCGCACCGTTTCGCAACGCAACGCTGAGGGCATTCCGGCTGAAATCCGCCGTGGCATGGCTGGGAACGGGCGCCGTACGATCCGGCACGAGAGCGAGCGCCACGCCGATGGTCACGGGCAGCGATACCAGCAGGATCAGTCCCATGACCATGATCTGCTGGCCCCGGTCATAGCCGGCAAACCGCGCCAGCAGGTCAGGCAGGATCAGCAGGCTGAGCAGGGATGCGGTGCTGATGATCTCGCGCCACTGGAACAGGCGCGAGCGCTCGTCATAGCTCGCAGCCAGGGTCGGCACCCAGGCCTGGTGCGGTGTCTGGAGCATGGTGAAGCCGATATAGAAGACGACCAGCCAGCCGACCAGGTAAAGCGGTGTGATGTCGCCGCCATCCGCCAGGCCCCCGCCCGGCACATAGATGAACCAGGCCGAGACCATCAGGATGGGAACGCTCAAGACCAGCCAATGCTTGATCCGGCCCCAGCGGGAGGGACGCCGGTCCACCAGATAACCCATGAGGGGATCGGTGGCGATGTCCCAGAAACGCAGGGACATGAAAATTGCGCCGGTGGTTTCGAGCCCAAGCCCCACATCGCCCGCGTAGAACCGGGGCATATAGACCGCGAAAGGCAAACCGATCGCGGCCAGGGGCACGGCGATGCCGGCAAAGGCGAGCACCTGGGGCAGGGACAGCGTGGGCCGGCCTTGCGCCGAATAGGATTGCGCAGACTGGGATTGCGCCGACTGGGATTGCGCAGACTGGGGCTGGATCACGGGACTGGCCTTTCTCAGCCGTCGGACGGCTTTAGCCCCTTCCCATAAACCATCGCCACGGGCTCCACCGTGTTGGTGGTGGTGGCGCGGATCATGCCGTCGGTGCTGAAGGGCGTGGCCACGCTGCCGTCCGCTCCCACGACAATCACACCGCCGCGCCCATCGCGTCCGCCGCCGGCCTTGGCCATGGCCTCGATCACCGCCGCCGATGCGCTGGCCAGGTCCTCGCCGCCATGGGTCACCCGCGCCGCGATGGAGGCCGCCGCGTTGAAGCGGATGAAATATTCCCCATGCCCCGTAGCCGAAACCGCCACTGATCCGTTGCGGGCATAAGTACCCGCGCCGATGACCGGAGAGTCGCCGACCCGGCCGGGGATCTTGGCGCCATATCCACCCGTGGAGGTCCCGGCCGCGAGATTGCCGCAACGGTCGAGCACCACTGCGCCCACGGTGCCATGGTTGGCCGGCGCGTCAGCGGTTTTGTTGTTGACGAAATAATCCGCCGTCACCGTATCGGCCCCCAGGGCCACGGCAGCCGCCTCGCCCCGATCCCCCACCATCATCACATGGGGCGTCTTTTCCATCACCAGGCGCGCGGCCGTGATCGGGTTCCTCAGGAGGCGCATGGAGGCGACAGCCCCGGCCTCCAGGGTTCGTCCGTCCATGATGGAGGCGTCGGTCTCGACAAAACCGTCCCGGTTGGAAATCGCGGCCCTGCCGGCATTGAACAGCCCGGAATCCTCCATGAAGCGGACCGACTGTTCGACCACATCAAGGGCCGCGGCACCGGAGGCCAGTTCCACCCGCATGGCCTTCAACAGCAGGGTCTGAAACAGCATGCGCGGCGTGTGATCCCGCCCGGCGCGGCTCGTTCCTCCGTGCACGGCGATGGCGAAGGTCTCCTGGGCCTCGCACGCGGCGCGTGATGGGGCGGCAGCGAAGGTGCCGGCTAGGGTGGCAAGGGCAAGACACAGCAGACGACGCATGGCGGATCTCCCTGAGGGGACGCGCACGCCGCACGCCCGTTTCCTTTGTTCTAGGGGTTGAGCGTAAAGCCGGGCTTGCGGCGCTGCCAAGCCCCTGCGTGGCGGCGGAGGATCAAATCCGCTCGGCGAAGGCCGCACTGTGCGGGGGCAGGCGCTCGGGCAGGCGGTTTGGCTGCTCCGGCAGGCCGAGGGCATAGGCGACGCGCCAGTCCCCGGCATCCTCAAGCGCCAGGGGCTGGGTCTCCCCGGACAGGTTGAAGACGCAGAGCAGGCGAGTGTCGGCGTGGGAGCGTTCAAAGGCCACCACGCTGTCCTGCGTCTGGCGCCGATGAAAACTGCCCTGGCGCAAGGCCGGATGGCGCCGCCGGAGCGCGATGAGCCGGCGCGTCGTGTTCAGGGTCGAGGCGGGATCGTCCTCCTGGCTCGCAACGCTCAGGCCCGGATGCCGCGGATCCACGGGCAGCCAGGGTTCCGCCACGGAGAAGCCGGCATGGGGCCCCTCGGCGCACCAAGGCATGGGCGTGCGCGCCCCGTCCCGGCCCAGGGTGCGCGGCCAGTTGGCGATGGCTTCCGGGTCCACGAGTCGGTCCCGGGGGACATCGGCCTGGGGCAGGCCCAACTCCTCCCCTTGATAAAGGAACACATTGCCCCGCAGCGCCATCAGGAGACTGAGATAAAGCTGGGCGTGGCGCGGCGCGACGGGCCCGTCGATCCAGCGGGAGACGGCCCGCGGCGCATCGTGATTGCTGAAGGCCCAGGCGGGCCAGCCCTCCCCCGGTACCGCCTCCCAGGCGCCCACCGCATTGCCCAGAAGCGATGCCCCCATGCGCGGGGCGTAGAGGAAATCGAAACTATAGGCCGCGTTCAGCCGCTTGCCGCCTTGCGTGAAGGCCTTCATCTCGGCCAGGGGCCGGGGCCCGCCCACTTCGGCCACGGTGAAGCGGTCCTCATACCGATCGGTGAGAGCCCGCAACCGCTCCAGGAAGGCGGGAATGTCGTCATGGGACATGTTGCGGCTGTGGATCTGGAAGTCGAAGGGCCGGGTCGCCTCGGCCGGGTCGATGCCGCTGGGCGGATTGTCCCGCAGGGCCGGGTCGTGCATGGCGAAATTGATGGCATCGAGCCGGAAGCCGTCGACCCCGCGCTCCAGCCAGAAGCGTGCCGCCTCCAGCACCGCATCCTGAACATCCGGATGGTGTAGATTAAGGTCCGGCTGCTGGGGCAGGAAATTGTGGAAGTAATACTGGCCGCGCCGGGCATCCCAGGTCCAGGACGGCCCCCAGAACACGGACTGCCAATTGTTGGGCGGGGATCCGTCGGGCCTGGGGTCTGCCCAGACATACCAGTCCGCCCTCGGATTGTCCCGGGACGACCGGCTCTCCTCAAACCAAGCATGGGCCTCGGAGGTGTGGGACAGGACCTGGTCGATGATGACCTTGAGACCCAGGCCGTGGGCCTTGGCGACCAGGGCATCGAAATCCGCCAGGCTGCCGAACAGGGGGTCCACATCGGTGTAGTCGGAAACGTCATAGCCGAAATCGGCCATGGGCGACCGAAAGAAGGGCGAGAGCCAGATCGCGTCGACGCCCAGCGAGGCCACATGGTCGAGCTTTGCCGTGATGCCGGACAGATCGCCGACGCCGTCGCCATTGCTGTCGCAGAAGCTGCGCGGATAGATCTGATAAATGACGGCGCCACGCCACCAGGGTTCCACGATACCACCTCATCCCGCTGGATCTTGGCCCCCGCCGTCCCACCCGGTGCGGCCGGGACCGAGGGGGCGTCGGGGCGAAAAACGGAGCCGGCCGCGCGCCATGCGCGCGCCTGCACCCCGCGTCAAGGCGGTCTGATTACGACGGGACGCCCATCCAGTCCAGGACGGGACCGTTACGCTCGGCGGGATAGGTGTGGGAGAGGTCCTCGATCTCCGAATAGGTCACGCCGGCCCCCGCCGCGCCCAGGGCCTCCACGGCCTCGCGCGCCATATCCACGGGGAACATCCAATCGAGGACGCCATGGGTCAGATGGACCGGCACGGAGCGCAGTTTTTCCGGGTTGGCGAGGCTCAGCAGGATCGGGTGGAAGCTCGCCGCGATGGGCGCGATATGGGTGAAGGGCGAGTCGGCATTGAAGCCCACAAGATAGCTGAAAGTGCCGCCGTCGCTGATGCCGGTCAGGAGCTGGCGGTCCGGGTCGATGCGCCAGCGCGCAGCCACCGCGTCCCGCATGTCGAGGAGCCGCGTGCCGTCCTCTTCCGGCTGGGTCAGGGACCAGGTCTCGGCCAGGGAGGTCGGTGCCATCAGGATGGCGCCCCGGGTCCGCGCCGCGCGCAGCCAGGTCCACAGGAAGCGCCGGCCATTGCCGCCGCCGCCATGCAGAGCCATAATCAGGGGGTGCGCCGTATCCGGATCATAGGTCTCCGGAACATAGAGGGAAAAGCCGCCCCGGGTTCCCGGCTCGCCGCCGCCATGGAGCAGGCCGTTCTCCCCGCCCCCCCGCAGGCCGCCGGTGCTGAGCCGCCCGAGCAGACCCATATCGCCGCGGGCCGAGTCTTCCACGAAATACTGGCTGACGGGCAGCAGGACCGGCGCCAGCGGATAGAGCGCCTCGCAGGCCCGGGACCAGGCGCCGAGGGCTTGATAGACACCCAAAACGCCCTCGGGAGCACGCAGGGCCTCCCGCGCCTTCGGAAATGCTCCGGCCACGGCGCTTGCGGCCTCCTGAAGACAGGTGCGCACCGGAATCAGGTGCTCCGGCCAGGGAACGGCTTCGAGGGCGCTGAGCTGGGTCTGGATGGCGATCTCCGGCACGCCGAGCTTCGCGATGACCTCGCCCACGACCGGCGGATGAAGCCGACGCCCCAGGGTCTCGAGGGCCTCGAGACCGGAGAGGAGCGGCGGCAGGGTCTCGGCGATCCAGGCCGCGACCGGGGTTGGGCCATCACTCACGGGGCATCAGCCGCGGATGCGCACGGGCAAGCTGGCATAGCCCTTGACGAAGTTGGAGCGGACCCGTTTCGGCTCATCGACCACCTCAATGGTATGGAAGCGCTTCATGATTTCCTCCCAGAGGATCCGAAGCTGAAGTTCGGCGAGCCGATTGCCGACGCAGCGATGGATGCCGAAGCCGAAGGACAGGTGCTGGCGGGCCCGGGGCCGGTCAATCTGGAATGCGTCCGGATTGTCGATCGCCTCCGCGTCCCGGTTGCCTGAGACATACCACATCACGACCTTCTCGCCCGCCGGGATGGTCTTGCCGCCCAGCACCGTCTCCCGGGTCGTCGTGCGGCGCATATGGGCCAGCGGCGTCTGCCAGCGGATGATTTCGGACACCATATTGTCGATCAGGCGCGGGTCGGCACGCAGCTTGTCGTATTCGTCCGGATTTTGATTGAGCGCCAGCAGGCCGCCGGAGATGGAGTTCCGGGTGGTGTCGTTGCCGCCGACGATCAGCAAGATGATGTTTCCGAGGAATTCCTGGAAATCCATGTTCCGGGTCGCCTCGCCATGGGCCAGCATCGAGATGAGGTCGTTGCGCGGCGGCTCATTGACCCGTTCATTCCACAGACCGAGGAAATAAGTGCCGCAGTCGCGCAGTTCCTCGCGCCGGGCCTCGATGGACTCCACGATGCCCGATTTTTCGTCCGCCGTCGCCACATCGGACCAGCGAGTCAGCTTGCGGCGCTCCTCCCACGGAAAATCGAACAGGGTTGCCAGCATTTGGGTCGTGATCTCGATGGAGACGCGATCCACCCAGTCGAAGGTCTCGCCGACGGGCAGATTGTCGAGAATGCCGCAAACCCGTGTGCGGATGGTTTTTTCCATATCGGCCAGGTTGGGACCCGACACGATGGGTTGGACAACCTTGCGCTGATCGTCGTGCTTGGGCGGATCCATGGCAATGAACATGGGGAGCGGGAATTCCTCCCGCGGCGTCATGATGGTGATGGCGGGCTCGGAGGAGTAGATCGCCGGATGGGTCTCTACCTCGAGGATGTCCTTGTATTTTGTAACCGACCAGTAGGGGCCGAAGGGGCTGTCCGGGCAGTAATGGACGGGAGCTTCCTCCCGCAGCCGCTTGAAATAGGGCCAGAAGGAATTGGTCAGGAAAAGTTCCGGATCGGAGACGTCCAGCGTCTCCAGGGGAAGCGAATAGGGATCGACGGCGGGGGTCTGCTCCCGGCCAAAGGGCGTGCCACGCATGGGTCTTTCCTCCAGATGTCTCCCGGCGGTTTTGGCAACCGGCCGCGCCGGCCCGCACCGCTTCAAAAATTCCTGACGCAGGCGTCACCGTAGCAGCAAGGCGCCCGCCGGCAAAGTGACCTTGACGATGGACGGGGCGAAGCATGAGACGCCTTGAAGGATCCGCGGCCGGGGGGACCATAGGCGGGCAGGCCAAACTCGATTATGCAAGGCCATGATCCATCAAGCCCCAGCTCCAGGAGCGCCGCCATGCCGACGATCGTGCCGCCCCGCACCGCTGCCCCCATCCTGAAAACCCTTGCCGCGATAACGGCTGTGACGGTCAGCGCCTGTGCAGGCGTTCCGGACACAAGCCCGGGCACGGCAAAGCAGGACACGGGCCCGGCGCGCAGCATCGCCCCCTATTTCGCGACCATCGAGGTCATCCCGTCGGCGGATGAAACGCCGGGTCTTGCGGTCTCGGGCGCCGTGTTCCACGACCGCAACCGGGACGGCAAGCGCCAGGAGGCAGAGCCCGGCGTCGCGGAGGTCCTCGTCTCCAACGGGCGGGATGTGGTGCGGACCAATCGCCAGGGGATCTACCGCCTGCCCGCCCGCAGCGACATGTCCGTGTCCGTGGTGCAGCCCCGGGGCTGGCGCACGCCCACGGACGAAAACTGGGTCCCCCAATTCGCCTATGAGCACAAGCCCGGCGGCTCGCCCAAGGCGTTCCGCTTTGGCGGCCTCGAGCCCACCGGCCCTCTGCCCGAAGCGGTGAACTTTCCGCTTGTTCCGGCGCCGGAGCATGACCGCTTCTCATGCGCGGTCCTGGGCGATACCCAGGCCTATTCGAATGCGGAAATCAGCCATGTGCGGGACACCGTGATCGACGATCTCGCGGACCGGCGGGACGGTCAGATCGACTGCCTGTTGTTTCTCGGCGATGTGGTCGGCGACGATCTGGGGCTGATCCCCCGCATGGCCGAGGTCACGGGCAGCCTGGGCGTGCCCCAATACTGGGTGCACGGTAATCACGATTTCGACTTCGACGCGGACCGGGATGCCGACTCGACAGACACCTGGCGGCGCCTGTGGGGCCCGGCCTATTACGCCTTCGAGATGGGCGATGCAGTGTTCATCGCCCTCGACAATGTGGTCTATCCGTGCGGGGAGGAAGATGCGAAACGACCCGGACGGGAATACTGCGTTGAAGGCAACCGCAAACGCTACAATGGCCGGGTGCCCGAACCCCAGATGATCTGGCTGCGCAATCTGGTCAACGCCCTACCCGCCGACAAACGCATCATCCTTGCCCATCATATTCCCTTCGTGTCTTTCGTTGATCAGAGCTCCGTGACCCACCAGACCGATAATGTCACTGAGATCCATGCCCTGCTGGAGGGGCGCAAGGCCCTGTCCCTGTCGGGCCATACCCACACCATCGAGAACCATCAGCCCGGGGACCACTATCATGGCTGGTCCGAGGCCGTTGGCGTCGAGACCCTGCCCTTCCCCCATATCGTGGCCGGCGCCGTCTCCGGCGGCTGGTGGCATGGCGACTTCGATGTGGACGGCGCGCCCATGGCACTCCAGCGTCTCGGCGGTCCCCGGGGCTGGCTTGACCTCACCTTCTCGGGGTCGGACTTTGTGGACACCTATTACGCGACCAATCTGGCGCCGGACCGGCGCATGTGGCTGGGGCTGAACACGCCCGGCTTCCGTTCCTGGTTCGAGAGGATCATGGCCTGGCGGGCAGAGGACCGGGAGACCCGCGATCCCGTCCCGCCCCGGACGATTGCCGATCTGCCGGACCCGAAAATCCTGACCCTGGAGGACCTTTATGGCGGGGTCTATCTGACGGCGAATGTGTGGAACGGCAGCAGCGCGTCGACGGTCACCGTCCAGATCAATGACGGGCGTGCGGTCCCGATGATCCGCACCCAGCGGGCCCGCGGCGAGGAGGCCAAGACCGGCGCGCTTTACGCCGACCCGTTTGCCGCCACCCGTCAGCTCACGGTTGCCCGCTTTGCCTATGAAAGCCGCTCCGGCATTGAGCGCCACCAGGGTTATGAGGCGTTCCGGGGCGGCCGGTTCGGGCCGGCGGCGCCCCAGCCCCAGACCTCCGTGGCGGACCGCTCAAGCCATTTGTGGCGCCATCAACTGCCCCAGGTCCTGCCCTTCGGCACCCATATCGCCACGGTCACCCATCGGGACGACCACGGCCGTGAGACCACCGACCGGCTGGTCTTCGAAGTGCGGGAAAACCGCCCCCCTGCCCTGTGGCGCCAGGATGTCTGGGACCGCTTCGAGGACGGACCGCCCGTGCGCTGACACGCGCTTGCCAACGGCGAAAGCCGACCGTCGACCACACCCGTCGACCACACAAAAAAGCCCGGAGCGATTACCCCGCTCCGGGCCATTTACATACCGATAAGGGAGATAAGGATTACGTGTCCTCTTCGAGGCGCACGGCGCGGAAGGAGATCTGACCGCGGCGGTTCAAAAGCAGCAGGACCAGATTGTCGTCCTTCTTCTTCAGTTCCTCAGCGACCTTTGCCTCCACGTCGGACACGGACGCGACTTGCTCCTGCTCCACTTCGACGATCACGTCGCCAGGACGCAGGCTTTTCGCGGCCGGACCGTCCGGATCGACATCGGTGATCAGGACCCCGGTCACACCTTCTTCGACCTGGAAGCGTTCCGCCTGGGGATCGCTCGTCGGCACGACGGTCACGCCGAGGGCCGTCAACTCCTGCTCGCCCTCTTTGACCTCGCCGGATCCGGATGAGCTGCCACCATTCAGGACCTGGGGATCAAGCTTGCCCAGCTTGACCTTCAGCACCTTCTCTTTCTTGTTGCGCCAGACCACCACATTCACGGTCTTGCCGATATCCGTGCCGGCAACGGTGCGCGAGAGCATCCGATGATCTTCGATTTCGGTGCCGTCGAATTTCAGGATGACGTCACCGATCTTGAAGCCCGCCTTTTCCGCCGGTCCACCTTCGACCACTTCGGACACGGCGGCGCCCTTGGCTTCCTTCAGACCGAAGCTCGAGGCGAGTTCATCGGTGAGGTACTGGATTTGAACACCCAGCCATCCGCGGCGCGTCTCGCCATAATCGATGAGTTGCGCAATCACATTGTCGGCTAAAGCGGCGGAAATCGCGAAGCCGATGCCCACCGAGCCCCCCGACGGGGAGATGATCACCGTGTTCACGCCGACCACTTCGCCCTTCATGTTGAAGAGCGGACCGCCGGAATTGCCGCGGTTGATCGCAGCATCCGTCTGGATAAAGTCGTCATAGACGCCGGCGCCGATATTCCGGTTGCGCGCCGAGATGATACCGGCCGTGACCGACGTGCCCAGATTGAACGGGTTGCCGATGGCCATCACCCAGTCGCCCACCCGGGCCTCGTCGCTGTTGCCGAATTTAACCACCGGCAGGGGCTTGTCGGATTCGACCTTGATCACCGCGAGGTCCGTTGCTTCGTCCTTGCCCACAAGTTCGGCGGGAAGCTTCAGGCCGGATGCGAAATTGACCTGAATGTCGGTCGCGTCGCCCACGACATGGTTGTTGGTGACAATGTAACCGCGGGGATCGACGACGAAGCCCGAGCCCAGGGATTGGACCTCCCGGGGTTCGCGCGGCGCACGGCCCATGGGACCGCGCTCGAAAAACTCGCGGAAGAATTCATCAAAGGGCATTTCCGGGCCGCCGCGGCGCTCACGCCGGTTCTGGCGGCGCTCAACGCGCTGGGTTGTGGAAATGTTGACCACGGCCGGCGCCAGATCCTCGACCAAATCGGCGAAGCTGTCCGGCGCGGGTCGCGCTTGGGCCATGCCGGCCCAGATCAGGGCCGCCACAACCGTGACCAGTCCCAGCCACAGCGCAGCGGAGCGCCATGCCGCCGCCTGTCCATCCCTGTCCCGCACGGCGGTTTTCACCGCCTGCGTTGTCTTTCCGTCCAGCCGTGTCGTCACTTTTGCCATCCTCCATCGTCAGCAACAGTCATCGTCAGCAACAGTGCCGTCGGTCCCGATGACCGAGGACATCTCAAATTTCGCTCAACGGGCCTCAACCACGATCGTCCGTCCCCCCTTCGATGGGCGCCGCTGCATTCCAAGCACCCAAGCGCGGCTTCCGGGGCGACCCGCGGCACCGGCCAGGCTTTCAACTCCGGACCCCGGCCCGGTCGCCCGAGGCGCTCCCCCCATCGACCGCAGCGCTTTCCTTACAGGATGATGAGGTAAAGAGGGGTTTGCGGCGCATTTGCGGCCTGCCATGACCGCGTCTGCTGTGTGGCTAGAGGTAAGAAAAAACCGGCCGTGAACAAGCACGGCCGGTTCCTTGATTGAAAGAGACCTTAGCGGACGCGTGGGCCTTTAGCGGTCCGGTGTCCCGGTCACGCCCCTCGGGAAATCGCCCGTGGGCGACCCGAAATACTGGAAAAAATCGCTGTCCGGCGAGAGCACCATGGTGGTGTCGTTGCGGCCCAGCGACGCCTCATAGGCCTGCATGGCGCGATAGAAACCGAAGAAATCTTCGTCCTTACCGAAAGCCTCGGCAAAGATCCGGTTGCGCTCTGCATCGCCTTCACCGCGTACGATATCGGCATCCCGGCGAGCCTCGGCGAGCAGCACCTGGGCTTCCTTGTCCGCACGGGAGCGGATCCGCTGGGAGATTTCCTGACCCTGGGCACGGGCTTCCCGAGCCTCCCGATCCCGCTCCGCCCGCATCCGGTTGAACACGGCGACACTGTTTTCCTGGGGCAGATCCGCCCGCCGGATTCGCACATCCACGATCTGGATGCCGAGTTCGGCCGCTTTGTTGTTCACATCCGTCCGGATCTTGAGCATGGAGTCGGCCCGCTCCCCGGTGAGAAGGGTCGAAAACTCCCGCTCGGCCAAAACCGTCCGCACACTGGTGTTGAACAGGCGCGACAGACGCTCCCGGGCCCGGAATTCGTTGTTAACCGACTGGAAGAACTTCAGCGGGTCCACGATCTTGAAGCGGGCAAAGGCATCGACGATCAACCGCTTTTGATCGAGGGTCAGCACTTCTTCGGGCTCGGTGTCGAGATCGAGAATGCGCCGGTCAAACAGAACCGCCCGCTGGAAAAAGGGCAGTTTCACCTGAAGTCCCGGGTCCTGGATCACCCGCTTGGGCTCACCGAGTTGGACCACCAGGGCCTGCTGGGTCTGATTGACGATGAAGAAGGTGTCCGACGCGCCGATGGCCGCCAGGACACCGATGATCAGGACAAGGATGGTACCGATACGTGCCATTACTGGTTTCCTCCTTGTGCCGGATCCGACGCGTCGCTCGGCATGCTACGGCGCCGTTCGATCTCGGGCAGCGGCAGATAGGGCAGCACGCCCGCTTCTGACGTCTTACCGTCGATGATGACCTTGTTCATTCCGCCGAAGACCCGCTCCATGGTCTCGAAAAAGATCCGCTGACGCGTCACATCCGGGGCCTGGCGATATTCGTTGTAGATCGATATGAAGCGGGCGGCTCCACCTTCCGCTTCTGCGATAACGCGCTGGCGATAGGCTTCGGCTTCCTGCTTGATCTTCTCGGACAGGCCGCGCGCCTCGGGGAGGATCTGGTTGGCGTAGGCCTCGGCTTCGTTGCGAAGACGCTCCTGGTCCTGGCGGGCGGCCTGGACATCGCGGAACGCCTCAATAACCTGGCCCGGCGGATCCACCTTCTGCAACTGGACCTCGTTGATCGCAATCCCCGCGCCGTAATCGTCAAGCGTGGTTTGCATCAGTTCACTGACTTCAGCCTCGATGCGCGCCCGGGACTGGGTCAGAATGTCCTCAAGATTGTTGCGCCCCACGACTTCACGCATGGCGCTTTCCGCCACCGCTTTCACGGTCGAGGCCGGGTTTTGGACGTTGAACAGGAAGTCCGGTGCGTTCTGGATGACCCACAGGACCGAGAAGTCGATATCGACGATGTTTTCATCGCCGGTCAGCATCAGGCTTTCGCCGGGAATTTCGCGCCGGGCATTGCCTCGGGCCACGAAGCCGATATCGACGCTGCGCTGTTCGGTAACACGCGGCTTCTGCACGGCTTCGACCGGCCAGGGCAGGTGATAATTCAGACCGGGCTGGGTAATGCGGTCGAAGCGACCGAACCGGGTCACGACACCGAGTTCGTCGGGCTCGACCTGATAGAGGCCGCTTGCGAGATAAATGGCCGCGATGATCACGAGGCCGATGATCGGGACAACCGGGCCGACACCGCCCGAGCCGCCCCGCGTGCCGCCGGGAAAGACATTCTTGAACCGGTCGCCACCTTTGCGCAGCAATTCTTCAAGATCCGGCGGCTGATTGCCACCGCCGCCGCCCTGGGGCCCTTGTCCCCAGGGTCCACCGCCGCCGCGCCGGCCGCTGCCGTTCTGCCAGTTGCCGCCGCCTTGATTGTTCCAGGGCATGCTTGCGTCTTCCCTCCGTGGTGATGGGTGCCTCGCCGGTGAGGACTTGACCGGCTCCCATGAACAAAAACATACCGGAGATCGATCCCATCACGCTTACAGATCGATTATTCGGGATAACGCCGGACATGGCGGTGGGGGGAAGCAAAGTCAACCGGATACGCCGTCGGTGAAGGCGAATGGCCGCGTCGGGGGCGGTCTGCCCTCCTGACGCCTGCCCCAATCAGACTGCCCCGATCCACGCCGGGGGGTGCTATCCTTCCCGCCAACGTCATCTCATCCGTTATAGGACAGGCCCAGAACCCGCGCAACGCGCACACCCGTTCCCTATGGCCAGTAAGGTGAACCATGTTCGAAAACACGCAACAGAAGATCAGGCAGGCTCTTCGCGGCGTCGAGGGGCCTGGCGGACGGGACATCGTCGATGGGGGACTGGTTGGACATGTCACCGTCGAGAAAGGCCGGGCACGAATTATTATTGAATGGCCAGACACCGCGCCCCCGCCCCCGGCCTTCGAAGCTGCGGTCAAAGAGGCGGCCCTGGGGGTTAACGCCGTGAAGTCGGTCAGCGTGATCCTGACGCGCCATGGGCCCGCCGGCCCGGCCGCGCCGGCCGAAGGAATGTCCCCAGAGGCATCGGCGGCGCCGGAGGGGATCCGGGTTCAGCCGGCACCCCAGCGCCCCCCGGGGCGCGGCGCAACGCGGTTGGAGCTGCCCGGGGTGAACGCCATCATCGCCGTGGCCAGCGGCAAGGGCGGCGTCGGCAAATCCACCGTCGCGGTGAACCTCGCCCTCGCCCTCGCGTCGCGAGGCCATGCGGTGGGGCTGCTCGATGCGGACATCTACGGCCCGTCCGTGCCTCGCATGCTCGGCATCACCGACAAACCGCAGACGGAGGGCCCGGGCGGCAAGCTGCTGCCCGTCCGGGCCTTCGGCCTTTCGGTCATGTCCATCGGGCTTCTCGTCGATACGGACACGCCCATGATCTGGCGCGGCCCCATGGTGATGAGTGCCCTCTCGCAGATGCTGGGGGATGTGGCGTGGGGCACGCTCGACATGCTGATCGTCGACATGCCCCCGGGCACGGGCGATGCCCAACTGACCATGGCCCAGCGCGTGCCCCTGGCCGGTGCGGTCATCGTCTCCACGCCTCAGGAAATCGCCCTCATCGATGCGCGCAAGGGCATCGCCATGTTCGAGCGGACCCAGGTGCCCATTCTCGGGATCGTGGAGAACATGGCCTATCTGCAAATGCCCGGCATGGACGAAAAACTGTTCCTGTTTGGCGAGGGCGGCGCTCGGCGCACGGCGGAGCGCTCCGGCGCACCGTTCCTGGGCGAAGTCCCGATCTATCCGGCCCTGCGGGAGGGCTCGGATGCGGGCCGGCCGCTCGTCGCCGAGGCGCCGGAGGGCCCGGAGGCCCAGGCCTTTTTAACCATTGCGGAAGGGTTGGAGACCACTCTCGACCATGCTCGGCGCCCGCCCCCGCACATCGTGTTCGAGGACTGAACGGCCGCGCCGGCCGCACCGGGGGCCGGGCCGCCTAGGGTCACCATGGTTTTGCTGCGCTGCATGATGCGCTTGCGCTGTTGAGAAAGCCATGGTGCGATAGGGTGACATTAAACGAACAGGCGGCCCATGCACGGTTTGCAAGATCTCCACGGCGCCCCGTCACGCGGACGGTTCTGGCCGATCGACCAGGACGGATGCATCCAGAACGATGCGTCGGCGGAACTGATCGACCCCTTGTTCTGCCACGCGATCGCCCAGGCCGTGGACGCCTATCGGCGCAATCTGAAAGACGATCTGCATTCCATCTATGTCACGGGATCCGTGGCCCGGGGCCGCGCCGTGGCGGGGCTTTCCAATCTCGACATGGCCGCCATTCTCAATCCCGGGGTCACTCCGGGGCCGGAACATCAGGGCTGGCTCGATATCGGCGGGTGCGCCGCGGGCGCGGGCCAGGCGGCAGCCCGGGAAATCACCCTCAGCCTTTATGCGTGGACGGATGTCTTTCCCGGCACCCAGCGCTTCTCCCGCCCGGCCTTCATCCTGGGCACCGGCGCGGTGTGCGTGTGCGGACCCGATGTGGAGCCCCGAACGCCGCGCCTGCCCCTGTGCGCGGCCATCGCCAATGACGATGTGATCGCCATTGAGGACACCCTCAGCGAGGCCCGGGAGGCCCTGACCGCCGATCCCTCGGCCGCCCCGACGCGGGCCCAGTGCCGGCATGTCATGCGCGCGATCCTGCACGCCGCCTTCGCCCTGGTGATGCTGGAGGAAAGCGAACATACGAGGGATCTGGATCTCGCCTGCGACCTTTTCCTGCTCCACCATCCCGAACACCGGGGCGATCTGAGCCGCGCGTTCCACCTCGCCATGGAACCGTCCGGCGATGCGGAAACCGTGCTGGCCCTGGTGGACCGGGTGCGCGGCTGGCTGTTGCCAAAGGTCAATCACTGGCTGGACCGGTACAATCCGGAGCGCCAGGCGGCCCTGCCCGTCCCCGCTTAAGCGCCTGCGCCCGCGGCGACCTTCACGCCCGTGACCGCTTTCCTGTTCTCGGCTAGCCTTCCCGGCAAGAACAACGCGAGAAAAGAAGGACAGGCCGGCCATGGCGACCCATCAAATCCCACTGACATCTCCTTTCGGCGCCCAAAGCACGGCGCGCGACGTCGTTTCCGGCCACACCCTCACCGGCAAGACCGTGATCGTGACCGGCGCTTCTGCCGGCCTCGGCGTCGAGACGGCCCGGGCCCTGGTCGGCGCGGGCGCGCGGGTCATCCTGCCGGTCCGCTCCCCCGACAAGGCGCGCACCAATCTTGCCGATGTCCTGGACCGAGTGGTCCTCGCCTCGCTCGATCTCGGCGATTTCAACAGCATACGGTCTTTCACGGATCAGGTCGCCGCGGAAGGCTTTGCCGTCGATATTCTGATCAACAATGCCGGGATCATGGCCACCCCCCTGCGCCGCATCGAAAGCGGCTTTGAAAGCCAGTTCGCCACCAATCATCTGGGCCATTTCCTGCTGACGAATCGCCTGCTGCCTGCCTTGCGCCGGGCCGGCGGCGCCCGCGTCGTCTGTTTGAGTTCCATCGGACACAGACTGTCGCCGGTGATTTTCGACGACATCCATTTCAAGACCCGCGATTACGACAAATGGCTGGCCTACGGACAATCTAAGACTGCCAATGCCCTTTTCGCAGTCGAACTCGATCGCCGGGAGGCGCCGAACGGGGTGCGCGCCTTCAGCGTCCATCCCGGCGGCATCATGACCGACCTGCAGCGGGACTTGAGCATGGCGGAAATGCGGGCCCTGGGTTGGTTCGACGCGCAGGGGCGCACGCCGGACCTGTTCAAATCGCCCGCGCAGGGGGCGGCAACGGCCGTGTGGTGCGCCACGAGCCCCCTGCTGGAGGACTTGGGCGGTGTTTACTGCGAGGACTGTAACATCGCCGCCATCACGCCGCCGGAGGACCGCGGTTATACCGGCGTGCGCGCCCATGCCGTCGACCCGGAGGCGGCCCGGCGCCTGTGGAGCGTGTCCGAACCCATGACCGGCCTTTGAAGCAACAAACGGATCCATGACGATGATTGAACAGCGGACGATTTTCATCACCGGTGCAGCGTCGGGCCTGGGGCGCGAGACCGCCCGCCTGTTCGCCGAGCGCGGCTGGTATGTGGGGGCAAGCGACATCGACGGCCCGGGCCTTGCGGCCCTGAAAGCCGAGCTGGGCCCCAACCACGTCCACACCGCGATCCACGATGTCACGGACCGGGAGGCCTGGACCCGCACCATCGACAGCTTCAGCACCGTGACGGGCGGGCGGATGGATGTCTTTTACAACAATGCCGGCATCGGTGTGGGCGGGGCGCTCGAACAGATGCCCGAAGCGACGGCCCACAAAATCATCGCCGTCAATCTGACCGGCGTCGTCCACGGCGTTTATGCCTGCCTGCCCATGCTGAAGGCCACGGCCACGAAAACCGGTCAGGCCGATCTGGTGAATATGGGCTCGGCTGCCGGCATTTTCGGAGCGCCTGGCGTTGCCATTTACTGCGCCACGAAATTCGCCGTCCGCGGCCTGACGGATTCGCTTTATGGTGAACTGGCGCAATATGGCATCCGCGTCAGCGAATTGCAGCCCGCTTTTCTGGACACGGCCATTCTGGACACGGAAACCGACGCGGAGCCGGGCGCCGGCAAGGCGCGCCTGGAAGCCCTGGGCCAGACCGTGCTGCCGGCGCGCCTCGCCGCCCAAGCAGTCTGGAATATCGCCCATGCCAAAACGCCCAAGGTGCATTACGCCCTGGGACGTCCGGCCCAGACCATCCAACTTTTCGCCCGCTTCCTCCCCAAGACCATGCGGGCGCGCCTGCGCAAGGCCTTCGAAGCCCGGCCGGACGCCCTGATCTGACACTCGCATTTGGAGGATGCACCATGATCGGCGCCATCGGCCTGATTGCCGGGCTCGCCCTGCTCATCGTCCTGACCGTTCGGGGCCTGAACATCCTGGTGGCGGCCCCGGTCTGCGCTGCCCTGGTGGCCGCGACCAGCGGGCTCGCCTGGCTGCCGCCGCTCGCCGCCGAGGGCGCGCCCGATTTTGCGACCGCCTATATGGGCGGGTTCACGGGCTTTTTCGCCGACTGGTTCCTGATGTTCCTGCTGGGCGCCATTTTCGGCGAGGTCATGAGCCGCACCGGCGCCGCGGAGGCGGTGGCCCGCTGGATCATCGACACATTCGGCATCAAACACGCCCTGCTCGCCGTCGTCGCGGCCTGCGCCATCCTCACCTATGGCGGCGTCAGCGTGTTCATTGTCGCCTTTTCCGTCTATCCCATGGCGGTGAGCATGTTCCGCCGGGCCGACCTGCCCCGCCGCTTCCTGCCGGCGGCCATCGCCTTCGGCTCGGTGACCTTCACCATGACCTCGGCGGGCAGCCCGGAAATCCAGAACCTGATCCCCATCCAGTATCTGGGCACCAAGGCGACGGCCGCCTGGGAGGTGAGCCTCGTGGTTGCCGTGCTGATGGCGACATCGGGTTTTTACTGGCTGCGCTGGATGGTCTCCCGGGCGGTGGCGCGGGGCGAGGGCTTCGACAGCCGGCCGGACGACCGGGGCGACCGGGACATGACCTTCGCGCCGGGCCCCCTCGCCAGCCTTCTGCCCCTGGTCGCCGTGCTGGGCGTGTTTCTGCTGACCCAATATCCCGGCGTTCTGCCCGGCTTGAGTGTGCTGTTCACGGAAAACGGACTGGGCAAATGGGGGCTCGTGGTGGCGCTGGGCTCCGGGGTGATCGTGGCCGCCCTTGTGGGCCGGCGCCATGGCGCCCAGCTTCCGGCCGCCGTGTCCGCCGGCGCCACGGGCGCCGTCATCGCCATCGTCAACACCTGCGCCGTGGTGGGGTTCGGCAGCATCGCCAAGCTCTCGCCGGCCTTCCTTGCCGTGTTGGACATGCTGGAAGATCTGCCCGGGGATCCCCTGGTCGGCGCCGCCATTGCGGTCACGATCATCGCCGGGCTGACGGGCTCGGCCTCGGGCGGCCAGACCATCGCCCTGCCCCTCATCGCCGATCCCTATCTCGACGCAGGCGCCAAGGCGGACGAGTTGCACCGGGTGGTCGCCATCTCCTCGGGCGCCATCGATAGCCTGCCCCATAACGGGTATGTGGTGACGACCATCCGGGCGATCTGCGGCGAGACCCATCAATCCGCCTATGCGCCCCTCGGCGCCCTCACGGTCGTGGTTCCCCTCGTGGGCCTTGTGGTGGCGATCGCCCTGTTCGTGGTGTTCTGAAGGGTTAGCCCCCCTGTCGTGCTATCCTTTGACCGTGGGGCGGCGGCATCGGTTTCAACCCAGGAGCAAGGTCATGAACCCAATCGCGGCCCTGATGGACGACAATCCGGCCAGCATGCCCCCTTTCGGCGCCGTCTCCTTTTCCCTCGACGCGCTGTGGGCGGCGTGATGGAGACGCCGTCGGTGCTCGATCTCGCCGGCCGGCTCGCGCCGGGCGCGCGGCTGCTCGGCCTCGATGTGGGCACCAAGACCGTGGGGCTGGCCCTGAGCGATGTCGAGCGCCGGGTGGCGACGCCCCTTGAGACCGTGCGCCGGACGAAATTCTCGGTGGACGGACCGGCCCTGGTGGCCCTGGCGCAAAAGCATGGGGTGGGCGGATGGGTGATCGGCCTGCCCATCAATATGGACGGCTCGGAGGGCCCCCCCTCCCAGTCCACCCGCGCCTTTGCCCGCAATCTGGCCGGCCTGAGCGACCTGCCCATGGCCTTCTGGGACGAGCGCCTGTCCACCGCCGCGGTCACCCGCACCCTCCTCGAAGCCGACGCCAGCCGCAAACGCCGCAGCGAACTCGTCGACAAAATGGCCGCCGCCTACATCCTTCAAGGCGCCCTGGACCGGGTGGCGTTCGAAGCCGGGCACGGCTGACAGACCGGAGAGGCCGCTCGGTCCGTTACCCCCGGGGGCAGGACGGCGCCCCGCTTTCATCCCATGCCCAGCGCACGCATGCCCAGCGCACGCAAGGCCGGCCGCCTGAAGCATGTCCACCGCGTCGCCATCGTCAGGAACGGGATAGGGGGTCCGGAGCCTGAGCCACGCCGACCCTATAGAACCCCCACATACGGCAAGCCGCGATACCGGCCGTCGGCGTCCATGCCGTAGCCGACGACGAAGACGTTGGGGCAGTCGAAGCCGATATGGTCGGCCGAAACGCCCGCTTCGCGGCGTTCGGTCTTGTCCAGCAGCACCGTGCTGACGATGCCGGTGGCGCCCTGGGCGCGCAGATGGGTTTGGAGGAAGGCGAGTGTGTGGCCCGTGTCCAGGATGTCGTCGATGAGCAGGACCGGACGGCCGGCGGCGGTGCTGTCGGTGTCCTGGAGCAGGGTCACCGGGCCCTGGGGCGCGGTGCCGGACCCATAGCTGGCGACCTGGAGGAAGGTGACCTCCAGATCGAGGCCCCGGGCGGACAAGGCGCGCATGAGATCGGCCGTGAACATAAAGGCGCCCCTGAGGGCGCAGACCGCAAGCGGCGGACGGGCCGCCTCCACCATCACCGGATCGGCGATGATTTCATCGGCGAGGGTGCCGATTCGCGCGGCAATCTCGGCGGCGGAGAACAGCACCTCCGGCCCCGGCGCCTGGGCCGTGCGGGGACGCAGCTCCAGACTCATGGCCGGCTTGCCTCCACGAACTCCACGGTGAGCTTGAACCGGCCCGACGGCGGCGCGTCGAGCAGGACTTCGAAATCATTGGAGGCGCCGGGGGTCAGACGGCGCAGCTTGGGCGTCACGACCCGGGAGAACACCTCCTGGTCGTCCCCGTCCAGAATACCGAAGCGGATGGGCGGCACATCCCGGGCGATGGAGTCCACATTGACCACCTCACCCCAGATCCGCAGCTCCTGCCCGTCCTGGGTGTCGACCCAGGCATGCTCCACTTTGCGGAAGATGAGCGGCGCTGGGGTGGCCGGCACGCCGGCGGCATCGAGAAAAGACTCGAGGGCCGGAACGGTGCGGGCAAGATCGGCCCGGTACTGGTAGCCGAGCGCCATGAGCGAACACAGGGCAAGCAGACCGGTCACCAGCAGCGGACCCCAGATGCTGGGCTGTCCGCGGGGCGGCATCACGGTGTCGCGCGTCATGAGCTTGGGCGGCATGTAGAATTGCTGGGCCGTCCCGCCCATGGGCATCACGGAGGGGCTCAGGCTGGCCCGGGCCACCGGATGGTGGCGGTGGGGCATGGCCGGCGGCGTGGGCGGTATTTTCGGCGCCACCTCATGGAACCAGGAATGCCCGCATTTGGCACAGCGGACCGTTCGCCCAGGCGGATTGAAGCTGGCGTCATCCGTCAGGTACCGTGTCGAACAGGCCGGGCAGGTCAAAATCATTGTGGCGCCAAATCATGTACCATCGGTCGGGCTTTGCCGTTTCGTATCGCGCACCGCAGACCCGCCGGATGAACCTGTGGAATCCTAATGGTTTCAGCCGAATCTGACCATACCTTTGTGTTACCTGTCCTCGCATGCGCGAACGGGCACGCGGGAGGCGGGCCGCCTCCGGAGCGCAGCGCTCTGATTTTGGCGGAGTCTTTTGCGCGCCGTGCCTCCCCCCTCCTGGGCCTGCTTCGCCCCCGTCCCCGCCAAGACAAGGAATTATGGCCGTGATTCGCTTCGAGAATGTGGGCATGCGCTATGGCCTGGGACCGGAAGTGCTGCGTGATGTCACCTTCGATCTGGAACCGGGCACCTTTCACATTCTCACAGGCGCCTCGGGGGCGGGGAAGACCTCCCTGCTCAAGCTCATGTATCTGGCGCACCGCCCCTCCCGGGGGTTGATCAGCATGTTCGGGCGGGATCTTGCCACCCTGCCGCGCCGGGACATGCCGCTGATGCGCCGGCGCATCGGCGTGATCTTCCAGGAATTCCGCCTGCTGGAGCATCTGACCGCCTTCGAGAATGTGGCTCTGCCCCTGCGCATCGCGAAAATCCCGCCCCAGGACTATGAGGAGGACGTGCGCGAGCTCCTCACCTGGGTCGGCCTGGGGGATCGCATCGAGGCACGCCCGCCCACGCTATCCGGCGGGGAGAAGCAGCGGGTGGCCATCGCCCGCGCCGTGGTGGCCAAGCCCGATCTGATCCTCGCCGACGAGCCCACGGGGAATGTGGACCCCCAAATGGGGCGGCGCCTGCTGCATCTGTTTCTGGAGCTGAACGAGTTGGGGACGACTGTTCTCGTCGCCACCCACGACACGGCCCTGGTGGACGATGTGGGCGGCCCCAATCTGCATATCGAGGCCGGCCGCCTGACCCAGCTCAAGCGCAGCACCCAGGGTCTGCGCCCCGGTCCCAAATCACCGGGCATACCGGCACCGCCACCGGAGATGGTTCACCGCCCTGCGCCCATGGACTGGAGAGAGCCCCAATGATCGGTGTGGATCGCATGGACGGCGTGGGCCTCACGCTTGCGTCGCGGGTCAAGGGCATGGCACGGCCCTCCAAAACCGTGATCCCCTCCACCACCACGGGCGGGCGGTCGCTTTATGCGGTGATCGCCATCATGTGCTTCCTGGCGAGCCTTGCCCTGGGCCTGACCCTGTCGGTGCGTCAGACGGCCGGCACCTATGCCAGCGACCTGTCCAGAGCGATCACAGTGCAGATCAAGCCGAACGATGCGGCCGATCCCACACTCCAGATGTCCCTGGTGCTGGATATTCTGCGCGGCACGCCGGGGCTGTATGATATCAAGGCCCTGAGCACCGAGGAAGCGGCCGCCCTGGTGGAGCCCCATATCGGGCGCGGCAATCTGCCGAAGGATCTGCAGATGCCCCAGATCGTGACCGTGCGCCTCGACAACAAGCAGACCTCGGAAGCCGCCATCAAGCGGCTGGGGGAAAAACTCAGCAGCGACGTGCCCGGCGCCTCCCTTAACGACCATTCCCAATGGAAGTCGCGCCTTTTAGGCTTCTCGACATCGCTCCAGGCCCTGTGCATGGCGGCGCTGGGGTTGATCGTGATCGCCGCGATCGCCATCGTGGCCTTTGCCACCCGCGCGGCCATGGCAACCAACCGCCAGATCGTGGAAGTGCTGCATTTGATCGGCGCCAAGGACGGCTTCATCGCCGCGGAATTCCAGGGCCATTTTGTACGCCTGGGCCTGTGGGCCGGCCTGTGCGGGGCGGTCTGCGCCGCCCTGACCCTGTGGGGCGTCGGCCGTTTCGTGAATGCCGGCACGGAATATTTCATCCCCGGTCTTACCCTGGGTCTCGACGCCTACGGGTCCTTGTTGCTGGTGCCGCTGCTCAGCGCGCTGGTGTCCATGGTGACCGCCCGTCTCACGGCCCTATCGGTGGTCGGCCGCGTCATGTAAGCTCCTGCCGTGAGGGCAGGCTGAGGGTGTTGAACAGGCAAAGGCGAATGGCTGTGAAACGGTTGTTTTCCGGACGCTCCAGGGGCCTTTCAGACCGTCCTGGTCTTGTGGCGCCGGGTCTGAATTCTACGCCGAGGCGGCTCTTCAGGCGCCGCCGTGCGCCTCTGCTGCGTCTTTTTCTCATGGTGACCGGGCTTCTCGCGATCGCTTGGCTGGTTGGCCTTGCGATCTTCATGGCAAGTGTGCCGCGCGAGCCCAGCACCACATTCACCCGGGCAGATGGCATTGTCGTGCTGACCGGGGGCGACTACCGGCTGGCCGAGGCCATGCGCCTCCTCTCGGATCGGCGCGGCCAGCGCTTGCTCATCTCCGGCGTGAATGCGAACACCAGCCGCTCGGATGTGCTCGACCGCTTCGGCGCGGATCGGGCCGAGCGCCTCGAGTGCTGCGTCGATCTGGACCGGGCGGCCATGGACACGCGCGGCAATGCCGAGGAAACCGGTCGCTGGGCCCGGGCCCACGGGTTCGGCTCACTGATCGTCGTCACGGCGAATTACCATATGCCGCGCAGCCTGATGGAAATGCGCCGCAGCCTGCCCGGCGTCACCCTGATCCCCCATCCGGTGTTTCCGCCCGGTTGCGGGCCCACGACCCGTTGGGAGTGGTCCGTGGCCGGCCGCCTGATCGTGGGCGAGTATCTGAAATTCTGCGCCAGCCTTCTTCTGCC
>JBHJGV010000074.1:0-23325 GCA_050331455.1 Alphaproteobacteria bacterium
CATCGGATAGGGATCGGTCGCCAGAACGCCGGTGACGGAATGGGTCGCGCCGGTCAGCCAGGCGCCGGCGCCGGGGTCGGAGAGATTCGCGGCGACGGCCCAGGCCGCGCCCGTCGAGACGGCGAAGGCGGCGGGCATGGCGGCGAGGAGAAAGCGCCGGTCGACGCGCGGCGCGTCCGCCCAGCCGATGAACATCTCGCGAGGGTTGCGGGTCTTCGGGTCGATGACGCCCTTCGTCAGGTCCGTTCGCGTCTCGGTCATGGGGAATGCTCCAGCGGTTCGCCGCCGGTCGCCGCCGTCGCCGGGGGCTGTTCCGAGGCGACGATGCGGGCCGGCTCGATGCGGGCCGGCTCGGTGCGCGTTCCGGGCGGGTTCGGTTTCGGATCGACGAAGACGACGCCGTTCTCGATACGGACGTTGTAGGTTGCGATCTTCTCGGTGAAAGGCGGCGGCGAGATCCCGTCATCCGGGCGATATTGCCAGCCATGCCAGGGACAGGTGATGCAGCCGTCGACGATCCGCCCTTCGCCGAGGGGGCCGTTCTGGTGGCGGCAGACATTGGTGACCGCCGAGACCTTGCCGTCATAGCGGAAGACGGCGACGCGCTCGCCGCCGGGGAGCGGGGCGATGACGGCGCGGTCCTCGGGGATCGCGTCCGCGCGGCCGATCTCGATCCAGCCCTCGCGGCGCGCCGCGCGCATGCCGCTGTCGGCGGCCCATTCCCTCAGTCCCGTGACGAGATGGAGCCCCGCGACAAGGGCGAAGGCGCCGAAGGTCAGCACCGGATAGAGCGCGGCTTTCTCCGTATAGAGAGCGCCGAACGTAATGTGGAGGACGAGAAGCCCATAGGCCGGATAGACCAGCATGTGGAGCGCCTTCCAGACGGGGGCGGAAAGATTATTGAGCCAGAAATCATGGCTCGTCGCCGCCATCAGGAAAAGAACGAGGAGCGCGACCATCCCGAAGATCTCGAAGGGAAATCCGGGGATCGCGTCATATTCGGAATTGCTGACGAGGAGCGAGACGAGCGGGCTGATCGGTCCGCCGCCATGGTACCAGAGCGTTGAAAGCCCTGCATGGGCCAGCGCCACGAAGAACGTCAGGACGCCGAGATGGCGGCGATTATAGAGAAAGGTGTTGAACCGCGGCGACAATCTTGCGAGCGGCCCGATGGCGAGGAGCATCGTCAGCATGGTGAAGGCTGCGACCCCGAGCGCGCGGATCATCAGCACCACGGGGTCCGCCGTGTGGCCCGTCGGATGGGGGCGCAGGCCGATCAGGACGAAGACGATCAGGAACGCGGCGAGCGCGGCGAAGATGTAAAGGTCATAGGCGATCTTGTTTTTGTTCCACTGAACCGCCTGGTATTGGTGACCCATTATCGCGTCCCCTCGATGAATGGCGGTAGCGCGCTCGTCCGCGCCTGCGGCGCCAGCGACAGGGCGTAGACCGCAAAGCCGAGCGTCGCCGGGGCGAGGAGCGCCCAGACCAGAAGATGCATGCGGCGGTGGGGTTTTCGCATGGGACTTTCCTATTCCGTCGGCGCGTTGATCTTGCGGAAGGAAAAGATCCGCACGAGGATCGCCGGCCAGAGCCCGACGGCGCCGGGGAGGATGATCAGCCGGAACAAGGGGCCCGATCCTTCCGCCGCATGGTCAAGGCGATGGGCGCCGAAGAATACGAAGCCGAGCCCGATAACGAGCCCGACGCCGAAATAGGCCCCGACCGCCAGCCAGATCATTTCCGCCAATTCAATCGTCATGCGCCCGCCTGGAACACCGCTTTTCCGTCGACGCATTGATTGTGATTTGCCTTCAGGGAAATTGCAAAACACGATGTTCGCAAATTTCTCGGGGCGAGGGACTTAAGGCATGTCAAAAGGGTTTTTCGGCTGGTTTTCGGGCGGCCGGCGCGAGGATGCGCGCGATTCCGGCGATGGCGCGCGGCGGGCGTCGGCGCACGCCCGGACGGGAGGAAAAAGAGCCATGGCCACAAATACCGAAACCGCCGGCGACGGCCTCGAATGGTTCAAGGTCGCCGAACCGAACCAGCTGCCCGAGGGCCGCGTCATCTCGGTGACGGCGGGCGTCAAGACCGTCGCGCTCGTCCATTTCGACGGCCGGTACGCGGCGATGGACAATCGCTGCCCCCACCAGGGCGGCCCGCTCGGCGAGGGCTCCATCGAAAAAGGCGTCGACGGCCAGTGCTGGCTGCGTTGCCCGTGGCATGGCTGGGACTTCGATCCGCTGACGGGCAAGCCGCCGGGGGGCCATGAAGACACCGGCCAGACGATGTATGAAGTCGAGGCCCGCGCCGACGGGATCTATGTCGGCGTCGCGCCCGAGCCCGCCCACGTCCAGGACGTCTCCGACGTCATGGTCGCGACCATGGTCAACTGGGGCCTGAAGCGCGTCTTCGGCATGGTGGGCCACTCCAATCTCGGCCTGGCGGAAGCCTTCCGCAAGCGCGAGGCGGCGGGCGACATCTCTTACGTCGGCATCCGCCATGAAGGCGCTGCATCCTTTGCGTGCTCCGGCTATGCGAAGCTGACGGGCCGGCCGGCGGCGTGTTTCTCCATCGCCGGGCCCGGCGCGACGAACCTGATGACCGGGCTCTGGGACGCGAAGGTCGACCGCGCGCCGGTTCTCGCCCTGACGGGCCAGGTCCAGACGCAGGTGTTCTCGCCTTTCGCCTTCCAGGACATCGACCTCCTCGCCGCGTTCAAGCCCGTCGCCGCCTTCAGCCACATGGCGCTGCCGGATTCCAATCCCGGCGAGCTGGCGGGCCTTGCGATGAAGACGGCCCTCGTCGAGCGCGACGTCGCCCATCTCGTTTTCCCGGATGATGTCCAGACCATCAAGAAGTCGGACGCGAATCCCGGCTCGCCGAAAGGCCGCATGGCGAGCGTGCAGGTCGCCCCGGCCCCGGACGCCTTGGACGACGCCGCTGCGGCGATCGCCGGCGCCCGCCGACCGATGATCATCGTCGGCTACGGCGCCCGGGACGCCATGGACGCCGTTACCGCCCTCGCCGAGCATCTGCGCGCGCCGGTCGCGACGACCTTCAAGGGCAAGGGCCTCATCTCCGACACGCACCCGCTCGCCGCCGGCGTCCTCGGACGGTCGGGCACGCCCATCGCCTCCTGGTTCATGAACGAGTGCGACCTCATCATCGCGCTGGGCTCGTCCTTCTCCCACCACACCGGGATCGAACCGTCGAAACCCATCGTCCAGATCGATTTCGACCGGATGCATCTCGGCAAGGGCCACCCGGTCGCCGTCCCCGTCTGGGGCGAGTTGTCCGTCGCGCTGCCGATGCTGCGCGAGCGCCTGCGGTCGCCGAAGGCCGTCGACCATCGCGGCGAGATCGCCGAGCGCTGGGGCATCTGGCGGCGCGAGAAGGAAAGCCGCCTCGGCGATGATCGCGGGCGCGGCGTCTCCGCCGCCTCGCTCTTCGCGGCGATGACGAACGTCGTCCCGGCGGACGCGGTCATGCCCGTCGACGTCGGCAACAACACTTATTCCTTCGGGCGCTATTTCGAGCCCTGCGGGCAACGGATCCTGATGTCGGGCTATCTCGGCTCCATCGGCTTCGGCTTCCCCGCCGCCATGGGCGCCTGGGCCGCGGTCCAAGCCGGCCTCGCGCCGGGTGCAGCGAACCGCAAGGTGGTTTCGATTAGTGGCGACGGTGGATTTGGTCAGTATATGGGCGAATTCACCACTGCCGTGAAATATGGCATGGCCATTACCCATATTCTGCTCAACAACAGCGAGCTGGGCAAAATCTCTAAGGAGCAGCGGGCCGGGCAATGGCCGGTCTGGCAGACGGGCCTGCACAACCCTTCTTTTGCGGATTTTGCCACCTTGTGCGGCGGGCTCGGGCTTCGCGTGACCCGCACGGAGGAATTGCAGGACGCCATGGCCCGGGCGCTGACCCATCCGGGACCGTCCCTCGTGGAAATCATCCAGGACGTGGAGCTGATATGATCGGCACACGATCCATATCCGCATTGAGTATCGGCCTCGTCCTTGCGGCCCTCTACGGTGTGCTGGTCCTGCCCGGCGTGATTGCGGCTCTGGCTGTGTGGGCCGAACTGGGCACGGTGCGGCTGGCCCTCGACTGGCCGCTGGCACGCAGTCTGCCGCTCGCCGGCGCCCTGGACCCGGTCACTCTGGCAAAACTGCCCGTGCTCGACCTGGATCTGGCCCGCGGCCTGCCGGTTTCGCGCTCCTACACCGTGTCCCTGGCACAATTGGCGCTCTCCGGCGTCCTGGCTGTGCTGATTGCCGCGACGGGGGCCCGTGCTCTCGCTACGGGATCGCGGATGCTGGGTCTTGTGGCCCTGGCGGGCCTGCCCGTCGCCATGGCGCCAGGCCTGCTCGGCCATTGCGTGGGCGAAGAGGAAGCGGGCGGCCTGTTCCTGCTCCTTGGTCTTGGTGCGGAGGACGCAGCGGCATTCGCCGGCGTTTCGCCGTGGCTCCAGGGCGCCTTCGGCTTCGTGCTGACCGCACGGATGATCCATGGCGCAGGCCAGGGCCCGCCCTCCCGGAAACCGCCGGACTTTATCCCTGTAAGCCCAGACTTTATCCCTGTAAGGACGGCCCATGTCGACCGGTGAACTGATCGTGACCGCTCTTGGCGCCTATTTCGGCGTCGGCCTCGTTTTCGCACTGGCCTTCGTGACCCTGGGCCTCGCCCGGGTCGATCCCAATGCCGTGGGCGCCAAGACCGTGGTGCGCGTCCTTTTGATCCCCGGCGCGATGGCGCTGTGGCCCCTCATGGCTGTCCACTGGGCCCGGGGCGGCATCCAAGCGGACCATCCGTCATGAGACGATCCCAGCGCCGAGCGCATGTCATTCTCTGGGCGATCATCCTGCCCCTGACCGCCGCGGGCATCGTGCTGGCCCTCCAGGCGAGGCGCCCCATGCCCATCGTCCCGGAGAGCGAGGGCTTCGCCCGGCCCGATCGGCCCCGCTGAGACATTCCCCTTCGAGAGGTAGAGCCCATGGCCGTCGGCTACCAAGCGGTTCTGTGGAACCCGTTCAAGAAAAAATACGACCTCGCGCTGGCTGCCGGCGTGATCCTCTATATCGGGGCGTTCATGGGGGTGTCGGTCCTGACCACGCCGCCCGGTCAGGAGATATCCCCGCCCATCCTGATCATTCGGGCGCTTGGCACCTGTGCCTTCCTGATGCTGACCATCGTTCTCTCGATCGGTCCCCTCGCCCGGCTGCATCCGTTTTTTCTGCCGCTCCTCTATAATCGCAGGCATTTCGGCGTGACCACGTTTTTCATTGCCCTAGCCCATGCCTTTATTGCCACGGGGTGGTATCACGGCTTCGGCTCGGTCAATCCAATCGTCTCCCTGTTCACCAGCAGCGCCGACTACAGCACCGTCGCGACGGTGCCGTTCGAGGTGTTCGGCGTGGCGGCTTTTTTGATTCTGTTCGTGCTCGCGGCCACGAGCCACGATTTCTGGCTGGCCAATCTGTCGCCACCGGTGTGGAAAGCCCTGCACATGATGGTGTACGGCGCCTTCGGAGCGCTCGGCCTGCATATCGCCCTCGGCATCCTCCAGGACGAGACCAGCCCGCTTTACGCGTGGATCCTGGGCACCGGCGTCGCCTGGGTCGGCGGTCTGCATCTGACGGCGGGCCTGCGCCAGTGGATGCGCGACAGCGCGGTCATTCTGCCCGGAAACGAGTGGCAGGCGGTGGGGGCGCCGTCCGACATCGCGGACAATCGGGCGCGAATCCTCCAGATCGAAGGCGGCGACAGCATCGCCGTGTTCCGCTACGGGGACCGGATCTCGGCGGTCAGCAATCTGTGTGCCCACCAGAACGGACCGCTGGGCGAAGGCAAGATCATTGACGGCTGCATCACGTGTCCCTGGCACGGGTATCAATATAAGCCCGACAGCGGACAATCGCCGCCGCCCTTCCAGGAAAAGATCGCGACCTATCGCGTGCGGATCGATCAGGGCACGGTCTATGTCCATCCCGCCCCCCTGCCCCCGGGCACGCCCACGCCGCCGGCGGTCATCCCGTCCGCCCTGATGCCGGCCTGAGACCCCATTCCGGAGACGCGCCATGGACCGCCCCACCCGCTTCGAAGACCCGGTCTCCGACAGCCGCACAACCGGCGAGGATCCATTCTTCAACGCCTTTGCGCCCATTCCTCGCCAGATCGGCCTTTGGCTCACCCTGATTGTGGGATCCCTGTTCGGCGGCACGCTGGCGCTGGCTCTCATTCTGGCCGGCGAGCAGCGGGCCCCGGGCACGGGCCAGTGGTTCGCCGATGCACCCCAGCGCTTCGAGGGGTCCCTGCACAGCCTACCCTATCCGACCCTTTTCCATCTCGATGGGAACGGTCAGCCGACGGCCTCCGTCCTCATGGCCACGGGCAAGCGCGGTGTCGACGCGCGGGTGCGTGATGTGGTGGGCCGGCGGGTCGCCATTATGGGCTTTCTCGTCGAGCGCAACGGCCAGAGCGCCATCGAAGTTGCGGACGGCGCGGGCGCCATCGAGGGCCTCGACGGTCCTCCCGCCGCCCCGCCCACGGTCGAGAGTCTCGGACCCCGCACCGTCCGGGGCGAGATCATCGACAGCAAATGCTTTCTCGGTGTCATGAAGCCCGGCGCCGGCAAGACCCACAAGGCCTGCGCCACCCTTTGCATCATCGGCGGCGTGCCCCCGCAATTCGTCGTGCGCCACGGCGACGGCTTCACGAGCGCGCTCCTCGTCGGCCCCGACGGCGGCCCCATGCCGGAAGACCTGCTGCGCTCCGTGGCCGACCCGGTCGAGGTGACCGGCGTGCTGGAGCGGATGGGGCCCATCTTTCGCTTGAGGGTATCTGCCGAGGATCTGAAGCGGCTTTGATTTTGGTGGCGTGATCAAAAAACAAATAGCCAACCGGCAGGACCATGAAGGGATTGGTAAACCGACACGTTGGTTGACGCCGGCGGGTCCTTCGAGGCCATACAACGCTTATTCTGCTCCGACGACCGCTCTTTCACATGGCGAAAGTGTCAAGCCCTGTCGGAGCGGAAGTCCGGTGGCACAGCAACATCCGTGTGCGAAAAGTCGTCACCCACGAAGAGCAAAGGTGCTTTGTGGGTTTTGGCAAGCGCGTAAGCGAAGCAATCACCAAAATTAAGGCCGGTGCGAGTCCCGAACCCGCGGCCATAAGCGAAACGCGCTCGCAAGGCTTCGCGGGTCAGATCAGCGGTAACCGGGGCGATATCAATGGCGGCGGCGATCAAGAGTCGGTCGACGCCTGCAACGACGTGAGCGGGCTGCGGTGATGCGCCGCCAAGCGTGCCGCGACCGGCCAAAACTGTGCCCAATTCCAATACATTGGCGGCCGAAATCAATCGGGCATCCGCCGCCCCGAGACAATCGCTCAAGGCCTGTGCCATGGGCTCGCCGAGCAGAATGGCCACCAGGGCGGATGTATCGACAATGATCATAGGACCAACTTTCCGGCTCAAGAGCGCCGCACGTCAGAACCAGGATCCATCTCACCCCATAGAACGTCCCAGTCATTCCGACACGGGGCCTCAATGTCGAATTCGTCCCGCAAGGCCGCCGCGGTCCTCATGATCCGAGTGGATACGGCATCCCTTTTTATCTCCCTTTCCTTTTTCAAGCGCTCAAGGCGCTCCGCGAGGGACCGGGTCACGGCTTCGGTCATGGTCTCGCCGGTCAGGGCAGACAATTGGCGGGCCAGGCGATCCGCCTCGTCGGTCTTAATGCTGAGCGCCATCACCGCTCCTCTTTCTATATTGCATTCTAGATCGCAAATCGGGTCCCGATTTTCAACCCTCCACCCCGCTCATTGACCCTTCACCCGAATTGGTCATCCTCAGGGCTGTTTGACGTGTGATTCTCCGCGTCGGGCGCGGCTTTGCCAGCCTTGATACGATCCGTGGACAGAACAGACAGGGGGAACCCAGTCATGCCCGATACACCGCCCTTTCAGATCGGCCTTGCGCTTGCGGGCGGCACATCCGCCGGGGCCTACACGGCCGGCGTGCTTGATTTTCTGGTCGAGGCCCTCGATGCCTGGGCCGGACACCAGGGCCGGGAGGTGAACGGCACGCCGGTCCCGGCCCTCGATGTCCAGATTTCGACCATGGCGGGCGCCTCCGCCGGGGGCATCTGCGGCGCGATCCTGAGCGCGAGCGCGGACCTTGCCTTCCCACCTGCCCGAGCCGACGGCGATGTGGCCCTGCGCCGGCTCAACCCCTTCTACCATGTCTGGGTGAACGAGCTTCAGCTTTCCCAGTTTCTCGGAACAAGCGATCTGCCCCAGGAGAAAAACGAAGGCTCCATCGGTGACAATCCGCACAAGAAGGACATTCTGTCCGTCCTCGACAGCAGCGAACTGACCAAAATCGCCGAACGCGTGATCGACTTCCAACTGTGTCGCACGCTGCGCTCCGAGCCCTCCCTGGCGGAAATGACCGGTGTCGCCCGCCAGCGCCGGGAATGGCTGGCCGATCCGTTCCACCTGCATCTCACGGTGACCAATCTGCGCGGTGTGCCCCATGGGGTCCATTTCCAGTCGCTGGCCGGCAACGACCACGTCTATGTGCGCCATGCGGATTATGTGACCTTCGAAGTACCGGTCTTCGAGAACGAGGCTTCCCAGAGCCTCGACATGGTCTCGGGACGCCTGCCGCAAAAACGCGCCCTGGGTCCGGCGCCGTCGAACCCCAAGACCCGGCGAGATGACTGGCGCTATCTCGTGCAGGCCGCGCTCGCCACGAGTTCCTTCCCCATCGCACTTGAGGCGCGGCACATCGCCAATCCGGTCCGCGTCTACCAGGCACGACTGGAGGACCTCGCCGAAACCCATGGTCTGACGGCGGAGGATGGCGGCCTATCCAATGTCCGCGTGTGGCCCGAAGGCAGCAGTGAACCCGTGCCGACGGGCGGCGTGCACGAATTTTATGCCGTCGACGGCGGCGTCATGAACAACGAACCGCTGCAGATCCTGGAGCGGGATTTCGACCGCATCGCGCGCATCGAGGGCACGCCGAAGGGCGGCCACGACAATCACGCCATCATCATGATCGATCCCTTCACGGATGTGCGCGCCCTGCCCGAACTGCCCGGCTCCTTCAATGATCCGGTCTCCCTGAAGCCTGAAGGCGACGTGGACCGTCTCGCCCTGCTCACCGTGGCCGGGCAGCTCGTCAGTGCGCTGATCGGCCAGTCCCGCTTCCACACGGAAGATCTCGTGGCGGCCATGCGCGAGGACCAGCCCCACCGGTTTCTCATCGCGCCCTTGCGGGGCCGGCTCGCCGGGGACAAGGCACTGATCGGCAGCGAGCTCGGCACCTTCATGGGCTTCTTCCACCACGCCTTTCGGGAACATGATTTCTTCCTCGGGCGGCGCAACTGTCAGCTCTTCCTGAAGCATCATTTCAAGTTTGCCGAGAACCACCCCCTCATTCAGCGGCGCCTCGCCGGCAACGACGCGCAAACGTGGCGCATGCGCTGCGAACGGCCCGGCGGCTTTCATACGGTGGTTCCCCTGATCGGTGACCTGATGCAGGAAATTCCGCACCCCGAGTGGCCCATCGGACCCGAACTGCATGCCGTGCTGAGCGAGGCGGAGACCCGTGCGTTCGAAAAAGAACACCGCACACGGATGGAAAAGGCCCTGGAGGATCTTGACCGCCGCACGGCCGGAACCTATCGCGAAAGCTATGATCGGACGGTCGCGGAATTCGAAGGCCGGATCGACGCCCTGAAAGAAGCCGTCAAAAAGGCGGCAACCGCCCAGGACCGGGGTATGGGCGGAACGCTGAAAGAAATCGCAAGCCGGATCGGCATCAGTGTTTTCGCGGGGCCGGCGCTCAGCATCATCCAGACCTATGTCACCGTCGCGTTCCAGGATGCACTCTTGAAAGGCCTCTGGAACATCAGCAAACGGCATGACGACGCGGTGGCGCCGGAATAGGCCGGCGTCCGTCGGCACCGCCCAGGGCGCGGCGGACTACGTGTGTCCTCGGGGGATGTCCGGGGCGCGATCGCCGCGGCCATTCGCGGATGGCGTGGGCAGCCAGCTCCAGTCGTCATCATCCAGCCAAGCCGGCGGCTCGAGGGGCCCGCGCGTCGCGTGGGCAGCGGCCTCGCCATTGGTAACGGCAGACGCGCCTTGCCCATGCGGTGTTTCAATGGCGGCCGGACGGGCCGCCACACCGGCAACGGCATCCAAGGAAGGAACCGAGGACGCGACCGCCGTGGCCGGGGCCGGCTCGGTGCCGGTCGAGGCGGTCTCGTCCGGCGCACTCGCCGCTTCCCGGTCGCGGGCGGCGCGTTCGGTGGCCGCCAGGGCTTTCAACAGATCGCGCGTAACCTGGGCTCGGGATGGGGCCGGCGCGGGCGCAGCGGGCGCCTGTTGATCCGCCAGTTGCCGCACCGCCTCCACGGGATCGGCTTTCGGCGCGGGCTCGGTGGCCTGATAGGGCTGTGTATCCAGGCCCTGGTCTTTGAGGGTCTTTGCAACGCGGCGCGCCGCCAGCGCTTCCGTCAAGGCGCCGCGCAGGGAGCGTTCAATTTCGGCCTTGAGCTGGGAATGGAAGGCCGAATTGCCCTTGAAGCCGGATTTCAAGGCCGCAGCGAGCGCCGGTGCCGCCCGGGCCGGATCGTCCGCCGGGAGAGGCGCAGCCGGCGATGGACCAGGCGCTGCGGCCGGCGCAGGCGCCTGTCCTGCTGCCGCGGGGTGCTGTTCCGCCGCCGGAGCACGTGGCGCGGCGGCCTGTGCGGCGGATGGGCCCGCCGGCTCCTCCATCGCTGGGGTCGAGGGCATCGCTGGGGTCGAGGGCGTGGTGCCGGGCACGGTCTGCGGCGTGTGTGCGGGCGGCTCGGCGGCGACGGCGGGCGCTTCCGGCAATGCCGGCTCCTGCCCGTCAACCGTCTGCGGATGGTCGGCGTCCGTCGCAACGGCGGCCTCGGGGAGCGGCTCGGCCAGGGGCGCTTCCGGTGCCGGCACGAAGGCGGGCGCCACCGGTTCGGGCACCGGGGGCGCGGCCGCCTGGCCCTCCGGCGCCGCAGACGGAACCATGGGCGCCTCGACACGCGGAGCCATCGAGGATGGCGTGGTGGACACCGGCGCAGCGACTCCATGGGCCCGGGCGGCCCGGATCGTCCGCAGGGACGTGAGCAGTTCGCGCGCGTCGAGCCCTTCGGCCGGGGAGACCCGCGGCGCCGGGGCAGGCTCGCCCGGCGCACCATCAGCATGGGCGGAATCGGAATGGGCGGCATGGGCAGGCGCGATATCGGCCGGAGCCGTCTGCTGCCAGGCTGCGGCCCTTGCCGCCTCCTCTCCACCTTGATGGATGCCCGCCGGTGCGGGGTCGCCCATCCCATTGGACCCAGCCATCGGCATGGCGGCCGGTTCAGGCGCCGGGTCGAATGCGGGCGCTTGGACCGGATCATGGAGCGGTGCGGGGGCCGCATCCGGATTATCCCAGCGGTGAGTCACATCATCCGAAGCGTCGCGGGAGGCGAATTCGACCGGGGCGTGGACCGGGTCCGGCGCGCTGGGGTGAGCCTCCCAGGGAGCCGGTTCGGGTGTCTGTGACACCGGCGGCGCGGCATCGAAGGGCGCGCGGTCCGGCGCTGGCCCGTGGCCGTCGGCCATTGCCGCCGCGGGATCGGGCTCATCCTGTTCCCGCTCAAGACCGGCCCGGATTTCCGCCAGCACGTCGGCCAGGGGATCGACCGGTCCAGGACCCTGGGACGGAGCAACACCGGGGGTCATTTCCTCCCCATAGTCGTCCGTTTCCTCGGACAGAGCCATGGCGTCCTGGCGCTCCGGCATCGGAGCGGCCGCCGCCGTTTCGGCCTCATAGGCTGCCCGCCAATCCTCATTGGTGACAGGACGCCCGTGGTCGGCGGCAGGAAGGCCAGCCTCCTCGTAATAGGGTTCGAACTGGTCATGGGCCGCGTCGGAATGGCTGAACACCTCTGCCCGCTCGGTGCCGGCCGTGAGGGTATCAAGCCCGGCGGTCGAGGCGAGGCCGGCCATGGGCCGGTATGTATCCGGCAGGGGCAAAACTTCCGGCGGGATCGTCGCCCCGAGGGACTGCAGCACGTGATATTCGCGGATGCTTTCCGTTCGAACGCGGTCGATCTGATCGACCTCCAGCAGATCTCGCCAATTGCGCTTGTTGCGACGGTTGCTGGCGCGGGCCCGGGGCAGCCAACCGTCGAAGGATAGCCCGATTTCCGCACAGACCCGGTGCAGATCCTCCCGCAAATTTTCAAAACGGATGATGCGGTCCACGGCCACGTCGCCGTCGATGGCATAAAGATCGAAATTCGACTCCAGGGCAGGGCGCGCCATGAACTGGTCGATGGTCCGCACCCGGTCGGCCGCCAGCTCGCTGTAATAGAGCGACATGAGGCGGTCCAGCGGATCCCGTTCGATGGTGAATTTCAGGTAATTGTTCCAGATGTCGGGGCGGATCCGCTCCCGCAGGTCCCGCGCCGACATAAAGGGCGAGAAGCGCTGGCCGCCCAGAGCGGACACGGCGCGCCCGGTGCGCATGGGATAACGATGCAGGTTGAAACCGTTCCCGACCACCATGCTGAAGGGCCAGCGGGCATAGTGGCGCGGATAAATTTCCAGATCCCGGCGGACATATTCCTCTTCAGGCCCCAAGGGCGTGACGATGTCCTTCGGTCCGCAATAGCGCGACAGGGTGATCTCCACACTGGTCCCGGCGGTCTTGCGGGTCCGAATGAAGATGAACTGATATTTGTGGGAAATAATCACTGCCCAACGCCTTGTCTAAACCCCGGAAAAGTCGCCATACCATGTGCAGGACCGGGCCGTCGAGACGCCTGCGGGGCGCAAGCGGCCCCCTGCCCCGAATGCCCTGGACCGATATCCGTCAGTTTCAGCCCGGTCGTGCCGCCCCATCGCCCGGATCCCCCTCGCCGGACGGCATGGCCCATCACGCGTAGCAAGGATCGGGCCGCAACGCCGCTTTGACCGAAGGACCCCTGCCATGACCTGGACCGCTCCGTCGCCCATGGCCATCGATGACGTCTTGAGCCGCCTAGCCTTCAACGACGCCGGCCTGATCCCCGCGATCGCCCAGGATGCCCACACCCATGCCGTGCTGATGATGGCCTGGATGAACGCGGATGCGGTCCGGGAGACCCTGGAAACCGGACGGGTCTGTTATTGGTCCCGCTCCCGCAACAGGCCCTGGCGCAAGGGCGAAAGCTCAGGCCATATCCAGCACCTGCACGCCTTTCGGCTGGACTGTGACGCCGACACACTTCTTCTCAGCATCGATCAAATTGGTCCGGCCTGCCATACCAACCGCCAATCGTGTTTTTCCTGGGGCGTGGACCCGGACGGCGTGCAGGAACTGGCCGGCCCCCTGGAGGACGTCTGACTTGCGCGAAGCGCCGCCGAAACGGCAAACCCCCGCGCCGGCTGTGCCTCGCGGGGGTTTGATCCGATCGCCGGATGGGGGTGCCGGAGATCAGAACCGGTAGCCGATTTCCGCTCCGAACAGGCGCGGGTCGAGCACGAAGACATTGGTGAAATTGCCCGAGGACGGGTCCGTGAAGTAGTGGCCCGTCACCTGATCATTGTTGAACAGGTTCTGGACAAAACCGCGCACGAACCATTCCCGCTCCGGCCCATAGAGCGTCATTTGCAGATTGACGTTGCCGTAGGAATCGATCTCGTCGATGGGCCGGTTATAGATCCGGGCGAAGAAACTCGTCTGGTAGTAATAATCGACCCGCGACTCCAGATACATGTCGTAGCCGTTGATGTCGAATTCGTAGGTGTGCTGCGCACCCACATTCAATGTGAGGTCCGGCGAGTTCTGCAACTCGTTCCCGTCAAGATCGGCCGGCACGCCGTCGCTGACGGTGTGGGGGAAGGCAAAACCCTGGTCACGCAGGGTGTCGAAACCCGCCGCCAGCGCCTCGCAGATGCCGAAGCCGGCAAAGGCGATGCCCGGCGTCTCCGCCCCGATAAAGACCACACCTTCTGCGGCAAGAGCCTCGGCCGCACCGGAGGAGACCAGATCCCCGCCGCCATTGTGTTCGACCACGCAATTGGCCGTGTTGGAGATGTCCTTGATCAGCGTGACGTCATCCGAGCCGTCGGTCGGATCCCGACCGTCCACAATCGCGGAGTCGATGATGCTGGTGTTCAGGTAGGACATGGACAGGTTGAACTGCAGGTCGTCCCGCGGCTGGGCGAGGAACTCGGCCTCAAGACCCCAGATCCGGGCATCGATATTGTCGTTAACCGACGTGCGGTTGACGATCCGGGACACCTGCAGACCCGTGTAGTCGTAGTAAAAGCCCGTCAGGCTCGCCTGGAGGCGTCCTTCGAACAATTCGTTCCGCGTGCCGATTTCATAGGCATTCACGAATTCCGGGGCGAAATTGGCCTCCGTGCCCGGGAACAAGGCCGGGTCGATCGGCGGGTTGATGCCGCCGCTCTTGAAGCCGCGGGAATAGGAAAAGTAGATATTGGTCAGGTCTGTGAACGGAACGTCGGGCGTCCACTGGACAACGAAGCGGCCCGTCACTTCCTGGAACAGGGCATCAGCCTCGCGGAACTCCTGTACGCCTTCGGTCAAGGGATCCTTGTCCACGGCGGCGAGGGCCGCGGTGGCGTCCTCGGTTCCGATGGGCACCGCGGTGTCCAACAGCACCTGCCGGTCCCGCAGGGTCTTTTCGTCGATCGTGTACCGGATGCCCCCGGTCAGCTTGATCGTCTCGGTGAGGTCGTAATAGGCCTCGCCGAAAAAGGCTGCGGATTCCAGTTCGAAGAGATCCGTCTCACTGTTGAAATACGGCGCCACCAGGCCGATGCCGTCCACCCCGGACCCGATGGCGGCAAAGTAGTCGAGCTGATTGGCGACCACGTAATAGTTCGTGGCCGTCTCATAATTGAGATAGTAGGCGCCGACCAGGAAGTTCAGCGGCCCGTCGAAACTGGACTGGATCCGCGCCTCGACGCTGAACTGCTCCGCTTCCAGATCCGACTGGTCGTAACCTTCCAGGAAGGCATCCCGACTGAGCACATTGCCCCCGATAACGCCTGTATTGCTGTCGTCGATGGCCGAGATGGGAATCAGACCGTCCGAATACAGCGCGGCTGTCGTCTGGGGGAACAGCTCGGCAAGAAGGTCCGGCTGTACGAACGGCTCGTTGCTGAAAATCGAGTTGTAGTCCTGCTGGGACAGAACCGTGGTGTCCTGATAACCACCTTCCAGGAAGAAGGTCAGTGTGTCGGTCAGGTCCTGGGTGAAGGACACCATGACGAAGGTCTCATCCGACTCGTAGATCGGATCGAAGTCGAGATTGACCTGGCGCAGATCGGACGGATTGACGGCGTTGATATTGCCGCCGGGTCCGAAAAACGCCCCGAGTCCAAGGGGACCAAGGATCAGGTCAGACGTCAGCAAACCGCCGAGGGTCGCATTGGCGTTGGTGGTTTCGAAGTCCAGGTTGTCGGGGAGGCAGCCGAGCACGGCGCTGGGGTCTCGATTACACAGCTGCTTTGCGGACCGCACCCGATCACTGTCCTCTTTGAAGAAGGACCCAATGATATCGAGGGTCGTGCGCTCGGTCGGGGTCCAGCGGATGGATCCGCGAATGGCGTAGGAGTTCCGCCCGTCGATGTTCTCCCCGGAAAAGATATTTTCCGAATACCCGTCGCGGTTCAGATAGATACCGGCGATCCGCACACCAAGTTCATTCTCGATGATGGGGATATTGACATGGCCATTGACCCGGACATGGTCGAAATTGCCGTATTCCACATTGACCGAACCGCCGAACAGGTCGAGTTCGGGCCGGGCGGTGATGATGTTCACAACGCCGCCGGTGGCGTTCCGGCCGAACAGCGTCCCCTGGGGACCGCGCAGGACTTCCGCCCGCTGAACGTCATAAAACTCCGTCTCGAACAGGCGCGGGCTCTGCAGGAAAACGTTGTTGACGTGGATACTGGCACCTGTATCCGCGGAGGTGGCGACCAAGGTCGAACCGATACCACGGATCTGCAGGTTGGAGCCCGCGAAGTTGCCCTTGGTGAAGGACAGGTTCGGGGTATTGAACTGAATGTCCGAAAAGGTCTCGATCTGGCGAGCGTCCAGGGCATCGGCATCGAGCGATGTCACGGCGATAGGCACGTCCAGCAGATCCTGCTCGGTCCTCTGTGCGATGACGGTCATGCGCTCAATCCGGCCCGTATCGCGCGCCACCAGGGGGGCATCCGCCTCCTGGGCCAAGGCGGTCGCCAGGCCGGGCGTCAGTGCCATGATGGTTCCAATGGCCGTGCATCCGACCAGTGACGTTGCGCCACGCACTCGCATGTGTCTCTCCCCCGGAACGATGGGCTTTTGATTGCTTGAGCCAAGACTAACACCCGGTTCAACGATCCGTGAATAGAGATTTGATGCTGCTCCGCAGCAAAACCCCTTGAAATCGGCAGGGATTGCGACCTCGGCATCATGCGATACGGGAACTGACAGATTGTCATCGGATGATTGTGGCCACGCACAAACTGACAATTCGTCAGCGCGCGCCGTTTTCATTCGGGATGGGGCCGATTGTGCGCGGGGAGACGACCCGCCCATGGACCCTGCTGGTCAGGGCTATGGCGATGAGTCCACCCGGTCGCTGCGCCAGCGAAATGCTTCAAGACGAAAGGGGGATTTTGCCGCAAGCCCTCTCGGGAGGGGACGCGCCGACGGCCCGCCGGGTGACGGGCCGTCTCCGATCAGAGGAAGTTGTTGTATTCGAAATGGATGACCTGGCCGCGCAGGGTCTCGCAATCGATGTAGAAGACCTCCCGGGGCTCGGGTTTTTGCTCCCGCTCCATCTGGCGCAGGAAATCCGGGGAGTAGGCCACGCGGATATAGGCCTGAACCTGATAATGGCGCTCATCCACCCGGCGCAGATAAACGACCCGGTCCGGGCGCCCGCTGTCGGCTCCGGCGTCTCGCACCTTGAAGTCGGCATAGGTTGCGCAGGCCCGAACGGCCTCGTCCCGGGCCGGGGATCCGAATTGGAGCGCCAGCGCGGTGCTCGCGGGCTGGGTCAGGGCGGGGGTGGCCGCCGCGACGGGTTCGGGCGGCGCCGTGCCGACCAGTTGGAAATCCCCGCCGCAGCCGAAATCGACCCAGATCTGGCCCTCTTCGACGCCCCAACTGCGATTTTCCTCGCAGCGGATGCTGCTGAGCTGGCGCACCAGTCTCACGCCGCCGGCCGTTTCCGCCGGGCAGGTCTGATATGTGCCGTCGCGGGATTCGCACCGGACCACGAGATCTCCGCCGCCCGTGCGCCGGGCGCCATCCCGGGCCGCGCCCGGTTCGCCGAGGCCGATCCAGCTTGCCGCGCCGCAGCCGGCAAGCAGCCCGCCAAGCGCGACCACCAAGGCGACCGGCACCGCGCGGCGCTGTGATTTGCGCGGGCCCACCGGGCCCGTGATCCCTTCGCGTGTTCTGCACCCAACCATCATCACGCCACCTATACTCTCGGTTCTGCCCGTGGGACCGGATTCGGTCACCGGGTTCGCTCCATGTCCGCCAGCCCCCGACCCGGCCGGTTTGACACCGGGCCCACCATCCCGACTCGTGGTTTACCGTTTACGTCACTGTGCCGCCAACGCGCGCCAAGGTCATCCCACTGTTCTACCCCCACTGCCAAGGCATTGGATGTAGTTCCAAGGGGATGATCCGGGTGGTTCAATTGTTTAGGCAACCGCCTTAGTGTCCCGCACCGATGGCCGCCGCCGCATCGGCGCCAAATGTTCCGCGTTGCAAGGATCGTCCGATCATGAGCACCCGCCCTTTCCCGACTTCCGTTTCCCTGCGCACCCTTGCGGGCGCCGTAACCCGCACCGTCGCCGTGACCCTGGCGGTGCTGCTCGGTGCCCTTCCCGCTGCCGCCGAACAGCAGGGCGAGGCCAGCCAGATCGATTCCCTCATCAACCAACTCATCCGCGACGACGAGGCCGGCCCGGCCCCCGCGGAGCCCGACGGCAGCGCCGCCCGACCTGGCGCACAACCGCCCCGGCCCGTTGTCCGCCCCGGCGAGGCCAACGGCCAGAACACGACCGACGGCTTCGCCTTCGATGCCGGGGTCGCCCAGGAGCCGCGGCCCGTCCGCGTCGCCCAGGCAGACCCGGTGGGATCGACCCGGCGCGCGGCCCGCGACACCGGCGACGACCTCGACACCATCCTGGACCGGCGAACCTTAAGGGTGGGTACCGTTCTTTTTGCGCCCTATGCCATGCGGGATGCCGCCGGCACCCTCATTGGCCATGAGATCGACATTGCCCTGGCTCTGGGCGGCGATCTGGGAGTCGAGGTGGAAATCGTGCCTCTGTCGGAAGAAGAACTGGTGGGCGCCCTGGAGCGGCGATCCATCGATGTCATCATTGCCGCCTATGCGGTCACGCCGACCCGGGCCGTCCAGGTGACCTTTACCCGGCCCTATGCCAAACGCTTCGTCCATCTGATCGCCGCGACCTCCGGTGCGCCGCGGGGCCGGGATCTTCGAGATTTCGACCGCGATGGCGTCCGGATCGCCGTGGCCCGCGGTGCCCCCGGTGAGCGGATTGCCGTTGAGCGCCTGCCTAAGGCTGAACTGATCCGGTTTCCCGAAGTCCAGAGCGCAAAGACCGCGCTCCTGGATGACCAGATCACCCTGCTCCTCGCCACATCGCCCTTCCCGGAGGTGCTGGTGGCCCAGTCGCCCGAACGCTTCCGCCTGCCCCTGGAGGAGCCGCTGGCCGAGACCGCGCTCGCCTTCGGCATCCGGGGCGGCAATCCGGACCTTCTGGCCTTCCTGGATGCCTGGATCCTCGCTCGGACCATGGACCGCTTTCTGGACAAGACGCGGGCCTATTGGTTCGACAGCACCGATTGGTTGCCTCGGCTGACCGACTCGCCGCGCATCGACCGGATCGACGCGACCGTCCGCTGAGGCTGACTGGCGTCCCCGGGGCGTTTGGCTACACTGCTGCGCAAACGTGGTCCGCCGCGCCAAGCGGGACCGATCAAGGGAGATGCCGCCGATGCTGGAACCTGTGAGCCATACTTACGAAGAGGATTTCAACGCACGGGGCCCGAAGACGCCGCCGGTCGCGCCCCTGGAGCCGCCCGCCCTGCTCTACGAAAACGGCGTGTTCACCCAGGGTCAGCCCTATGGGGCCTTCCGCACCATGCGGGAGCAGGCACCGGTCATGTGGCACCCCATGCCGGAAGGACCAGGCTTCTGGGCCCTGACGCGTTATGACCATATCCGGGCCGTGGAACTGGATACGGCCACCTTCTCCTCCCAGAAGGGCGGCATCCTGATGACCTATGGGCGGGAGGACCGGCGCCATCCGCTGCTCCACCGCTCGTCCCTCGACACCATGATCTGCCTGGACCAGCCCTACCATATCCCCCTGCGCCGGGAGCACATGCCCTTCTTCACGCCGGGTTATGTGGAAGATCTGCGCCGCAAGGTGGACGTGAAGGTAAGCGAACTGCTGGACGGCATGGCCGCCGAGGGCCCCCGGGTCGATATGGTCGAGCGCTTCTCGGCCGAATTGCCGCTCTTCACCTTGTGCGAAATTCTCGGCGTCGATCAGGCGGACCGGCCAAAGCTGATCGAGTGGATGCACTTCCTGGAGATCGCCGGGTATGTCTTCCAGCAGCGGGAACTGGGCGAAATCGATGCGGATTTTCTGAACGCGTTCCTCGCCGCCATCCAGGAGATGTTCGATTTCGGCCAGGCGACCCTGAAACAGCGCCGCGCCGAACCGCGCAAGGATCTTTTGTCAGCCATCGCCAACGCCAAGGTGGACGGCGATCTTCTGCCCGATGAATATCTCGACGGCTCCTGGCTGCTGATCGTCTTTGCGGGGAACGACACCACCCGCAATTCGCTCTCCGGCACCATGAAACTGCTGACGGAGTTTCCCCAGGAGAAGCGCAAACTGATCGAGAAACCCGAACTGATCGGCAATATGGTCCATGAGGCTATCCGCATGGTCTCGCCGGTGGTCTATATGCGCCGTACGGCCACCCGGGATGCGATGATCGGCGACCAACCCATCGGCGCGGGCGAAAAGGTGATCATGTATTACGGTGCCGCGAACCGGGACCCGGCGATCTTTCCGGAACCGGACCGGTTCGATGTCACCCGACCGAACGCCAAGGACCACATCGCCTTTGGCCTCGGACCCCATGTGTGCCTGGGCCAGCGGGTGGCCAATATGCAGCTCGAGGCCGCCTATAAGCAGATCCTGGCCCGCTTCCCGGACATCGCCTGGACCGGCGAGATCGACATTGCCCCCAACAATTTTGTCCACGCGATCCGGGAACTGAAGGTCGACCTGGGCCCGCAGGCCTGAACGCCGCGGTGAAGGGAGACGAGGCGACGAGAGGAGGTGGCATGGCCGCCCGGTCTTTGAGGCTGTGCCACACCCGAACGATGATCACGTCCGTCTCGTCACGCCGGCATGGGAACACCTTACAGCGCGCGCCGCGGCCCTTGAGCTGTGCGGGAGGATGACGGCGCTGGCCTGTCGGCGGTGCCGGCCTTGAATGCGATCGCGTCCTTGCGTGCTCGCCGAGAAGGCGGAACAGGCCGCGCCTTCATCAAAGCTTCATCAATCATTCACAGCGGCGTTGTGCATTGCACGCTTTTTAAATCTCTGATGCCCGAACGAAACGGGCCGGCCTGTGTCCTCGGCCAACCGCGGAATTTCAAGGGAAACAACAATGCAAATCGATTGGACGGGCGGCGCAGGCCGGGCCCTGCTGCTGTGCGGCGTTTGCGGTGCAGCGCTACCATCCGCTCCGGATGCCCGCGCCCAGGAGGGGGCCGAAGAGCCCGTGCGCGTCGGCATGGAAGTGATCACCGTAACGGCCCAGAAGCGCGAAGAGTCGATCCTCGACGTGCCCATCACCATAACGGCCTATGACGGCGCATTTCTCGACAGCCTCGGCATCACCGAATTCGACGAACTGTCCCGCTTCGTCCCGGGCCTCGTGGTGCAGGAGCAGAGCGTCAACAATCCGGGCTTCGTGATCCGGGGCATCACATCGGATTCGGGCGCCTCGAACATCGAACCGCGGGTCTCGGTGTTCCAGGACGGGGTGACGATCTCCCGCTCCCGCGGCTCGGTCGTGCAGCTGTTCGACCTGGAGCGGGTCGAGGTCTTGAAGGGCCCGCAGGGCACGTTGTTCGGCCGCAGTGCCCAGATCGGCGCGGTGTCCGTGATTTCAAAACGGCCCGAGAACACATTCGGCGCCGGCGCGTCCTACCAGATCGGCAATCTGTCCCATGACGAAGTGGACGCTTTCCTCAATATACCATTGGTCGAGGACACGCTCGCCGTCCGGTTTTCCGGCCAGTACTCCTTCCGCAACGGCTATGTTCAGAACAATACGGGGGCCAATCTGAACGGCACCGACACGGCCGCCGCCCGCGGCGTGCTGCGCTGGACGCCCACGGATCGTCTGACCATCGACGTCATTGCGTCCTATCAGCACGACACGCCGACGGGCACATCCTTCAAGAGCGGCGTGATCCCCGCACTCGGAGGCAATACGGACCCGAACGACTTCGCCTCTCTCAACACGTTCGGCGGCTTTCTCGGCGACACGCCCCTCGGTGTGGACCGGGACGTGTGGGGCGTGACGACGGAAATCACCTATGAACTCAACAATGCCTGGACGCTGACCAATCTCGCCGCCTACCGGGAATTTGACTCCGTCGAGGTTTTTGACCCTGACGGCACGGCCTTTGACATCCTGATTTTTGCCGAGGATGCGGCCGGCAGCCAATGGAGCGAGGAACTGCGCCTCAATTATGACGCCGGCGGACGATTCCGCGGCTTCATCGGTGGCAACCTGTTTTTCGAAAACGGCGACCAGGTCGTGCCCCTGGGTTTTGACGAACGCAATCTCCTCGCCCTGTTCTCCTCTGTCGCGGCGACCGGTCAGAACGCGGATCTTGCCGCGGCCTTCGGCCTGCCCGAAGGCGCCACTTTTCTGTTCGGCGACCCGGCCATCTCGGCCGCATTCCTGTCCGGTGATCCGGCCAATCTGGCACCTATCGCCGCCGGGGTCGCGCCCTTCAACCTGCTCAGCCCCTTTTTCGCCGAGCAGTTCACCAATTTCGCCGACAACGCCGCCTATGATATCTTCGCTGACCTGACCTTCGAGCCCATCGAGGGCCTGGAGATCACCGGGGGCATCCGCTGGACCCGGGACGTGAAGGTCACCGGCTTTTCCGGCGGCGCCGTCGAGGGCGTCAGTGTGCTCGCCGCCCAGGGCATCCTGACCGGCGGGCCGATCATCAATCCGCTCGACGGCATGCCGGTCGAAACCATCCTCGCCGCGGACACCGGCAATGTCATCATCGAGTCCGATGAGGAAACCTTCTCCGACGTGGTGTGGCGGGGCGTGATCAAATACGACCTCACGGACGACGTGAACGTGTTCTTCTCCGTGGCCCGGGGCCGCCGTCCGGAAGTCGTCGATGTGTCCGTGGCCGGACCGGTCTTCACAGGCTTCGAGGTGTTTCCGGATGAAATCGTCCGCAGCTACGAGGTAGGCGCCAAGGGCCTGCTTTTTGATGGCCGCCTCGATGTGCAGGGCTCGGTCTACTACTACGACTACAGCGACTTCATCACATCCGTGGTGGATGTCACGACAGGCCTAATCGACACGATCAATGCCGGCAGCGCGGACTCCATTGGCGTGGAACTGCAGGCCTTCGCCACGCCCCTCGACGGGCTCGACGTCTTTTTGACCTATGGCTTCAACCGCAGCCGGTTCGACGACACGGACCAGGACGGTAACGCCCTGGTCTTCGGCGGCAACCAGTTCCGTCTCAGTCCGGACCATGCCCTCTCGGCCGGCTTGACGTACAGCTATGACCTCGGCGACACGGGCAGGCTCTTCATCACGCCCACCTACACCTGGCAGTCCGAGGTTTTCTTCGAGGACAACAATCAGGGTGCGGTCGATGTGTTCGATCCGGCCACGGGCGCGCTGCTCTACACGATCCCCGCGATCTCCCAGGAGGCCTATGGTCTCGTTAATGTCCGCGCCGGTTTCGCCACGAAGAACGAGCGCTACGCCCTCACCTTCGAGGCCCAAAATCTTCTGGATAAGGAATACATCATCGATGCCGGGAACACGGGCGGCGCCTTTGGCGTGCCGACCTTCAGCGCCGGCCCGCCGCGCTACTACCCCGCCCGCCGCGCGGTGCGCTTCTGAGCGCACGGCACACCGGTCTCGCGTCGTTTAGGCATGGTCCC